>JBMNOF010000020.1:0-26777 GCA_050942925.1 Candidatus Spyradocola sp.
ACCCGGGGGTGGGCGGGGCGGGCCCCCCCCCCCGGGCCCGCCCCCGCCCCTCTTTTGGCAAAACGGAAAAAGTACAAGTTTTCATAAACAAAAACAATCCTCGTCCCCCAGCCCTCGATATACTGAAAGGAGAGCGGAACGACAAGAGAAGACGACAGGCAAAGAAGGAGGTCTCCACATGAGTATTTCAAAGGAGGACCGGGAGCGACTTCGGGAGTTGGCCAAGCGCCAGGTGGATCTGGCCCATTCCCCCCGCAATGAGGCGCTGAAGCGGGACTGGATCGCCTATGGCCAGACGGCAGCGCCGGAGCGGCCCATGATCCGCATTGAGATCGATACCTTTGAACAGGACGTGCTCCCCGCGCTCCAGCGCTGTACGGGAGAGGAGGCGCGGGCCATCGAGCGGAGAATGCTGCGCCCCATCGCAAACTTTACCCTCTTTGGGGACGATACGCTCGTTCCGGACGCCTATGCCGTGCACGAACACCTGCACTTTGTGCCCTTTGGCCTTCCGGTGCGCCGGCAGGAGACGGGCGGCGTCGGCCATCACTTCGTGCCCTACCTGCACGACCTCGAGGAGGACATGCACCTGCTGGGGCCTTCGGTCTACGGCGTGGACGAGGAGGCGGCGCAGGCCGAACAGGCCCAGGCGGAGGACCTCTTCGGGGAGATTCTGCCCGTGCGGCGGGAAGGCGGATGCCTGTACAGCTGCCCCTTGCAGGACATCGTGCACATCATGAACATGGACGACCTGTACGTGGCCATGATCGACGACGCGGAAAACTTCCAGGCGGTGCTCGGACGGCTCGTAGAGGAGTATGCCGCCTTTTTCCGCCTCCGGGAGGCGCAGGGCACGCTGCGCAGCGCCGCGCGCGGGCAGCTCCTCTGCCAGGGAAGCTACTGCTTTACCGACGAACTCCCCGACGACGTGCCGCAGGCCAAGCTCTCGCAGATGTGGCTCTACATGGACGCCCAGGAGGCCGCAGGCATTTCCCCGGCCATGTACGAGGAACTCGTCTTTCCCGCGTACCGCAAGCTGATGGAGATCTGCGGGCTCGTCTCCTACGGCTGCTGCGAGGCCACGCACCCCATCTGGGAGGGGGCGCTCTCGACCGTTCCCAACCTGCGGAAGGTGAGCATTTCCCCTTGGTGCGACGAGGCGCGCATGGGGGAAGCGCTGCGGGGCACGGGCATCACTTACCTGCGCAAGCCCCCGGCCACGCTCCTTGGCATGGAGACGCCTCTGGACGAGGACGCCGTGACCGCGTGCTTCCGCCGGACGGCCGAGGCGGCGCGCGGTTGTAAGCTCGAGATCGCCCAGCGCGACGTCTATCGCATTGGAGCAGATGTGGGCAAGGTCCGCCGCTACGTGGAACTGGCGCGCCGGGCGCTGGAGGGTTAGACCGATTGGCGGAAGCGCCCGGGTGGAATGCCGACGATGCGCTTAAAGGACTTGCAATAGTAGCTCTGGTCCGCAAACCCCATCGCCAGGGCGATGTCCGCAAGCGAGTACTCGGTGTTGAGCAGCAGGCTCTTGCTCTCCTCCACGCGGATGCGGCAGAGCTGCTCCCGGAACGTGCGGTGCAGCTGCTTGCGAAACAGCGCGGACAGGTAGTTGGGGCTGAGGCTGACGGCTTCGGCCACGGCGTCCAGCGTCAGGGGCTTGCTGTAGTGGTCGCCCATGTAGCGCAGAGCCCGGCGGATGTGCGCGCCCACGCCCTCCTCCGGCCCGAGGCGCGCGCGAAGAAAGCCTTCCAACGCGTCCTGCAGAAGATGGCATAGGGACTCGCGGTCCTTGGCCCGCTCCAGCTGCGAAAGATAGGCCTGGCTGAGCTCATAGATGCTGTCCGCGCTGGCGCCGCCTTCCATGGCGGCGCGCGAGGCGAGAACGGCGAGCTCCAGCGCGCGGGGCCGCACCGCGGCAAAGTCCCCGCCCTCGCAGTAGAGCACATAGCCCATCAGATCGTTGAGGAGAGACTTGGCCTGCGTTTCGCTCCCGGTGCGCACCTTGGCAAGAAGCGCCTTTTCCCGCTCGTGGATGCCGGCGCGGCTGCGCTCCGCCTGCTGCGCCTTGTAGACCTGAATGGCCTCGTTGAGGCGGGACTGTTGGTCCAACTGCTCCTGCTGCTGCATCAGCAGCGCGCGCTCCGCGGGGAGCAGCGGCGCCAGCAGGCATTCCAAGAGGCGGCTGAGGGCCTGCACGCGGGCCGGCTCGATGACCTGCAGGGCAAAGAGCTCGTCATAGAGCTCCAAGGCCTTGGGAAGCGGGAGTTCGCGCCCCTCGACAAACGCGCTGATGAGCGTGCTGTCCGGCTTCTCCATCAGGAACGGTCCCGCCACCAGCGCGCCGAGCAGGGCCTCCCGGTTGCCCAGGGGAAAGGCGATGTGGCTCAGTCCTGCCGTACAGGTATAGATGTACGAGCCGCCCAGCTCCCTTGCGCGCGCGCCGGCCTTGGCGTGCAGAACGTTGCATTCCTGCCAGGTGTTCAGCTCCCGCTGCAGGAGCGCGCAACACCCCGACAGCCCGCCCAGGGCGCAAAGGATGTTGCCTTCCGCATCCAGCAGGCGCAAAGGCAGATCGGAAAACCGGTGCAGTGCATCCAAAACCTCCCGAAGCCGGGCCTCCGGGATCAGGGCGAAGAGCGCGTTTGCCATTTGGAAGGCCTCCCCCGAAAAGTACAAATTCTCGTAGATATTTACAATCATCCCGTTTCGATCCCCAGTATACTAAAGGTAAACCAGAAATGCAATGGAGGTGTGCACATGGACATGCAAGAAATTTCCGCAAAGCTCCAGGCAGGTAAGGCCAAGGAGGTCAAGGCACTGGTCCAGCAGGCCCTCGACGAGGGAATTCCCGCGCAGACGATCCTGACGGAGGGTCTGCTCAAGGGCATGGACGTCGTGGGCGAGCAGTTTAAGAACAACGAGATCTTCGTGCCCGAAGTGTTGGTCGCGGCCCGCGCCATGAACATGGGCGTGGCGCTGCTCAAGCCGCTCCTTGCGGCGCAGGGCGTCAAGGCCAGCGGCAAGGTGTGCATCGGCACCGTGCAGGGCGATCTGCACGACATCGGCAAAAACCTGGTCAAGATGATGATGGAGGGCAAGGGCCTGGAGGTCGTGGACCTGGGCACCGACGTCTCCCCGGAGACCTTTGTGCGCACGGCCAAGGAGCAGAACTGCCAGGTGATCTGCTGCTCGGCGCTGCTGACCACGACCATGGACGTCATGGGCGAGGTCGTCAAGGAGGCCGAGCGCGAGGGCATCCGCGACAAGGTCAAGATCATGGTCGGCGGCGCGCCCGTGACGGAAGCGTTTGCCAACTCCATCGGCGCGGATGCGTATACGCCGGATGCGGCCAGCGCTGCCGACGTCGCCGCGAAGTTCTGCGCATAAGGGGGATCGGCATGAACGCGACAGAAGCCCTTTGGCAGGCGGCGCGCAGGGGGGAAAAGCGCGCCCTGCCCATCCTTTCCTTCCCCGCGGCAAATGCGCTGGGCATCCCCGTGGACGAGATGGCGCACAGCGCGGAGCTGCAGGCGCGGGTCGTGGTGCACGCCTCGCGCCTTCCCACGGCCGCGGCCGTCAGCCCCATGGACCTTTCCATCGAGGCGGAGGCCTTCGGCGCGCGCGTGCGCTTTGCCCCGGACGAGGTTCCCGCCGTTGTCGGCCAGCTCGTGCCGGACGAGGACGCGGCAAAAGCCCTCCGCGTGCCGGACCTCTCGGCGGGACGCATTCCGGTGAGCCTGGCGGCCATTCGCCTGGAAAAGGCGCAGATTCCGGATAAGCCGCTGCTCGCGGGGGTCATCGGCCCGTTTTCGCTGGCCGGCCGCCTCATGGACGTCAGCGAGATTCTCTACGCCTGCGTAGACGAGCCGGAGACGGTGCAGCTGGTCGTGGAGAAGGCGGCGACCTTCCTGCAAAGCTATATCGAGGCCCTTCGCGCCGCCGGCGCGGACGGCGTCGTCCTTGCCGAGCCGCTCGCCGGCGTTCTCAGCCCGGCCATGTGCGGTACATTCTCCTGCGGGGCGGTAAAATCGCTCATTGCCGCCGTGCAGCGCGCGGATTTCCCGGTGGTCTACCACAACTGCGGCCGGCTTGCACCCGCGGCCTATCCGCTGTTGGCGGACCAGGGCGCCGCCGCCTACCACTTCGGAAACGCGGTGCGGATGCCGGACGCGCTGGCTGCCATGCCCCGCGACGTGCTCGTCCTGGGCAACTTGGACCCCGCAGGGGTCCTGACCAACGGCACGCCGGCGCGCGTGCGCGAAGACACCCTGGCTCTGATGGCAGAGTGCGGGGATGTGGAAAACTACGTGCCCTCCACGGGCTGCGACGTTCCCTACGCCGCGCCGTGGGAAAACGTG
Organism: Candidatus Spyradocola sp.; assembly: GCA_050942925.1. GTDB lineage: Bacteria > Bacillota > Clostridia > Christensenellales > UBA1750 > Spyradocola. Next base: position 4,365 of record JBMNOF010000020.1, read on the forward strand.
GAAGCGTTTTTTGCGGCGGTGAAGGAGGCACAGGCATGAAAGAAGCGGAATGGGTGCAGTTGGCGCTCGAAAACGGCGCGACTAAGGCGGCCGTGATCCCGCAGGACGCGATCGTGCTCAGCGCGACGTTTTTTGACATCTGCAAGTCGAACCAGTGCGGAAACTTCGGCGCGTGTTGGATGTGCCCGCCGGACGTGGGCCCCATCGAGGAGCTGATGGCGCGCGTGCGGAGCTATCCCAAGGGCTTGCTCTACCAGACCATCTCGCCCTTGGAGGATAGCTTTGACATCGAGGGCATGGGCGCGGCCGGCGTGCGGCATGCGCAGGTGAGCCAGAAAATCGAGACGGCGGCGCGCGCGGCCGGCGTGGGCGAGCACTTCCACCTGAGCGCAGGGGGATGCCGGCTCTGCGACCGCTGCGCCAAGCGGGACAATCAGCCCTGCCGCCATCCGGATCGCGCCCTGCCGCCCATGGAGGGCGCGGGCATCGACGTCTACAAGACGACCAAGAGCACGGACCTCAAGTACATCAACGGCGCAAACACCGTGACGTTCTTTGGGCTCCTGCTCTACCCGGAGGATGCATGAGCCGGCTGACGGTCCGCCGTGGGGCGCAGGTGCGCGAGCTGGAGTTTTCCGGAACGCCGCTCGTCTCGGAGGTCCTGCAGGCGGCGGGCCTCGCCCACGCGCAGCCCTGCGGGGGACGAGGCACCTGTGGAAAGTGCGCGATTCGCCTCTCCGGCGCGGTCTCCGAGCCCAATGCGGAGGAACGGCGCTTCGGCCAGCGGCTTTCCTGCCAAGCGCGGCTCCTGGGCGATGCGCAGGCCGAGCTTCCCGAGGAGCGGACGCAGGCGATTGAGGTGGCGGGCCTTGCGCGGCCCCTGCGCTTGAACCCCCTGCCCGGCCGGTACGGTGCAGCCGTCGACATCGGCACGACGACGTTGGCGCTGCGCCTTTATGACCTGCAAAGCGGCGCGATGTGCGGCCAGGCCTCGGGCTGGAATCCCCAGGGCAGCGTTGCGGCGGACGTGATGGGCCGCATCGGCGCGGCCCTGGAGGGCAAGGGCGCGCTGCTCCAGGAGCAGGTGCGCGGCGCAGTCGCCGCCCTTCTGGCAGAAGCGTGCCAGGGCGTCTGTCCTCCGGAGGCGGTGGAAAGCCTGGTCCTTGCGGGCAATACGACGATGCTCTACCTCTGGACCGGCCGAAACCCCGCTTCGCTCTCCGCAGCCCCCTTTCAGGCGGATTGCCTCTTTGGACAGAGGGTGGAGGAGGCGGGGCGGCACATCCTGCTGCCCTCCTGCATGAACGCCTTTGTCGGCGCGGACATCACGTGCGCGGTGTTGGCCAGCGGCTTGACCGAGAGCGACCGAACCGCCGTGCTCTGCGACATCGGCACAAACGGAGAAATCGCCCTCTGGAAGGCGGGCGAACTCCTCGTGACCTCGACGGCGGCGGGCCCGGCGTTCGAGGGCGCGGGCATTTCCTGTGGATGCGGAAGCGTCACGGGAGCCATCGACCGCGTTTGGCTGGAGAATGGGCGCATCGCAGCGCGCACGATCGGCGGGGCGCCCGCCGTGGGCGTGTGCGGCTCCGGGCTGATCGACGCCGTAGCCGCCTACCTGACCACGGGCGACATCGACGAAACCGGCGCAACGGAGGAGGAATCTCTCCCCCTGCGGGACGGCGTCGCCCTTCTGCCCCGGGACGTGCGCGCCGTGCAGCTGGCCAAGGCGGCCATCGCCGCCGGGCTGGAGACCCTGCTCTCCGAGGCGCACCTCGCGCCGGGGGAGGTGGCCGACCTCTACATTGCCGGCGGCTTTGGCAATCACTTGAGCGTGCCCAGCGCGGTGACCATTGGTCTGCTGCCCGCGGAGCTCATGGGCAAGGCGCGCGCCATCGGCAACGCGGCGCTGGAGGGCGCATCGCGCCTCCTTCTCAGCGAGGAGGAGGGGGAGAAGGCCCGCAGCATTGCCGCGCGGTCCCGCCACGTGGCGCTGGGCGGGAACCCGAAGTTCAACGAGCGCTATATCGAGAACATGCTGTTTGCCTAAAGACAGCAGGACCTCGGGGATCGGAGGGAGGCAGATGCGCTATAAAGCGGATTGGGAGCGCGCCAAACAGCGCCTGACCGCATTTTGGAACCAAGAGATCGTGGACCGCTGCTGCGCCGCGATTTATGTGTACGAAAACGGCGTCAAGGCGCCGGAGCGGGTCGTGCCCGGCACGGACGAGGAGCGCGTGCGCTATTGGACGGACCCGGAGGAGATCATCCAGCGCAACCGCAGGCGCATGGAGAACACCTATTATGCGGGCGAGGCGTTCCCTTGCCTGTTTCTGGACCTGGGCGCGGGCGGCCACGCCGGCTTCTTCAAGGGTGAAAGGCATTATTTCGGGGACTCCATGTGGTTTTTCCCGTCCCTGGAAGACCCGGACGACCTGGAGTTTGACGAGAACAGCTTCCTCTACAGAAAGACGCTGGAGCTGGCGCGCGCCTTTGTCGAGGACAGCCAAGGGGACTACATGGTCTCCATGCCGGACGATTCCGGCAACGCGGACGCCCTTTCCCACCTGATGGGACCGGACGCGCTGCTGCCCGCCATGATCGAGGAGCCCGAGGCCGTGCAGCGCGCGCTGCAAAAGATCGAGGGCGCCTACGAGCGCATCCTGCGCGAGGTCTATGACATCGTCCGCGACAACAACGAGGGCGGAAGCTGCATCCAGTGGCTGAGCACCTGGTCGCCCGGCCTGCACGCGCAGATGCAGTGCGACATGTCCGTGATGATCTCCAACCCCATGTTTGAGGAGTTCATCCTGCCGGAGCTGCGCGCGCAGTGCGACTTGCTGGACAACGCGCTCTATCACTTTGACGGCGTGGAGCAGATCCGCCACCTGGACAGCCTGCTCTCGATTCCGCGCCTGCGGGCGATCCAGTGGACGCAGGTTGCGGGCCAGGAGCCCTGTACTGCGCACTTTGCCGAGCTTCGGCGCATCCAGGCGGCCGGAAAGAGCCTGGTCCTCCTCGTCACGCCCGACCAGATCCGCCCCATCCTGGAGAACCTTTCTTCCAAGGGGCTGTACCTGATCACGGAGGCGGCTTCCCGGGACGAGGCGGACCGCATGCTCCGCGACATCGCGGCCTGGACACACGATTGACGTTTCGCAGGGGAGGGAGAAACGGGATGGGTCTGCTCGTTTGCGGAGGCAATGGGAGCGGAAAGAGCACGCTTGGCCGCGCCCTGGCGGAGGCGCTCCACGTCCGCTTCCTGGACAGCGAAGCCCTCTATTTTCCGGAGGGACAGGATGACAACCCCTTTGCCGCGCCGCGCACGGAGGCGGAGTTCCTCGCGGTGTTGGAGGCGGAAACGCGGGAGCCGGACTTCGTCTTTGCCTCGGTCAAGGGCAACTGCGGACCGGAGATCCGGAAACGGTTTTCCCTGGCCGTGTGGATAGACGTTCCCCGCGAGATCCGGCTTTCGCGCGTGCGGGAGCGCTCGTTCCGCCGGTTTGGGGCGCGGATGCTCCCAGGCGGGGACCTGTACGAGACGGAGGAACGGTTTTTTGCCCGGGTTGCCGCGCGCTCCGACGAGGAGATGCGCGCTTGGGTGGAGCGCCTTGCCTGCCCGGTACTCCGCGTGGATGGAACGCGCCCCGTGCAGGATCTCGTCCAAGAGACCCTGCGTTGGGTTTCGGATCAAACAAAAGAGGAGGGGGATATCCGTGCCGAACACCATGACCAGTAAGGAGCGCTTTCTGCGCATGTATGAACACCGGGAGGCCGACCGCGTGCCGGTGCTCGATTCGCCCTGGAGCACGACCATCGACCGCTGGGTCGAGGAGGGAATGCCCACGCGCGATTACGTGGGGTACTTTGACCTGGACCGCGTGGCGATGATCACCACCGACAACTCGCCGCGCTACCCGCAGCAGGTCCTGGAGGAGACGGACGACTACGTCATCGTCAAGACCGCTTGGGGCGTGACGCACAAGACCTGGAAAAAACATGGCTCCACACCCGAGTTCCTGGACTTTACCATCACCGACGCGGAGAAGTGGCTGGAGGCCAAAAAGCGCATGACCTTTGACCCTTCGCGGGTCAACTGGGAGTACCTCAAACAGAACTATCCGATTTGGAAGCGGGATGGCTACTGGATCAGCGCGCAGATGTGGTTCGGCTTTGACGTCACCCACAGCTGGATGGTCGGAACCGAGCGCTTCCTCATGGCCCTGATCGATGACCCGGATTGGTGCCGCGACATGTACGAGACGCACATGAAGCTCGACATGCAGCTCCTGGACGCCGTGTGGGACGCGGGCTATCGCTTTGACGAGGTCTTTTGGTACGACGACATGGGGTATAAGAACAACCAGTTCTTCTCCGTGCGGACCTATCGGGAGATGGATAAGCCCTACCACAAGGCCGCGGCGGACTGGGCGCATGAAAAGGGCGCCAAGGTGCGCATGCACTCCTGCGGGGACATCAACCCGTTTGTGCCGGAGTTGATCGAGATCGGCATCGACGCGCTGAATCCCCTGGAAGTCAAGGCCGGCATGGACCCCATCGCCCTCAAGCAAAAGTATGGCGACAAGCTCGTCTTCCACGGCGGCATCAACGCCGTGCTCTGGAGCCGGCCGGACGAGATCCGGGCGGAAATCGAGCGCGTGGTCCCCGTCATGAAGCAGGGAGGCGGGTACATCTTTGCCTCCGACCACTCCATACCGGACAACATCAGCCTGGACAACTTTAAGCTCGTCCTGGAAACCCTGCGCCGCGTGGGCAGTTATTGAGAGAGGGGGATTCCGCATGGCCGTGGACTTTGACCGGGATCGCATGGCCGAGGTCCTCGATGCGCACGAGCGCTGGTGGCGCGGGGAACTGGACCGCCCGCTCGTCAAGATCGTGCTGGAGGGGGATCTGCCCCCGGTGCGCGCGCTCTGCCAGGCCAACTGCCACGAGGTGACGCGCCCGGCAGAGGAGGTCATCGAGGACATGGATCGGGAGCTGAGCCGCTGCACCTTCCGGGGCGACGCCTTCCCCATGGTGGACTTTGCCGCCTTTGGCCCGGGCGTTCTGGCGGCGCTGTGCGGCGCCAAGCTGGACAACAAGACCGGCGGCGTCTGGTTCTTCCCGGACAGGGAGCGCGAGATCGAGGAGATCTCCATCCGCTATGACCCGGAAAACCCCTGGGCGCGCCGGATCAAGGACCTCTACCGCGCAGGGCTTGCCCGGTGGGAGGGAAAGGTGCTCCTGGGCCTTCCGGATCTGGGCGGCGTGCTGGACGTGGTGGCGACCTTCCGCGGGAGCGAAAACCTGCTGCTGGACCTTTATGACGCCCCGGAGGAGGTCCTGCGCTTGGCACAGGAAGCGCAAACGGCCTGGTATGCCGCGTTTGACGACTTCTGCTCGGTGTTGGCGCCGCAGGGCGCCTATACGCACTGGTCGGGACTGGCCAGCCGGGAACCTTCTTACATCCCCCAGTGCGACTTCTGCTACATGATCGGCAACCCCATGTTCCGGACCTTTGTCCTGCCCACCCTCCAACGGGATACGGAGCGCTTGGCCCACAGCATCTATCACCTGGACGGCGTGGGCGAGCTTCGCCACCTCGACGACGTGCTCAGCCTGCTCCGCCTCAACGCGGTGCAGTGGGTGCCGGGCGACGGCCAGCCGGGAGCGGGACACTGGCTCGACGTCTACCGTCGCATTCAGGCGGCGGGAAAGGGAATGTGGATCGTCGGCAGCCCTGGGGACTACTTGGAGGCCCTTGCATCGCTCCACGGAACGCCCTACTTCACCTGCACGCTCCCCTTGGACGCGCGCGACTTAGCACAGTCCCTTGAAAATGCGCGCTAAAGATCCGCAAAGAGATGCCCTTCCGGCGCCTCTCAGGCTGTCGCCCCCCACCCCGATTCCGTGGGGATGCAAGGAAGGGGCGGAGTCCCTTCCTTTTTCTTCCGCAGCGGCGGCGTGTACGCCGCGAGGAGCGGCCCAAGGGGCCGCTTCTGCTATCCTTTTCCGGCCGTCCCCGAAGGGGACAGGAAAAGGATGTAATTCCGGAAAATGAAGGATTCATTTTCCGGACATCGTGTCGACGTTGTCGACACGATGTGAGGCGCCCTTCCGGCGCCTCTTTTTTTGTGGGAACACTCCATAGGTTGTGCATATGGAATGCAATAATGGATTCGAATTTTACAGGGGAATCGAACCAGGGTATACTGAGAGCAAACGGTGGATGCAGGTCCTGCGCCCCCGAAGGGGGAAAGCAGACCAGTTCGATGTGGAGGATGAGAAATGGAATACGCAAACTTGGGAAGGACGGACTTGCGCGTCTCGCGCATTTGTATGGGCTGCATGGGCTTTGGGGACCCGGCTCGCGGCCAACACAGCTGGACGCTGGACGAGGAGCACTCCCGCGAAATCCTCCGCCATGGCCTGGAGAGCGGCATCAACTTTTTCGATACCGCCATCGCCTACCAAAGCGGAACGAGTGAGCAATACCTCGGCCGCGCACTGCGGGACTTTGCCCGGCGCGAGGAAGTGGTGGTGGCAACCAAGTTCCTGCCGCGCACGCCTCAGGAAATCGAGTCGGGCGTCAGCGCCCGGCAGCACATCGAGGACAGCCTGCATGCAAGCCTCAAAAACCTCGGCATGGAGTATGTGGACCTGTACATCTATCACATGTGGGACTATGAGACGCCCCTCTACGACATCCTCGAGGCGCTCCATCGCGTGGTCCGCGCGGGCAAGGCGCGCTACATCGGCATTTCCAACTGCTTTGCCTATCAGCTGGCCAAGGCAAATGCCTTGGCCGCGCAGGAGGGCTTTGCCCCGTTCGTTTCCGTCCAGGGACACTATAACCTCCTCTTCCGCGAGGAAGAGCGCGAAATGGCGCGCCTCTGCGCGGAGGACGGCATCGCGATGACACCCTACAGCCCGTTGGCCGGCGGTCGCCTCTCCAAGCGCCCTGGGGAGACCTCCCAGCGCCTGGCCCATGACGACTATGCCAAGCTCAAGTACGACGCAGCGGCGGACCTGGATCACCCCATCTTGCAGCGGGTGGCCGAGGTCGCGGATGCACGCGGCGTGGGCATGACGGAAATTGCCTTGGCATGGCTGCTTGCAAAGGGCACAACGCCCGTTGTGGGCATGACAAAGCGGCAGCACGTGGACGGCGCAGTGCGTGCGGCCGATCTGCACCTGACCCAAGAGGAGTGCGCGTACCTCGAAGCGCTCTACCGGCCGCATGCGCTGGTGGGGGTCATGGCGCAAAACACGCCCGCTGCCGCCAAGCAGGCGCATGTCTGGTCCGTGGGCGACCAGAAGATCGGATAGGCGGAGCGCCGCAAAAAAGGGAGGAAGAAAGATGGAAAATCCCAATCTGGACCCCGAGTTCTCGCAGTGCATGGAGAACTTTCTGGAAGAAGTGCGGACCGAACCCGGCCAGCAGCTGCCGGAGACAACGCGTTGGCTCGCCATCTTGGCGACGCTCTTAGGCTGTCAAGGCATCGACGAATTTCGGAACGTCCTGCCGCAGGCGCTCGATGCGGGCGTAAGCCCCGTGCAGGCAAAGGAAGTGGTCTATCAGGCGGTGGACTACTTGGGAATTGGGCGGGTGCGCCCGTTCCTCGGAGCCGTCAACGAGGTCCTGGCGGCGCGCGGCGTAGCGCTTCCCTTGCCCGGCCAAGCGACCACGACAAAGGAGGATCGCTTGGAAAAGGGAGAGCAAGCGCAGGTTGCAATCTTTGGCGAAGGCCTTCGCGGGGCTTGGAAGCAGGGGACCATCCAGCGCTGGCTCGCAGCCAACTGCTTTGGCGACTTCTACACCCGCACCGGCTTGAGCCCAAATGAGCGCGAGATGATTACCTTCTGCTTTCTCGCGGCGCAGGGGGGCTGTGAGCCCCAGCTGACAGCGCATGCGAACGGGAACATGAACCTGGGCAATGGAGAGGCGTTCCTGACGCGCGTTGTGCTGCAATGCCTTCCGTACATCGGCTATCCGCGGAGCCTCAACGCGCTGGCCTGTGTGCAAAAGGCAGCCCAGGCGCGAAAGGGAGGAGCGCTTTAGCGCCAAAGGGGCGCGCCACTGGTTTAACCCCGTGGCGCGCCCCTTTGCTTTTTGGGACTGCGGGGAAGCGCCCATCCAGCGGAGAAGCCGGGATGCCCCAAATTCTGTCGTCGAAGCAACCGCGGTCTGCACCTTAGAGAATGCCGCATTGGACGAGGGATGCCGTTTTTGCCGCCGGAATGGGGGAGACAGAGCATGCCCCCTATTCTGCGGTTTTCCGCAGGCGGTATCGTCCCTTTCCGATTTTTTCAATCTTCCCCTTCTCGCACAGCTGTTTCAGGACCCGCTGCAGCTGACGCCGGCTGCAGCGAAGCTGCAAAAGTGTGGATTCGATGCCGTTTAACTCCTGAGAAGGAACCGCTTGTTTCATGTACAGCAGAACTTTTTCCTCAAGCGTCGTCACAACGGCATCCAGAGAGTTGAAGAATTCCAGCTTCTTGGCGTAGGAACGGAGCAGCATGTGGAGAAAGCGGAGGTCCGAATCGAGCGCTTCGCGGTATTCTATGGTCGACAGGGCGAGGCAAGTGACCGGGGTCTTGGCCTGTGTAAAGAACGGGGAGAACCCCTGATTGGAAAACTCCACATCCCCGATCAAGCAGGGGCTCTGCATCTGGTTTACGGGGGAGAGCCGGCCGTCATCGCGAATCCCGTAGATTTGAATCGTTCCCTCCACCAAGAACAGGAGGGAATCCAGCTTCTCGTGGGGGACGGTGATGTACTCGCCCTTTTCAAAGAGATACCCATGGAATTTGAGATCCTTTGTGTCGAAATGCTGCAAGATCTGCACCCTTTCGATCCAAGCGTCTATTTGCTTTTTTTCGCGGATGATTTCCAAGCGATCACCTCTTTTCTTTAGATTGTGCCATATGGCACATAAAAAATCAACCGCACAGAGTATATTAATATATATATCTCAAAGTGAGGCAAGGATCATGGAGAACGAAATCTTTCAGGAACCCAAAGTGGCCAAAGCGTATATGCACCTGTCCGTCCCCCTGGTGCTCAGCATGATCGTGACGCTCATCTACAATCTGGCGGATACGTTCTTTGTTGCGCAAACCAATGATACGAACATCGTGGCGGGCGTGTCTCTGGGGATGCCCGTGTTCACGTTTCTCATGGCGATCGGAAATATTTTCGGGCAGGGCGGAAGCTCCCTGATCTCCCGCCTATTGGGGAAACAGGATCGATCCGGCGCGCGGCACGCCAGTTCCTTTTGCTTTTACACTACGATTCTCATCGGCGTTCTCATCGCGGTGGTGATGTTGGCGTTCCGCATCCCGCTTCTGCGCATCATCGGGGCCAACGAGGAAACCTTCTCGCATGCCTCGGACTATTATGTGTACCTTGCCATTGGCGCGCCGATCATCATGCTGTCGTTTATCCACTCGAACTTCCTGCGCTCGGAAGGCATGTCCAAGGAGTCGATGGCGGGAACGATTCTGGGCGCGGTCGTCAACATCGTCCTAGACCCCATCTTCATCTCCGTGCTGGGCATGGGGGCCAAAGGCGCGGCCATCGCCACGGTGATCGGCTATCTGTGCGGGGACCTCTTCTCGGCAATCGTTGTTGCGACGAAAAGCAAGGCCCTGTCCATGAACCTGTCCGAGTACAAGGTCCCGGCAAGCCATGTCGGACAGATCCTGGGGATCGGGGTTCCGGCGGCCATCGTAAACGTGATGCAGAGTGCAAGCGTTGTGCTGATGAACCAATTCCTGCTGCCGTATGGAAACGAAAAGATTGCTGCAATGGGCATTGTCCTGAAAGTCAACATGATTGCGCTGCTGCTCTTGACCGGGTTTGCATTTGGCGGCCAGCCCTTGTTTGGATACTATTATGGCGCAGGCGATAAGAAGCGGCTCTCCGAGCTGTTCCGGTTTTGCCTCCGCTTTATCAGCGTGATTGCGATTGCGTTGACGGTGGTGATTTTCGCGTTTGCGCCTTTCCTGATGAGCTGCTTTATGGATAACGCGGAAATCGTCCGCGACGGAACGGTGATGCTTCGCTGGCAGGTGATCACCATGCTGTTCGTGGGAATCATCCTGTTGTTGACGATTCTCTTTCAGTCCATGGGAAAGATCATCGGGTCCTTTGTTTTGTCCATCAGCAGGCAGGGAGTCGTGTTCCTGCTTGCACTTGTGGTTGCCTATCGGATTGCCGGATATATGGGCATCCTGGTCTCCCAGGCCATCGCGGATGCGGTGACGGCCTGCATCGCAGTATACTTGTTCTATAAGCAAATCTACAAAGAATTCCGTTGAGGAAAAGCCGGCAAGGAGCCGGGATAGGCTTTTGCAGAAAATGGGCGTCGCGCAGGCGGCGCCCATTTTTTTTTGCAAATGGCGTCCCCAGCACAGCCGAATCCGATCCCGTTCCCGCAGAGATTGGATGGACTCGGAGGTTCGGCCCTGTCCGGAAAAACGAGAAAAAATCGTTCGGATATCCTATGTATATTCACTTGGGGATCAAACTATGATATACTGAAAAAGAACACGCAACAGACGAATTTTGTCGATCGCGCAGACGCCCCGTTACCGCATTGGCAAATCCAAAATGGAGGAGAGAGGCCTCATGCTGTATCCCGCGCATTTCCGCCCCAACGCAGACGGCACGAGCATGGAAATCCAGACGCTGCAGGAACACAGCCGAAATACGGCGGAACTCGCCTCGGCACGGCTGCGCGGCGTCCATCTCGCTCAAACGGGATACTTGGCCGGCCTGCTCCACGACTTGGGAAAGGGCCAGGAGGCGTTTCGGCGGTACATGGAAACGATCCTGGCCGGAAAGCCGGTTTCGCGCGGCTCTGTCATTCACACCCACGCGGCAGCCCGGTTTTTTCTGGAGCGGTTCCATACATCCGAAGGCCCCTACCGCGATATGGCGGCGGAACTGTTGGCCTTTGCCACCGGCGCCCACCACGGATTGTTCGACTGCGTGGATGAAAAACATCGACTCGGCTTTTCCCGCCGCCTTCAGTGGGATGACAACGCCTACCGGGAGGCCACCGCAGTGTTTCTCGAGCAGTGCGCCGGGATGGAGGAGCTGGAGGCGTTGTTCGGCCAGGCGGAACAGGAGCTGACGCCCCTCTTTGATCGAATCAACGACCGGGACAGCAACGAGGAGATCTTCTTCCATCTGGGCCTTTTGGCCCGGCTGCTTCTCTCCGCTGTCATCGAGGGGGACCGCTATGATACCGCGCGGTTTGCGCACCGCACCCTGTTCCCAGACTGCCCCACCGCCCAGGTCGAAGTCTGGCTCCGGTTGCTGGCGCGGGTGGAGAAGAAACTGGACCAGTTCCCCCACGACATCCCCGTTCAGCGAGCGCGGCGTGAGATTTCCCGCCGGTGCCGGGAGGCGGCGGAAAGGCCAAGCGGCATTTATCGCCTAAACGTCCCAACCGGCGGCGGCAAAACCCTCGCGTCCCTGCGCTTTGCGCTGGCCCACGCCGCAGCGAACAACCTGTCTCGGGTGATCTTTACCGCGCCCTTGCTGAGCATACTGGACCAGAACGCGCAAGTCCTGCGGGACTATATCGGAGAGGACGACCTGACGCTGGAGCATCACTCGAACATCGTCCGCCAGAGACCGGAGGCGGGTTCGGACAGGTTGGACCCCAAGGAACTGCTGGCCGAAAACTGGAATGCCCCCATCGTCATCACCACCCTCGTCCAGTTGCTCCAAACGCTCTTTGACGGTCGGACAACCTGCATTCGCCGCTTTCAAGCCCTGTGCAACTGCGTCCTCGTCATCGACGAGGTCCAGACGGTGCCGCCCCGAATGCTGACTCTGTTCAATCTGTCCATGAATTTCCTCGCCGACATCTGCGGCGCGACCGTCGTGCTCTGCTCTGCCACCCAGCCACGCCTGGAGGAGGCGGACCATCCGATAGAAGGAAATCCGGAAGAGTTGGTCCCCTATGACCCGGACCTCTGGGCCCCGTTTCACCGGACCAGGATCGTGGACGCCGGGGCCCGGCGCTTGGAAGAGATCCCGGACTTTGTCCGGGACGTGTTGGCGCAAGACGCCAGCCTGCTGGTGGTGTGCAACACCAAAAAGCAGGCCCAGTTCCTGTATGCGCAGCGGCCCTTGGACGCGGTGGCCTGCTTCCACCTCTCTGCGTCCATGTGTCAAGCGCATCGAAAGGCGGTTCTCGCCCAGATAAAAACCGCCCTGGAAGAGAACCGGCGGGGCGGGCCAAAGGTGCTGTGCATTTCAACCCAGGTCATCGAGGCCGGCGTGGACATCTCCTTCGGGGCGGTCATCCGCTTGACGGCCGGAATGGACAACGCGGTGCAGGCCGCCGGGCGCTGCAACCGAAACGGGGAGTCCGACGAGCCGCTGCCGGCCTACTTGCTCACCTGCAGCGACGAGAACTTGCGCGTGCTGCGGGAAATCCAGGACGCCAAGACCGCCACGCTGCAGCTGCTCTCCGCGTTCCATCGTGACCCGGCGCAATTTGGCGGCGACTTGGCCTCTGACGCCGCCATTGCCTTCTATTACACCAATCTGTACCACGGCATGCGGGAAGGGGCGCAGGATTATCCGCTGCAAGGGCGCCGAACCATCTTTGACCTGCTCTCGGTCAACGACGCCTACACCGCCGGATGGCCCGGCATGGAACAATTCGGCCTCCACCAGGCCTTTCAGGAAGCGGGGCGCGCGTTCCAGGTCTTTGACCAGGAAACCACCGATGTGTTGGTTCCCTACGAGAAGGGCGCCGCGATCATCGAGGCGCTGGGCTCCGCCGCCGTTCAGAAGGACTGGCAACGGCAAAGGGATCTGCTGGAACAGGCAAAGCCCTATACCGTCACCCTCTACCAATACCAGAAAGATCTGCTGGAAAAACAGCAGGGCCTTGCCGCCTACCTGGATGGCAGCGTCTTGGTGCTGTCCCCTCAATTCTATCATAGCGAAACCGGCTTGACGATGGAGTCGAGCCAGCTGGAACTACTGGAGGTGTAATGTATGTCCAAACCCGTCCACCGCAACCTGGTGGAATTCCAGGTCACGGGAGACTATGCCCTGTTCAGCGACCCCATCACCCGCGTGGGGGGCGAAAAATGCACCTACCAGGTGCCCACCTACGAGGCGTTGAAGGGAATTGTATCCTCCGTATATTGGAAGCCAACCATAATTTGGTACATCGATGCCGTGCGCGTGCTGGAGCTCATCCAGACAGAGGCGAAGGGCATTCGGCCCATCAAATACCACGGCGGCAACGATTTGGCCTACTATACCTACCTCAAGCGCGTCCGCTATCAAGTGCGGGCGCACTTTGAGTGGAACGACAACCGTCCGGAACTCGCGGGAGATCGAAATGAAAACAAGCACCACTGTATTGCCCGGCGCATGATCGAAAAGGGCGGCCGGCGGGACATCTTCCTGGGCACCCGAGAGTGCCAGGGCTATGTGGAGCCCTGCGCCTTCGGAGAGGGCCCCGGGGCTTACGACGCCATCCCGGAACTGGGCTTCGGCCTCCTGTACCACGGCCTCACCTATCCGGATGAGGCCTACTCCCCGGAAACCCAGGGCAAGATAACCGCGAACTTCTGGTATCCCGTGATGAAAAACGGCGTCCTCACCTTTCCCCGGCCGGAGGACTGCCCGCTCCACAAGCCGCTGCGCAGCATGGAGAGAAAGACGTTTGATCGGACGCTGGACAACTTCACCGGCCTTGCAGAGTTTGGGGAGGTGATCTGATGGGATTGCTGCAAAAAGCGGTGGAAACCTACCAGGCCCACAGCAAATTTGTGGGGGTAGAGATCGAGGAACACCAGGTCCTGCTTCCGGTCTCCCACATCATGGCCCGGGCCGACATCGAGATCACGCTGGAACCAGAGGGAACGTTTTCCTCTGCCCGCCTGGTGGATAAGAGCGAACCCAAGATCCCCATCCCCGCCACGGAGGAGTCCGCTGGGCGCACCAGTGGGGCCTGTGCCCATCCCCTCTGCGATCAACTCTGCTATCTGGCTCCCTACAACGAGGAAAAGCACCGCCTCTATGTGGAGCAGCTGAGCGCATGGGCGAAATCCCCGTACAGCCACCCCATGCTCCAGCCCATCCTAACCTACGTCCAGGGCGGCACGATCCTCTCCGACCTTGTGCGGACCTGCCATTTGGAATTGGAGAAAAACGGCATCCCGAAAAACGAAAAGCTCTTGATACGTTGGCGGGTCCACGGCATCGGGACGCCTAAGGACGGATGCTGGCAGCAGCCCTCCCTCTTCCAAGCCTTCCAGGACTGGTACGCCAGTTTGCAGCCCAAGGAGAGTTCTGCGCTCTGTATGATTACCGGCCGCTATGCCCCTGCTGCCAAGCAGCACCAAAAGGGCATCCTCCCTCTCAACGGCAACGCCAAGCTGATCTCCGCCAATGACAACAGCAACTTTACCTTCCGGGGACGCTTCACTGAGGACAGCCAGGCGGCCACCGTCAGCTATGAGGCCTCCCAGCAGGCCCACAATGCCCTGCGGTGGATTGCGGCGGAGCAGGGCGCCCGGGCAATCTTCGGTGGACGGACCTTTCTGTGCTGGAATCCCCAGGGGATACGGGTCTGTCACGCCACCGCTGGCTTTGGAAACCGGAACCAGGCCAAGACGGTTCCCAGCGACTACCGCCGGGAACTGAAAAACACCCTGGACGGGATGCGGAGCCAACTGCCGCAGCAGAGCGGGGTGGTGATAGCGGCCTTGGACGCGGCCACCACCGGCCGTCTGTCGGTAACCTACTACAACGAGCTCCTGGGCAGCGACTATCTCCAACGGCTCTGCGATTGGGATGCGCATTGCTGCTGGTTTTTTGGCTGGAACAAGTTGGGAGCCAGCTCCGTCATTCAGGCCCCGCTCCTGCGCCGGATCGTGGACTGCGCTTTTGGGACGTTGATCCAGGAAAAGGGGCAGACGCGGCTGAAGACGGAGGATCGAATCCTGGGCCAGCAGATGCAGCGCCTGGTGGCCTGCCGGGTGGACCGGGAGCACATGCCCCTGGACATTGTGATGGCCCTGTTCCATCGGGCGTCCTCCCCCCAGCGCTTCGACGACCCAGCGGTGCGGGAGGAGATCCTCGCCACGGCCTGCGCAGTGATCCGGAAATATCATTTTGATGTTTACAAGGAGGAATATGCCATGGAATTTGATCCCAACAAGGCGGACATCAGCTTTCAGTTTGGCCGCCTGCTGGCCGTGCTGGAGAAGGTGGAACGGGATACCTATGATAGAGAGGAAACCCGAGAGCCCAACGCCATTCGCCTGCAGTCCGTCTACTGCCGCCGGCCTATGTCTACCGCAAGCGTCATTGAGAGTCAACTGGAGCGGGCCTATTTCCCCCGCCTGGAAAAACCGGCCTTCCGCGTCTACTATAAAAACCTGATCGGGGAAATCATGGAAAAGATCTATGCGTATCCAAAGGAGAAATGGAACGCCCCTCTGAAAGAAACCTACCTGATGGGGTACTACCTCCAGCGCAAGGATTTGTACACGAAAAAAGAAAAATCGGAGAATACGAAGGAGGAAAATAAAGCATGAGCACCCTGCAGCATAAGATCGATTTTGTGGCCCTGGTCAGCGTCACCATGGCCAACAGCAACGGCGACCCACTCAACGGCAACCGTCCCCGCACCGATTACAATGGCTACGGCGAGATCTCCGACGTGTGCATCAAGCGAAAGATCCGCAACCGAATGCAGGACATGGGCTACAAAATCTTTGTTCAGTCCGACAGCCGCTGCGACGATGGGTTTGGAAGCCTGAGCGAGCGGGCTTCTGCCGTGATGAAGGGGGAGAAGGACCGGGATCTCTACGCCCAAAAGGCTTGTGAGACTTGGCTGGACGTGCGCGCCTTCGGGCAGGTCTTCGCCTTTAAGGACGCAAAGGGCGTCTCCGTTGGGGTCCGCGGGCCAGTATCCATCCACCAGGCGGTGAGCCTCTCTCCGGTGGAGGTGGAGTCTCTGCAGATCACCAAGAGCGTCAACGGCGAAAAAAAGGACAAAAAGAACGGCGATGACGCCGGCATGAGCTCCGACCGCATGGGCATGAAACACTTTGTCCGCTTCGGCCTCTATGAGATCAAGGGTTCCATCAACGTCCAGCTGGCGGAGAAAACCGGCTTTTCGCAAGAGGATGCCCAGGTGGTAAAGGAGTGCTTGCGCACCCTCTTTGTCAACGACGCCTCCTCCGCCCGGCCGGATGGTTCCATGGAGGTTGTGAAGCTTTTTTGGTGGGAGCACAACTGCAAGGACGGCCAGTACTCCTCCGCCAAGGTGCACCGGTCCGTCAAGGCCGTCTTGCATCCGGATGTCGACATCCCATCCAGCGTCAACGATTACACCCTTTCTGTCGAACCGCTGGAGGGCCTGGAGCCCGAGATCTTGGAGGGACTCTGATCCGGAACGCGGGGAGGTGCACGGTATGGCTCCCTATCGCGAGGAAGACCTTCTCCAGCTTTCCGGCCTGCAGCACTTCGCGTTTTGCCGCCGGCAGTGGGCGCTCATTCATTTGGAGCAGCAGTGGGCGGAGAACCTGCGCACCACGGAGGGAAAGCTGCTGCACCACCGGGCTCACGATGAGGCCGCCCGGGAGCGCCGGGGCGACACGCTCATCCTCCGGGGGCTGCCCATTGTGTCCCGCTCCCTGGGGCTCTCCGGTCAGTGCGACGTCGTGGAGTTCCTCCTCGCCCCGGATGGCATCTCCCTTCAGGGCGAGGAGGGGCGATGGCGCCCTTATCCCGTGGAGTACAAGCGGGGCAAACCCAAAGACCATCAGGCGGACGAACTCCAGTTGTGCGCCCAGGCCCTGTGCCTGGAGGAGATGCTCTGCTGCGAGATTCCCGAAGGCGCCCTGTTCTATGGGGAGACCCGGCGTCGGACCGTGGTGGTGTTTACCGCGGAGCTTCGGCAGACCGTCCGGGACTTTGCCGAAGAGATGCATACCTATGCCCGGCGGAACGCTACGCCAAAGGCAAAGCCCAGTAAAGCCTGCAACGCCTGCTCTCTAAAAGAGATCTGCATTCCCCAACTCACCCGGCAGTGCAGCGTGTCGGAGTATCTGAAACGGGCGATGGAGGAGGAGCTGCCATGAGACATCTGCTGAATACATTGTTTGTCACCAGCGAGGACATCTATTTGTCTCTGGATGGGGAGAACGTGGTGGCCAACCGGGGGCAGCAAGCGGTGGCCCGCTATCCGCTTCACATCCTCTCCGGCATCGTCTCCTTCTCCTATGCCGGGGCCTCTCCCGCCCTTATGGGGGCCTGTGCGGAACGGGATGTCGCCCTTTCCTTTTGTACGCCCCGGGGTCGATTCTTGGCGCGAGTGATGGGCGAGAGCTCCGGGAACGTGCTGCTGCGCCGGGCACAATACCGGGCAGCTGACGAGCCCAGTTCCTGCTGCCGCCTGGCTCGGAGCATGATATTCGGAAAGGTTTACAACGCCCGGTGGAGTCTTGAGCGAACCCGGCGGGATCACGGGCTCCGAGTCGACGAAAATGCCCTGGGGACTGCTTCGGCACAACTGTGGAACCTGTTGCCCCAGATCGAAGAAGAGACCTCTTTGGAGCATCTGCGGGGCTTGGAGGGCGTGGGCGCCACAGCCTATTTCCGCGTTTTTGACCAACTGGTCTTGGGAGAGAAGCCGTTTTTTGCCTTTAAGGGAAGGAGCCGCCGGCCGCCCACAGACCCTCTAAACGCCCTCCTGTCCTTTGCCTACAGCCTGCTGGCCCATGACTGTGCTTCAGCCCTGGAGAGCGTCGGTCTGGACGCCTATGTGGGACTCCTCCACCGGGACCGTCCGGGGCGGACGTCTCTAGCATTGGATCTGATGGAGGAACTGCGGCCCTGCCTAGCTGACCGGTTCGTGCTGACGCTTATCAACAATCGGGTGGTGAGCCAAGGGGACTTTGAGTTCCGGGGAACCGGGGCGGTATATCTGCGGGACTCCGGGCGGACAGTGTTTTTACAGCACTGGCAAAACCGGAAAAAAGTGGAGTTGACCCACCCCTATCTGAAGGAAAAGATGCCCTGGGGGCTGGTGCCCTATGTGCAGGCACTGCTCTTGTCACGTACTCTGCGGGGCGACCTGGATGGATACCCGCCCTTTCTGTGGAAGTGAGGAGCCTATGTTGGTATTGATTACATATGATGTGAACACGGAAGATGCCGCTGGACGCAAGAGACTCCGGCAGATTGCCAAACAGTGCGTCAACTACGGCCAGCGGGTGCAGAATTCAGTCTTTGAGTGTATGCTTGATAACGCCCAGTGCAAACTGCTACAAGCGAAGCTCTTGTCCATTATAGATGATACAAAAGATAGTCTGCGGTTTTACTATCTTGGCAAGCGCTATGAGAACAAGGTCGAACATTTCGGTGCCAAGCAGACCTACCTGCCCGAAGAGCCTCTGGTTCTCTAAGTGCGAAGGCCAAGCGCCCATGGGCTTCCTGGTCGGTTCGCACCGACTTGAGGAGGTATTCCTTAAAGCAAACCTGTTCTGCCGCACAAAAAAGATATGAATTTCTCATTGTTCTGATATAAAGCTGTGCAGATGCCACAAATGGATACTTCCTGTTCTGTGCAGTTTTGCCGTCGCCCCCCTCGCGGGGGCGTGGATTGAAATTATGGTTGGGAGTCCATCACGGGCATGGCGGCGAGTCGCCCCCCTCGCGGGGGCGTGGATTGAAATAACGGCATTCTGGGCGGCGGAGCGGCTGCTACGGTCGCCCCCCTCGCGGGGGCGTGGATTGAAATGGCTACTATGACGACTTTGCCGCACTGCGCGAGGGGTCGCCCCCCTCGCGGGGGCGTGGATTGAAATTGTTTCCCCTGCTAAGGGAGTAGGACGGGATACGTCGCCCCCCTCGCGGGGGCGTGGATTGAAATAACGGTCTTATGAACGGCGGCGCGGCTGCTACGTGGTCGCCCCCCTCGCGGGGGCGTGGATTGAAATCCTGTCCGCTACTGACGAAGAGTTAATGGCACAGGAGTCGCCCCCCTCGCGGGGGCGTGGATTGAAATTCCGATTTGATCCTTCCGCTCCTCTGCGCCGTGGGTCGCCCCCCTCGCGGGGGCGTGGATTGAAATCGTTCTACCTCTAGCAGATACCGCCGCACCGCCTTGGTCGCCCCCCTCGCGGGGGCGTGGATTGAAATAAATAACGTTACCAGTCGAATGGGGATGGCCAAGTCGCCCCCCTCGCGGGGGCGTGGATTGAAATTTTATGGAGGTGAATAGGTATGACGATTGAAGCAGTCGCCCCCCTCGCGGGGGCGTGGATTGAAATCCAAATGCTTGGCAAGCCATGCGTCCGACCGTCCGTCGCCCCCCTCGCGGGGGCGTGGATTGAAATTCGGATTTTGAGGTCGTTCACATGATCGACGTCGTCGCCCCCCTCGCGGGGGCGTGGATTGAAATTGAATATCTTGCGACTATGGTAGAGCTGCTTTCGAGTCGCCCCCCTCGCGGGGGCGTGGATTGAAATCTCGAGCTTGGGGACGCGCACAAACTCTGCGAGAGTCGCCCCCCTCGCGGGGGCGTGGATTGAAATACGCGCTCCTGGTGGGGATGGCGGTGCCAAAGCAAATGTCGCCCCCCTCGCGGGGGCGTGGATTGAAATTTTGCCTGCCTGCTATTCTGCCCGTAGCGGTGCGGTCGCCCCCCTCGCGGGGGCGTGGATTGAAATTTCCGGGATGACGAGCTACACATGTGGATACGGCGCGTCGCCCCCCTCGCGGGGGCGTGGATTGAAATTGCTGCGCTGGGCGCTTCCCTCGCTGTGCGCAGCGTCGCCCCCCTCGCGGGGGCGTGGATTGAAATAAACTATGAGTTGTACTGGTATCCGTGGGACCCCGAGTCGCCCCCCTCGCGGGGGCGTGGATTGAAATGACGGCCAAGATCGACAAAATGCTGCGCGAACTCGCGTCGCCCCCCTCGCGGGGGCGTGGATTGAAATGATTGTACTCACCCTGGGGTTCCGCCGCCCATACGGTCGCCCCCCTCGCGGGGGCGTGGATTGAAATGAACTTTTCCAGGTACTGGTCTCTGACGTTAGGGGGTCGCCCCCCTCGCGGGGGCGTGGATTGAAATTATATGTCGGCTGATTGGGCACGCGTAAGATCGCGTCGCCCCCCTCGCGGGGGCGTGGATTGAAATTCCGGCACGGCGGCGATGCGCCACCGCGTGCCGTGTCGCCCCCCTCGCGGGGGCGTGGATTGAAATACCTCAATTACCGAGCCAAACGATGCGCGAATGACGAGTCGCCCCCCTCGCGGGGGCGTGGATTGAAATTTCCACAGGCCGCCTCTCGCGCGCGCACGCGCGGTCGCCCCCCTCGCGGGGGCGTGGATTGAAATTGTTGTTGTTTGGGGGTGATGAAATGCCGATTATCGTCGCCCCCCTCGCGGGGGCGTGGATTGAAATGCAACCAAGACCTTGATCTGCATTGCAGTGTTCGTCGCCCCCCTCGCGGGGGCGTGGATTGAAATACAATGTGACGCTTCCACGTGCGCGGCTCGTAGCGAGTCGCCCCCCTCGCGGGGGCGTGGATTGAAATTGTTTGCGACGAAAAACTGTGCGTCCCCATGCTTAAGTCGCCCCCCTCGCGGGGGCGTGGATTGAAATGGGGCGCTGCAGGCAATAACCAGCGGTTTGCGCGTGTGTCGCCCCCCTCGCGGGGGCGTGGATTGAAATCCCTGGGGCAGCGAGGGCTTACCCTGGAGGGACGTCGCCCCCCTCGCGGGGGCGTGGATTGAAATTACAATAACGACTGGGACTGGGGTACGCGCGCACAGTCGCCCCCCTCGCGGGGGCGTGGATTGAAATTGTTCGCGACGAGGAACTGTGCGTCCCCATGCTTGTCGCCCCCCTCGCGGGGGCGTGGATTGAAATTCGGATACGTGCTGCTCATGATCTACACCGGGATGGTCGCCCCCCTCGCGGGGGCGTGGATTGAAATTTCAAAATATTCCCAAACTCGACTTATCCGACTAATGTCGCCCCCCTCGCGGGGGCGTGGATTGAAATGCCCAAGGCGCGTTGATCGGCGCCTGGTTAGCAGCGCGGTCGCCCCCCTCGCGGGGGCGTGGATGGAAATGGATGGCTGGCTCAAATCATTCCCCAAGGGGGAGGATCGGTCTCCCCTCGCGAAATTTTCCGCCTAGCGCTTAGCTCTGCCGCCTGAAGTGCAAGGCGGAGGTGGAGTATCAGAAAAGCCTCGGCCTTTTCTCCCGCCCACCACAGAATATTACGGAGTTTGTGACCAACGCCACCATCGAGAAGATTATCAAACTTCTCCGCTGTGCCTTTAGGCAGGCGGTTCGGTGGGAGCTGGTTGCAAAGAACCCCTTTGACAATGTGATGCTGCCCAAAGTGGAATACAAGAAGCGGGACATCTGGACCGCCGATATGATCCGCACCGCCCTGGATCAGTGTACGAACAGCAAGCTCTATGTAGCAATGAACCTGGCCTTTGCCTGTTCGCTGCGCATGGGCGAGATTCTAGGGCTGACCTGGAGCAATGTCCACATCTCCGATGAAGATATTGCCGATGACAACGCCTATGTCTACATCGACAAGGAGCTGGCGCAGGCCTCCAAGCGGGCCATTGAGATGCTGGGGCATAGGGATGTTTACTATGTGTTCCCGCCCTTGTTTTCCAACACCAGCACCCGGATCATCCTGAAGAGGCCCAAGACCGATTCCAGTATCCGCAAGGTGTGGCTGCCCAAAACCCTGGCTTATATCCTGCGGGAATGGAAATCCGCGCAAGACGAGCTGCGAGCACTGCTCCGTGACGAGTATCAGGACTACGACCTGGTGGTGGCGCTGGCCAATGGCCGCCCCTGTGAGGACCGTATCATCCTGAAGTCGTTTGAGAAGCTGCGGGAGAAGGCGGGGCTTCCTAAAGTGGTCTTTCACTCCCTCCGTCATTCCACCTATAAGCTGAAGCTGAACCACGGCGACCTGAAGGCCTCCCAGGGCGATACGGGCCACGCCCAGATCGACATGATCACCAGCGTGTACGCCCACATTCTGGACGAGGACCGCAAGATCAACGCCCAGAAGCTTGAGAGTGCCTTCTATGCCAATCCCGACCTGCGTTCGGTTCGTCCCCCGGAGGAACCAAAGGAACCGGCATCCGCCACATTGGATTTGGAGTCCCTGGTGGAACAGCTTCGCAAGTCGCCGGAACTGGCCAACACACTGGCCGCATTGCTGGCATCGGCCCCATCCGAAAAATAGGGCGGGAAAATCGTATTAGCAAATCGGCGTTTTTTATTAGCAAGGCCGGAAAAATAGTTCGAAGCCAATTAGCAGGCATACAGCGGAAAATGTATAAAATCATTCCGTCCGAGCGGCAAGAATGCTC
>JBMNOF010000070.1:0-9736 GCA_050942925.1 Candidatus Spyradocola sp.
ATGCCAAACCCTCCTGCATATCTTTTTCCCTTTCATTATAGCAACTTTTCTCGCTGGTGCATAGGATGTATCGGCGGAAAGATTTTCGCCAGTACCTATCCGCAAGATGGGGACAGATGGGAAACCGGGAGGTTTTGAAATATGGCTTGTTCTTCTTGCAATGGCGGCATTGTGCAGATTCCCTACACCTCGACGTGCCCGGGCGGGTGCATCCGCACGGTGAACTGCGGCATTGTCTGTGAGAATGGCTGCAGCGCGCGGCGCTACGGCTGTTGGAACCGTTGTGGCTGTTGGAACCATTGTGGTTGCGGCTGCAACTGCGGCAACACCTGTGGATGCAACTGTGGCAGTACCTGTGGTTGCACCTGTTCGGACAGCGATTCCACCTCGACCTGCTGCTCCAACGCGTCCACCTCGACCTGCTGCTCCAATGCGTCCAATTCGACCTGCTGCGGAACGACCAGCACCACTGCGACGAACTGCTCGCAGTGCGCTTCGGCATACTGGGGCTACTAAGTCTGGGACTTCGACCCGTGCGCCTGCCTTTGGCGGGCGCACGGCATTTCCCTCGCAGGAAGGACCAGGAAAAAAACTTTTGTGTTTTTTTGCGAAACCCCTTGCAAAAGTGCAAACATCCTGCTATAATCCATGAGTGTCGGTGCTTGAGATGACGCGCCAACATAGCTCAGTCGGTAGAGCAGCAGTTTCGTAAACTGCAGGTCAAGGGTTCGAGTCCCTTTGTTGGCTCCATTTTCGAGGTGTAGCGCAGTTTGGTAGCGTGTTTGGTTCGGGACCAAAAGGTCGCAGGTTCAAATCCTGTCACCTCGACCAAATTGTTTCGGGAAACCGAATCAGCAGGCTTTGGCGTTTGCCACAGCCTGCATTCTTTTTTCTTCCAAAAAACTCAGAGTATGAGGGATTCGAGATGAATTTGCCCAATATCCTGACGGTTCTGCGCATGGTGATGATTCCAATCGTGATCGCGTTTTTCGCGGCGGATCTGCCATACTGGGCGCTGGCCTTCTTTCTCCTGGCGGAGTTCACGGATTTTTTGGACGGGCACATTGCCCGGCGCTATAACCTGGTGACGAAGTTCGGCAAGGTCATGGACCCGCTTGCGGACAAGCTCATGCTCATGACCACGCTCTTTTGCCTGTACGCGACAGACCGCATTCCGCTGTGGGTTCCGATCGTCATCTGCATCAAGGAGTGCAGCATGATCGTCATCGGCGCCCTGCTCTACCGCAAGGACGTGGTGCTGCCTGCAAACTTCTTCGGGAAGCTGGCGACGGTCCTGTTCACGGCGGCGGTGCTCCTCTCGTTCTTCTCGGACATCGTTTCGCCCTGGCACACCTATGTGCTCTCCGTTGCGACGGCCGTGGCGCTCTTGGCCATGGCCATCTACGGCGTCATCATCGTTCGGACGAACCCGCAGCTCTTCCACAAGCGTCGCACTGTAAAGTAAGGCGAAAAAAACGCCCCGGCATCTCAACAGATGCCGGGGTGTTTTGCGTTTACAGGGAGAAGATGGCTTCATGCCCCGTTTGCGCCAGGGACAGCCCGCGCGCAAAGGCGAGCCCTGTCTGCGCCTGCTCCGGGACGGACAGAGAACAGAGGTCGCCGCCGTCTGCGAAGAACTGCGCGGCCGCTGCCCGCAGGAGCTGTGTGCCGATCCCCCGGCGGCGGAAGGCGGGGAGAACCACGAGGAGGTTTACGCCCTCCGGGGAGATCCCCACCGCGCCCGCGATCTCCCCCTGCACCAGGGCGACAAAGCCGCGGGGCTGCGCCAGCGCGTGCACGCTTTCCGGGGAAAGAAAGGGCAGCGCGGCGACGAGCGAGGGGAGCAGATCCGGCGAGGCCAGGGTGGAATGCAGTTCCAGGCGTGCAGGACCTTCCCCGCGGCCAAGGCGCAGGAAGCGCTCGCGCGTCAGCAGGAACTCGCGCAGCAGGAGGACGGGCGCATTCCCGTACTTCTTGCAGAGGGATTGAAAGAGCGAGTCATTTTCTCGGTTGATGTGCAGGCAGGCGCCGGGCGTCAAGCGGGGGTCCCAGCGGGCAAAGACCTCCGCCAGCCCCTCTTCCGAGACCTCGCGCTCCAGGGCGAGAAAGATGTGCATGCGGCCTTCCACCGTGCAGTGCGCGAAGACGCCGCCCTCCAGGGGGATGCGCGTCGCGCCATAGACCGAACAGACGCGCTCCGCACGGCGGCTGATGGCCATGAGCAGCCGGGACTGTGCGCTCTGCTCGTCCTGGTAGCGGGCACAATATTGCAGCGGCGTGCACCCGAACTGCTGGCGGAATAGGTGGTAGAAGTGGCTGAGGTTGTGAAAGCCTGACTGCTCCGCAACCTCTGCGGGCGAAAGATGCCGGTTTGCCAGGAGCGACGCGGCGTAGTTGAGGCGCTTTTGGTTGATGTAGGCCGTGGGCGTGGTGTGCACATAGCGCCGGAAGGAGCGCGTCAGGTGCTCCTGCGTGTAGGACGTCATGCGCAGGAGCGCGGGCAGGCCTTGCGTGAAGCACGCGGGCTCGTCCAGCTTTTGCAGGACCTCCGTCAGCCAGCAGGGCATGACCGGGGTGCGCTCCATGTCGGCGCGCGTGTACAGCAGGAGCAGCACCTCCGGAATCAGCGCGCAGAAGGCCCGGCGCCGGTCCGGTCCGGGGTTCATCCGCGAGAGATCCAGAAACTTGCGCTGCATCTCCTCGTGCTGCGCGCCCTCCAGGCGAAGGCTGGGGGGGAGGCTTTGGCGGTCAAAGGCTTCCTGCGGAATCCGCAGCCAACGGAACGCCTGCGCCGCAAGCGGACACGCGATGTTGATGTTCACAAATTCCAGTTCGTCCCGGTTTAGGATCTTGTAGCAGTGCGCGTCGTCCGGACGGATGAAGACCAGCGTCCCCTCGGAAATCACCTGGGACGAGCTGCCGATTTCGTGCAGGGCTTGGCCGCGCAGCACGTAAAAGACCTCATAAAACTCGTGACAGTGCAGGGCATAGGTCTCGGATACGCGGTATTGGTGCAGAAGCACGAGATCGTCGTTGGGGGTATTGGGTACAAAGGGCAGGCGTTCGCAGTCCATGCTCTATTTCTCTCCTCTCATGGGATCAATTTACCACAAAACGGGAAAATGCGCAACGGGGAATTGGGTGCAGCGTGTCAAAAAACGCATCGTTTGTGCGAAAGCTGTCGCGATGCCTTGCGAGAAATCCCTGCGATGGGTATAGTGATTGTGAAACGGAAGAAAGGCATTTCCCGGAAAAGTAGGGAGAGCGGTCCGCGGAGAGAAAGGAGCGGGTAGGCAGTGGGGGAGGCAATCGTCATCACCTCCGGCAAGGGCGGCGTGGGGAAGACCACCGCGACGCTCAACATTGGCGCAGCCCTTGCGCTCAAGGGCGCGCACGTGATGCTGGTGGATACGGATATCGGCCTGAGAAACCTGGACGTCGTCATGGGCCTGGAGGACAAGATCGTCTACGACCTGGTGGACGTCGTGGAGGGAAAGTGCCGCCTGCGGCAAGCCTTGGTAGAGGACCCGCGCTTCTTTGGCCGCCTGCACCTGCTCCCCGCCGCACAAACGCGGGACAAGAACGTCGTCACGGCCGACCAGATGCGGGAGCTGGTCGGCGAGCTGGTCCAATCCGTGGATTACGTGCTCATCGATTGTCCCGCGGGCATTGAGCAGGGGTTTCAAAATGCGGTCGCCGGCGCGAACCAGGCCGTTGTCGTGACGATGCCGGAGGTCTCTGCCGTGCGCGACGCGGACCGCGTCATCGGCATCCTGCGCGCCTATGATCTGCCGGCGCCCAAGCTCATCATCAACCGCATCCGCGCGGGAATGGTGCGCCGCGGGGACATGATGTCCACAAGCGACATGCTCGAGGTTCTGGGCTGCGACCTGCTCGGGGTCATTCCGGACGACGAAACGGTCATCCGCGCGGGAAACCTGGGCGAACCCGTCGCCCGCGGAAACACGCAGGTGTCCCTGGCCTACCGCAACATCGCGGCAAGGCTCATGGGGGAGGAGGTTCCCTTCCAGGAGCTGACGAGTCCGGGGTTTTTCCGCAAGCTTTTGTTGAAATTTGGATAAAACGAGGAGGAAAAAAGACATGTTGGGAAGAGAGAGAACCAAGGATGTGGCGCGCAACCGCCTGAGCAGCGTGCTGCGCGAGGATCGGACGACCGTCAGCGCGCGCGACCTTGCGCTCATGCAGTTGGACGTGCTGGCGGCGCTGTCCGGATACCTGGAGATGGAGCGGGACCAGGCCAGCACCACCATCGCGCGCGACCGTCTGTCCGGAAAGACGCTGCTGGAATTCAGCGTGCCCGTGCGCTCGGTCAAGCGCAAGCGCTGAGTCCCCCCTTTGCAAAAACGCTTCAGTCATAATAAAAAGTTTACATTTTGAGGAAAAGCGTTTGCAATTATTCCCTTTATGCTGTATAATAAAAAACAAGAACCAACGAAGCGTTAAGGGGGTCTGACAATGAAGTTGATTATCGCTATCGTCCAGGATGAGGACGCGGCCCGCCTGGTCAGCAACCTGATGAACGAGGGCTACAGCGTGACCAAGCTGGCGACGACGGGTGGCTTCCTGCGCGCGGGCAATACCACACTTTTGCTTGGCGTGGATGAAGAAAAATTCCAGGGCGCGATGAATGTCATCGAAAAGGTCTGCAAGAGCCGCAAGCAGATCGCGACTTCGCCCTCCCCCGTTGCGGGAACCACGGGCGTTTATGTGCCTTACCCCATTGAGGTCATGGTGGGCGGCGCGACGGTGTTCGTGCTCAACGTGGAGCAGTTTATCAAGCTGTAAGAGATGGCCCTGAAACTTTCACAAATTCATGGACAACCGGGCGTGCTGGCGGAGCTGAAGCGCTCCTTCCAGTCGGGCTCGGTTGTCCATGCCTTTTTGATCCATGGCGACGTCGGCTGCGGCAAAAAGACGCTCGCCACGACCCTGGCCATGGCGCTGCACTGCACGGGCGAAGGGGAGAAGCCCTGCCTGCAGTGCAGCCCCTGCGCGCGCATGCTCGCCGGCACGCACCCGGACCACATCGAGATCCGCACCGACAAGGCGGTTCTCCCGGTAAAGGAGATCCGCGACCTCATTGACAGCCTCTCGGAAAAGCCCTACGAGGGCGGAAAGCGCACGGTCATCCTGCATGAGGCGGAAAAGATGAACGACGCGGCGCAGAACGCCTTCCTCAAGACCCTGGAGGAGCCGGACGGACAGACCGTCTTCTTTCTTCTCACCGCGCATCCGGAGGCGCTTTTGCCCACGATCCGGTCGCGCTGCCGCCCGATTTACATGCCGCGCCTGCCGGAGGAGACGATCCGGGCGGAACTCCTCGCCCGGGGACAGGAGCCGGGAAAGGCCGCCTACGCCGCCCGGCTTTGCGAGGGCGTGCTCGGCCGGGCCATCGCCCTGTGCGGAAACGACCCCTATTTTTCCTACCGGGACGAAGCGGTCGCGCTGCTATCCACCGTCCGCGAGCGCGCGGACATCCCCAAGGCCTCCCTTGCCTGGGAGGAGAGGCGCAAGCCGGAGGACAGCCTTCCGTTCCTGGACGCGATGGAGACGGTTCTGCGGGACGTGTGGCGTGTGCAGGCGGGGCTGCCCCCGTTTGACGCGCAGATCGACTCCGAGCTGGAGGAATTTGCCCGGCACTTTACAATCCGGGGCATTGCCTGTATTATGGAAGAGGTGGTGACCGTGCGCAAGCGCGTCAGCGCGCACGTGCAGTGGCGCTCGGCGGCGGAACCCCTGCTGTTAAAAATCGTGGAGGGCGCAGAGAAATGACAACCGTAATCGGGGTTTCGTTTAAGCGCGCAGGGAAGATGTATTACTTCGACCCCAACGGCCTGGAGCTGCACGTCGGCAACCAGGTGGTTGTGGAGACGGCGCGCGGCATGGAGTGCGGGGACGTAGTGACGGAAATCCGGGAAGTGGAGGAGGACGAGGTGGTGCAGCCCCTCAAGCCCGTCCTTCGCGTGATGACGGAGGAGGACCGCCAGCGCGTTGCCAGCAATGAAAAAAAGGAGGCCGAGGCCTTCTCCATCGGCCAGCAGAGAATTGCGCACCACAAGCTCGAAATGAAGCTGGTGGATGTGGAATACACGTTTGATTTGAGCAAGATCATCTTTTACTTTACGGCCAATGGAAGGATCGACTTCCGGGAGTTGGTCAAGGACCTTGCCTCGATCTTTAAGACGCGCATTGAGCTTCGCCAGATCGGCGTGCGCGACGAGGCCAAGATGCTCGGCGGACTCGGCTCGTGCGGAAGGCCCATCTGCTGCCGCACGTTCCTGGGCGATTTTCAGCCGGTATCCATCAAGATGGCCAAGGAGCAGAACCTCCTGCTCAACCCCACCAAGATCTCCGGACTGTGTGGGCGCCTCATGTGCTGCCTGAAGTACGAGCAGTCCAATTACGAGGAGGCCTATCGCCGCGTGCCCCGCGTGGGCAAGGAAGCGCTCACGCCGGATGGCCGCGGAACCGTTGCGGAGGTTTCCGTCGTCCGGGAAAAGGTCCGGGTGCGCTATCCCGGAAAGGACGGCTCTCCCGAGTATCGCGAGTATGATTTTGATCAAGTGCAGCTCGCGCCTAAGGAGCCGCCGCAGGCTGCGGAGAAGCCGCCGGAAGTTGTGGAAAAGCCCGAAGCGCCGGCGGAGGAGGCAACCGCTGAGGTGGTCGAGGTCGCGGAAGTCCTCGTCGCGGAGACCGCAGTGGAGGGGGGAGCGGCGGAAAAGCCGGATGCGCCCGTCGCACCCGCAGCGCAGGAGGCGCGCCCGCCCCGGCCGCCCCGGCCCCCGCGCCGCAAGCCGCGCCGCGAGGGGGAGGAGCGCTCCGCCGAGGGCGGACAAGCCCAGGGCGGCGGGTCCGCGCAGGGGGGCGGCCGGGGAAACCGTCCGCCGCGCCCGCCGCGTTCCCGTGGCGGCCAAGGGGGAAAGCCGGGAGAATCCCGCGGCCAGGGCACCGGAGAGAAGCCGGCAGGCGGGGAAGGCCGCCGCTCCTCCCGCCGTCCGACTCGCCAAGGAAACTCGTCCGTCCGGACGCTGCCCAAGGAGCAGCGCGGCGCGCCCGCGCCCCGCAAGGAGGACCCGCACAAGGATGGCGCCAATCCCTCCTAAAGAAAAGCGCCGGGAAAGGCAGGGGTCGGAATTTGTGGAAACAATCACAGATTTTTCTCTTGCTTCTTCCCACGCGGAATGATAGAATAACTGCGTAGAGAGGATCTACGAATGAGTGCGTGGAGGTGAATCAACATGGCATTTAAGATTACCGACGATTGCATCAGCTGCGGCGCCTGCGCAGCCGAGTGCCCCGTGAACGCGATCTCCGAGGGCGATGGCAAGTACGTCATCGATGCGGATACCTGCATCAGCTGCGGCGCTTGCGCCGGCACCTGCCCGGTGGGCGCTCCTGTGGAGGAGTAATTCCCTGGCTGATTTGGAAAAGTCCCCTGCCTCGCACTTGGCAAGGCAGGGGACTTTTTCCGTGCGCATGTCGGGGAGATGTAAACGATTTGTATATATCCATGGCGAAGGTTTGACGCTGCCCTGAACAATATGTTACACTCGTAGCTGTAGATTCTGCGCGGTTTTTGCGGAGGAAGGGTGCATTATCCGCGCGCACAATCACTTCGGCGCACGGGGTTTTCCCGCGCAATTCTTCGCCCGCGTTACCAAGAACAGAAAAAGAGCGGCAGGCGTCGGCGTACGTATTAGGAGGATTTTCCGATTATGAAACGTATTCTTGCACTTCTGTGCAGCCTCACGGTGCTGTGTGCTGCGCTGCTTGTGGGAGTTCCCACGGCGCAGGCGGCCGAAGATGGCACGGTGCGCGTGTGGCTGGAATCCATGAACGAGTATGGACCCATCCAGTCCGTTTCTATCACGCTGAACGGATCGTATTCCGTTCCCACCGCGCCGGACGTCGCGCTGTCCACGCGGGGCACCTATTACATCGAGATCGTGGGCGGCACGCTGATGCTTTCCGGGACGGGCATCGAGGGACAGGTTCCCTTGGGCACGAAGTTCACCGTTAAGCAGCACAAGAACGACGACGGCTCCATCGGCACGATCAGCCTGTACAACAACCGCTATGGCAACCGCTCGTATCGCGGGGACATGCTCTTTGAGATCTACAACGGCGCGCTTCGCCTGATCAACTACGTCTACATCGAGG
Organism: Candidatus Spyradocola sp.; assembly: GCA_050942925.1. Lineage (GTDB taxonomy): Bacteria > Bacillota > Clostridia > Christensenellales > UBA1750 > Spyradocola. The sequence goes on from JBMNOF010000070.1 coordinate 8,182, forward strand.
ACTACCTGTACGGCGTGCTGGCGGGCGAGCTGTCCAATACCTTCCCGCTGGAGACGCTCAAGGCGCAGGCCATCATCGCCCGCTCCTACGTCTACAACCGGATGCAGACCAACGAGCCGAACTATGAAATTGGCGATACCTCCAGCGACCAGGTGTACAAGGGGTACAACTCCGCCAACACCAACATCATGCGCGCCGTGGATGAGACGGCCGGCATCCTGCTGAAATACGGCTCCAAGGTCGTTAACGCCTACTTTGGCGCCTCCAACGGCGGCCAGGTGGAGTTGCCGGGCAATGCCTGGTCCTCTTCCAGCTCGGAAGGCTGCTACGTCATGAAGGACGACCCCTACGACGTGCGCAACCCCTCCTCGCGCTCCGTTACCTATACGTTTACCTCCAACCCCGATTCGCTGGACACCTCCTTCTACGTCCTGATTCAGGACAAGGTCTACCAGAAGCTCGGGTATTACCCCAGCATTTCGGGAATCCAGAACGTGTGGCTGAGCGATCCCGTGGAGACGGACCAGCGCTCGCGCGGCATCAGCCGGAACTACCGGACCATGAACATGACTGTCACCGTTCGGGACAGCGGCTGGAGCGGTTTTGAGGAGGACAGCAATGTTTACGATCCCTTCGCCTCCTCCTCGAGCAGTTCGGACAGCGGAAGCTTGCAGACGGTGGACATCTCCATCGATCTGCACGGCGAGCTCAAGTACATCCTCTTCAGCGCGGACTCCGACCTGCGCCTCTTCTCCCTGGAGGAGAGCGGAGGCTACTACTACCTGACGTTGGCCCGCTACGGCCACGGCGTGGGAATGTCCCAGCGCGGCGCGCAGCAGATGGCCAACGAAGGCTATAGCTACAAGGACATCATTAACTTCTACTTCAACGATGTGTCCCTGCCCAAGATCGACTTTACCCGCGAGGAGCTGACCACCAACGTGCCCGTCAGCGACAGCCCGATCGCCACCGGCACGGTCACGGCTTCCAGCCTCACCGTCCGCGCGGATGCCTCGACCTCCGCGGCAAAGCTCGGCTCGATCTCCAAGGGGACGATCGTCAACGTCTATGCGGAGCTGGATGGCTGGCTCTGCATCGTCTACAACGGGTCCCTCGGGTACGTCAGCGCTGACTATGTGACGCTGTCCGGCTACACGGATGGCAGCACGCCGCAGCCGGATACGCCGAACGATTCGACGGTGGTCTGCCGCGCGCAGGTGACGCTTTCGACCGCGTCCTCTACGCTGAAGCTGCGCGAGTCTGGCTCTTCGTCCGCAGCGGTGCTCTCTTACCTGTCGCACGGCACCGTCGTGGACGTGCTGAGCGACAGCGGAGACTGGTGGCGCGTGCGCACCTCCGGCGGGACGATCGGATACTGCTCGGCCAGCTACCTGACGCGCCTGAGCGACGGCACGACGTCCCCGACGACATCGGCCACGCCCACGCCGACGCCCAGTACGGGCGACGCGGCGGTGGCCACGGGCGAAGTGACTGGCTCGAGCGTGAACGTGCGCTCCGGCCCGTCGACCAGCGCCAGCGTGATCGGGTCGCTGAA
>JBMNOF010000010.1:0-45610 GCA_050942925.1 Candidatus Spyradocola sp.
TCCCGCTGGAGGGCGCGGAGTGGGAGGATCTGCTGGAGCGCCTGCACCAGGCGGAAGTGGAGCAGAGTGACGACGTCGTATCCCGGCTGGACGACGGGATCGTGACGGCCGAGGCGACCTATTCGCTCTGCGCGGACCGCCTGCGCGTGCGCTCGGAGGACGGACGGCGCGGCGACATTCTCGATGCGGAACTGGCGCAGGCAGTCCGGGAGGCCTTTGCGCAGAAGCGCGGGGCAGACCCGCTGGACGTCTCCCTCGCGTGGTTGGACGGCGCGGCCCTGACCCGCGCGACGCTGGAGTTCCCCGCGCTCGTGGAACAGGGCGCGGAGTGGACCTATGAAATGCGCGCGCAGACGATCGAGGACGCGGAAGCCTTGGCGGAATTGCAAGCGCTGCTCCGCGGCGCGGAGGAGACCGCTGCTTCGGGCTGCCCCTTTGGGGGAACGCTCACGCTGGTGCGCGAGGACGGGGAGACGCTCGTTCTCTACACAGCCTCGGATTCCTGTGCGGTCCTCACGGCAGACGGCGGCCTGTACTTTGAATTTGGAAACCAGGAAGACCTGCTCGACATCTTTCCGAACTGTCGGGGCGCGTTCTCGCCCGATGTTTGACCCTGCCCGTGCAATCCCCGCGCGGGCGGGGCTTTTTTTTGCGCCTTTTTGGGGGCGGCACGACAAACGCCCGCACGCAGGAACAACAAAAAGCGCGGGCGCAAGAAGGTATAGTGAAGGGCATAAGGCGGATGCGCGGAGAGGAGGCCGAGGGGATGACGGTGAGCATCGAGTGGTTTGTGGCGCAAAACCTGGGCATGAACGCACTGACGCTGCTCTTCGCCGCGCGCCTTGCGGGGATTCGGACGGGAAAGGGACGCGTCTTTGCCGGGGCAGCGCTGGGCTGCGCGTATGCGATTGCCGCCTATCTGCCCTGGGGACGTCCCCTGCTGGGCTTGCTCCCCCGCACGGTGGCGTGCGCGGGAATGACGCTGCTGCTCTGTGCGGGACCGCGGGTGTCCTGCTGGAAGCGGACGGTCCGCGTATTCGCGTTTGTGTGGGTCGCGACGCTTTTGCTGGGGGGAACCGGCGCCGGCGTGCTCTACCTGCTCGGGGCCTCGGGCTACGGTCCCGCCGCCGCTGCGGTCACGGCCGCGGTGGGCGGCGCGGCGCTCTTCGCGCTTTCGCGGCGGCGGGAGAACCGGCTGGGAAGTCCGACGGCGCTGTTGACCGTGCGGGCGGGCGGACGGCGCGTGAGCTTGCCGGCGGTGGTGGATACGGGCAATGTGCTCGTGGAGCCCATGAGCAATCTGCCCGTAATCGTGGTGGAGCGCCGCGCGCTGCAAGGGCTCGAGGCGGGAAGGCAACCCCGCCCCGTTCCGTTCACCTCCGTCGGGGGGAGCGGAATTCTGCAGGCCTTTGCGGCTGACGCGGTGCGCGTGGACGGCCGCGAGATTGAGGCCTATATCGCGGTGTACGATGGCGCATTGTCCGAGGACGGGCAGGCGCTGATTCCGGGGAGGTGCGTGCGATGAGAGAAGTGGTGCAAAGGCTTTGGAGAGGATTGCTGCGGCTGCTGGCCGGGCGCGTGGACTACATCGGGGGCGGACAGACGCTGCCGCCCCCTTTTACCCGGGAAGAGGAGGAAAGGGTTATGCAGGCATTGCGGGACGGAGACGAGAGCGTACGCGAAGGGTTGATTGAACACAACCTTCGCCTGGTGGTCTATATCGCCCGGAAGTTCGAGAACACGGGCGTGGGGGTGGAGGATTTGATTTCCATCGGCACCATCGGGCTCATCAAGGCGGTGGGGACGTTTGACGCGAACAAGAAGATCAAGTTGGCCACCTACGCCTCCCGCTGCATCGAGAACGAGATCCTCATGTATCTCCGCCGCCACAGCCGCACGCGCATGGAGGTCTCCTTGGATGAACCGCTCAACGTAGACTGGGATGGGAATGAACTCTTGCTCTCCGACGTCATGGGCACGGACCCCGATCTCGTCGGCCAGGAGCTGGAGCGCGAAACCGATCGCGCCCTGCTGCGCGAGGCCATCGCGCGGCTCACGCCGCGGGAGCAGCGCATCATGCAGATGCGCTTTGGCCTGGACGGCTGCAAGGAGAAAACGCAGCGCGAGGTCGCGGACGCATTGGGCATTTCCCAATCCTATATCTCCCGGCTGGAAAAGCGCATCATCAAGAGGCTCCGCGGCGAAATTAGCGAAAAGATGTAGAATGAAGGGATTTGTCCGATTTGTTTCCATAAATTTTGCCTCCACAAGGAAATGTGTTGTGTAATCCGTATAGGAAACGGAGAATTGGTCAAGATAACAGTGCCGATGGAGGCGGCGCTGCGCAGGCCGCCGGCGGCGGAATCCAGAAGGCGGAGGGAAAGCGAATGGCACTGAACAAAGTGGATCTTTGTGGCGTGGATACCTCAAAGCTGCCGGTTTTGACCAACGCGCAGATGAAAGAACTCTTTGCGCGCATCGCCGCAGGCGACAAAAGCGCGCGCGACGAGTTCGTGGGCGGAAATCTCCGGCTCGTCTTGTCGGTGGTGCAGCGCTTTGCGGGGCGGGGCGAAATGATGGACGATCTCTTTCAGGTGGGCTGCATCGGGCTCATGAAATCGATCGACAACTTTGACACGACCCTGGGCGTGCGATTCTCCACCTACGCCGTGCCCATGATCATCGGCGAAATCCGCCGCTACCTGCGCGACAACAACGCCATCCGCGTCAGCCGGTCGCTGCGGGACATCGCGTACAAGGCCATGCAGGCCCGCGAAAAGCTCAGCGTCGACCTTGGACGCGACCCCACGGTCGCGGAGATCGCCAAGGCGTTGGACGCCAAGGAGGAGGACGTGGTTCTGGCATTGGACGCCATCCAGGAGCCCATGTCCCTCAACGAGCCGATCTATCACGACAATGGAGACGCCCTCTACGTCATGGACCAGATCCGCGATGAGCGCGGCGGCGAGGAAGAGTGGACGCGAAACATCGCCCTAAAGAACGCCATGGACCACTTGAGCGAGCGCGAACGCAAGATCGTGCAGATGCGCTTCTTCGGGGGCCGCACGCAGATGGAGGTCGCCGAGGAGATTGGCATCTCCCAAGCGCAGGTTTCCCGACTGGAAAAGACCGCACTCGCGCACATGAAGAAATTTGTTTGAAGAAAGAGAACGCCTCCGCGCAGATAGCTCGCGCGGAGGCGTTTTGGCATGTTTGTTTCCCCGGCCGCATAGGGATGGATGCGGGCGGTCTCTTTCCGCCCCAAAAAGGGGGAGAAAAGCATGACGTATGCACAGCTGAAACAGAAGGAAATCATCAATACCTGCGACGGCGCGCGCCTGGGAAGCATCTGCGATCTCGACCTTTCACCCGATGGGCGCATCCTTTCCCTGATCGTCCCTTTGCCCTTTTCCTTTGCCGGCATGTTCAAGGGCGAAGGCGTGGTCATTCCCTGGAGCGCGGTGGTGATGATGGGCGAAGACGTGATTTTGGTCAATCTGCCCGGACGCTCACAGGAAGGCGAGTGCAAAACATAATGACATTTTAACATTACAAGGGGAGAAAACAGGAGAATTCCGACGTTTCTTCACGGGAACTCAAAAAAATTAACAAAGTTGGCGCAAAAGGGTTTACGGTGGATGAAAAAAGAGATATAATAGTAGACGGCGGCGAATGACCGTTTTATTGGTCACGCTCCGTTTTTGCGAGCAGAGGGCCGCACAGCGAGGAGAACGTTCATGAAGTGCATGTACTGCAATTCCACCGAGAGCCGCGTAATCGATTCCCGTCCCACAGACGAGGGATTGGCGATTCGGCGCCGGCGCGAGTGCGTCAACTGTGGGCGCAGGTTCACAACCTATGAGAAAATCGAAAACGTGCAAATCATGGTGATCAAAAAAGACGGTTCCCGAGAGGCGTTTGACGCGGACAAGATCCGGCGCGGCCTCATCAAGGCATGCGAAAAGCGTCCGGTCGCCATGGGCGATGTCGACGCACTGGTGCGGGACGTCGAACAGCAGATCTACAACTCGCTGGAGCGGGAGGTTTCCTCTTCCCACATCGGGGAGATGGTCATGGAGCGGCTGCGAAACTTGGACGAGGTGGCGTATGTCCGCTTCGCGTCGGTGTATCGCTCCTTCTGTGACATCAACACCTTTATGGAAGAGCTGAAATCCCTGCTGAGCACGCCCAAGGAAAAATGATCCTGGTCCGGTTCCCACTTCTGCTTGTACCAATGATGTAAAGGAGGTATTTTCACATGCCCAGTGATACCATCTTGGCAGTGGATGATGAAGTCCATATCCTGGAATTGATCTCTTTTAACCTGAAGGCGGCAGGGTACCATGTCGTCACGGCGCTGACGGGAGAAGAGGCCCTCAAGCGCTGCGAGGTGGAACGCCCGTCCCTTGTGCTGTTGGACATCATGCTGCCGGGAATCGACGGCCTCGAAGTCTGCAGGCGCCTCAAGGGCGACCGCATGACCAGCAATATTCCCATCATCATGCTCACCGCCCGCGGAGACGAGGTGGACAAGATCCTCGGCCTGGAGCTCGGCGCGGACGACTACATCACCAAGCCCTTCTCCGTCCGCGAGCTTGCCGCGCGCGTCAAGTCGCTGCTTCGCCGCGTCGCGCCGCAGCAGGAGAGCGAGCCGCAGACCCTGCGCTCGGGCGACATCATGATCGACATTACGAACTACGAGGCGTTCAAGGGCGGCGAGAAGCTCTCCCTTACGCTCAAGGAGTTTGAGCTGCTCAAGGTGCTGGTCCTGAGCCGCGGCAAGGTGCTCACCCGTGACTTCTTGCTCGACCGCATCTGGGGTTACGAGTACTACGGCGAAACGCGCACGGTGGACGTCCACATCCGCCATTTGCGCCAGAAGCTCGGCGAGGAGCCCTATATCGAAACCGTCAGAGGTGTGGGCTACCGCTTTGTTGACAGAGAGCAAGAAGCGTGAAATCCATGCACCAGCGGATCGTCCTAACGGCGTCCGCACTGGTTTTGTTGGTGGTGGCGCTCACCTCCTTTTTCTCGATGCGCATCACCATGCAGGAGGAGCAGGGCATCCTTCAGGAGCAGCTGCTGGGCGCGGCGCGCTACGCCGCGGCCTCCGCACAGGATGATGCGACGCTGGAACGCGTGGCGGGACTCATTTCGGCGCGGGTCACCCGCATGGATCGAAATGGGACGATCCTCTACGATTCCAGCGGGCAGGTCGGGTACTACCTGGACCAGCCCGACGTCGTCGCCGCGCTGTCCAATGGGACGGGCACGGAAATCTCCTTCCAGGGACGGTTGGCCCAGATGCAGGTCGCCGTTTCCGTCCTGGACGATGACGATGGGACGATCTTGCGCATCACAAAGAGTCAGGTGGTCTTCCGGCACGGGAATTGGGGCCTGTTTGCCGCGCTGATGATGGGGGTGCTTGTGGTTTGCATCTACCTCTCCTTTGCGCTGGCCAGGCGCATTGTCACCCCGATCAACCAGATCTCCAAGGCCGCACAGGCCATCATCGACGGAAACTACAACGTCAACCTCCGCATTGACGGCTATGCGGAGCTCAACCAGCTGCTGCGCACCTTGCAGTCCATGAACACGCGCTTGCAGGAGACTGTGGAAAAGCTGCAGCACAAGAGCGCGGAGCTGGAATCCATCATCGACCACATGCTCAACGGCCTCATTGCTGTGGACGGCCAGCTGCATGTCGTGCAGATGAACAACGCCGCAAAGCACATGCTGGGCGTTACGGGCAGCGTCGAGGGCAAACACGTCCTGGAGGCGACCGGCAATTCCCGCTTGGAGACGATCCTGCAGGAGGCAATGGAGCACGAAGAGCTCATTACGCTGGAGCTGCCCGTGCGCGCGGCGCCCCGGCACCGCCTCATCCGCCTCTACATTTCTCCCCTGGAACACGAAAACGAATCCATCGGCGCCGTGGCCCTGCTGGAGGACATCACCGAAATCCGCAACCTCGAGCAGATCCGCACGGACTTTGCCGCGAACGTCACCCATGAGCTCAAGACGCCGCTGACCTCCATCAAGGGATTTGTGGAGACGCTTCAGGCAGGCGCCATTGAGAACCCGGAGATGGCCAAGCGCTTCCTGGACATCATCGCCATGGAGACGGATCGCCTCTCACGGTTGATCAACGACGTCCTTTCCCTTTCCTCCATGGAAAGCGGACGCGTGCGCGTGCCGACGGAGCGCCTGAGCCTGGGCAAGCGGGCAGAGGAAGTCTGCCTCATGCTCGAAAACAGCGCCAGGCAAAAGAGCATTTCCCTCCACGTGGACGCAGACGAGGAGGCCTATATTCAGGCCAACGACGACCACGTCAAGCAGCTCCTTATCAATCTCATCGACAACGCCATCAAGTACACGCTGGATGGCGGCAAGGTGAACGTGCGCGTGGAGCGCAGAGGGGATAAGGTCTACCTGCACGTGAAGGATACGGGCATCGGCATTGCACAGGAGCACATTCCGCGCCTGTTTGAGCGGTTCTATCGCGTGGATAAGGGCCGCAGCCGCAACATGGGCGGGACGGGCTTGGGTCTTGCCATCGTCAAGCACATCGTCATGGACATGAATGGCCAGATCGATGTGCAATCGGAATTGAACGTGGGGACGGAATTCACCGTGACACTTCCCTACGCCAAAGAAAATGCCTCTTCTTGACAGAAAATGGAGCGGTTCCACATCGTGGACCGCTCTCTTTCTGTCCGTCATGTAGTCCGGAACGATTTAGCCCATATTTAACCTTTGCCTGGTTGTGAAAATGGCTAAATTTTTATACAATAAAATGTAAACAATGCGGTCTATTTGGGCTGTGGAGTGGGAGGGCGAATGAAAAAAGCGTGGGAAAACCTAATGCGCTTTGGGGCGTGGCTGGGCGGCACGTTTGCCTTTTTGCTGGTGGGATGCGCGCTGGTCTTTGTGCTGGGCATCCTGCTGATGGAAAGGGCTTCGGCGGGCAACATGCTCACGACCGTTTGGTCCCTCGTGCCCCAGGGGCTGCGTTTGACCGGCTTTACGGTGTCCACGGCCGCTGTAGCGGTGGTACTTTCGTTCCCATTGGCGTGGGCATTGTCCTCTGTCATCGCCTTTCTCCTCAAACCCAACTGGCTGCATGCGGCGCACAGCGCGGTTTCGGGCGCCTCGGCGATCCCGGCGGTGGTCTTTGGGTACCTTTCCCTGCGGTACTTCGTGCCGGCTATCCCCTCCGCCTGGTGGGGCGTGACCATCACGCTCATCCTCATGAGCCTGATGCGGCACACGCTGGAATTGACCCAGATTAACGAGCAGCACTATCCCGCGGTGGAGGCGGCGCAGGCCATGGGGGCGTATATGTATGAGACGATTCTGCATACGGTCTTTCCCCTGGTTCGACGGAGCTACCTCAGCGTCGCGCTTCGAATGATGTCCCGCTGCATGGGCGAGGGCGTAGCCATCCTGTTGGTTCTTTCTGCCTACGGCGGAGGAGAGGACACGCTGGTCACGGCCCTGATGCGGGCGGCAGGCGTCACAGGGGAGTCGGGCAACGCGCGCTATGCGATGCTGCTGGCGGCGCTCCTTACGGCGCTCATCGTGTTTGTCAACGCGGTGATCTCGACCAGCCTGGAGGGGGGACGACATGGAAAAAAGAAGGCTGCGCAATAACGTCTTTCTTGTCGTGATTGTCCTGCTCGCCGTGGCGGCGGTGGCGGTTCTGCTGATCCCGTTGGTGCGGCTCACCTCGGATGCGGTAACGGCGCTGCTTCGCTCCTGGGGCGTGCTCCCGGGGATCGGCGCGGTGATCGCAAAGACCCTGCAAGTGCTCCTGCTGGTGTTGGTGCTCGTGCTTCCCATCTCCATGCTAATCACGCTCTGGATGTATGAGTACCTGCGGGGGCCGTCGCTTCAGCGGGTGCAGCGCTTCCTGAAGGGGCTCTCGCGCGTGCCGGCCGTGTTGGTTGGACTGTTTGGAAACTGGCTCATCAACGACAACGCGCAGGCGCATGATAGCATCTGGTCCATGGTGGTGCTGCTCACCATCATGTGCTTGCCCTTTATGGTCTCGCGCGTGGACACGGCGCTGCGCACCGTGCCGGAGAAATACCGCATGGCCGGCGAGGCCTTGGGCGGCCCACGAATGGCAGTGCTGGGCCTGGTGGTCCTGCCGCAGGCCCTGCCGCAGATCGTCCGCGCGTGCCTGCGGCTGGTGGAGCGAATCCTGTGCGAAGCGACAGCCCTACTGACGCTCATGGGGGCGATGATGCCGGACCAGGTGCTGGCGACCGAGCTCTTCCGTTTGGCATGGCTGGGACGGGAAGACGCGGCGGTGCTGGCGTTCGCACTCGCGGCTCTGATGCTCCTTCTGCGCCTGACAACCACGCGCCGATGGAGAAGCGAAGGGGAGGAAGCCAATTGCCGATACAACTGGTGGTAGAGGATCTCAACGCGTCGATGGACGACAAGGTCGTTCTGCACGACGTGGCGGTCACGGCGGAGGCGGGTCACGTGCTTGCGCTGATGGGCAAGACCGGCAGTGGAAAGTCGACCTTTCTGCGGGTGATCAACCGCATGGCGGAGCAGCGCGGCTGCGTGGTCAGCGGCCACATCATGCTGGACAATAGCTCCATCTTCATGCAGGAGCCCAACGACTTGCGCAAGCGCGTGGGGATGGTCTTTACGGAACCCGTTCTCTTTGCGGGCACGGTGCTGCACAACATCACCGCAGGACTGCGCCTGCAGGGAATTCACAAGAAACAAGCGCTGGAGGAGCGCGCCGAGGAAACCTTGCGCCGCATGGAAATCTTCAAGGAGTTTCGGGACATGCTCTATACGGACTCCTCCCGCCTCACGCGCGGCCAGGCGCAGCTGACATGCATCGCGCGGGCGCTGGCCCTTCGGCCGGGGCTTCTGCTCCTGGACGAACCCACGCGCCTGCTGGACGCCATGACCAGCATCAAGGTGGAAGACATGCTCTTCTCTCTGCGCAAGGAATGTACGATGGTCGTGGCCGTGCACTCGCCGCAGATGGCGGGACGCATCGCGGAGGAGACGGCCATGATGGAGGACGGCACGGTTCTCGAATGGGGACGCACGAGCGACCTGTTCTATCACCCCAAGCACCTGCACACCGAGCAGTTCATCAGCTCGCGCTTTGCTTGAGCGCAGGCGGCAGGGCTTGAGAGTCTGAATTGTCAATAGGAGTTCGGTTCTATGCGTAGCATCTATGATCAAGAAATGCGCGACATACAGCGCGACAGCATCCACATGTGCAACCTGGCGTCTGAGACGCTGCAGGATGTGATGGAGGCCGTGCGCCGCCGGGATTTTACGATTGTGGAACGCGTTCTGGAGCAGGATCAGCGGATTCGCTCCATGCGCATGGCGCTCAACGAGCGCGTGATGCGCATGATCGCCACCCAACACCCGGTGGCGGTGGATCTGCGCAGGTTGTTTTATATCATCCACATGGCCAACGAGATGGAGCGCATCGGCTATCAGGCGGCTGCAATCGGCAAGTGCATTCTCCGCACGCAGTATGGCAAAGTCCTGCTGCTCGAGGACATCTACCGCATGAGCGAGCGGACCGCCACCATGTTCGAGCGGATGCTCGCGTGCTCCCTCAACGAGAGCGCGGAGGCCGTGCGCAACATCCTCACCATGGATGACGAGGTCGACGTGCTCTATGAGCAGATCTACCGCGAATGCATCACGCGCCAGAGCGGCCTGCGCTCGCAGGACAGCGACGTCATGACGGCCGTGAGCGTCGCCCAGTACATCGAGCACGTGGGAGACCACATCGTCAACTGGGCGCGCTGGTGGCTCTACTTTGTCGGCGAACAGGATAGCGACATCATCGTCTGAGGGCAATCTCGCCCCTTGACGCGCAAAAACCGGAAACAGGGAGGACCTCCACTGCGTTTGCATAGCATCGGAGGTCCTCCCTTCGATTTCTCTTTCGCAAGCTGCGCGGGAGAAGGAAATTCTGGTTGACAAATTGCGCAAAAACGCTTAGACTACGAATTGTTAGACGCGAAAACGAACTCCTGACACGAGGAGGAGGAGCGATGGAAGAGGAATTGATGATGCAGTTTGAGGTGGAATTCGCGCGCGTTGTGCGCCTGTACTACAGCCGCATGCAGGCGCAGCTGGCGGAGGTCGGGCTCTATCGGGGGCAGCCGCCGATCATGGCGCTGCTGCACAAGTGCGATGGCATGAGCCAGAAGGAAATGGCGCGCGCCCTCAGCCTCTCGCCGGCGACGATGACGGTCACGCTCAAGCGCATGGAACGTGCCGGGCTCATCGAGCGGGAGATGGATGGAAGAGACCAGCGCATTTTGCGCGTGCACCTTTCCGAGGAGGGCAGGCGCATGTGCGAAATGGGAGAGCGGCAGGTCGGCCGCGTCGCCGCGGAACTGCTGGACGGCTTTACCCCCGAGGAGCGCACGCAGTTTGAGGCATATATGCGCCGCGTCGCCCAGAACATGGAGCGCGCCCTGCGAGAAGAGGAGCGCGCAGAGGAGGCTGGCGGTTAAAAAAAACCAAACAATTTGATTCGGGGCTTGAAATATCTTGCCGATCCATATAAAATTAGAAGCTGATTGATTCCATTAGGAGGGCAAGCCAGTGCGAGATCACGTTGCGGAATGCCTGAAGGGGCGAAGCGCCTTGCTGGCGCTTTCGGGCGGCGTGGACTCGGTGGTGCTCCTGCACCTCCTGCGAGATCTTGGCGCCAACGTCGTTGCCGCGCACGTGGAACACGGGATTCGGGGGGAGAATTCCCTTCGGGACTGCGCATTTGTTGAGGACCTGTGCGCCCGCTTGGGCGTTCCCTTGGCGGTTGCGCACATGGATGTTCCTGCCGAGGCGCGCGCAAGCGGCCGTGGTCTGGAGGAAACCGCCCGGGAACTTCGCTACGCCTTCCTCCGTCAGGAAAGGAAAACGCGAGGCCTGGACTGCATCCTCACGGCGCATCACCTCAACGACCAAGCGGAAACCGTGCTCCTGCACCTGGTGCGCGGGGCCTCGCCCCGCGGCCTTGCGGGAATGCGCGAGGAGGAGGGAGACCTCCTGCGGCCGCTGTTGCCCTTCTCCCGCGCAGAGATCTTGCGCTATGCGCAAGCGCATGACTTGTCCTTTGTGGAGGACGAGACGAATGCGGATACGTCTCTTGCGCGAAACTATGTGCGCCACGAATTGATTCCCCGCATGGAGGCGCTGAATGGCCGCGTCGTGCAGGCCATCGGCCGCTTGGCGGACGTGAGCCGCGCGCAAAGCGATTACATCGCGCTGCAAGCGGAATCCATTCTGCGGGAGCGGCAGCGCGGGGACGCGCTCTCCGATGTGCGCGACCTGCACCCCGGAATTCGAGGCGCGGTGCTGCACGAATACCTGGCGCGCATGGGCGTGAAGGACGCCGGACAGGCAGACGTCGAGCGCTTGGAATCCCTCTTTTTCCGCGGGGCGGGAAAGCGGGTCAGCCTTTGCGGAACGCTGTTTGAGAAGGACGCGCAGGGCGTCCGCCCTGTGCGCCCCGCGGCACCCGCGCCGCCGGTTGCCCTTTGCCTGGGCGAAAACGAGACCCCATTCGGGCGATTTCGATTGCGCGTGGGGGAGGTGCCGCAGAACCTGAACCTGGGAAAGCAGGCTCAAGTCTTGGACGCCGACGCGGCAGCTCCGGGCATCGTCGTTCGCGCCTGGCGGCCGGGAGACCGCATTCGCCTGCTGGGCGGCGGAACAAAGAAGCTCAGCGATTTGTTTACCGATCAAAAGGTGCCGCGCGCGCTGCGCGACCGCGTACCGGTTCTGACGTGCGCGGAGGAAATTGTTTGGGTGGCCGGGGTTGCGGCGAGCGCCGCATGTGCCATCGGCCCCCACAGCGCGCGTGCCCTGACCATTCAATATACAACACTGAAGGAGTAGAAGTATGGAGTATTCAAAGGACGAAATCGAGCGCGTGCTCATTTCCAACGAGGAGATCCAAAAGCGCTTGGACGAATTGGCCGAGCGCGTCAATGCGGACTATGCGGGCCACGACCTGTTGGTCGTCTGCATCCTCAAGGGTGCGGTGTCGGTCTTTGCGGACCTGCTTCGCCGCCTGACCATTCCCTGTTCCATCGACTTTATGGCGATTTCGAGCTATGGCTCTTCGACAAAATCCTCTGGCGTTGTGCGGATCATGAAGGACCTCGACCATGGCATCGAGGGAAAGGACGTGCTGATCGTCGAGGACATCGTGGACAGCGGAATGTCCATGAGCTACCTGAAGGACAACCTTCGCACGCGCGGACCGGCGTCCCTAAAGCTCTTTACGCTCTTGGATAAGCCGGAGCGCCGTCGCGTTGAGCTGCATGCGGACTACATTGGCTTCACCATTCCGGACGAGTTCGTGATCGGCTACGGCTTGGACTATGCCGAGCACTACCGCAACCTGCCGGACGTCTGCATCCTCAGCCCGAAAATGTACGAGTAGACCCCAACAGATCGCCCTTTGAAGGGAGGCGTTTTGTCAAAGTGCAGAAAAAAAGTTTTATGCGTGGACCGGGCTTGTGGCTGGTGCTGCTGCTTCTGGTCGTGATCATGGTCCAGATGCTGATGTGGCCCACGCAGGTGGAGAACAAGGAGATCAGCTACAGCGATTTTCTACAGCTTGTTCAGGATGGGAAGATCTCCCAGCTCATGGTGTCGGAATACGATGCCTATGGCCTGTACAAGGACTCCACAATCCCGGAATCGAGCTTTCCGGAGCGATATGACTTCACCCTGCAGATTCCCAATGATGTCGCCAGCTTCTATGACGACGTCCGGCAGGTTCTCGCAACGTCCAAGGGCGTAGATCCTTCGACCATCACGCCTCTGGACTACGGGTTTACGCTCATCAACGAACCCGCGCCGCAGCCCGCATGGTGGGTGGAATGGATTCCCTTCCTCATCATGATCCTGCTGCTCGTGGCATTCTGGTTCTTCTTCATGCGCCAGCAGATGGGCGGAAACAACAAGGTCATGAACTTTGGAAAGGCCCACGCTCGGACCGTAACCGACGATAAGAACCGCGTGACCTTTGCCCAGGTCGCGGGCGCGGACGAGGAAAAGGAAGAGCTCCGCGAGATCGTGGAGTTCCTCAAGCACTCGGACCGGTTCATGCAGTTGGGCGCGCGCATTCCGAAGGGCGTGCTGCTCATCGGCCCGCCGGGCACGGGCAAGACCCTGCTGGCGAAGGCCGTGGCGGGCGAAGCGGGCGTGCCGTTTTTCTCCATCTCCGGTTCCGACTTTGTGGAGATGTTTGTCGGCGTCGGCGCCTCGCGCGTGCGCGACCTGTTTGAGCAGGCCAAGCGCAACGCCCCGGCCATCATCTTCATCGATGAAATCGACGCCGTGGGCCGCCAGCGCGGCGCAGGACTTGGCGGCGGCCACGACGAGCGCGAGCAGACGCTCAACCAGCTCCTGGTCGAGATGGACGGCTTCACGGCGAACCAGGGCGTCATCGTTCTGGCCGCGACGAACCGCCCGGACATCCTGGACCGCGCGCTGCTGCGCCCCGGCCGGTTTGACCGGCAGGTCACCGTCAATTACCCCGACGTCAAGGGACGCGAGGAAATCCTCAAGGTCCACTCCAAGGGCAAGCCCCTGGGCGACGACGTTTCGCTGGCGGTGCTGGCCCGCCGCACGCCCTACATGACGGGCGCGGACCTGGAAAACGTCATGAACGAGGCGGCCATCCTCGCCGCGCGGCGCAACGCCAAGGTCATCACCATGCGCGAGCTGGAGGAGGCCATCACCCGCGTGCAGGTTGGCCCGGAAAAGAAGTCCCGCGTCATCACGGAGAAGGACAAGGAGCTTGTCGCCTTCCATGAGGCGGGCCACGCCGTGCTGGCCTACGTCCTGCCCGGATGCGACCCGGTGCACGAGGTCTCCATCATCCCGCGCGGCGGCGCAGGCGGCTACACCATGACCATGCCCGACGAGGAAAAGCACTACGTGTCCGGTTCGCGCCTGCGCGACCAGATCGTGGAGCTTCTGGGCGGACACGTGGCGGAGAAGATCGTCCTGGGCGATGTGTCTACGGGTTCCACCTCGGACCTTTCCCGCGCGAGCGAGCTTGCGCGAAAGATGATCACCGAGTACGGCATGAACGACGAGATAGGCCCCATCTACTTGGGTGGAGACCAGGAGGTCTTTGTGGGGCGCGACTTTGGGCATGCGCGCAACTACTCGGAGGAGTTGGCGGCGCGCGTGGATGAGCAGTTGGAGAAGGCGCTGCACGAAGCGCTGGACCGCGCCACGCAGTTGTTGAACGAAAACCGGAGCCAGCTCGACCGCATTGCCCGTGAGCTGATCAACCGCGAGAAACTCGACAAGGATGAGTTCGTTACCCTGATGAACGGCGGAGAGCTTCCGCCCCTGGATGGCGACACCGGCAAGGGCCCGGCAAAGAACCCCATTGAGCAGCTGCTCAACGCGTAAGTAAGGCAAAACAGGCAGCGATCCGCATGGCGGGCGCTGCCTGTTTTTTTCGAAAAAACGAACAGAAAGTTAAACTTTGGCCGACCGGCAGGAAAAACCGTGCTCGCTGGCAAATACCTAAAGGTTAAAGGGCAACAAGGGGGGAGACTTGTGCTGGATTTGCACATTCACACGACGGCCTCGGACGGGACGCTTGCCCCGACGCAGGTGGTGCGCTTGGGCAAGGAACAGGGCTTTTCCCTGCTGGCGGTGACGGATCACGACACCATGGACGGCGTGGCGGAAGCTCTTGCGGAGGGAGCGCGGTCTGGGGTGCAGGTGCTCCCGGGCGTGGAGATCAGCTCGGGCGTCTCGCTTGAGGTGCATATGCTGGGCTATGGCATGTCGCCGGACCATCCCGTCATGCGGGCGATGCTCGAGGACATGCGCAATGCCCGCGTGGAGAGGATGCACCGCATCATTGAAAATTTGCAGGGCTTGGGAATCCCGATTGCGGTGGAAGAGGTTGAAGCATTGGCGGGCGGCGCCATCGGACGCCCGCACATTGCCCGCGTGCTCGTACAGCACGGCGTCGTGCCGGACGTGCGCACGGCCTTCCGCGAATACATTGGATTGGGCGCGCGCGCCTATGCGGAGCGCAGAAAAATGACGTCCGAGGCGGTCATTCGGAACATCCGGGCCGCGGGCGGCGTTCCAGTATTGGCGCATGGTGGTTTGCTCAAGCTCAACGAGCTGGAATTGGAGCGCTGGATTCGTTCCATGTGCGACAAGGGACTCATGGGCTTGGAGTGTTACCACAACGCGCATACGCCCCAGACGGAGGAGTTTTTGCGCCGCATGGCCCAAAGATATGGTCTGTTGGTCACCGGTGGGAGCGATTTCCACGGCGCTACCCGCCCGGATGTGACATTGGGAACGGGACTTGCCCGCTGGAAAGACGCGGAGGAGTGCGCGGCGCGCCTGTGCGAGGCGGTGGAAGCGGCGCAGAAAAGCGAGGCGCAGGACGCTGCCGTTTCTCATGGAGGAACGGGATTTGCGCAAAGGCATGGAAACATGGTATAATGAGGCATTGTCAGGATTCGGGCCGGTTGCCCGGCGATCACGTTATGGGAGCGTAGGAAGCCTATGACAGACAAGAAGATCACGCACGGGGCGGACCCTTCCGGCGAGTCGGAGCCCCGCAGACTCCAGGATCAACCGCTCAGCGAGCAGCGCTCCATGGGCGCGCGCCGCTATGCCCAGGATCGAGCACAGAGGGAGGACCGCGCGCGCACAGACCCCGCCGCGCAGGCGGACCGGGCAAGCCGCTGTGCGCAGGGCGCACGCCCCGCATCGGGAAACCGTCCCGCGTCGGGCAGCCGTCCCGCGTCGGGCAGCCGTCCCGCGTCGGGCAGCCGTCCCGCATCGGGGGGACATCCCGTCGTGGGGAGCCGGCCCATGTCCAAGGGGCATGCCGCGTCCGCGTCCCGGCCGGCTTCGGGGCGCCGTCCATCCGCTGGGGAACGTCCTGCGGAGGACCGGCGGGCGCAGCAGGAGCGATACGCGGGCAATGCGCCGCGCGGGGGCTCTCTGCGCGCGCAACCGGAGCGCGCGGGGGAGAACCGCCGCATTCCGCGCGAAGCGGTCGGCCGCGGGGAGCGCATCGACCCCAACCTGCGCGGCGCAGAGCAGGAGTATGCCTTCCAGGTCAAACAGCAGCAGCGCCAGCGCGTTCGCCGCATCCGCCGGATTTTGTGTCTTTCGGCGGTGGTTGTGTTGGTCCTTGCGGTCTTTGGCATCAAGCTCGCCGTGGATCTGGGGAGCGGCTCGGACACCTTCTATCCGGGGGTGTCGGTTGACGGCCTCAAGCTCAACGGCTACACGATGGAGGAAGCGCGCGAAAAGCTCGTGACCCTAAATGCCGACCGCATCGAGGCCATGACCGTGCGCTTGGCCTATAACGACCGGGAGTGGTCGATCGCGCCCGATCAGATGGGCGTATCCCTGGACATCGACGAAAAGCTGGAGCAGGCGTGGAATCTGGGCCGCACGGGGAGTATCTTTGCGCGGCAAAAGGAGATCTCCCGTCTGAAAACGGAAGGGGAAAACCTCTCCACGGCCTTGTCCTATGACGAGGAGAAGCTCGAGCAGAAACTCAGCGAGGTCAAGGAGGCCGTGGACCTGGCGGCGACAAACGCCGTCATCTCCTTTGACCCTTCGGCGGAGGAGAAATTCACCATCACCCCCGAGAGCAATGGCCGCAGTGTGAACCTGGCCACGCTCGTGGGGCAGGTGAAAACGCAGCTGGACAACGGCTTTACCACGGTCATCGAGATCAAGCCGGATATCGTAGCCCCTACGGTTTTTGCGGCGGATCTCGAGAAGGCCACAACGCGCATTGTGCGCACGACGACGGACCTTGGGAATTCTTCGGAGGCACGGATTCACAACGTCAAGACGGCCCTGGCCTACTTTAACGGCATGATTGTGCAGCCGGGGCAGGAGGTCTCCTTCAACGCCACCACTGGTCCCCGGGGACTGGAACAGGGCTACCAGAACGCGGGCGTGATCGAGGACGATGAGATCGTCGACGGCCCGGGCGGCGGCGTGTGCCAGGTCTCCACCACACTCTACCAGGCCGTGGTCAAGGCGAATCTGGAGATCATCCGATCCAACAAGCACAGCATTCCCGTTTCCTACGTGCCCGTGGGGACGGACGCGGCGGTGGCCTACGACTACAAGGACCTGATCTTCAAGAACAACACGGACTATCCCATCTTCATCGAGGGCCGGGTGTCCGGAAATACGGTCGCCATTTCGATCTACGGCTATCCGCTGGAGGAAGGGACGGAAATCGAAATCGTGACGGACGTCTATGAGACCATCGAGCCGGACGAACCGAAGATCATCCTGGACACCGAGGGCGAGTATGTGACCTATACGGATGAGACGAAGGTCAAGAAGCGCGAGCGGGACGGCGTCAAAGTGCGCTCGTACCGCGTCATCAAGAAGAACGGCGAAGAGGTGTCCCGCGAACTGTTGCGCGACGACTACTACAAGGAAGTGCAGGGGGAGATCTACCAAGGTGTGACCCCGCGCGAATCCGGCCAGGCGCAGACCGCTTCGACGGCGGAAGAGAACAACGAAGAGGAGTAAAACAGCATGAAAGCGAGAACCGAGCCCTGGATGCTCGTGTTGATGGTGTTGGTTGGCGCAATCATCGGCAGCCTGCTTTGGTCGCTGGTGACGCCGTATCTGCCAGCCATCTTTGGGCAGTCCCTGACGGTGGGAACGACGAGCGCGCCCCTGACGCTGGATCTTGGAGTCGTGACGTTTACGCTGGGGCTCGTGCTCCACGTCAACATCGGCTCCATGCTGGGCATGGTGATCGCCTTTGTGATCTACAGAAGGATGTAAGCCATGGAGGAATTGATTTTGGCCTCTGCCTCGCCGCGCCGCGCGGAACTGCTCCGGCGCCTGGGCGTGCCGTTTACGGTGTGC
Organism: Candidatus Spyradocola sp.; assembly: GCA_050942925.1. GTDB lineage: Bacteria > Bacillota > Clostridia > Christensenellales > UBA1750 > Spyradocola. The sequence goes on from JBMNOF010000010.1 coordinate 17,929, forward strand.
CCGGCGGAGGTGGAGGAAGGGGTCTCGGGTGAGCCGGAGGCCTGCGTGCGGACCCTCGCCCGGCGAAAGGCGGAGGCCGTTGGCGCGCGCGTTGGGCACGGATTCGTGCTCGCGGCGGATACGCTCGTCTTCCTGGACGGCAAGGCGCTGGGAAAGCCGCGTGACGCGCAGGATGCCGCGCGCATGCTGGGCCTGCTTTCGGGCCGGGCGCACGAGGTGCTCACGGGCATGTGCCTGTTGGACGCCGCGTCGGGAAAGCGCCTGGAGCGGTGCGACCGGGCGGTGATCCACTTTGCAGAGCTTTCCGCGGAGGACATCGCGGAATATGTTGCCACGGGCGAGCCGCTGGACAAGGCGGGCGCCTATGGGATTCAGGGCGTGGGCGGCGCGTTGGTGCGCAGGATCGAGGGCGACTATTATGCGACGGTCGGCCTTTCGCTCTATGGCCTGCGCGCGCTTTTGCGGGAGGCGGGTCTGCGTTAGCGCCCGGTGGGCACGCACGGTTTTTTGAAATTTACAGGAGGGGGAAACCCAAAGATGGCATTAGGCGTTAAACTTATAAGCCGCAACATGGGCTTCGACTTGGGCACGGCCAACATCGCCGTCTATGTGGACGGAAAGGGCATTGTGCTGCGCGAGCCGACGATGGTGGCGGTGCGCTCGGATGCGCGCAGGCAGGTGCTTGCCGTGGGCGAGGAGGCCAAGAAGATGATGGGCCGGACGCCCTCCAACATCACGGCCATCCATCCCGTGACCGAGGGCGTCATCGCGGATTTGGATTCGACGCAGGTGATGATCAAGTATTTGATTCACAAGGCAAACGACTTTTCCGTGCCCATTGTGCGGCCGCGCGTGGTCGTGTGCGTGCCCTGCGGCATCACGCCGGTGGAGCGCCAGGCCGTGGAGCAGGTGGTCCGCAATGCCGGCGCGCGCTCGGTGCATTTGGTGGACGAACCCATGGCGGCCGCCATCGGCGCGGGCTTGCCCGTGGAGGAAGCGAGCGGGTCCATGGTCGTGGACATCGGCGGCGGCACGTCGGAAATGGCGGTCCTCTCCATGAACGGGGTGGTCACGTCCTGCTCGGTCCGCACGGCCGGACAGAAGATGGATGAGGCCATCATCAACTTTATCAAAAACGAGTACAATCTGCTCATCGGCGAGCGCACGGCAGAGGAGGTCAAGATCGGGATCGGCTCGGCCATCCCGCTCAAGCGCCGGGAGACCGTGATGGTCCGCGGGCGCGACCTCATCACGGGCCTGCCGCACATGATCGAGATCAGCAACGACGAGATCACCGAGGCCCTTCGCGACCCCCTGGGCATCATCATGAACAACCTGCGCACCTGCTTGGAGAATACGCCCCCGGAGCTTGCCAGCGACATCATGGAGCGCGGCATCTATTTGACCGGCGGCGGCGCGCAGCTCTCGGGGTTGGATCTGCTCATCTCGCAGCAGACGGGAATGCCCGTGGTCATCGCGGACAACCCCATGGATTGTGTCGCCATCGGCACGGGCATCCTCTCCGGGGATCTGGAGCGGCTGCGGTATATCACGCGCGTGGCGGAGGAAGCGTAAGCTTCCTCTCCCTCTGCGCGCAGGAAAGGGAAGATGAAAATGCGGTTTACCCAGGGCCTTGGCAGGCACAAGATCGCCCTGATCCTTTGCGGGGCGGTCTTGTGTCTGCTTGTGGCGCTGTTCGGGCTTTCGGTGACGGGGATCGTCAAACTCCCCTTCCTGGAGAACGTGGTGAGCGCTGTGGTCACCCCCGTGCAGGGCTTTGTGACCGATGCGTATCACGCCGTGCGCTCCGGCATGGAGGAGCGCACCACCATTGCCGAGCTCAACGAGGAAATTGCCGTGCTCACCGAGAGAAACCGCCAGCTTGAAGCGCAGGTTTCGCAGATGTCCGAATTGCAAAAGGAGAACGAGAGGCTCCTGGGACTCCTGGGCGTGACGGAGACCACGCCGGAGACGGACTACATCGCCGCCTCGGTCGTGGCCAAAGAGGCCGGCGGGTGGTTTTCCACCTTCACCGTGGACAAGGGGGAGCGGGACGGCGTGAAGAAGGACGACCCCGTGCTCAACGACTCCGGGCTCATCGGCCGCGTGATGAGCGTGACCGATTCAACCGCAACGGTCATCACGCTCATTGACTCGCGCTCGGCCGTCGCCGGCATGGTGGAGCGCACGCGCGACAACGGCATCTGCCACGGCTCGCTCTACGTCTATGAAAACGATGAGATGCTCCGCATGAATTACCTGCCCGAGGGCAGCGAGATCAACACCGGCGACCGCGTCATCACCTCCGGCCTGGATGGCGTCTATCCCAAGGGCCTGTTGATTGGCACCGTGCGCTCCATCTCCCGCGAGACGAGCGAGGACAGCCGGTACGTGGTCCTCACCCCCGCGGTGGACTTTGCGCACATCGAGGAGGTTCTCATCATGAGCACGGAGGAGGCGGCGTAGATGCGCATCGTTGTGGACGTGCTCCTGTTGCTGCCCGCCCTGCTCTACCAGACGACCCTTGCGGCGAATTTTGAGGTCCGCGGCATCGGCCTGGATCTGATTGCGGTGGTGCTGGCAAGCTTGGCGCTGACGCAGGGCTGGCTCTATGGCGCCCTGGGCGGCCTTGTGGTGGGCCTGCTGATGGACTGCGTCTTTGGACAGATGGGGTATTACGCCCTGCAATACATGGCGCTGGGCATGCTGGTGGGCCTGGCAGGCTTTCGGTTCCGGTTGGACCGCTATGTGCTTCCGGCGCTTGCGCTGTTGGCCGCCTATGCGGTAAAGGAACTGGTGCCCGTGATCTACCTGTATTTTGCCCGCGCGCAGGTGGGGTGGGGCTACTCCTTTTTGAAAATCCTCATCTGCGGGGCGCTCAATGCGGCGGTCTTTGTGCCGGTTTATGCGCTGGTCCGCAGGCTGCACAGATGGGACGTCATCAGCGCGCCCATCTTTCGGTTTCACGGAAAGAAATGGTAACGCATCGGGGAGGCGAGGCGAATGCAAAACGGCTTTTACAATCGGAATGACGGAAAGAAGAAATTTGGCCTTCGCTTTGTCGCGGTCGTGGCGGTTGTGGTGCTCCTGTTTGGGGCGTTGACACTGCAGCTGGCAAACCTGCAGCTCCGTGACGGCCAGGCCTATGCCGACACGGCCGAGAGCCGCACGATGAAGACCTATGCCCTGACTGGGGAGCGTGGCATGATCCTGGACCGCAACGGCATCCCCTTGGCCTACGACGAGGAGAGCTACAACGTCACCTTTTACCGCGATCCCTCCCGCAACAGCAGCGACGACGTCAAGGAGTACACGCAGATCCTTTTGCGTGTACTGGAAATTGTGGAAGACAACGGCGGCAAAACCGTGCAGAACTTCTACCTCCACCGAGACGAGGAGGGGAACTTTTACCTGGACTTCTTGACCGAAAACGAGGAGACGTTTGCCAAGCGCGAGGAGACGTGGAGGAGCAACCTCTACATCACGAGCGTGCCGGAAGAGGAGATCTTTGACTACCTCTGCCAGCGGTATGGCATTGAGGACCTGGACTACGATACGCAGTACAAGATTCTCTCCATTTGGCAGGAACTGCAAATGTACGCCTACCTCTCCAAACCCGTGACCATTGCCTATGACGTGGACATGAATACTGTGGCGCAGATTGAGGCGGCCAGCATTGAGCTGACGGGCGCTTCCATCGAGCAGACGACCAAGCGCGTCTACCCCCGCGGCACGCTTGCATCGCACATCATCGGCTACATGGGTTCCATCACGGAGTCCAACCTGGAGCAGTACAGCGCCCTGGGCTATTCCGCCGACGACCGCGTGGGCGTGTCCGGGATCGAGGCATCCATGGAGGAGCAGATGTCCGCCAACGTCTCCTATCGCCAGGGAAGCCAGAAGGTCGAGGTCGACGCCAATGGCGCGGTGATGCGCGAGCTCTCCTACGAGGCGCCCGTCAACGGGAACAACGTCGTGCTCACCATCGACATCGAGCTGCAGCAAATTCTCGAGGAATCCCTGCGATACAACATTGAAGAAGCCCAGAAGATCCAGATGGAGGCGCTTGCCAGTGCTTCCGAAGGGAAACTTGCGGACTACCAGGAGCAGATCGAGAATCGCGACGGCGAGCCGCTTCGCCTTGCGGAAACGGGCGCGGCGGTGGTCCTGGACGTGCACACGGGCGAGGTGCTGGCCATGGCCAGCTACCCCGATTTTGACCCGAACGACTTCATCGAGGGCATGACCACTGAGGAGTACGACGAAAAGTACAACATCGATACTTCGCCCTTGTTCAATCGCGCCATTTCTTCCAAGGCCACGCCGGGTTCCATCTTCAAGATGGTCACGGCCCTGGCAGGCTTGGAGGAAGGGGCCGTGACGCTGACGGAGGAGATCGACGACCTGGGCGACTTTACCAAGTACGACCAGACGGCGTACGCGCCCGGCTGCTGGACGCGGTATCCGGAGAACCACCAAAATCAGAACGTCACGCTGGCGCTGACCAACTCCTGCAACTATTACTTCTACACAGTGGCCGACCGATTGGGGATCGACAACCTCAACAAGTGGGCATCGCTCCTGGGCCTCACCTCCAAGACGGGCATTGAGCTCTCGGGCGAAACCACGGGCGTCGTCGGAAACCAGACGGTCTTGTACGACCCGAACCTAGGCATCACGGAACAGCGTTCCTCCAAGTCCAATTACGTGGCGCACACGATCCTAAAGACCCTGCGCGATACGGGCGAGGCCCTGGGCCGCAACTTTGAGGAGGAGCGCTTGGAGCGCGTGACGCAGGAGCTGATGAACCTCGTCCTGGAATACGACAGCGCGGAAATGATCGCGCAGATCCGCGAGGTGCTGATGGACGAGCTGGGTCTCTCCAGCGAGGAGATCTCCAGCCGCTACTTGCTCAACACTCTGAATTCCTATCTGCGCGAGGTCCGCTGGACCCCGACGGAAACCATCATGACCGGCATCGGGCAGTCCATCACGGAGGTCACGCCCATCGGCGTGGCGCGCTATATCGCGGCCATCGCCAACGGCGGCGACGTGCTGGAGGTCCAGCTCGTGGACAAAATCCTTTCTTCGGACGGCACGGTTGTGACCGAAAAGGAACCCAATATCGTGACCCAGCTCGACGTGGAGGACAGTTATTTGGAGGCCATCCGCCAGGGCATGCACGGCGTTATTTCCGCAGAGGATGGCGGTACCGCAAAAGAGTACTTTATCGACTATCCGTATACCGACCAGGTGGGCGCGAAAACCGGTACGGCGCAGGTCAACCTCATTGACATTGAGGATAACGCCTGGTTCGTCGCCTTCGCCCCCTTTGACGATCCGGAGATCGCGGTCGTGGTCTTTATCGCCAACGGCTACAAGGGCGCCGTTGCCTCGCTGACCTCCAAGGACGTCATCGCCTATTACATGGAGCAGCGCGAAAACCCCGACATTGACGAAGTCCCGGCGCAGGATTCCTTTGTGCCGTGAGTGCATACAAAGAACAAGGCCCCAGGCAAACTGCCTGGGGCCTTGTTCTTTGTTCTCGATCAGAGACGGTCTGCGATGGCTTGCAGGAACGCGCGAGAGGAGACGGATTTGGCCTCTCCCTCGTACATGGCGGCAAGATCGCCCGTCATCACGCCGGACTCAATGGTGTCGATGACCGCCTTTTCCAGCTTGTCTGCAAACGCGCAGAGCTCCGGGATCTCGTCCATCTGTCCGCGCTTGCGCAGGGCGCCCGTCCAGGCGTAGATGGTAGCAACGGGATTCGTGCCCGTCTCCTCGCCCTTGAGGTAGCGATAGTAGTGGCGTGTCACAGTGCCGTGGGCTGCCTCGTATTCATAGTAGCCCTTGGGCGAGACGAGAACGGAAGTCATCATGGACAGCGATCCAAAAGCGGTGGCGATCATGTCGCTCATGACGTCGCCATCGTAGTTCTTGCACGCCCAAATGAACCCGCCCTTGGAGCGGATGACACGCGCAACCGCATCGTCGATGAGCGTGTAGAAGTATTCGATGCCCGCAGCCTCGAACTTCTCCTTGTATTCGGCCGCATAGATGTCGGCAAAGATGTCCTTGAAGTTGTGGTCATAGATCTTCGAAATGGTGTCCTTGGTGGAGAACCAGAGATCCTGGTGCGTGTCCAGGGCGTAGGCAAAGCAGGCGCGCGCAAACGAGGCGATGGAGTCGTCCAGGTTGTGCATGCCCTGCGCGATGCCGGGGCCGCGGAAGTTGTGCACAAGGGCGCGGGTCTCCGTGCCGTCGGGGGCGGTGTAAACCAGCTCCACCTTGCCCGGCCCGGGGATCTTCATCTCGGTGTTCTTATACACGTCGCCGTAGGCATGGCGCGCGATGGTGATGGGAGCCTTCCAAGTCCGAACCGTGGGCGATACGCCCTTGACCAGGATCGGCGCGCGGAAAACCGTTCCGTCCAGGATCGCGCGGATGGTCGCGTTCGGGGACTTCCACATCTGCTTGAGGTGGTATTCCTCCACGCGTTGCTGGTTGGGCGTGATGGTGGCGCACTTGACGGCTACGCCGTACTTCTCCGTCGCGGCAGCGGCATCCAAGGTCACCTGGTCGTCCGTCTCGTCCCGATGGGGAAGGCCCAAATCGTAGTATTCGGTCTTTAGGTCGATATACGGCTCTAGAAGCATCTCCTTGATCCACTTCCAGAGCACGCGGGTCATTTCGTCGCCGTCCATTTCGACCAGCGGCGTCTTCATGGCGATTTTCTGCATCGTCAACCCCTCCAAGCGGCGCGGGCGCGCCAAGTATTTACGTGTATCATACTCCATTGCGCAAAAAAAAACAAGGTTCGCGCAGCGGCGGATTTTTTCTTCGGCAAAGCGGCACAGGACGCCGTTTCTATGGTAAAATGAAAAGAGAATGAATACGGAGTTGGATGGAATGGAAAACGCGGAAAGACAGTACCCCTTGCAGCAAACCGGCCCCACGGACGCCGAGCCGGAGGAGAAGAAGATCGAAGCGGGCGGAGGGGATAACACGGACCGGGAGTCCAACATGGACAGGGAGTCCAACGTGGACAGGGGAAGAGAGCCCACCCGGTTGCCTGTGTTTGACCTGATCGATCAGGCGGTAAAGATCTTGAATGACAACCGCAAGACGCTGGAAACCTACGCAGATGTGTTGCAGGCGTATTTTCATAGCACGCTGCGGGACCACGAGGAGAGCCTGGTCAACATCTCCACCCGCGTCAAGGGAGAGAGTAGCCTGCGGGAGAAGATTTTGCGCAAGAACCTCTATAAGCGCTATGCCTATCCGGAGGGCATCATCCGGAACCTTTCGGATTTGATCGGCCTGCGCATCCAGTGCCGGTTCCTGGAGGAGGAGCGCTTGGTCTACGACGCCCTGCGCGAGCGCTTCACGCAGAACTGCGCCGACGGCCTGTGCTGCGCGCCTGACCAGCCCAGCATCCGCTTGGACATGCGCGGTGTGCAGCCCCAGCACCAGAACAACGGCTATGCCATCTACCGCATCGACGGCATGTGCGGGCCCATCGGCCATGCTGTGCGGTTTGAGCTGCAGATCAAAGCCCTGGTCCACGTGTTCTGGGCGGAAGTGGAGCACGAGATCATCTATAAGAACAACAGCTACATCCTCATGGATACCTTCATGAAGCAGATGCTCTCCTCTGCCTACGACAACCTGCGCTCCGTGGACCGGCAGCTCTACCTCATCTACAACCAGATCCAGAACCAGAGTGAGCCGGAGGACAGCTACCTGCGCGAGGCCTCCGTCCGCGCGCTGTTCGCCAAGGCGATTTCCGACCTCTTCTTCCGGAAGATGCGTGACTCCCTCGGGTTTACGCTGAACTTCAAGCGCTCCTGCGACATCCTCAGCCGCTACATCCTCGCCCGGCAGAACCCGATCACCCGGCAGCCCGCGCAGAGCCTGATGGACATCTTCCAGCGCATCAACCGCATCGCCATGGCGGACATTGATTTTGAGGCACCGCTTGTGCTCGAGGCGCCGTTCCAGGGCAAGGAACCCTTCCTCAACATCCTGGCGGACCACCTCATGCTGCAGATGAATGCCGATTACGATTGGAACCTCTTTTTCCGGATGCTCTTTACCCTGGAGCCCGGCAGCAACCTGGAGGACTTCTCCAACCTGCTCTACATGGTTCGGGACCGCTTCTGCACGCCGGAGATCTACGAGCCCCTTTCCGAGTTTTGGACCGATGAGCAGATCGAAAACTTTCAGCAGTGGCTGCTCGTGCCCTTGGCGCACCAGCTCGTCGCGGATGGGACGATCCAGATCATCTACGAGGAGACCTTTGACACCATCGTTTCGCGCCTGAAAACCGTGGTCCAGGATACCGCGGCCATGCTGCGCGCCGGCAGCTTTACTCCCTCCCGTTACACGCTTTGGAAACCGTAACAGCCAAGAGCGCCCCCTATCGCCGATTCTTCATGCGATAGGGGGCGCTCTTTTATTGTCCGTGTCTGGCGGTGACGGGTCGGATTCCCTTAGGAGCGGCTCTCGCGCAGGTGGAAGCCGCGAAGCTCGGCGGAAATGGAACCCGCCTCAATCTTGCGCACGGAGGAAACCAGCAGCGGCACGCACAGCGGAAGTAGCAGGCGCAGGCGCTGGAAGAGGTTGCCGTCCAGCTCCACGCCGCGGGCGGTCTGCGCCTCGATGACGGCGGCCATGTCGCGCGCGAGGATGGGGATGAAGCGGATCGCCGTGGTGAAGGCAAAAGCGTAGCGGTAGGGGATGTGCAGGGTGCGCACCAGCGCGCGGGTAAGGTCCGGAAGGCGCGTGACAGTGAGCATCACAGTCAGGGGCAGCGTCGCGCCAATGAGGCGCAGGCAGATCCGCGCGGAAAAGAGCAGACCCTGGTCGGTGATGCGCAGGCCCAGCGGCAGCGTCAAGAGCGCGCGTCCCGAAGGGACAAAGAGGATTTGCAGCACAAAGATGATCGAGGTGAACTTGCACAGCGCCAGGAGCGTGCGCAGCGTCTGCCGGCCGATGCCGCCGAGGAAGCCCAGGCCCACGTCCAGCGCGATGAGCGCCAGGAGCAAGGGCAGGCTGTCTGCGGCAAAGCACAGCGCGCAGATGGCGATGGCCAGGAGGAGCTTGACCAAGGGGTGCAACCGGTGCAGGAGGGTGTTTCCGTGGACGTACTGCAACATGCCTTTCATTGCCGCTTCTTCCTTTCCAAGATGATGTGTGCCATTTCCTCGTGGGTGTTGGCCGTGTCAAAGCCGGGCCCCAGCGCAAGGCCCAGGCGGAGAATCTGCGGCGGCAAAAGCGCCGCCTCGCGCAGCAGGTCCGCGCGGCGCAGAACGCGCTCAGGCGCGCCGTCCGCAACGATCTGGCCGTTGTGCAGGATCAGGACACGTCCGGCAAACTCCTGCACGATCTCCATGTCGTGCGAGACCATTAGGACCGTGGTGCCTTGCTCGCGGTTCAGCGCCTGAACCAGGTGCATGGTGCGCATGCACTCGCGGTAGTCCAGGCCCGTGGTGGGTTCATCCAGGATCAATAGCCCCGGCCCCAGCGCCACCAGGCTGGCCAGCGCGATGCGCTGGCGCTCCCCGCGCGAGGCCGTCAAGGGGTTGCAGTCGGGGTCCAGCGCAAAGGCTTCCAACGTGTCCTTCAGGCGGCGGGCGATCTCCTCTTCGTCCTGCAGGCACAGGCGCAGGCCAAAGAGGATCTCCTCGCGCACGGTGGTCTTGCACAGCTGGCGGTCGGGGTTCTGGAAGAGAAAGCCCACGCGCCGCGCCAGCTGGCTGGTGCGGGTTTTTCGGGTATCCAGACCGTCCACGGTCACGACGCCCTGCATGGGCTTGTTCAGCCCGTTAAAGAGCTTGAGAAACGTGGACTTTCCCGCGCCGTTGGGACCGATGAGAACGACAAACTCGCCGTCGCAGATCGTCAGGTCAATGCCGCGCAGAACCTCGCGCCCCGCATAGGAAAAGTGAACCCCCTGCATTTCGATCATGCCAATACCTCCCGAACCATGGTCACGGCCTCGTCTACGTCCACGGGCACAGGGCCGGGGGAGACGCCGCCCTGCACCAAGTCCTTGTGCAGCGAGACCACGCGCGGGCAGTGGACGCCGATCTCCGTCAGACGGTCGGACTGGGCCAGAACCTCGCGCACAGGGCCGTGCAACGCGATCTCGCCCTGGTCCAGGACGCACAGCGTCTTGCAGCAGGCGGAGAGCAGGGCGATCTTCTGCTCCACAACGAGGATGGTGGTGCCCTGCGCGTTGAGCGCGCGCAGCACGGAGAAGACGGCTTCGGAGCTGACCGGGTCCAACTCGCCCGTGGGCTCGTCCAGCGCCAGCACCTTGGGCCGCATGGCCAGAACCGCGGCGATGGCCACCTTTTGCTTCTGGCCGCCCGAGAGGGTGTCCAGCGCGCGGTGGCGCAGGTCTGCAATGCCCACGAAGGCCAGCGCCTCCTGCACCCGCGCGTCCAGATCCTTTTGCGGGACGCCGAAGTTCTCCAGCGCAAAGAGCAGCTCGTCCTCCACCATGGAGGAGACCATCTGCGCGTCCACGTCCTGAAATACGCTGCCCACCACGCGGCTGAGATCCGTTGGCGTGACCTCGACGGTATCCATTCCATCCACCAGGCAGGCGCCGTAGAAATCGCCGGGATAGTGATGGGGAATCACGCCGCTGACGGCCGAAAGAAGCGTGGACTTGCCGGCGCCGGAGGGACCGATGATGCCCAGGAAATCGCCCTCCGGCACGCGCAGGTTGACGCCGCACAGGGCAGGCGCCTGCGCCCGCTCGTAGCGAAAGGTGAGATTCTGGATGTCGATCATGCCAATTCGTCCTTTCTCAGCGCAGTTTTCAGGGGGAGAACCAGGATCTGCACGATGACGGCGTTGATGGCCGCCGTGCCGAAGATGATGCCCAGGAAGGCGGCAAGCGGCGTGGGAACGATGGAGGCGCCCATGTAGAAGGCCGCGTACATCACGCCCACATAGGCGAAGCCCGAAACCAGTGTCGACAGCACCGTGCAGACGATGGGCCGCAGATCAAACCGGCCTGCGCGCAGCGGCAGCTTCATCAGCAGCACCATGGCCAGCGCCCCCATGGGCTCGGAGATGAGGTTGATGTAGGGCGTTCCGGGGAAGAACTGGCAAATGGCCCCAGCCAGCACGCCGATGATCGCGCCCTCGTACAGGCGGGGTTTGACCAGAAGAATGGCGAGGCAGTACATGGCGATGACGAAATTCGGCTTCATGACGGTGAAGTAGGAGGAGAGGAAGAGCTTGAGCACGGCGCCGGCCGCCAGGAGCACGCCGACGAGGATCAGGTTGCTGACGGAGGCAAGGCCCGTGCGGGCGGGGGCGGTGCGAACGGTGCGGCGGGCGGTTTCGGTTTGGACGGTGCGATTCTGCATGAGTAGGACTCCTTTCAAAAAATGGATTGGGGGGGACGGCAAATCGTTGGCTTTACCGAAAACCGCTGCGGCACGGGCATAAAAAAATCTGCCCCCTGCAAGCTGCAAAGGGCAGACCATTTTGTCTGCGGTACCACCTTTGGACGAATCTTCCCAAGGGAAAATCCGTATCTCCATACAGAAGCGCCAACACGCTCCCAGCCTTTAACGCAGGCTATACGTCTCGGATACTCGCGGCTTCCACTGCTTTCCCCTCGCCCTCTGCGGCCCATTTGTCGCGCTGCCACTGTCGGGATTCCATCGCCCCCGGCTCTCTGTAAGCGCACCTCACGACGTTACTTCCGCATCAAAGGTTTTTGATTGCGTTGAGTATACCATCCAGAAACGGGGCTGTCAACCCCTTTTTTTTGCAATCCTGTCTTTTTGTCCAGCGCGGGCTTTTTCGATCCAAAAAGAGGAGAAACGCGGAGCACGGCGAAAAGCATAAGGAGAACACGCTGCGGAGGCGCTTGCCTCCGCGCCGCATAAAGGAGGCGCTCCCTATGCTCACCCCGCATGATATCGCCAAAATGCTGGACCACTCGCTCCTAAAGCCCGAAATGGACACCGAAACCGTGCGCAAGGGCCTGCTCGTGGCAAAAAAATACGATACCGCTTCCGTGTGCGTCAAGCCCTGCGACCTGCCGCTTGCAGCCGAGGTCCTGGCCGGGACGGATGTGCATCTTTCCACGGTCATTGGGTTTCCACACGGCTCCAACCGCACCGAGGTCAAGGTCTATGAGTCCAACCTGGCCATGGACGACGGCGCGACGGAGCTGGACATGGTGCTCAACATCGGCCGGCTGATTTCGGGGGATGACGCGTATGTCCTGGCAGACATCCGCGCGGTGGTAGAGGCCGCCCATGCGCGCGGCGCCATCGTCAAGGTCATCTTGGAAAACGCGTACCTCAACGAGGAGCAGAAGATCCGGGCCTGCCATCTTTGTGCGGAAGCCGGGGCCGATTACACCAAGACCTCCACAGGCTACGCGCCCTCCGGTGCAAAGGTCGAGGACCTCGTGCTCATGCGCGCCAACACGCCGGCCCGCATGAAGGTCAAGGCAGCGGGCGGCGTGCGCACGCTGGACGCCGTTTTGGCGTGCCGGGCGGCGGGCGCTACCCGCTGCGGCGCCACCGCGACTGCCGTCATCATGGAAGAGGCGGAGAAGCGCTTTGCCGAAAAGGGCACCCTCGATTGAGCCTAAGATCCGGCCTTGATCGGCCGTCTGCCGCGAGGCCGTAAGCTTTGCGTTAAGCGCGCATCGGCTCGGTTGACGTTGGCCATGCGGCGTGCTATAATGATTTGGAATTCAATCTTGTCCCCGTAGAGGCAGGAGGAGTACGAAACAGGTCCCGAGAAGAGAGGCGGCTCACCGGCTGAAAGGCCGCCAGGGAACCCCGGTTTTGGAAGGTCGCCTGCGGCAGGGTGCGCGTGAACGGGCGCTTGGCCCCTCAGCGCGTGCGGGTGCGCCCGATATTGCGCAAAGAGGCAGGAATCTCCCTGGAGGGAGTCCTGCAAAAAAAGGTGGTACCACGGCGCGCCCGTCCTTTTGATGAGGACGGGCGCGCTTTTGCATGGAGAGGAGGTGCGCGCTTGCTCAGCAGACTCCTGAGCATGAACCCTGTGGGAATCGTGCTGCTCTTGCTTGGCGTTGGGATCATGCTGCTGGGCAAGGCCATCCCCGAGCGCTGGAAGCTGCCGGCAAAGCTGGCGGCCCTCGCACTTGCCGTCGTTGGTGCGACGATCTGTTTTTTGTAAACCTTGTTCAATGCTTTGGCATCCCCGGATGCGATGGAGGAATGAATCGTATGACGGAACAAATGACCAATATGCCCAAGACCTACGACCCGACCACGGTCGAAACCCGGCTCTATGAAAAGTGGGAGAGCGAAGGGCTCTTTAAGCCTGCGGAGCACAAGCCCGAGGGCGCAAAGCCCTTCTGCATCGTCATGCCCCCGCCCAACATCACCGGCCAGCTCCACATGGGCCACGCCATGGACAACACCATGCCCGACATCCTCGTGCGCTACCACCGCATGCTCGGGGACGACACCCTGTGGCTGCCGGGCACGGACCACGCCTCCATTGCAACGGAGGTCAAGATCCTGCAGGCGATGGCCAAGGAGGGCCTGACCAAGCAGGACCTCGGCCGCGAGGGCTTCCTCAAGCGCGCCTGGGAGTGGAAGGCGGAGTACGGCGGAAGAATTGAGCGCCAGCTGCGCCGCCTGGGCTCTTCCTGCGACTGGAGCCGCGAGCGCTTTACCATGGACGAAGGCTGCTCCAAGGCCGTGCAGGAGGTCTTTGTGCGGCTCTACAACGAGGGCCTGATCTACCGCGGCAACCGCATCATCAACTGGTGCCCGAACTGCAAGACGGCCCTGTCTGACGCAGAGGTCGAGTTTGAAGAGCAGGCTTCCAACCTCTGGTACATTCGCTACCCGGCGGCCGACGGCGGCGAGGGCGTGATCGTGGCGACGACCCGTCCGGAAACCATGCTCGGCGACACCGGCGTGGCCGTCAATCCCGAGGACGAGCGCTACCAGAACCTGATCGGCAAGGAAGTGATCCTGCCCATCCGCAACCGGCCCATCCCGGTCGTGGGCGACGAGTACGTCGAAAAGGAGTTTGGTACCGGCGCCGTCAAGATGACCCCTGCGCACGACCCCAACGACTTTGAGGTCGCGCAGCGCCACAACCTGGCCGTTGAGCGCGTGATGAACGATGACGGCACCATGAACGAGCTCTGCGGCAAGTACGCCGGCATGCCCGCCCTGGAATGCCGCAAGGCCATCGTCGAGGACCTCAAGGCGCTGGGTCTGCTGGTCAAGATCGAGCCCTACACCCACAACGTGGGCACCTGCTACCGCTGCCACCACACGGTCGAACCCCTTGTTTCCACGCAGTGGTTCGTGCGCATGAAGCCCCTGGCCGAGCCGGCCATCGAGGCGGTTCGCTCCGGCAAGACGCAGTTCGTGCCCGAGCGCTTTGATAAGACCTACTTCAACTGGATGGAGAACATCCGCGACTGGTGCATCAGCCGCCAGCTCTGGTGGGGCCATCGCATCCCCGCCTACTATTGCACGAACAAGGCCTGCGGCCACATGGTTGTGGCCAAGGAAGCGCCCACGGTTTGCCCGCACTGCGGCGCGCCGATGGTCCAGGATGAGGACGTGCTGGACACCTGGTTCTCTTCGGCGCTGTGGCCCTTCTCCACGCTGGGCTGGCCGGAAAAGACCGAGGATCTCGAGCGCTTCTACCCCAACACGCTCCTGGTCACGGGATACGACATCATCTTCTTCTGGGTCGCGCGCATGATCTTCTCCGGCTGCAAGCAGATGGGGGAGACGCCCTTTGCGCACGTGCTCATTCACGGCCTGGTCCGCGACGCGCAGGGCCGCAAGATGTCCAAGTCTCTCAACAACGGCATCGACCCGATTCAGGTCATCGATAAGTACGGCGCGGATGCGCTGCGCTTTGCCCTGATCCAGGGCGTTGCGCCGGGCAATGACGTGCGCTTCTCCGACGAGAAGGTGCTGGCTGCCCGCAACTTCGCCAACAAGGTGTGGAATGCCTCCCGCTTTGCCCTGATGAACCTGGACGGCCCTGCGGACGACAGCCTGCCCAAGAACATCGCGGACAAGTGGATTCTCACCCGCCTCAATGACGCCATCCATGTCGTCAGCGAACACCTCAACGACTTTGATCTGGCCATGGCCGCGCAGAAGCTGTACGACTTCATCTGGAGCGAGCTGTGCGACTGGTACCTGGAGCTGGCGAAGGCCCCGCTGTACGGCGAGGACGAAAAGGCGGCTTCCGCCACGCGCGCGACGCTCAAGTACGTGCTGACGAACACGCTGAAGCTCCTGCACCCCTTTATGCCCTTTGTCACGGAGGAGATCTACTCCTATCTGCCGGACACCAAGGGGAGCATCATGATCTCTTCCTGGCCCAAGGAGACGGAGAGCTTCCCGGCCGAGGCGGCGGCCATGCAGAACATCATGGACGTCATCGTGGCCGTGCGCAACCTGCGCGCTGGCATGAATGTGCCCCCGTCCAAGAAGGCCCACCTCTACATCGTGCCCACGGCGGGCCTGGATGGCTCGGTCTTTGCCGAGAACGAGACGTATTTCCAGCGTCTGGCCTCTGCGGTGGGCGTCACCGTGGCCGCGCGCGAGGATCTACCGCGCAACACCGTTTCGGCCGTCTGCCCCTGCGGCGAGGTCTTCATCCCCATGGGCGAATTGGTGGATGCGGAGAAGGAGATCGCGCGCTTGAACAAGGAGATCGCCGCCATGGAAAAGGAGATCGCGCGCGCCGAGGGCAAGCTCAACAACCCGGGCTTTGTCAACAAGGCGCCTGCGCACGTCGTGGAGGCAGAGCGCAGCAAGCTTGCGACGAACCGCACCATGCTCGAAGCGCTCCGGAAGAGCCTGGAGGACATGAAGAACCTGTAAGGCGCATTCGAACCATAAGAGGAGCCGGCGGGAAACCGCCGCGCTCCCTTTTTTGTGCGAGAACGCTTGAAATTCCACCGGGGATTCGATAAACTTGTACAGGGACGGAAAGAGAGGGGAAGAATTCGCCGTGAACTATGAGGAATCGGTCGCATATATCCACGGAAAGTACGGCCGGGGCGTGAAGCGCGGATTGGACAACATGCGCGCACTGCTCCAACGCCTGGGCAACCCGCAGGAACGGCTTCGCTGCATCCATGTCGCGGGAACGAATGGAAAGGGCTCAACCTGCGCCTTCCTGGACGCGGCGCTGCGCGCGGCGGGATACCGCGCCGGGCTGTATACCTCGCCCTTTCTCATGCGCTATAACGAGAGAATGCGCATAGACGGCAAGGAGATCCCGGACGAGGTCTTGGCCGCGCTCACAACCGAGGTCGCTTCGCACGTGCAGGCGATGGAGGAGAGCGGAGAAGGGTATCCCACGGTCTTTGAGATCGGCACCGCGATCCTCTTTACCTGGCTTGCGCGCGAAAAGGTGGATGTCGCCGTCATCGAGGTCGGCCTCGGCGGGACGTGGGACCCCACCAACGTCCTTACCCCCGAGGTCAGCGCCATAGCGCGCATCGGCTTGGATCACACGAAAACCCTGGGCAACACGCTCGAGGAGATCGCTGCGGTCAAGGGCGGAATCATCAAGCCGGGGCGGCCTGCCGTGCTGCAAGCGCAGGGAGAGCGCGTCGCCGCCGTCATTCGGGAGATCTGCCGTCAGAAGGGTTCCCCCTTCCTGAATTGCGCGGACTATCCGCCAAAGGGCGTTGCACTCACGGCGCAGGGCGCGCGGTTCACCGTGGGCTTTCCCGGCCTTCCCGAACAGGAATACGAAATCCGGCTCCCCGGCGCGCACCAGGTGGCCAATGCCGTGACGGCGCTTGCCGCACTCTCGCAGCTGCCGGAGGATTTGCGCATTTCCCCGGCATGCGCGCGCACGGGCCTTGCAGAGGCCGTCTGGCCGGGCCGCTTGGAATGGCGGGGAAACCTGCTGCTGGACGGCGCGCACAACCCGCAGGGCATTGAGGCGTTGCGCAGCTATGCGCGAAACTTTTTGCAGGGCCGGCGCATCGTACTATTGACAGGGGCCATGGCGGACAAGGACGTTTCCACCATGGCCGATGGCATCGCTTCGCTTGCGGACGCCATCGTTTGCGTCGCCCCGGAGCACATGGCGCGCGCAGCTCGGGCCGAGGACCTGTGCGCCCTCTACCGCGAGCGGACGGACAAGCCCGTGCTCGCGGCCGGGGAGACGGCCCAGGGCCTGGAAAAGGCCCGCGCGCTCGCGGGAGCGGAAGGGGTGGTCCTCGTCTGCGGATCGCTCTACCTCGTGGGCGAAGTCCGGAGAATGTTGGAATCCCATTGAGCGGAAATCGGGAGGTGTGAGAGAATGCACATTTTGTTACTGTCCGTCACGGCGGGCCAGGGACACAACCAGACCGCCAAGGGCATCATGCAGAGGATGATGGACCGCGGACACGTCTGTAAGCTCTTGGACACGTTTGATTACATCGAGCCGGCCTTCGGCGAGGTGGTGGATAAGGGCTACCGCATGACGGTGGCGCACACGCCCAAGATGTTCGGCAAGGCCTTCAGCATGATGGAAAAGGCCGAGCAGAGCATCCCCTTTACCGTCAAGGTAAACCAAAAACTTTCCGACTACCTGAGCAAGGAGCTCTTCGACGTCTACGAGAGCTTTCAGCCCGACGTCGTCGTCAGCACGCACTCCTGCGCCGCACAGATCTCTTCCTCTGTGTACTCGATGGGCGTGTGCGCCGCGCCGCGCATCGGTATCGTCACGGATTACACGCTGCACCCCTATTGGAAGGGCGCCAACCTGGATGCCCTCGTCACGCCCTCGGAGCAGCTGACCTATTACATCGTGCAGGCGGGAATGCCGGAGCACATCATCCGGCCCATCGGCATCCCGATCCATCCCAAGTTCAGCAAGAAGATCGATAAGGCCGAGGCGCGGGCGCACGTCGGCATTCCCGACATGCCGACCGTTCTTTTGATGGGCGGCAGCATGGGCCATGGAAACGTGCTCATGGCCATTGAGCGGTTGGACCGCTTGCCCATCGATTTCCAGATGGTGGTGGTCTGCGGGAGCAACGAGAAGCTGAAGAACCGCCTGTCCGCGCTCTCCACGGTCAAGCGGCTGACGGTGCTGGGGTTCTCCAACGAGGTGGATGTGCTCATGAGCGCGGCGGATCTGATCGTGACAAAGCCCGGCGGGCTCTCCGTGTCCGAGGCCATCGCCAAGCAGCTCCCCATGGTGCTGATCGACCCCATCCCCGGCCAGGAGGACCGGAACATGGACTTCCTCACCAACCACGGCATGGCCATGCGCACGAACAAGCACCTGCCCGTGGACGTGGTGGTTTGGCAGCTCCTGACAAACGAGAAGCGCCGGGAACTCATGCGCGAATGCCAAATCGCCTTTGGAAAGCCCAACGCCACCGACGACCTGCAGCGGCTGATCGAAAGCTATGCCTGAGAAGAGAAAGCGCCCCGCTCTCCCGGAAATTCGGAAGAGCGGGGCGCTTTTTGCTTTCGTTTAGGCTTCCGCAAACTCGTGGGGAGCAGAACCCCAAGCGGCTTCCACCTTTTCGCCCTCGCGGTTTTCCGCCCAGCGGATGCTGTAGAACGAGAACTCGCCCGGCTCGGTCAGGAACTCGAAGACCGTCTCGTTGTTCGGCGTCACGCAGACGGGGCGGATCTCCCGGCCCGGAGCCTCCAGGCCGACCAGAGCCTCGGCCACGCCGCGCACGCGCACGCGGATGCGCTGCATGGCGCTTCCGTCGCAGGCGTAGGGGTAGACGCAGAAGGTGTCGTTGTCGTACGTGAACAGGGAGATCTGCGCGGGAGCATCCAGGTAGACGGGACCACAGCAGATCTCCGCGCGGATGCGGGTGAGGACCGTTTGCGGCAGGTTCCGGATGTCGGAGATGGAATCCGGAACGACCAGCGTCAGGAGCTGCCCGCGTCCGTAGGTATCCCGCAGGAGAATGCCGTAGCTCTCGTCGCCGCCAAACGCCTTGGCCAGCGCCCAGGTGGTGTTGTTGCGATGCTCCATCACGGGGAAGAGCACGGGAGAATAGGAGCGGCTCAAGTCGTTGCCAAAGCCGAATACCGGCTCGGACATGAACTCCGTCGCGGCAAAGACGCGGTCGCGGTAGCGGACGGAGGTCATCTCCTCCAGGCCCTTTCCAAGCGCCTCCTTGACAAAGCCGCTGGTCACGATGGCCTTTCCGCCCGCGGCAACGTACTTCTCCAGCTTCTCGACGATGTGCGCGTCCTTGAGCGCCTGAACCGTCAGGAACACAGCCGGGGCGTTTTCCGGGAACTCGGGCACGCCCTCAAACGGGATGCCCGCCATGCCCAGATAATCCTCGACGTGGTCCTCGCCCTGGGCGTTCAGCGGCAGGTAGCAGGGAAGACCCGTGCACGCCCCAACCTTGGACAGCATCGCATCCAGGCGGGACAGCTGGAAGCCCATGGGCGTGGCCAGCTTGTTGTTGTACAGGCTGCCCCAGCAGAACATCATGACCTCGCGCGGGCGGGACAGAACCGTCAGGTAGGCCTGCTCCAGGTAGCAGTCCATGGGATAGCACTGATAGGGATCAAACCATCCGCCTCCGTTGCGGCCGGGGGCCAGGTTTTCCATGTAGCGCATGATGGAGTAGCTCTCGTAGCGGGGCAGGTGCTGGTCGGTGTGCTTCTGGTGACGGGTCTCGGTTCCGGTGTAGATCTTCTCGAAGAGATCCTTTTGCTCCCCGGGATTGTAGCCGGCTTCCTGATAGCTCTCCATCCAGTTGGGGAACTTGATGGTGACCTGAATCTCCGGATTGATCGCGCGGGCAGGGCCCAGGATGAGGTTCTCGGAGACTTCCTTCATCAAGGCAAGGCGGAACTCCTCCCAGGAGCGGTCGCCCTTTGCGCGGCGGCAGTCGTCGCAGGTGCAGTTGGTGAAGAAGAAGTCGTCGATGATGAACTCGTCGAACTCGCTGGCGATGTATTCCACCGTCTCCTTGAGGTGATTGCGCATGCGCTCGTTGCAGTAGCAGTAGGTGTTGAACAGGCGCTGGCGGCCCGCATCGGCCTCGCCCTGGCCGGAGATGGTGGTGGTGATGCCGCCGGCGACCTCGATGCCGTTCTTGCGGAAGAGCTCCTTGCACATGTGGAGCTGCTCGCGCGGGACGAGGCAGTCATCGCGGTAGGGTTCCAGATAGACCTTGTCTACGCCGACGTACTTCTGAAAGAAGTCGATCTGGCGCTGCAGGCCCTCGGCGGAAATGGAGAACATGGATTGTGCCGTGCAGTACACGACGGTTTTGAAATTTTTGTAGTGCGGCATGGGACGGATTCCTCTTTTCTTGATTCAATCCTGACAAAAGGGTGATACACTGCTCCTCAGAGGTGCTCGGCGCGGAACTTGCGGTAATCCTCCAAGGCGGCGCGCAGGAGCTTGGGCGTGTCCAGTTCATAGGGACAGCGCTTTGCGCAGGCGCGGCAGTTGATGCAGGTCGTGATGCGCTCCATCTGTTCGGCCCACTCGTCGGTCAGGTATCCGGCATAGGGCGAGCGGCGCAGAAGCTGCGGCATGCGGGCTGCGTTGTTGATCGGAATTCCCTGGGGGCAGGGCAGGCAATAGCCGCAGCCGCGGCAGAAATCGCCGGCCAGTTCCTTGCGGTCCTTCTCAATGCGCGCCATCATGGCTTCGTCCAGAACGGGCGGGTTCTTTTCCAGATCCAACACTTCCTGCAGCTCGGACTCGCGCTGAATGCCCCAGATGGGAACCAGGTTGTCGAAGCGGCGAAGGTACGCCATCGAAGGCGCGGCGCTCGTCAACAGACCGCCGGCCAGACCCTTCATGCCGATGACGCCCATGTTCTTTTCCTTGCAAAGGCGCACAAGATCCAGGTCCTTTTCGCTGGAAAGTGCGGAGAGCGGGAACTGCATGGTCTCAAACGCGCCGGACTGAATCTCCGCCAGCGCGGTGTCCAGGCGGTGGGCCGTGACGCCGATGTGCCGAATCATGCCCTGCGCCTTCGCCTTGATCATGCAGGACATCATCTCGTCCGAGGGCATGGTCGCAGGATTGTGGAACTGATAAATGTCGATGTAGTCCGTCTTCATCCGCGTCAAAGAAAGCTCCAAATGCTTCCAGAACTGGTCCGGCGTAGAGGAGCCGGTCTTGGTCGCGATGAAGAGGTTCTTGCGCACAGAGGAGAGCGCAAGGCCGATCTTTTCCTCGCTGTCCGTGTAGGCGTTCGCGGTGTCAAAAAAGTTGATGCCCCCCTCGTAGGCGAGCACGAGCAGGCGTGCAGCCTCCTCCTTGGTCAAGCGCTGAATGGGCAGAGCGCCAAACCCCGATCGCGTCGCGGCAATGCCAGTAGAGCCGAGGATGATGGTTTCCATCGCGGATTCCCCCTTCTGTCCTTTGTGTTGCATATGGACGGGGAGTTACGGTCCGCACTTCCCATCCGGGGGTATTGTAGCATGAAACCCTGCGAAAGAAAAGGGTGATGGATGTATAATCAAAACATTTTTTGCATATTTGGATTTTTCACCAAAAAAAGAGTAGTCAACTTTAGGATTCTATGCTATGATAGTATTAACATACAATTTACATGTTTGAACCCATGTTCAAACGTGTGAGTTTGAGGAGGTGAAGGGCGATGGATGAATTGCAGAGCTATTTGTTCCGCGAGGGCAACTGCGCCTATGCCTACCAGTTCATGGGCGCCCACCCGGTACGGGGTGGGTATTCGTTCACGGTCTGGGCCCCCAACGCCACGGCTGTGAGCGTCGTGGGTGATTTTAACGGTTGGGATCACACCAAGAACCCGATGGAGAACGACAACGGGATCTGGAGCACGCGCATCGCGGGCATTAAGCAGTATGCGACGTATAAATACGCGATCTGCGGCCCCAATGGTTGGACGATCAAGGCGGACCCCTATGCGTTTCACGCGGAAACGCGGCCCAAGACCGCGAGCAAGACGTTTGACATCACCAAATATCGCTGGAAGGATAAAAAGTGGATGACGGCGCGCGCGTCGTTCAATCCCTATCAGAGCCCGATCAGCATCTACGAATTGCACCTCGGTTCCTGGAAGCTGGACGAGCAGGGACGCCTGTACACCTATGAGCGCATGGCCGACGAAATGGTGCCCTATGTCAAGCAGATGGGCTACACGCACGTGGAGCTTCTGCCGGTGATGGAGCACCCCTTTGACGGATCGTGGGGCTACCAGGTGACGGGCTATTTTGCGGCCACATCGCGCTATGGAGACCCGGCCGGGCTGATGAAGCTGATCGACGCCTTCCACAACGCGGGGATCGGCGTGATCCTGGACTGGGTTCCGGCACACTTTCCCAAGGATGCGCACGGTCTGTACCACTTTGACGGCTCGCCCTGCTACGAGAGCAGCGACCCCCTGCGCGCGGAGAACGAGCAGTGGGGAACGTGCATGTTCGACTTTGGGCGGAACGAGGTCCGCTCGTTCCTGAAATCCAGCGCGGTGTTCTGGCTGGACGTCTTCCACGCGGACGGCTTGCGCGTGGATGCGGTTTCCTATATGCTCTATCACGATTATGGAAGGCCGGAAGGAAAATGGCGGCCTAACCAGTATGGCGGACGGGAGAACCTGGAAGCCATTTCCCTGATCCGGGAGATCAATGAAATTGCCTACCGGGATTTCCCGGGCATTATGATGTGTGCGGAGGAGGCCACGGCCTATCCGCTTGTGACCGCGCCCACCTGCGACGGCGGCTTGGGCTTTGGGTTCAAGTGGAACATGGGCTGGATGCACGATGTGTTGGATTACATGGAGATGGACCCCATCTACCGGAAGTACCACCACAACAAGATGACCTTCTCGCTCTTTTACGCCTTCTCCGAAAATTACATCCTGCCCTTTTCGCACGACGAGGTCGTCCACGGAAAGAAGAGCATGCTCGACAAGATGCCTGGAGACATCTGGCAGAAGTTTGCCTCGCTGCGCGCGCTGTTCGGATACATGTTCGCACACCCGGGCAAGAAGCTCATGTTCATGGGCGCGGAGTTTGGTCAGTTCATCGAGTGGAAGGAGACGGATCAGCTTGACTGGTTCCTGCTCCTGTACGAAAAGCACCCGGACATGAAGAAGTATACCGAAGACCTCAACCACTTCTACACTTCGCACCGGGCGCTCTTTGAGATCGACAATTCGTGGGATGGGTTCACCTGGTGCAATGCCGACGACCAGGATAACTCCACGTTCTCGTTTATCCGCACCGACAAGGCGGGAAACCGCATCATGGTCGTTTGCAATTTCACGCCGAATTACTGGGAAAAGTACCGCATCGGCGTGCCCAAGGCCGGCGTGCTGATGGAGGTGTTCAACTCCGACTCCTTCGCCTACGGCGGGTCGGGGAAGGGCAACGGGGACCGCGTCATCCGGACGGACGACATCCCCATGCACGGGCATCGCTACAGCGTGGAGATCACGCTGCCGCCGCTGTCCTGCATTTACCTGACGCTCAATGCCTATAAGGGCGCGCATCCGCGCAAGAGGAAAGGGTCGAGGGCCGAATAAACCCGGCGCCTTGTTCTCCATAAAAACTTACTAGAAGAGGGTGTAATAATGGGTAAAAAGTGTGTCGCCATGCTGCTGGCAGGCGGACAGGGGAGCCGCCTGGGCGTTTTGACCAAGAATATGGCCAAGCCCGCTGTGGCCTTTGGCGGAAAGTACCGAATCATCGACTTCCCGCTGTCGAACTGCTCCAACTCGGGCATCGATGTCGTGGGCGTTTTGACCCAGTACCAGCCGCTGGAGCTGAACTCCTACATCGGCAACGGAATGCCCTGGGATCTGGATCGATTGACGGGCGGCGTCTTCGTTCTGCCCCCGTACATGAAGGGCAAGAGCGGCACCTGGTACAAGGGAACGGCAAACGCCATCTACCAGAACATGACCTTCATCCAGCAGTACGACCCCGATTACGTTTTGATCCTCTCCGGCGACCACATTTATAAGATGGACTACTCGGCCATGATTGCCACGCACGAGAAGAAGCACGCCGATTGCACGATCGCCGTCTACTCCGTGCCCTGGAACGAGGCCTCGCGCTTTGGCATCATGAACACCAACGAGGATGGCGACATCGTGGAGTTCGAGGAAAAGCCCGCCAATCCCAAGTCCAACAATGCCTCCATGGGCATTTACGTCTTCAACTGGAAGGACCTCAAGCAGTACTTGATCGAGGACGAGGAGAACCCCGAATCCTCCAACGACTTCGGCAAGAACATCATCCCCCGCATGCTCAGCGAGGGCAAGCACATGGTGGCCTATCCCTTTGAGGGCTATTGGAAGGACGTCGGAACCATCGAAAGCTTGTGGGAGGCGAACATGGACCTTCTGCAGTCGCCGCCGGCCTTCAACCTGTATGACAGCTCTTGGCGCATTTACGCGCGCAATCCCACCCTCCCCCCGCACTACATTGCCAAGACCGCAGAGGTTGCCGATTCCATGGTGACCGAGGGCTGCACCGTCGCGGGCAAGGTGGAGCACTCCATCCTCTTCTCCGGCGCGACCGTGGAGGAAGGGGCGATCGTGGAGAATTCCGTCATCATGAACGGCGCCCGCATCTGCAAGGGCGCGCGCATCCGCCGCGCGATCGTCTCGGAAAACTCCGTCGTGGGTCCGGACAGCGTCGTGGGCGGAAACGGACGCATCGCGGTCGTCGGGCAAGAAACCGTGCTTCCGGAGTATTCCGTGGTCAAGCCCGGGGAGCAGATCGACATGGAAGTGCTGGCCAAGCGCGAGGCCAAGGCTGAGGAGGATGCAAAATGAAAGACGTATTCGGCTTGATCTATACCAGTGATGAAAGCGACGTCCGCCTGCGCGATCTGACGCGCTCGCGCTCCATCGCGGCCATGCCCATTGGCGGCAGATACCGCGTCATTGACGTGCTCTTGAGCAACATGGTCCACTCCGGCATCACCAACGTGGGCCTGATTACGCAGCGCAATTACCACTCCCTCATGGACCACCTGGAGAGCGGCAAGGCTTGGGACCTTAACCGCAAGCGCGACGGCCTGTTCATTCTGCCGCCCTATGTCACGCGGTCCAACACCGGCGGCTACGCGGGCATGCTCGACGCCATTCGCTCCAACCTTGGGTATGTGCGCCGCGCCTCGCAGCGCTACGCGCTGATCTCTGGCTCGTCGACCGTGTATAACACCACCTTTGACGACATGATGCAAAAGCACATGGAGTCTGGTGCGGACATCACGATCCTCTACAACGTGCCCGGCGAGGGCGAGCTGTTCAGCGACGCGGACCGGACCTACCTCAAGCTCGATGAAAACAATCGCGTGGTCGACATCGAGGTTTCGCCCCACCTGCACAGCTATCCCAACGTCTCCATGGATGTCTATCTGATGGATAAGGCGCTGTTGACCTACCTTGTGGAGATTTCCGCCGCGCACTACCGCACGGACTTTGTGCGCGACGTGCTCATCAACCAGCTCTCTGAGCTCAAGGTCTATGCCTATAAGTATGAGGGCTATGTCTCCCGCATTGAATCCATCTACTCCTACTACCGCCTCAACATGGACTTGCTCAACGAGGAGATCCGTACCCCCTTGCTTTACCGCCCCAATCCGGTGTATACTAAGGTCAAGGACGAGGTACCCGCGCGCTATGAAGCGGGTGCAAAGGCGGTCAATTCCCTCGTTGCAGACGGCTGCATCATCGAGGGAACGGTGGAGAATTCCGTTCTCTTCCGCGGTGTGCGCGTGGGCAAGGGCGCGGTGGTGAAGGACTGCATCCTCATGCAGAGCGTGGAGGTGCAGGACGGCGCGCAGCTCAGCCACGTGATCTCGGATAAGAACGCGTTCATCAAGCGCGACCGCCGAATCGTTGGACAGGAAAGCTACCCGGTCGTCATCGAAAAGAACGCAGTGATCTAAGAAAAGCGAAGGAGAAGAGAGAAGGAAAAAGACGAAGCGGGCAAGGGGGATTTCTCCCCTTGCCGCCTTCTCGCTAGTGGGAAGGCAAGTGCAATCGACTAGAAAGGCGGGAGATGCGTGAAGATCCTGTTTGCAACCTCAGAGTGCGTACCCTTTGTTAAGACCGGCGGTCTGGCGGATGTGGCCGGCGCCCTGCCCAAACAGCTCAAGAAGCTGGGGGCGGAAGTGCGCGTCATCCTTCCCCTGTATCGCGACGTCGCGCCCAAGTGGCGGGAGCAGATGGAGCACCTGACGTACTTCTACGTCAATCTCGGCTGGAGGCGGCAGTACTGCGGCATCGAAACGCTCAAGCTCGACGGCGTGACCTTCTACTTCATCGACAATGAGTTCTACTACAACCGTCCGTCGATTTACGGCTGGGGCGGCGACGAGGGGGAGCGGTTCGCCTTCTTTGACCGCGCGGTGCTGGAAGCCCTGCCCCTGATCGACTATAAGCCGGACATTTTGCACTGCCACGATTGGCAGACGGGCCTCATTCCCGTGTTGCTCAAGCGTCAGTATGCGGCCCTGCCCTTCTACCAGGGCATCCACACGATCTTTACCATCCACAACCTGCAGTACCAGGGCGTGTTTGGCATGGACTACATCGAGGACCTCATGGGCCTGGGTTGGGACGCCTATACCAGCGACAAGCTGGAGTTCTTCGGCGCGGCCTCCTTCATGAAGGGCGGCTTGGTCTACACCGATGAGATCACAACCGTCAGCCCCACCTATGCGCAGGAGATCCAGACCGCCTACTACGGCGAGCGGCTCGACGGCTTGCTCCGCGCGCGGCACGAGAGCCTGACCGGCATCCTCAACGGCATCGATGTGGACGAGTACAACCCCAACAAGGACCCCCAGATCGTGCAGACCTACAACGTCGTCACCCAGAACAAGCGCAAGGCCGTCAATAAAGCCGCCCTGCAGGAGCAGCTTGGCCTGGAGGTTCGCCCGGACGTGCCGCTCATCGGCATGGTCACGCGCCTTTCCTCGCAGAAGGGCCTGGACCTGGTCGAGCGCGTGCTCCCCGAGATCATGAACCTGGATGTACAGCTCGTCGTGCTCGGCATGGGCGAGGAGAAGTTCGTCAATCTCTTCAACTGGGCGGCGCACCGCTACCAGGGCAAGGTGGCGTCTTGGAACCAGATGAACCCCGAGCTCGCGCACCGCATCTATGCCGGCGCAGACCTCTTCCTCATGCCCTCGGCCTTTGAGCCCTGCGGCCTGTCGCAGATGATCGCCATGCGCTACGGCACGGTGCCCATCGTCCGCGAGACCGGCGGCCTCAAGGACACGGTCCAACCCTTTAACCCCGTCACGGGCGAGGGCGTGGGCTTCACCTTCTACTCCTACAATGCGCACGACATGCTCGACGCCATCACCCGCGCCACCACGACCTATCGCGAGGACAAGAAGTCCTGGCGCAAGATCATCGGCAACGGCATGCGCGGCGACTACAGTTGGCAGCACAGCGCCAAGAAGTACATGGAGCTCTACAACAAGCTCGCCCCGGAGCAGGCCGTTCCCCTTAAGGAAGAGGCAAAGGCCGAGCCCAAGAAGGACGAGGAAGCGTAACGCATGCATAGGCCCGCAGCCCAAATGGGCTGCGGGCCTTTTTCCCCCAAGAGGCAGGACACACCGTTGTTCGCGGTGAGGGCGCCCCTGTGCCCCGTTTGGCAAAGCCAAACGGGCTTTTGACGGGTATACCCGTCAAAAGGCTGGGCGAAGCCCAGCGCACAGGGGCGCC
>JBMNOF010000087.1:0-8130 GCA_050942925.1 Candidatus Spyradocola sp.
ACCGCCTCAAAGAGCCTGCGCATGAAGTCGATGTTGGTGGAGGCGCCCCAGTGGTTCTCCGGCCCCAGGCGCGCGCCGAAGCGGGCGGCCTGCGCGCAGTAGGCGTAGTACTTGCGCGCGACCGCCTCCACCTGCTGATCGGTGAACGCCTTTTCCTTGATGCCCACGTCCATGCGGACGGAGCGCGCGCCCAGCGTCTCCGCCGCGCGCAGGCAGGCCGCGGCCGTTGCGTCGAACTTTGCGCCCTCGTCGGCGTCCGCGCACCAGATGTTGGCCCCGTCGCAGCAGAGGTTGACCAGCTCCAGCCCGCGCTCGTCCATCTGCAGGCGCAGCATCTTGAGGTAGTCCTCGTCATAGCTGCGCAGCATCCCGTTCCAGATGTCCGCGGTATCCAGGTGGTAGCGGTACTTCATGCTCTCAAAGTAGCCGAACAGGTCGAACGCGCCCGCGTAGAACAGGCCGTGAAAGGAATAGGACGAGACGGAAAAGCGTGCTTTCATCGTGGTTTCCTCCTTATGGTTGCGTCAGGCGCGGAAGGGGTAGGGCGGGTAGGCGAGGGGGCCAAAGGGCGTCTCCTGGCTGCGCATAGCGTTGGAGACGCAGAGCTCGGGAATCTCCTCGGCCGCGACCTCCCGGCCCAGGCGGTCGGACAGGAAGATGCCCTCGGAGATGAGCATGGTTTGCAGCGCGATCTCCGGCGTGTCGATGGGGTCGCACTCGCCGCGCAGCACGCCGACCCAGTGGTTCTGCGAGTTCTCATAGAGCATCCGCTTGGGGTCGAAGCGGAACAGGGGGTAGTCGTGCGCGCCGACGTTGAGCACCGTCTTGGCGGGGTAGCCGTCCACGTCGTGAAGGTAGGTCACGTCTCCATCCTGCCGCAGCTCCAGGCCGCCCAGGGAGCCGTGGATGGAGGACTGCGGGAACTCGGTGGCGTGGATGGCCCAGGATTCCAGGATGTCCATGGTCAGGCCGCCGTCAAACTTGACAAAGCCCATGCCCAGCTCCTCCACGTCAAAGCCGCTCACGCGCCGCCGCTCCTCGTCCATGGCAAGCTCTTGGCGCACCGCGCCGCTGACGCGCTTGACCTTGGGCAGGCCCAGCAGGTAGAGCAGCTGGGAGATGTGGTACACGCCCATGTCGTAGAGCGCGCCGTGGCCCGCCCAGAGGCTGGAATCAAACTCCTTTTCGCCGTAGCCATCCACGAAGGGCCGGCCGCGCAGGCGATAGCCGTAACTCCTTGCATGGTAGATGCTGCCCAGACGGCCGTTGTCGATCAGTGTCTTGGCGGCCAGCGCCGCGCCGCCGTAGATCTGCGCCAGCTGGATGTGCAGGCGCACGCCGCAGGCCGCCGCGGCCTCCTTCATGGCCAGCGCGTCCAGGTAGGAGCCGGCCATGGGCTTTTCGCAGTAGCAGTTCTTGCCCGACTGCATCACGGCGATGGAGATGGGCGCGTGCAGGTTGTTGTGCAGGCACACGTCCACCGAGTCCAGATCGTCGCGCTCCAACAGCTTGCGGTAGTCCGCGTAGCCGTAGGGAATGTCGTACTTTTTGCGGAACGCTTCCAGCTTTTCCGCCTGAATGTCGCAGGCCGCGACCACCTTCACGCCATCGATTTTGGCGTACATCTCCATGTGGCTGTGGGCGATGATGCCCGTGCCGATGATGCCGATGCGGATCTCCTTCATGCCGACTCCTCCTGATGTTAGGTCATTCGCGCCATGGTATTTACTTGTAATACGTCTGACCCAAGCATACAGGAAGCCGTGATTTTTTGCAAGGGGGCTGCGCGCATTGCCGCAAAAAAAAGAGGCATCCACATTTTGTTGGATGCCTCAGGCTATCAATCCGCAGGCGGCGGCCTGCGCGCCGCCGAGGAGCGGTTTTTTGTGCGGGAGAGAACCGATGCACTTTGCTATGTTGATGAAAAATCGCTTCCGCTTCATCGCCCTTTGTGTGCGGCGAAGCCGCGCGCAAAGGGCGATGCCTCAAACGGGTCTTAGGGTTTCTTGGTCAGATAGAGCGCGATGGTGTCCTCCAGCGCGATGCGGTTGCCCGCCGCCTTCACCGCCTCGCGCACGCCGCCGAAGAACCGGGAGCGGTACGGCTCCTCCAGCGTGATGTGCATCACCTGGGTCGCGGCCAGATAGGAGACGTATTCCTCCGCCGTGTAGACCCTGGTGCGCTTCCATTCCCGGTAGTTTAGATCGGTGTAGCCGTAATGGACGGCGTTTTCGTAGTCGAGCTTGCAGGTATAGGGCGTCTCGACGCGGAAGTGCTCGTCGTACACCCGCTGGATTTCGTCGTACAGGGAGCCGTTTTTCGTGCGCTCATCGGTGTAGGTCATGCACATCGCCAGAACGCCGCCGGGGGCAAGCAGGTCAAAGGTCTTGGAAAACGCGATCTTCTCGGGAATCCACTGGATGGTCGCCGCCGAGAGGATGAGGTTGAACTTCTTCTCCCCGAAATCGTGGGGCACAAAGTCGTCCTGCACGATGTGGAGGTTTGGATAGGCGGCGAACTTCTCCCGCAGGAACGCGGCAAAATTCCCCCCCAGCTCGATTCCCGTGTAGTCGCAGCCCGTCTTGAGGAAGGGCTCCGTCGCCTGCCCCGTTCCCGGGCCGATTTCCAGCATGGACGCGCCCTCGTCGATGCCGGCGCAGTCGATCACCGTGTCAAAGAGTTCCGCGCAGTAGCGCGGCCGCCACTTGTCGAAGGATTCCGGGATTCTGTCGAAGGCCAATCGCAGCTCTTCCATTTGATGTACCCTCCTTCCCCAGCGTGTCGACTTTGTCGACACGCTCGAAAAAGATGAAAGATCATCTTTTTCGAAAAGCATCAGGATATGCGCACGGCTGCGCCGCACACATATCCTGATGAAGCAGAAGCGATTTTTCATCGGCATAGCGATATGCATGGATGAAAACGCAGCGCATCGTTCGTCAGCGGCTCCCTACCGCACAAAAAATCGCTCCTCGGCGGCGCACAGGTCGCCGCCTGCGGATTGAAAAACGAAGGGGCGTCGCCCCTTCGTTGCATCCCCGTTTCCTGGGGATGCCTTTTTTAACAATCTGAGGAAGGAGCATAAACCCCTTCCTCTTCAAACTAAATTACTCGATGACCTTGATGACAACGCCGGAGCCAACGGTGCGGCCGCCCTCGCGGATAGCGAATCTAAGACCTTCCTCGATGGCGATGGGGTTGATCAGCTTGATTTCCATGTCCACGTTATCGCCAGGCATGACCATCTCAACGCCGTCGGGCAGCTTGATGTCGCCGGTGATGTCGGTGGTGCGGAAGTAGAACTGCGGACGGTAGCCGTTGAAGAACGGGGTGTGGCGGCCGCCCTCTTCCTTGGTCAGGACGTACACCTGGCCGATGAAGTGCGTGTGGGGGTGAATCGTGCCGGGCTTGGCCAGAACCTGGCCGCGCTCGATCTCGTTGCGCTGAATGCCGCGCAGCAGCGCGCCGATGTTATCGCCCGTCTGCGCCTGATCCAGGAGCTTGCGGAACATCTCAACGCCGGTGACGACGGTGGAGCGGGGCTTTTCCATCAGGCCCACAATCTCGACCGTATCCTGCACCTTGACCGTGCCGCGCTCGACACGGCCGGTGGCGACGGTGCCGCGGCCGGTGATGGAGAACACGTCCTCAACAGGCATCAGGAAGGGCTTGTCGATGTCGCGCTCGGGGGTGGGGATGTAGCTGTCCACCGCCTCCATCAGCTCGTAGATGCACTTGCACTTGGGCTCGTTCTCGCAGTCGGTGCCGCCGTTGGTCACGTACTCGAGAGCCTCCAGCGCGGAGCCCTTGATGATCGGAATGTCGTCGCCCGGGAAGTCGTAGGAAGAGAGCAGATCGCGCACTTCCATCTCGACCAGCTCGAGCAGCTCCTCATCGTCGACCATGTCGCACTTGTTGAGGAACACGACGATGTAGGGCACGCCAACCTGGCGGGCGAGCAGGATGTGCTCGCGGGTCTGGGGCATGGGGCCGTCCGCTGCGGACACGACCAGGATCGCGCCGTCCATCTGCGCGGCGCCGGTGATCATGTTCTTGACGTAGTCGGCGTGGCCGGGGCAGTCCACGTGCGCGTAGTGACGGTTGGCCGTCTCGTACTCGACGTGAGAGGTGTTGATGGTGATGCCGCGGGCCTTCTCCTCGGGCGCCTTGTCGATTTCGTCATAGCGCATCGCGGTGGCTTCGCCCTTCTGGGACAGAACCATGGTGATGGCCGCGGTCAGGGTCGTCTTGCCGTGGTCAACGTGACCGATGGTGCCAATGTTAACGTGAGGCTTGGTGCGTTCAAACTTAGCCTTACCCATCGTATAAAACCTCCATTGCGGATGAATTGGAAAAGGTCCGTCCGCCGCCGCTGCGGGCGGACGGACCCAGAATCGCTCTTACTTCTTGCCCAGGACCTTCTCGGCGATGTTCTTGGGCACCTGCTCGTAGCAGTCGAACTGCATGGAGTAGTTGCCGCGGCCCTGCGTGGTGGAACGAAGCGCGGTGGCATAGCCGAACATCTCGGCCAGCGGCACGATCGCGTCGATGACCTGCGCGCCGTGGCGGTTTTCCATGCCCTCGATGCGTCCGCGGCGGGAGTTGATGTCGCCGATGACGTCGCCCATGTAATCCTCGGGGACGACGACCTCGACCTTCATCATGGGCTCCAGCAGCGCGGGAGATCCCTTGGCCATTGCGTCCTTGAACGCCATGGAGCCGGCGATCTTAAACGCCATTTCGGAGGAGTCGACATCGTGGTAGGAGCCGTCGATGACGCGGGCCTTGAAGTCCATGACCTCGTAGCCGCCCAGGATGCCGTTCTTGGCGGCCTCCTGAATGCCCTGGTTGATGGGCTCGATGAACTCCTTGGGGATGGAGCCGCCCACGGTGGCGTTCTCGAACTGGTAGCCCTCGCCGGGCTCCAGGGGGGAGAACTCCACGATGCAGTGGCCGTACTGGCCGTGACCGCCGCTCTGGCGGACGAAGCGGCCCTCCGCGCGGGGCACGACCTTGGTGATGGCCTCGCGGTAGGAGACCTGCGGCGCGCCGACGGAGGCTTCCACCTTGAACTCGCGCTTGATGCGGTCCACGATGATTTCCAGATGCAATTCGCCCATGCCGGCGATGATGGTCTGGCCCGTCTCCTGATCGGTGTAGGTCTTAAAGGTCGGGTCCTCCTCGGCCAGGCGCACCAGGGCCATGGTCAGCTTTTCCTGGCCGGCCTTGGTCTTGGGCTCGATGGCCACGCGGATGACCGGCTCGGGGAACACCATGGACTCCAGAACCACGGGATGGTCCTCGTCGCACAGGGTGTCGCCGGTGGTGGTATCCTTAAAGCCAACGGCGGCGGCGATATCGCCCGCAAAGACCTTGTCAATCTCCTCGCGGTGATTGGCGTGCATCTGCAGGATGCGGCCCAGGCGCTCGCGCTTGCCCTTGGTGGAGTTATAGACATAGGTGCCCGCATCTCTGGTACCGGAGTAGACGCGGAAGAACGCCAGCTTGCCCACGAAGGGGTCCGCCATGATCTTGAAGGCCAGCGCGGAGAAGGGCTCCTCGTCGGACGAGGGACGGACGGTCTCCTCCTCCGAACCCGGCACCGTGCCCTTGATGGGCGGGATGTCGACGGGCGAGGGCATGTAGTCCACGATGGCGTCCAGCAGCTTCTGCACGCCCTTGTTGCGGTAAGAGGTGCCGCAGAGCACGGGGACGAACTTGTTGGCGATGGTGCCCTTGCGGATGGCGGCCTTGATTTCCTCGACGGTGAGCTCCTGGCCTTCCAGGTACTTCTCCATCAGGTCGTCGTCCAGCTCGGCCACCTTTTCCATCAGCTCCGCGCGGTACATCTCGACCTGTTCGGCCATATCGGCGGGGATGGGCTCATCCTCCATGTGGGTGCCCAGATCGTCGGTATAGATGTAGGCCTTGTTCTCCACAAGGTCCACCAGACCCACGAAATTGGACTCCGTGCCGATGGGCAGCTGGATCGGAACCGCGTTGCAGCGCAGGCGGTCGTGCATCATGCTCACGACGTTGTAGAAGTCCGCGCCCATGATGTCCATCTTGTTGACATACGCCATGCGGGGTACGCCGTAGTTATCCGCCTGGTGCCACACCGTCTCAGACTGAGGCTCGACGCCGCCCTTTGCGCAGAACACGCAAACCGCGCCGTCCAGGACACGCAGGGACCGCTCAACTTCAACCGTAAAGTCAACGTGCCCGGGAGTGTCGATGATATTGATGCGCTTGCCGTTCCAATGGCAGGTGGTCGCAGCGGAGGTAATGGTGATGCCGCGCTCCTGTTCCTGGGCCATCCAGTCCATGGTAGCGGTACCGTCGTGGGTCTCGCCGATCTTGCGGTTGACACCGGTATAGAACAGGATGCGCTCCGTAGTGGTCGTCTTGCCCGCGTCGATGTGCGCCATGATACCAATATTTCTGGTATTTTCCAAAGAATACTCTCTGTTAGACACAGCCGTATATCCTCCTTTCGGCTATAGTTGAGCTGCCCTGCGTTCGGTTTACAAAGCAGTCAAGTAGTTTATGCATGTTTACCAGCGATAGTGCGCGAACGCCTTGTTGGCCTCCGCCATCTTGTGCATGTCTTCCTTGCGCTTGACCGCGGCGCCGGTGTTGTTGGAGGCGTCCACGATCTCGTTGCAGAGGCGCTCGGCCTGGGTCTTCTCGCCGCGCTTGCGGGAGAACTCCACCAGCCAGCGCAGCGCCAGGGTCTGGCGGCGCTCCGGGCGGATTTCGATGGGGACCTGATAGGTCGCGCCGCCGACTCTGCGGGCCTTGACTTCCAGAACGGGCATGATGTTGTTCATGGCCGCTTCAAAAACTTCGGTCGCTTCCTTGCCGGTCTTCTCGGCAACGGCTTCAAAGGCTTCGTAGCAGACCTTCTGCGCCACGCCGCGCTTGCCGTCGTACATGACCTGATTAATCAACTTGGTGACGATGGCGCTGCCGTAAATGGGATCGGGCAGCACTTCGCGCTTCGGTATATATCCACGTCTGGGCATGGAATTCCCTCCTTCTATAAACGCTTTCGCTCAAATTCAGATAAGATCGGTAGGGGAAAAAGCGCGCAAGCCCTTCTTTTTTGACCCCGCCGCTTCGTGTTGCAACGCACGAGGAGGACAGGGGACCCGAAAGCCGCCGGCTCAGCATTCCGCACGCCGCCGCGCCGTTCCATGCGCGGCAACGCGGGCCCCTTTTTGCGGGGGCCGCCGCCTCGGGCGAGGCTCTTTAGCACTTTTCTTCAGGCCGTCTTACTTCTTCGGGCGTTTGGCGCCGTAGAGGGACCGAGCCTGCATGCGCTTGGCAACGCCAGCTGCGTCGAGCGTACCTCTGATGATGTGGTAACGCACACCAGGGAGGTCGCGAACTCTGCCGCCTCTGATGAGGACGACGGAGTGCTCCTGCAGGTTGTGGCCGATGCCGGGAATGTAGGCAGTGCCTTCAATTCCGCTGGTCAGGCGCACGCGGGCGATCTTGCGCATTGCGGAGTTCGGCTTCTTGGGGGTAAGCGTCTTGACCGACAGGCAAACGCCGCGCTTCTGCGGGCAGCTCTGCAAAATCGGGGACTTGGACTTATACGTTTTGTTCTCCCGACCCTTGCGAATCAACTGATTAATCGTGGGCACGGAAGCACCTCCTTCCAAATACTTAAATTAATATATCCAAAAAACGCCGCAACCCGATTGGCATTTTCTGAAACTAAGTTACACGGCTTCCTTCAGAAGCCCGGCTGCGGCGCTGCCCACCGCGATGCCGCACATCTCCCCCAGCATTTCCATCGTCTCGATTTCGACAATCGGGACGCGGTTTTCCTTAGCCAGCGGCAGCAGCTTGTCCTTGATGTGCTCCTGGGCGTCGCTGGCGATGTAGAGCACCGAAATGCCGTCGGCGGCGAGCTTTTTGAGCAATTGTTTGGTTCCAACCACGCGACATCGGCCGTCGCGTAAATCAGCATCCATGTGAGTCTTTGACCTCCTAAATCCGTAAAAACAGGTTAAGAGCAGACGAACACCATCATGTATTTTACCATCCGCCATTTTGCCTGTCAATGATTTCATCGAAACTTAATTGTAAATCCGCCCGGAACCGGCGGTTTTTTGCCTCTTT
>JBMNOF010000071.1:0-9635 GCA_050942925.1 Candidatus Spyradocola sp.
CAAACCCGGGGGCGCCCGCACGGCCCGCCGGGGGGGCGCCGCTCTTTTTGGCTTTGTGGCAACAGCTGTGCGAGGCTGCCGTGCGCCAGCGCTTCGTTTTCCTCCCCGCGCGCCGTGTGGCGGCCATCTGATGACCCGTTGACGGGCAGAGAAAGGCGTTCTTTCCGCCTTCACATTTTCCCACAAAAAAACGGCCCGCGCCGTAACATTTGGCGCGGGCCGTCGCAGTTTCCTCACTCGTCTTCGTCAGGCGTTTCCGGGAAGAGTTCCTTGCCGCAGGAGGGGCAGGGATGCGCTTCGGAAAGATCGAAGGCGCTCTGATCGTAGTAGATGGAAGCGCCGCAATGCGGGCACTCGTACTCAATGAAGTCGAGGGCACCCTCGTCCTCTTCGTCCTCGTCCGCTTCCTCTTCTTCGTCCTCGTCGTCATCGCTGTGGGAATGTGCACAGCCGCAGCTGCACGCATCGTCCTCGTCCTCTTCGTCGTCCTCGTCCTCAAAGACGGCCTCTTCCAGGTCGCCAAGGTCGGAGTCCAGTTCGTCCATGTACTGCTCCGCCTCGTCCTGGCGGTCGCGGAGCGCGTCGAGCTCCTCAGCGATGAGGTCCAGCGCGTCGAGCATCTGGAGGAGAAGCTTGTCCTTGGCGTCCTTTGCGGTCTCCGCGGTGAGCTCCATGCCCTCAGCCATGCCCTTGATGTAGGCAACCTTCTTCGAAATCTCGCTCATGCTGTTCAGCCTCCTTTGCAATGGCGCTGAAATTCAATCCTGCGCCCGGGGAAACGCTTTCCGCCAGCCCTGTTGGAGGGGAAAGCGCTCTTCCCTAGGATGCAGCGATTAGGCGCGCTCCATGTACTCGCCGGTGCGGGTATCGATGCGGATCTTCTCGCCCTGGTTGATGAAGATTGGCACGTTGAGGGTGTAGCCGGTCTCCAGAGTGGCGGGCTTGGTGACGTTGGTCGCCGTGTCGCCGCGGACGCCGGGCTCGGTGTCCGTCACCTCGAGCACGACAAAGTTCGGCGGCTCGACGGAGAACGCAGTGCCCTTGTAGAAGCGCACCGTGACGTTGGTGTTCTCCTTGACGTAGTGCATGGCATCCTCCACGATGTCCTGGCCGAGCGGGATCTGCTCGTAGGTGTCGACATCCATGAAGTAGTAGAAATCTCCATCGGTGTAGAGGTAGGTCATTTCCTTGGTCTCGATGGTCGCGCGCGGGACCTTATCGGTGGGGTTGAAGGTGCGCTCCAACACCGCGCCGGTCATGACGTTCTTGATGCGCGTGCGCACGAATGCCGCGCCCTTGCCGGGCTTGACGTGCTGAAAGTCCACGATGTTGTAGACGGAGCCGTCCAGCTCGATGGTCACGCCCTTGCGAAAATCGCCAGCAGTAATCATGCAAAAAACCTCCAATGCAGCAATCCGAGTGTTTACTTATCCGATTCATTTTACCACATATCCCGATATTTGAACAGGGCGGAAGCCGGTAATTTTTGCGTAAAGGCCTTACCGGATGCGAAAAAGTCGGAGCAGAACGCGTTCCAATGCGCGATTGACGCGCGTGCCGGAAAACTCGCGGCTGGGGTCGAGGGGCTCCAGAAGCCCTGCGCGCATTCCCGCCAGGCGCGCAGCGAGAACGTCCGTCAGCAGCTGGTCGCCGATGAGCGCGCATGCGGACGGCGCAACCCCCATCTCCCGCGCGAGGCGGCGCAGCCCAAAGGGCAGCGGCTTTCCAGCCCGGGGAAAGAAGGGGATGCCGAGCGACGCCTGCAAGGGCGCCAGGCGCGCGGGGTCCGAGTTGGAGGCAATGCACAGGCGCAGGCCAGCGGCCTTAGCGCGCTGCACCCAGGCCACTGCCGCGGGGTCTGGCACGGGACCCCGCCACGGCGCGAGCGTGTTATCCGCATCGAGAAGGACGACGCGCGCGCCGTTAAGTGCGGAAAGCGGCACGTCGGCGAGCCGGGGCGCGCAAAAGTCGGGGCGAAGACACATGGACGGATTCCTCCTTTGTACTTTGTATCATACAGGAAAAATGTAAAGATTCGGACATTTTTGACGACTTGCGCAAAAAATTTCTATCCAATGGGCGCGGTTCATGGTATACTGAAATCACTAAAGTAGGGAGGTTGTGTCGCATGCTAGAAGATTCATCCCGTCTGGGCATAGACCCGCAGCCGGTCGGCCCTCTCGGACTCATTGCCATGGATGGCTGCAAAGCCTTGGGAGAGAAAGTCAACGAATATCTGGTCCGTTGGGAAAAGGAACCGGAAAACGCCGATCAGGTGCTGCTCACCTACCCCGGCTATCAGCGCGACAGTTTCCTGATGGATGCGGATTGCCCGCGCTTCTCCTCGGGCGAAGGCAAGGCCGTGCTGCGGCAGAGCGTCCGCGGATACGACCTGTACATCCTCTGCGACGTGACGAATTATTCCAAGACCTATCGCATGTACGGCATGGAAGTCCCCATGTCGCCCGACGACTACTTCCAAGACCTCAAGCGCATCATTGCGGCGGAGGGCAAAAAGGCCAAGCGCGTTTCCGTCATCATGCCGTACCTCTATGAAGGCCGCCAGCATCGCCGCTCCACGCGCGAATCCCTGGACTGCGCCATGGCGCTGCAGGAGATGACCAGCCTGGGAATCGACAACATCATCACCTTTGATGCGCACGATCCTCGGGTGCAGAACGCCATCCCCCACTCCGGCTTTGAAAACGTGCAGCCCACCTACCAGATGCTCAAAGCCCTGCTGCGCAAGCTCCCCGACCTGCAGATCGACCGGGACCACATGATGTGCATCAGCCCGGACGAAGGCGCGGCCAACCGCAACATCTACTATGCCACCATGATGGGCCTGGACATGGGCCTGTTCTACAAGCGGCGCGACTACTCCATCGTCATCAACGGCCGCAACCCGATCGTGGCCCACGAGTACATGGGCGAGTCCGTCGAGGGCAAGGACGTGCTCATCGCCGACGACATTCTGGCCACGGGCGACTCCATGCTCGACATTGCCCATGAGCTCAAGCGCCGCAAGTGCGGCCGCGTGTTCATGGCGACGACCTTTGCCATGTTTACCAATGGCATCGAGGTCTTCAAGAAGGCCCACGACGAGGGGCTCTTCGACTACATTCTTGCGACCAACCTCAACTACGTTCGCCCGGAGGTCAAGGAACAGGAGTGGTTCATCGAGGTCGATATGTCCAAGTACATCGCCCTCATCATCGCCACGCTGAACCACGACCGGTCCATCTCCCCCTTGCTCAACCCCATGACGCGCATCCAGAAGCTGCTCACCCGGCATCGCGAAAAGCAGATGAGCGAGGAGCAGAGATAAGTCTTTGCAGGCGCGGATCTCTCCCGTTTTTTTCCGGAGGGTCCGCGCCTTTTTTCGTTTACAGGCGTCAAAAAAGCATGTATACTGGAGAAGAACCCAGAAAGGAGGCGCTTTTCCGCATGGAATTTCTTCCGGACATCCCTCCGATCCGGCGCGACCCGGATGGCTTTGCCGAGGATCTCCGGCGCAATGCGCGCCTGGCGCTTTCTCGGGACGACGCGCTCTACCTCTGCGTCCTGCGCGCTCCGAACGCCGCGGCGGCGCGCGCGCTGGAGGCGCACTTTCAGTTTCACCTCTACCACGGCGAGATCTACTGTGAAATGGAGCCGTGCGTGTTCTACATGCAGGTCTTTGCCGCCACAGAGCGCCTCGTTCAGGTTCTGCTCGAGGACGCGGCGGACTGCGTTCCGGGCGTGAAGTCGCAGTATAAAATCGTTCCCAAGGACTAGATATAGAGAAGAGAGAAAAGGGGGAGACTTCATGATCTCACAGAAGGAATACCGCGAGGCGGTCGCGGGCACGCTGGACCTCTTTGCCAAGGCGCACATCGCCATCACCGAAAAGGAGGCCGCGTCCATCGAGGTCGCAGACTTTGGCCTCAACAATCTGCGCGAAATCGGGCTTCAGCTCCTCGTCTACGTCAACACGCCCCGCGTGTGCGCCAAGGAGATGGCGCTCTTCCCCGGGCAGACCTGCCCGGAGCACCTGCATCCGCCCGTCGGGAACGAGCCCGGCAAGGAGGAAACCTTCCGCTGCCGCTACGGGGAGTGCCACCTCTTTGTGTACGATCCCGCCTACACGCAGCGCTCGCCGCGCATCCCCGCGTCGCGCGCGCCGTATTTCACCGCCTGCAAGGAGATCGTGCTCCATCCCGGCGAGCAGTACACCATCTATCCTGGCACGCTGCACTGGTTTACCGCAGGGGCGGAGGGCGCCGTGGTGTCCGAGTTCTCCACGACCAGCCGGGACGAGACGGATCTCTTCACCGATCCCGCCATCCAGCGCGCGCCCGTGGTGCAGGACTGAGTCCTTCCCGCGCGCAATTTTTCGGGATTTTGCGTCAATTCTGAAATCTTTCTAGCGGAACCACGCGAAATTGTGGTATGATAGAGGCGGATCCTCCGCGACCTTCGTCCGGGCGGTCCGCCTGTTCTGTACAGGCGAGAGATTGACTAAATGAGGAAACACGAATGCAAGAGATCCAACTGATCGCCATCGACTTGGACGGCACGCTGCTCACCACAGACAAGACCATCTCCCCGGGAAACCTAGCGGCACTGCGCGAGGCGATTGCGCGGGGCGTGTACGTGGTTCTTGCCAGCGGGCGCAGCTACGGAAACGCGATGGACTTCTCCGAGCAAATCGCCAAGGGGCAGCCCCTCATCTGTGCAAACGGCGCCATGGCGACGCTCGCCGATCCATACGAGTGCGTCTATTGCGAGTGCCTGCCCAAGGAGAAGCTCCGCGCAGCCGTGGAGATTTTGGAGCGGGAAAAGTGCTATTACAACGTCTACTGCGACGATGGAACCGTCATGGAGAGCCGCACCGGCAGCGCAAACCGCAAGCGCACGCCCAACAGTTACGACTACGAGGGGCAGTCCCTTTCCGGGGACGAGATGCCCAAGTACGTCGGGGATGGCGCGCTGAAGGTGGTCTGCTTTTCCCCGGACCGGGAGAAAATCCAGCGCATCCGCAGGGCGGCCGAGCACATCCCCGGCGTGGAGGTCAACTCCTCCTGGTGGGACAACGTCGAGATTCTGCAAAAGGGCGTGCACAAGGGTTCCGCGCTGCGGAGCCTGGCCGAGCGCCTGCAGATCCCCCTGGAGGCGACCATGGCCATCGGCGACAATGAAAACGACCTGCCCATGCTCGAGGTCGCCGGCCTGTCCGTGGCCATGGGCAACGCCGTGGAGAGCGTAAAGGCCCGCGCCGCCTTTGTCACGGCGACAAATGACGAGGACGGCGTCGCCGCAGCGGTTCGCAGGTTCGTCCTGCACGAGGAGCAATAAGAGATGGCAACCGTCATTTTGAAGCGATGTCACGACTACGACGTGGAGCGCGTGCAGGCGCTCCTGGGCGAGGCGCTGGAGGCGCTGGACCTCCCCGCCCTGCATCCCGGGGCAAAGGTCCTGCTCAAGCCCAACCTCCTCATGCGGCGCGAGCCGGATCGCCACACGACCACGCACCCCGCGGTCGTGGAGGCGCTGGCCCGCCTGCTCCTGGCGCGGGGGTGCCGCGTGACCATTGCCGACAGCCCCGGGGGCCCGTTCGCGCCAGGGCTGCTCCGCGGCCTCTATGAGAGCACGGGGATGGAGGCGGTCGCCCGCCGCACGGGCGCAGAGCTAAACTTCTCCACCGAGAGCGCAGAGGTGGATGTACCGGAGGCCTACCGGACGCACATGCTCACGGTTCTTCGCTGCGCGGCGGAGGCCGACGCGATCGTGTCGGTGGGAAAGATCAAGACGCATGGCTTGACCGCCTACACCGGCGCGGTCAAAAACCTTTTTGGCCTGGTTCCCGGCATGCGCAAGATCGATTACCACGCGCGCTTTCCCGACATCGACGACTTCAGCGCGGCGCTGCTGGACATCGCCAGCTGGGCAAAGCCCTGTTTGTCCGTTCTGGACGGGGTCGTCGGCATGGAGGGCAAGGGACCTTCCGGCGGTTCGCCCCGGCGCATCGGCGCCCTGGTCGCCTCGGACGATCCGCACGCGGCGGACGTGGTGGGCGCGGCGCTGATCGGCCTTGCGGTGGAGGAGGTTCCCACGCTGCGCATTGCGCGCGAAAAGGGGCTTCTGCCCGTGCCGCTGGTGCTGGGAGAGAGCGTGGAGGATTTGGCCGTGCCGGACTTCCGGCACGCGCCCGTGGAGATCACGCGGCGTGGAATCCTGACCGACAAGCGCTTTGCGCGGCTGGTGCGCTCCCATCCGCGCGTGCACCGCGAAAAATGCGTGGGCTGCGGGATCTGCCAGCGCTCCTGTCCGGCCAAGGCGATCGAGCTGCGGGGCGGCGTTCCCC
Source organism: Candidatus Spyradocola sp. (assembly GCA_050942925.1). Classification (GTDB taxonomy): domain Bacteria; phylum Bacillota; class Clostridia; order Christensenellales; family UBA1750; genus Spyradocola. Next base: position 6,347 of record JBMNOF010000071.1, read on the forward strand.
ATTTCAACTTGGACCGCTGCATCCGGTGCTACTGCTGCCAAGAACTCTGTCCGCAGACCGCTGTGGACGTATTTCAGCCCTTCTTCATGAAATGGCTTCGATAAGCGACAAGGAGGTGTGCGTTTGTTCTGTCCCCATTGCGGCGCCTTTGTAGAGGACTCTGCCGTACACTGCCCCCAATGCGGCGGCGCGTTGCGCCCGGCCGCTGCGCCCGCGGCAGAAATCGTGTCCGACCCTTCTTCGGTGAAGGATTATCTGACGGTAAACATCGTGCTGTTGGTGCTGTCCGTGCTCTGCTGCGGCTCCGTGCCCTCCATCGTCACCGGCATCATCGGCGTCGTGTTTTCTTCGCAGGCGCGGGATCTTCTCCGCGCGGGAAAGTGGAGCGAGGCGGCGCAGAAGTCGCGCACGGCCCGGGCCATGGCCATTGCCACCGGCATCCTGCTCGGCGTGATGGCGCTCCTTCTGATCCTGCTCGTCGCGCTGTACGGAACCGTTATCTTTGCCCTGCTGGCGAATACTTCTTATTAATTACTTGATCCACTGCTTATGCGATTCCGCATAGGAAGGATAAAAAAGGAGGACTCAATCATGTTTTGTCCCAACTGCGGTACCAAATTGGAAGACAACGCGGCCTTCTGCCCGTCCTGCGGCGCTTCGGTGAACGCTGCGAACGCGGCGCCTTCCGACAGCAATGCCTCGTCGGCTGCGCAGCCGGAGCAGGGAAGCTGGCAGGATGCGCCCACGACGCCCCCCGCCGCGCCCAACCAGGACCCCTGGCAGCAGAATGCCGAGCAGGCGACTGTCGTCGACGGCGGCCCGACCCCGCCGGACTACCTGACCATCAACATCGTTTTGACCGTGGTGTCGGTATTCGTCTGCTGCTTTAGCTGCCTGAGCATCGCCGCGTTGGTCACCGGCATCATCGGTATCGTGATGAGCACGCAGGTGCGCTCCGCCATCCAGGCGCACAACTACGCCCTGGCAGAGCAGAAGAGCAAGGCCGCTAAGAACATGTGGATTGCCACGGCCGTCATTCTGGGCGTTTCCGTTCTTCTGGGTCTGCTGCTTGCCGTCACGGGCTTCATGAGCAGCTTCATGGAAGAGCTGTACAAGAACCTGAACTGATGCGCCGGCTCTCCCTTGCGGGCAAGCGCCGCGCGATGCGCCTCTTTTCGTGGGGGCTCGTCGCGGCGCTTGTCGCGTTTACGGCCTATGTGTACTTCCACAACCCCTTTGAGGGGGGCGTGACGCTGTGCACCTTTCATGCCTTGACAGGGCTGGATTGCCCGGGCTGCGGCATGACGCGCGCCGCGTATCTACTGATGCACGGCCATCCGGGTCTTGCGCTGCAGCAGAACCCCTTCATCGTGGTCATTCCGGTCGTGGCCTACATGGGGATTGCGGAGCTCTCGCCCCATCTCTTTGGGCGGCAGCTCAAGCAGATTCCCGTCGCGCCGTGGATGCTGATTGTGTTGGGCATACTGGTCGCGATCTACACGGTCGCGAGAAACCTTCCCAAGCTTTTTTGAACGCGTGCCGCCTGCGGCCGCGTTCTTTGTTCGCCGAAACGGGAATACAACAAGAAAAGGAGAGACCCTTCTTGCACATTGTCTTGGTTGAGCCGGAGATTCCGCAGAACACCGGCAACATCGCTAGAACCTGCGCCGCCACGCACACGACGCTCCACCTCGTTCATCCCCTGGGCTTTTCCATCGACGAAAGGCACGTCCGCCGCGCAGGCCTGGACTATTGGCCCTTGGTGACCATTGAGGAACACCCGTCCTTCGCGCAGCTCCAAGAGGAGTACCCCCAGGGCGAATTCTTCTATGCCACGACCAAGGCGCCGCGGGGCTACTGCGAGGTTTCCTTTCCGCCGGACGCCTTTCTGGTCTTTGGCAAGGAGACAAAGGGACTTCCGGAGTCCCTTCTGCACGACCAATACGACCGGTGCATCCGCATCCCCATGATCCCGCAGGCGCGCTCGCTGAACCTGGGGAACTCGGTGGCCATCGTGCTGTATGAGGCGCTGCGGCAAAACGGATTCCCCGGCCTCTCCGCGCAAGGGCATTTGACGCAGTACGGACCCGTCTAAGAAGAAGGAGGCCGCCCGATGACATGGCAAGACCTGACGCTGCTGGGAGGCGGCCTCGGCCTGTTCCTCTTCGGAATGAAGGAAATGGGCGATGGTCTGGAGCGCGCCGCGGGAAACAGCCTGCAGCGCTTCCTGGAAGTCCTGACGCGGAACCGCTTTCTCGGCCTGCTGACGGGACTGGTCTTTACCATGCTGGTGCAGTCCTCTTCCGCCACGACGGCCATGGTCGTGGGCTTTGTCCGCGCAGGCTTCTTGGATCTGCATCAAGCGGTGGGCGTGATCTTCGGGGCCAATCTTGGCACCACCATCACCGCGCAGTTGGTTGCCCTCCCACTCTCCGGTATCTCGCCGGTGCTCCTGCTCGTGGGCGCGCTCGTCCACTGCTTTGCCCGAGGCGAACGCCTGCGCGAACTGGGCGGCGTCCTGACGGGGTTTGGCCTTCTGTTCGTTGGCCTTTCGCTCATGGGCGATTCCCTGGCCGGACTGCGCGACAGGCCGGAAGTGACCCGCATGCTGGCCGTCTTTGCGCGCACGCCCTTTCTCGGCGTGTGCGCGGGGCTCGCGGTGACGGCTCTCCTGCAGTCCTCTTCCGCCTCCATTGGGCTCCTGCAGATCCTGGCGGCCCAGGGCGTGATCGGGCTGGACAGCGCCATTTACGTGCTGATGGGACAAAACATCGGAACCACCGTCACGGCGTTCCTCGCGTCCGCTGGGGGCGGCCGCATCGCGCGTCGTGCGGCGCTCCTGCACCTGCTGTTCAATCTTCTGGGGACGCTGCTCGTCTCCGCGCTGCTGCGTCTCTTCCCCGTGACGGCATGGCTCGCTGCGCTTTCCCCGGGAGATCCCATGCGGCAGATTGCCAACGCGCATACGCTGTTCAACGCCTGTACCATTCTGTTTCTCTTTCCCTTTCAGGACCAGCTGGTTCGCTGGACGGAGCGCCTTCTTCCCGACCGCCGCTCTTCCCTGGACCTAGCCAGGTGAAGAAACGGCGACGGCCCGCGCCAAATGTTACGGCGCGGGCCGTTTTTTTGTGGGAAAATGTGAGGACGGGAAGAACGCCTTTTTCTGCCCGTCAACAGGCCGTCAGATGGCCGCCACACGGCGCGCGGGGAGGAAAACGAAGCGCTGGCGCGCGGCAGCCTCGCACAGCTGTTGCCACAAAGCCAAAAAGAGCGGCGCCCGCAAGGAGGA
>JBMNOF010000072.1:0-9629 GCA_050942925.1 Candidatus Spyradocola sp.
CATCGCTGGAAATTCCTCCTTGGTCTGCGCAAATCCTGTCGTTCCCTATTTTACACGAAATGGAGCGCCGCGGGCACATTTTTACCTTCTTTTAATACAAGATATGCAAAAATTATGCACGGCCCGCCGCCGCCTTAAAACGCCCAGACGCCGTTGGCGAACACGGGAACGCGGCTGCCGTCGGCGCGGATGCCCTCGATGCGCAGGTCCTTTGTGCCGACCATGAAGTCCACGTGCGTGAGCGAGTTGTTGACGCCCGCCTCCAGCAGCGCCGCATCGTCCATCTCTTCGCCGCCGCGCACGCACTCCGGGAAGCTGCGCCCCAGGGCGAAATGGCAGGAGGCGTTCTCGTCAAAGAGCGTGTTGCTGAACAGCAGGTTCATGCCTGCGACGGGCGAATCCGCCGGGATGAGCGCGATCTCGCCCAGACGGCGCGCACCCTCGTCCGTGTCCAGGATCGAGGCCAGGGTTTCCTTGCCCTCGCGCGCGTCAAAGGACACGACCTCGCCGTCCCGGAAGGTCAGCGAAAAGCCCTCGACCCGGTTTCCGCCGTGGGAAAGCGGGAGCGAAGCGACCAGCCGCCCCTCGGCGCGGCCCCGGTGCGGCGCGCAAAAGACCTCTTCGGTGGGCATGTTGGGGATGTAGGCGCGGCCCTCCCGCGTGTGCATGCATCCGCCTTCCCAGATCTGCCCCTCCGGCATGCCCACGGTGAAGTCCGTGCCCAGGCCGCTGATGTAGTGGAAGGCCGTGAACTGCTGCTCGTTGAGCCAGGCCGTGCGGCGGGCCAGGTTCTCCTGGTGCGCCGTCCAGGCCGCCGCCGGATCGGGCTGGTCCGCGCGCGTGGCGCGCAGGATCGCCTGCCACAGGGCCTCCTGCGCCGCGTCCGGCGCAAGGTCCGGGAACACGTGCGCAGCCCACGCGCGCCCCGGATAGGACGCGGCCAGCCACGGCGAGACGCCCGTCATCCGGCACTCGCGCGCCTCCAGCGTCGCCGCGGAGACCGCGTTTCTGCGCATGGCCGCGCGCGCCGCCGGCACCCCGGCCATGCCCTCCGGGTCCTCGCTGTACAGCCGCAGGTAGGCGCAGCCTTCGCGCGAGGGCGCGTTGTAGCGCTCCGCCTCCCAGGGCGTCATCTTGCCCAGGTACGCCTCGTCCTGGTAGAGCAGGCGCGCGCGGTCGCAGCCCTCATCCGACCAGTTGCACTGCACATCGCCCGCGCCCATCCGATAGGCCTCCTCCGCGAGCAGGCGCACCAGGGGCGCCGCCTCCAGCTCCGCGTTGATTAGAAGGATCTGTCCCTTCTGCAAATCCAAGCCCACGTGCAGCAGCAGGCGGGCGTAAACCTCCATTTCTTCCCTCTTCATCTCGATCTCTCCTTCGCCCAAAAAATGCTCTTTCCTGAGTATACCACAATCCCGCCCCGCCGTTTCGAAAAAAATTGCAAAAAGATCTTGACATTCCATCCACGCAGATGTATAATCAATATCGTCGTCGAGAGATCGGCGGAATGCATATCGCGGGGTAGAGCAGTTTGGTAGCTCGTCGGGCTCATAACCCGGAGGTCGTGAGGTTCAAATCCCACCCCCGCAACCATTTGGCGGCGTAGCTCAGTTGGCCAGAGCATTCGGTTCATACCCGAAGTGTCAGCAGTTCAAATCTGTTCGCCGCTACCAGGAAAAGCCCGATTCTGTTCGGGCTTTTGTCGTACTCTTTTGTCTTTGAAAACCTGCCGCTCCGAAAAACCTGTTGACTTTCCGCTCACAACTTGCTATACTATCCAAGTCGCAGGTTGCGGCGCTGGGGATGGACCAATGTCCAACACGCGGAGAGATGTTCGAGTGGTTTATGGAGCTGGTCTTGAAAACCAGTGATGCCGCAAGGCACCGGGGGTTCGAATCCCTCTCTCTCCGCCATTTCTGCGAATTGTTCGGCTGTATGGAGAAGTACCCAAGAGGCCGAAGGGGCTCCCCTGCTAAGGGAGTAGGACGGGATACCGTCGCCCGGGTTCAAATCCCGGCTTCTCCGCCACAAGCCCGAGAACCAAAAGGTTCTCGGGCTTTTCTTTTTTCCTTCTCGTCTTCCCCGCCGTGCGCGGCCATCCCTCGCCCCCAATGGCCTCTCTCTGCACCCTTTTGAGACCACATGCATAGGATACAGGGCGGGAGATTCCCCCCATCCCCCGCGCCTAGAGGAGGACAAAACTATGGGCATTACCAGCACCAGCAAACAAATCGACCGGGATCGCATAGACTGCGATGGCACGTTGCGCGTCACCCTCGCACTCTCCGCTTCGCCGGACATCACCAGCAACCCCACGGACATCGTTTTGACCTTGGACCGGTCCGACAGCCTGGCCGGGCTGCCGCTGGCCAACGTCAAGGCCGGCGCCAAGTCCTTTATCGATATTCTCGCCGAATCCACCGGCGGCGCCCCGAGTTCCATCGGTTCTGGCAGCCGGATCGGCATTGTCAGCTTCAACCAAACCGCAACGGCGGATACGCAGTTGATCACCTCCGTCGATGCGCTCAAGGATGCGGTCGACGCGCTCACCGCCTCCGGATCGACCAACCACGCCGCAGCGTTTACAAAAGCGATGCAGCTCTTTGATCCGCTGTCCACAAACGCCAAGGTGATCGTCCTTTTCACCGATGGCAAGACCACGGCCGGGCCGCCCGCGGCGCCCGTCGCGGCAGCGGCGCGGGCCTCTGGCATCATCATCTACTGCATCGGCTTGACTGGCGCAGACGGCATCGATGTCAGCGTCCTCAACGACTGGGCAACCGACCCGGACGCCTCTCACGTGGCCGTCACCCCTGACGCCGCCGACCTGGAGGAGCTGTTCCAGGACCTTGCGGCCAATATCTCCAAGACGGGCGCAACGGATATCGTCATCAACGAGGTCGTCCACGACGATTTTCTCATCACCGACCTGCCGCAGCCCTCTAAGGGCACGGCGGAAATGCAGGGCCCGACTTCCCTGCAATGGAAAATCTCGGAGTTGGGCGTCACCGCAAACGAGGGCGCTTCGCTGAGCTTTTCCATCCGCCACAAGGCCAGCACCGGGGGCCAGAAGCTCGTCAACGAATCCCTCACCTATTCTGACAACGAGGGCAACGTCGTCACCTTCCCCACGCCCTCTGTGCAGGTGTGCTGCGACAGCGTCGTTCAGGAACCCTGCCCCGAGCCCGTGGACTTTACCATCAAGGGCTGCGAGGACTTCTCCGTCTTTGACGCGGGCGACGTCGAGCTTTCTTCCCTGGGGCGAATTCTGGAGCTCAACTTCACCGTCCAGCACGTCTGCCCCGGCAAGCGCGTTGCCTTGGGCGTTCTTCTTTCCGAAGTCGCAAAGGACGGCACCGAGTACCCGCGGGGCATGAAGGCGTTCACCCTGCCGGCTCACCACCATTCCTGCTGCCGGGACATCCGGGTCAAGGGCGTCCGTTTCGTCCTGCCGGAGGACCTGAGCGAAGCCGAAGAAGACCCCGGCTCCATGTGCCGGAAGCGTTCGTTCCGCGTGCGCACCATCGCGCATCCTGTGGACTATGACTTTACCTGCTGCGACACTCCTTCTTGCTAATCCTCGTTTCTCTGCCCCTGGAGGCCACGCCCTCCAGGGGCTTTTTGCAAAAAAACGCTTCGCCTCGCAAACCATGCTGGTCAAGCACCATCTTCTTCGCTATCATGGAGGGAGAACACCGCGGCGCCCCGCCGCGGGGAAAGGAGCCTTCCCTCCATGGAATCCGAAAGCACCTCCCTGGCCACGGGCCGCATCGCCGGCTTTGCCGTGCGGCCCGGCCTTTTCCGCGTCAGCGGCGCCACGCCCGTTCCGGGCGGCGTCAGCTTCACCATTCACTCCCTGGGCGCGACGGGCTGCGAGCTCTGCCTCTTCCGCCCGGGCGCGCCGGAACCCTATGCCGTCCTCCCCTTTCCGGAGGACTGCCGGATCGGCCACACCTTCTCCATGATCGTCTTTGGCCTGGACGTGGAGCAGACCGAGTACGCCTACCGCATGGATGGTCCGCACGATCCCGCGCGCGGCCTGCTCTTTGACAAGACGAAGTACCTCCTCGACCCCTATGCCCGCGCGGTCACCGGCCAGAGCGTCTGGGGCGCGCCCCGGATTCCGGGCTCCTACCGCGCGCGCGTGGTCCGGGACGCCTTTGACTGGGCGGGCTTTCGCGACCGCCGCGTCCCCTTCCGCGACCTGGTCATCTACGAGGCGCACGTGCGCGGCTTTACGCAGCACCAAAGCTCCAGCGTGCGCGGCCCGGGCACCTTTGCCGGATTGATGGAGAAAATCCCCTATCTAGTGGACCTGGGCGTCAACGCCGTGGAGCTCATGCCCATCTTCGAGTTTGACGAGATGGCCGACCGCCGCGACGTGGACGGCCGCCAGCTCCTCAACTACTGGGGCTACAACACGGTCTGCTTCTTCGCCCCCAACACCAGCTACACGGCCGCGGTCGAAGTGGGGCGCGAGGGCAGCGAGCTCAAGGCCCTCATCCGCGAATTGAACGCCCACGGCATCGACGTGATCCTGGACGTGGTCCTGAACCACACGGCCGAGGGCGACGAGCGCGGCCCCTTCTTCTGCTTCAAGGGCCTGGATAACAACCTCTACTACATGCTCACGCCCGACGGAAAGTACTACAACTTCTCGGGCGTGGGGAACACGCTCAACTGCAACCACCCCCTCGTGCGCTCCTTCATCCTGGACTGCCTGCGCCACTGGGTGGTGGAGTACCGCGTGGACGGCTTCCGGTTCGACCTGGCCTCCATCCTCGGCCGGGACGAGGATGGGAGGCCCCTGTCCGAGCCTCCGCTGCTGGAGAGCCTGGCCTTCGACCCGATCCTCGGCCACGTCAAGCTCATCGCCGAGGCCTGGGACGCGGGCGGCCTCTACCAGGTCGGCTCCTTCCCCTCCTGGAACCGCTGGGCGGAGTGGAACGGCAAGTACCGCGACGACATGCGCCGCTTCCTCAAGGGGGACGCAGGCTTTTCCGAGGCGGCGCTGCTGCGCATCTGCGGCTCCCCCGACCTCTATCCCCCGGACCGCCGGCAAAACGCCTCGGTCAACTTTCTGACCTGCCACGACGGATTCACCCTGCACGACCTCTATGCCTACAACCGAAAGCACAACGAGGCGAACGGCTGGGGCAACACCGACGGCGCCAACGACAACAACAGCTGGAACTGCGGCGCGGAAGGGGAGACGCGCGATCCCGGCGTCCTCGCGCTCCGGGAGCGGATGCAGCGCAACGCCTTTGCGGTCCTGCTGTGCAGCCGGGGCGCGGCGATGTTCCTGGCCGGGGACGAGTTCGGCAACTCCCAGTTCGGCAACAACAACGCCTACTGCCAGGACAACGAGATCTCCTGGCTGAACTGGGAAGACCTCGACCGCAACCGCGGCCTGCACGACTTTGTGCGCAGCATGATCGCCCTGCGCAAGGCGCACCCCGTGCTGCGGGGCCGCACCGCGCCGGCGCACTGCGGCTGGCCGGACGTCTCCTTCCACAACGGCGCGGCCTGGAACGCCCGCACGGAGTTTGACGCGCGGCAGATCGGCGTGCTCTTCAGCGGCCGCAACGCCGAGGACACCGCGGACGACCTGGTCCTGCTCGCGGTCAACGCCCACTGGGAGGCGCACGACCAGCACCTGCCCTTCCCCCCTGCCGGGCGGAGGTGGCGCCTAAAGATGCACACGGCCTGCGCCGACCCCTTCCGGCCGGACACGCCCTTTGACGGATCGGTCCTGCGCGTCGAAGCGCGCTCCGTCGCGGTCTTTGTCTGCGAATAGGCAAAAAAAGAAGCCCTCCGGCTTGGAGGGCTTCTCTTTTTGCGTCGCTTACTTTTCCAGGGACTTGAGGTAGTTGATGCAGATCTTGGCCTCGGTCAGGCCGTCGGGCTGGAGCGTCTCGCTCTCCACGACCATGGGGATGCCCATCTCCACGGCCTTGGCGTAGACCGCGGCGACCGGCGCGGTGCCCATGCCCAGGGGCTTGCCCTCGCGGTTGGACAGACCGTCCTTGATGTGGATGACCGGCACGCGGGCCTTGAGCGCCTCCATCATCGCGACCGGGTCCTTGCCCGCGGCGTAGGCCCAGTAGGTGTCGATCTCCAGGGCCACGTTTGTGCGGGCGACGATCTCGTCGTAGATGATCTGGCCATCCTCGTTGGGCTTGAACTCGTGGTCATGGTTGTGGTAGCCGAGCGTGATGCCCTCGGCCGCCAGCTTGGGCTGGAACTCGTTCATCATGTCGATGAAGGCGTCGAGCTTGGCCTTGGTGCTCAGGTCCGCGCCGGGCACGATGATGCGGGTGTTGCCGATGGCCTTGTGGTAGGCCAGGGTCTCCTCGTAGTGCTCCGCGACCTCCTGCCAGCCGGTGTGCGTGCCGGAGACCTTCAGTCCGTACTTGTCGAGCATGGCCTTGATCTCCTTGGCGGGGATGCCAAAGAATCCCGCAAACTCCACGAACTTGTATCCCATCTCCGCCAGCGCCTTGAGCGCGCCGTCCATGTTCTTTTCGGTGATGTCGCGCACGCTGTACATCTGAATTCCGTATTCCATGAAAAGGCCTCCTCCCTAAACGTGAGAGCCGGGACGACGGGCAGCGCCCGCGCCCCGGCTCCGGACTGCGTTGGAACTTACTTGTTGAAGTAGAAGGGCTCGCCGGTCTTGGCGGAGGTGTAGATGGCCTCCAGGATCTCGGACACGACGCAGGCCTGCTCGGGCAGGACGACCGGGTCGGTGTCGTTGTAGATCGCCTCGTACCAGCGGCGCTGCTCCGTGATGGGCGCGGTCTCGGCCACGCCGTCGTAGAACGCGGCGCCGCCCGTCTTCATGTCGGGACGGATGTCGACCAGACGGCCAAACTCGTCCTTGTTGATGGTCACGCCGTTCTTGATCTGTGCGCCGGCCTTGGAGCCGCAGATCATGACGCTTCCCTCGGGCACGGGCTCGCTGGTGTTCAGCGCCCAGGTCGCCTTGAGGATGATGGTCGCGCCGTTCTCCATGACGATGAATCCAAACGCCGCATCCTCCATGGTGTGCTGCTTCTCATCCCAGGGGCCCCAGGGGTTGGCCTGGTCGGGGTTGGTCAGCTTCTTGTAGGTGGTGCCGACCGCCATGCGCGGCTTGTAGTTGTTGAGCAGGTAGAGCGTCAGATCCAGCGAGTGGGTGCCGATGTCGATCAAGGGACCGCCGCCCTGCTCGTACTCGTTGAGGAACACGCCCCAGTTCGGGGTGCCGCGGCGGCGAACCGCAAAGGCCTCCGCGTAGTACATGTCGCCCAGGTCGCCGCGCTCGATGACCTTCTTGACGTACTGCGCCTCCGCCTTGTGGCGGTGCTGGTAGCCAATTGTCAGTTTTTTGCCAGTCTCCTTGGCAGCTGCGACCATGCGGCGGGCGTCGGCCGCGTTCTTGGCCATGGGCTTTTCGCACATGACGTGCTTGCCCGCGTGCAGGGCGTCAATGGAGATGTCCGCATGAGAACGGTTGGGCGTGCAGACGTGCACGACGTCAATCTCCGGATCAGCCAGCAGTTCCTTGTAGTCGGTGTAGACCTTGGCGCCGGGCACGCCGTACTCCTTGGCCGCCTTGACGGCGCGCTCCTCGATCAGGTCGCAGAAGGCGACCATGTCGGCCATGTTCACGGCCTTGATGGAGGGCATGTGCTTGCCGTTGGCGATGCCGCCGCAGCCGATGATGCCGACCTTGAGTCTCTTCTTTTCCATCTGTTTCAACCATCCTTTCGGTGGGCGTTGTGTTGGTAAATTCATGATAGCATATTCGCGAAAAAAGTGCTATCATATTCTCGCAGCAAAATGTCAATTTTTTGCGTGGAGGGAAAAGCATGGAGGTCTATCGCGAGGCGCGCCGCCCGCCGGAGGACGTCGAAAATCTCTTCGAGTGTCAGCTCCAGCCCACCTTTGGGTGCGAAACGGTCGTCCGCCCGCACGTGCACGAGCAGTTCGAGGTGCTCTACTGCCGCAAGGGACGGTACGAGCTGTTTGCGGGCGGGGCGCTCTACCCCTTCGGCCCGGGCGACATGGTCCTGATCGATCCCAACGAGGTCCACCACACGCGCTCCTGCAGCCCGGGGGAAAACGAGTACCAGGTGCTCAAGTTCGCGCCGGAAGCGCTCCTCTATGCCGAGCACCCGGTCTATGAGATGAAGCTGCTCCTGCCGTATCTGTGGCTGGGCGCGGGCGCGGGGGCAGAGGCGCCGCGGCGCAAGCGCTTTGAGCGCGCGCTGCTCGAGTCCGCCGGCATCGACCGCCTGTTGGACAACGTGCTGCGGGAGTTCACCGCCCGCGACCTTGGGTACGAGATGGCCGTGCGCGCGGACCTGTGCCGCCTGTTCCTGTTCGTGGCGCGAACGCTGCGCCGGGAGGACGGCGACCAGAGCCTGCCCAACCTGGACAGCCACGCCCTGCTCACGCTGCAACGGGCCTTTGCCTACATCGACCGCCACCTCGCCCTCTCCCCCACCATGGAGGAGGTGGCCACGCATTGCGGCATGAAGTACTCCTCCTTTTCCCGCTTTTTCGTGCGCTATGCGCAGAAGAGCTTCCCCGAGTACCTGAACGAGGCGCGGCTCAAGCGCGCCTGCATCCTGCTGGCCACGACCGACCGCTCGATCACGGACATCGCCATGAGCGTGGGCTTTACCAGCGTCAGCTACTTCATCCAGTGCTTCCGCCGCGCCCACGGCCAGACGCCCGGCGCCTTCCGCCGCGGCTTCCGCGCCGAACCCTGACGCCCGCAATCCCCCTCCCGCCGCAGCCGCCCGGGGCCGACCCCCGGGCGGCTGCGGCGGCGCACTTTACAGGACCTCCAGCGCAAACAGGTGCGCATCCGGCGCGCCCCAGGTCTCCTCCGGCACGAAGCGCAGCTCCCGCACCACCGCGTCCAACTCGACGCGGCAGAGCCTGTGCCAGTTGTTCTCCACCCGCGCAAGCGTCCGGCCGCTCTCGTCCTCCACGCGGAAGGCGCGCACCATCGACGGCGGCACAAAGGCGTCGGGCAGGCCGAGCCGGCGGTTGCAGATCATGTTCCGCCCGAGCTCGTGCGGGTACGCGGTGCGGTTGAGGTCGCTGTCAAACACCGCGCGCAAGCCCCGCACGCGCGTGGGCTCCGCAAAGGAGAACGCCACGGCCTCGCCCAGGGCCACATGCGCGCCGTTGTCCTGCCCGCCGATGGGCCGGTCCCAGCCGTTGCGCAGAACCGCCCAGCGATCGGCCAGCTCGCCCCGCGCGCTCACCCGCCGGGGTAGGCGCGGCAGGTAGCAGTCGTCCTGCTGCAAAAGGTCCTGCAGCGCGCCGATGTACCGCTCGTATACGCCGCGCGGCGTCGTGTCGTGCTGCACGGCCAGGGCGGCCGCCGTGCCCACGGCCTGACCCAGCAGCGCGCAGGTCGCCATCACGCGCGAGGCGCTCATCGCCGTGTGCGTCACGGAGATGTTTCGCCCCGCGAAGAAGAGGTTCTCCACGTTTCGGGAGTAGAGACAGCGGTAGGGAATGCCAAACGGCGAGGGCGCGGGGTGGAAGATGTTCGGGGCTTCCTTTGTCGCAAAGCCCGCGGGATGGTGGTCGTCCATGGTCCAGCCGCCATAGGCCACCACGTCCGG
>JBMNOF010000073.1:0-9478 GCA_050942925.1 Candidatus Spyradocola sp.
GGGCGGTCAGGTCGTCGTTCTTCTCGTTGAAGGCGCGCTCCTCCTGCTCCTCCTTGCAGAAGGCGCGGATCACGCGCGCGCCCGTGAGGTTCTCGCGCGTGGCGGAGAGGACCTTGTCCAGCCGCTGCTGCACCTTCTTGTACATGGGGATGCTCCAGAGCATGATGCCAAAGACCACGATGCACAGCAGCGGGATCGTCACGACGAACACCATCGCCGCCTGCCAGTCGATCGTAAAGGCCATGACCATCGCGCCAAAGACCACAAACGGCGAGCGCAGCAGCAGGCGCAGCGCCAGGTTCACGCCGGACTGCACCTGGTTGATGTCGCTGGTCATGCGCGTGATCAGCGTGCCCACGCCCTGGCGGTCCTGCTGGGTAAAGCTCAGGCGCTGAATGTGCGCAAAGAGCACCGAGCGCACCTTGCACGCAAAGCCCACGGAGGCCTTGGCCGCAAAGTACTGCGCCGTGATCGAGCACACCAGGCCGATCACCGCCAGCAGCACCAGCACCCCGCACATGCGCAGAATGTAGCCGCGGTCGTTCCCCGCGATGCCCGTGTCGATGATGGCCGCCATGACCAGCGGCACAAACAGCTCGAACGTCGCCTCCAGGAGCTTGAACAGCGGCCCCAGGATGCTCTCGAGCACGTAGGTCTTCATGTAGACGAGTAGTTTCTTCATGCGTTTCCTCCAACCCCGGGCCCTCGGCCCCTTCTTCGGTTTTTCCATTATAGCACACGCGGCGGAATACAAAAAGAATTGATTTCGTACAGTACCCATAGTAAAATCGTATGGGAGAGGAGGATAAGGCGCATGGATTTCCGGCAGCTGACCTACTTTGTGACGGCGGTGGAGGAGGGGAGCATCAGCGCGGCGGCGCGCAAGCTCTTCCTCTCGCAGCCGCCGGTGACGGCGCAGATCAAGGCGCTGGAGGAGGAGCTGGGCTGCGCGCTGCTGGTGCGCGGGGCGCGGTCCGTGCGCATGACGGAGGAGGGCCGCCTGCTCTACGACCGGGCCAAGGCCATGCTCGCGCTGCGGGACGGGGCGGAGGAGGAGATCCTGAGCCGCGTGCACTCGGGCGGGGGGACGCTCCGGCTGGGGGTGGTCAGCTCCGTGGCGGGGTCGCTTCTTCCGGAGTGGCTGGCCGCCTTTCACGAGGAGAGGCCCCTGATCCGCTTTGCCCTGAGCGAGGAAAACACCTATCACCTTCTGGACGGCCTGCGCAACGGCCTGAGCGAGGCGGCGCTGGTGCGCACGCCCTTTGCCGCCGAGGGCCTGGAGACGCTGCCCCTCCTGCGGGAGGAGCTGGTCGCGGCGGGACGGCGGGAGCTCCTGCCGGAGGGGGAGGACGTGCGCCTGGCCGAGCTGGCCCGGCGTCCGCTCCTGTTGTACCGGCGATGGGAGCACATCGCCCTGCGGCTGTTTGCCGAGCGCGGGCTCTCTCCCCAGATCCTGCTCAAGGGCGACGGGGCGGACACGATCGCCGCGCTCGCGGCGCGGGGGCTCGGGATCGGGCTCTTGCCGCAGTCGGCCGTGCGCGCCCTCTCCGGCGCGGACTTTGCGGTGCGCCGCATCGAGGGCGGCGCGATCCGCACCACCGTCACCGCCGTGCGGCTTGCGCGGGCGGAGCCGTCGCCCGCGGCGCAGGCCTTTTGGGAGTTCCTCGCGCGCCGCGCCGAGCCGGATGCGCAAGAAAGCGCGCCCGCGGGGAAAGATAGGGCGTAGACAACGCGAGCGGGCGCGCGTTTCGCCCGCGGAAAGGAGGAAACGACATGATCCATCCCTTCTTTGGCGGCTGCAGTGCGCTGAGCTGGCAGACCGCGGACGGCCGGCACCTCTTTGGCCGGAACCTGGACTTCAACCGCTTGGCCGGGGAGACGCGCGTCACCTTTTCCCCCGCCGGCACCGCGTACCGCCCCTGCGAGGACGGCCCGGAGCGCACGGCGCGCCACGCGGTCGTGGGCATGGGGATCGTGGTGCCGGGCATGGGCCCGCTCTTCTACGAGGGCGGCAACGACGCGGGACTCATGGGCGCGCAGCTCTATTACCGCGAGTGCGCGCACTATGCGCCCGAGCTTCGGCCGGGCACAAAGCCCCTGCAGGCCCCGGCGCTGGTGACGCATGTGCTCTCCAGCTTTTCGAACGTGCGGGAGATGGTGGATGCCCTGCGGCGCGGATGGACCCTGGTCGACCGCCCGCTCCTTGGCGCGACCCCGCCCCTGCACTGGGCCTTCAGCGACAAGACCGGGGCCAGCGTCGTCCTGGAGCCGGACGAGGACGGCCTGCACGTCTACCGCAACCCGCTCGGCGTGCTGACGAACAGCCCCTCCTACCCCTGGCACCGGACGAACCTGCTCAACTACGCGGGCCTGCGCGCCCAGGACTACGGCGCGGTGCGCCTGTCCGGGGACGAGATCGATTCCTGCTTTTCCGGCAGCGGCATGCAGGGCCTGCCGGGGGACTTTAGCTCCCCCTCGCGCTTTGTGCGGCTGTGCCACCTGCGCGCGCACACGCCCTTGGGAGCGAATGAGGCGGAGGGCGTCGGGCGCCTGTTCCACCTGCTGGGGAGCGCATCGTTCCCGTTGGGCGCGGTGGAGGTCGGGGAGCCGGGCGAGCCCCTGGCGCTGGAGGCGGGCGTCGTGCCCTGGGACTACACGATCTACTCCTCCGTCTTTTGCGCGGAGTCTGGGCGGTTTTACTGGACCACCTATGAAAACGCCCGCGTCCAGTTTGTGGACATGCTGGCCCTGGCGGCCCGCGGGGAGGCGGCGCAGTTCGACCTCGGCCGCGCGCCGGATTTCCTCTGCCGCACGGCAGAGCCTTGCGCACAGCCCGCGCCTGCGCTAGAATAGAGACGAAGATTTTTATGGGAGGAGACGAAACTGCATGGCTCTTCTTACGTTCAACTTTGAAAGCCAGTACCTCAACAGCAACCACGAGATCTCCATCATCCTGCCCGATAAGCCCCGCGACGTGGAGCCCGCCGCCTTCTATGGCAGCGGCCGCAAGTACAAGGTGCTCTGGCTGCTGCACGGCACCTTCGGCGACCACAGCGACTGGATTCGCAAGAGCAACATCGAGCTGTACGCCTGCGAAAAGGACCTCATCGTCGTCATGCCCAGCGGCCTGAACGCCAACTACGCCAACTGGGAGCACTTCTCCATCGGCTACAACATGTACGACTACTTCCTCAAGGAGCTCATGCCCTTGATCTACGGCTGGTTCCCGGCCTCTGACAAGCGCGAGGACAACTTCATCGCCGGCCTGTCCATGGGCGGCACGGGCACCCTGGTCTACGCCCTCAACAACCCGGAGCGCTTTGCGGCGGCGGCGGTCCTGTCCTGCTGCCCCTTCCAGATGGGCTTTACCAACAATGCGGACATGGACGCGCGCTCCCGCGGCATGATCGAGAACCGCGGCGGCCTCGAGAAGTTCCAGGCCTCCTACGAAAACACCTGGGGCCTTGTGGACAAGCTCGCCGGCTCCAAGGACCTGCCCCGCTTCTACTTCGCCATCGGCAAGGACGATTTCCTCTACGAGTCCTACAAGACCTTCAAGGCCCATGCCGCGCAGATCGGCTTCGACGCCAAGTTCGAGGAGTTCGACGGCTACAAGCACGAGTGGCGCTTCTGGGATCTGACCATCCAGCGCGCGCTCGAGTTCTTCGGCCTGAGCGAGCAGGGCGCGGGCAACCCGTTCTGATAGCGCCAACCCCTTACGGAAAAACGAAATCCTCGTTTGTTCTGCGCAAATGACACAAACCAGACCAGACTAGACTAGACAAAACAAAAGAAAAAGAGAAGAGAGAAGGCGCTCCGCGCACCGCAGGTTTCTGCGGCTTGCGGGGCGCCAGTTTTTCTCCGGCGGAAGTCGGCCGCGTTTCGCGTCGCTCGCCGCAAAAAAAAGCGCGCCGCTCCTTGCAAAAGCGCAAGGGACAGCGCGCGGCAGCGGCTCAGGATTCCTCTGGGATCTGCCCGTAGTAGGCGTCCTCTCCGTGCTTGCGGAAGTAGTGCCGCTCCATCAGCGGGCGGCCGGCGCCCGGGCACTGCGGGTTGATCTGCATCGTGATGTGGGACATGCGCGCGATCTGCTCGAGCACGACCGCGTTGTAGACCGCGTCTGCCTCCGTCTCGCCCCAGGTGAAGGGGCCGTGGCAGTTGACCAGCACGGCAGGCGTGCGCAGCGGGTCGCGTCGCTTCGTCTCGAAGGTCTCCACGATCACGTTCCCGATCTCCGTCTCATAGTCGCCGTTGATCTCGTGCAGGGACAGCGCGCGCGTGCAGGGCACGGACCCCAGGAAGCAGTCCGCGTGCGTCGCGCCCAGGCACGGAAGCGACCGCCCCGCCTGCGCCCACGCGCTGGCAAAGAGCGAGTGCGTGTGCACGATGCAGCCGATCTTTTCAAAGGCGCCGTAGAGCCTAAGGTGCGTCGGCGTGTCGGAGGAGGGCTTGTAGTGCCCCTCCACGACCTTGCCCGAGAGATCCACGACCACGATGTCCTCCGGCCGGAGCGTCTCGCACGGGATGCCGCTGGGCTTGATGGCGACCTCTCCGCTCTCGCGGTCGAACATGCTCACGTTCCCCCAGGTGTAGATCATCAGGCCGCGCTCCTCCAGCTCGTGGTGCGCGCGGCAGACCCGCTCCTTCAGTTCCGCTCTATTCATGGACAAAAATCCCGATCCTTTCCCCGATTTGCACAAAATGCCAAAAAGCGCGATCTAGCGCGCCTACACAAGCATTCATTGTACACATTCTGCGAAAAAATGCAAGTACCCGCTGGAATTTACAATTCTTTAACGTTTTGCAAAACCAGAGCCTATTGCATTTTTATGCAAAAACGCGTATAATTACGCACATCATCTTTTCGGAGAAGGGGATTGGGCCATGATTAAGGCATCGATAGTCGGGGCAACCGGGTATGTCGGCGTGGAGCTGGTGCGGCTTCTTGCGCAGCATCCGGCGGTTGAAATTGCATATTTATCCTCTCAGTCGCACGAGGGGGAGGAGATCTCCGCGCTGTATCCGTCGCTGATGGGGACGGTGCAGAAGGAGCTTGCGGCGCTGGACCCGGAGAAGTTCGCCAAGGAGTCGGACGTGGTGTTCACGTCGCTGCCGCACGGGGCCTCGGGCGAGGTGATCCCGCGCCTGTACGAGGCGGGAACGCGCGTCATCGACATGTCGGGCGACTTCCGCTACGACGATGTCAAGACGTACGAGGCGTGGTACGGCGTGACGCACGCGCGGCCGGACCTCCTGGACGTCTCGGTCTACGGCCTTACGGAGCTGCACCGGGAGGAGATCCGCGGCGCGCGGCTGATCGGGAACCCGGGATGCTACACGACGTGCTCGATCCTTGCGGCGGCGCCGCTGCTGCGGGCGGGGCTGGTTTCGGCGCAGAACATCATCATCGACGCCAAGTCCGGCGTCACGGGCGCGGGCGCCAAGCCCACGCAGGGCTCGCACTTCTGCGAGGTAGACGAGAGCCTCAAGGCCTACAACGTGGCGCGGCACCGCCACACCTCGGAGATCGAGCAGGAGCTGACAAAGGCCGCGGGCGAGACGGTGCTGGTGTCCTTCACGCCGCACCTGGTGCCGATCAAGCGGGGAATCCTTTCCACGGTCTATCTGAACCTGAACAAGGGCGTGGGCGAGGCGGAGATCCGCGCGGCGTATGAAAAGGCCTACGCGGGCGAGCCGTTTGTGACGCTGATGCCGGCGGGCAAGCTGCCGGAGGTCAAGTACGTGACTGGCTCCAACCGGTGCGCCATCGGCTTTGTCGTGGACGAGCGGCTGGGGCGCGTCGTGGTCTGCTCGGTGCTGGACAACCTGCTCAAGGGCGCGGCGGGCCAGGCGGTGCAGAACATGAACCTGCTCTTCGGCCTGCCGGAGACGACGGGCCTGCCGGTTGCGGCGCTTTGCCCGTAAAGGAGGGACGCAGACATGGAGAAGAAGACGGGTACCCCCGTGTACAGCGACATGCTGGTGGAAAAGGCGAACATCCTCATCGAGGCGCTGCCCTACATCCAGACCCTTTGGGGAAAGACCGTGGTCATCAAGTACGGCGGCAACGCCATGGTGGATGAGGAGCTGACGACCAAGATCCTGCAGGACGTGACGCTCCTCAAGTACGTGGGCGTCAACCCCATCCTCGTGCACGGCGGCGGGCCGGACATCAACGCGGCCCTCAAGAAGATGGGCGTGGAGTCCAAGTTCCACAACGGCCTGCGCATCACGGACAAGGCGACCATGGAGGTCGTGCAGATGGTGCTGGCCGGCAAGCTGAACAAGAACATCGTCTCGGCCCTGGGCCGGCTGGGCGGCAAGGCCATCGGCCTGTGCGGCAAGGACGCCGGGCTGCTGGAGGTCGTCAAAAAGCCCCCGACAAAGGACGGCGTGGACCTGGGGTTTGTGGGCAACATCGTCAAGGTCAACGTCAAGCTCCTGAATCTTCTCGCGCACGACGAGTACATCCCGGTCGTGGCGCCCGTGGGCGTGGACGCGAACGGGGAGAGCTATAACATCAACGCCGACACGGTGGCCAGCGAGATCGCCTCGGCCCTCAAGGCGGAAAAGCTCGTGTTCCTGACGGATGTGGACGGCATCCGCATGGACCCGGAGGACCCGTCCTCCCTGATCTCCGCCGTTTCCGTGTCCGAAGTGGACCAGCTCATCGCCGCAGGCGTCATCACCGGCGGCATGATCCCCAAGGTGCAGGGCTGCACGCGCGCCATTGAGCAGGGCGTCTCCCGCGTCCACATCCTCAACGGCACCATTCCGCATCCCATCATCCTGGAGATCTTCACCGACAAGGGCATCGGCACCATGGTCCATGCCGACGACGATGACGAAAGGGGGACGAAAGCGTGAACCTGGAACAGATCCGCGCCTTGGACGAACAATACTACATGAACACCTTCGGCAAGCGCCTGCCCGTGGCCTTTGACCACGGATCGGGCGTGACGCTCTACGACACGGAAGGCCGTGCCTATACGGACTTTTTTGCCGGAATCGCGGTCAACGCTCTGGGGTACGCGCACCCGGCCGTCACCGCGGCGATCGTCGAGCAGGCGCAGAAGGTCTGCCACACCTCCAACCTGTACTACATCGAGCCCCAGGCAAAGCTGGCCAAGCTCCTTGTCGAGAACAGCTTTGCGGACAAGGTCTTCTTCGGCAACAGCGGTGCGGAGGCCAACGAGGGCTGCATGAAGCTGGCGATCAAGTACTTCTACGAGAAGGGCGAGGACCGCTTTGAGATCCTTTCGGCGAACAACTCCTTCCACGGAAGGACCCTGGCCACCATCGCCGCGACCGGGCAAAAGAAGTACCAGAAGCCCTATGTGCCGCTGCTCCCGTCGTGCGTCAAGAACGTGCCCTTTGGCGATTTGGACGCCCTGCGCGCGGCCTTCACCCCGCACACCGCGGCCGTGATGCTCGAGGTCATCCAGGCCGAGGGTGGCGTGATCGTGGGCAGCAAGGACTACATCCAGGGCGTGCGCAAGCTCTGCGACGAGACGGGCGCCCTGCTGATCATCGACGAGGTGCAGACCGGCATGGGCCGCTGCGGAACCCTGTTTGCGCACGAGCTCTACGGGATCGAGCCGGACATCCTGTCCCTTGCCAAGGCCCTGGGCGGCGGCGTGCCCATCGGCGCGGTGCTGGCCAAGGACGAGGTCGCCAAGGCCTTCCACCCGGGCGACCACGGCTCGACCTTTGGCGGCAATCCCCTGGCGTGCGCGGCCGCGCTGGCGGTCGTGCAGACGATGCTGGAGGAGGACATCCCTGCGCGGGCCAAGAAGACGGGTGCGCACCTCAAGGCGGGGCTGAACGAAATCGCCAAGCGCCATCCGGACGCCGTGCAGGACGTGCGCGGCGAGGGCCTGCTGCTGGGCGTGGCCCTTTCCGAGGCCGTTCCGGCGGGAGAGGTCGTTTCCAAGCTCCTGGAAAAGGGCTTTGTCACCGGCACCGCGGCGGGCAACGTGCTGCGGCTCCTGCCGCCGCTCGTCATCGGGGAGGCGGACTGCGACGCGCTCTGCGCGGCGCTGGACGGCGTGCTCGCCGGAAAGTGAAGGAAGGAGAGTTCCCATGGACCTTTTGCAATACGCGCCCAAGGCGCAGTTCGCACAGAAGCACCTGCTCACCCTGCAGGATTACACGCCGGATGAAATCCTCCAGGTGCTGTCCCTGGCCTGCAAGCTCAAGCTGCAGCGCAAGCTCGGCCTGGACCAGACCCATATCCTCAAGGGCAAGAACGTCGCCCTGATCTTCACCAAGCCCTCCATGCGCACGCGCGTTTCCTTTGAGACGGGCATCCAGCAGCTGGGCGGCCACGCGCTCTACATCAGTGGCGGCGAGATCGGCCTGGGCACGCGCGAGTCCGTCTACGACGTGGCCAACGTCCTGAGCCGCTTTGTCGACGGCATCATGATCCGCACCTTCAAGCAGAGCGACGTCGAGGGCCTGGCCAAGTACGGCCAGATCCCCGTCATCAACGGCCTGACGGACGACTACCACCCCTGCCAGGTCCTGGCGGACCTGCTGACGCTCTACGAGCACAAGGGCGCCCTGGCGGGCAAGAAGCTGGCCTTTGTCGGCGACGGCAACAACATGGCCAACAGCCTGCTCATCATCTGCTCCAAGCTCGGCGTGGACGTGGCCATCGCGACGCCCGCCGCCTATGCCCCGCAGGAGAAGTACGTCTCCTGGGCCAAGGCCAACGCCGCGGCCGCCGGCTCGAGCGTCACCATCACCACGGACATCGCCGAGGCGCTCCATGGCGCGGACGCGGTCTACACCGACGTCTGGGCGTCCATGGGCATGGAGGCCGAGACCGAGAAGCGCGCGCGCGATTTTGCGGACTACCAGGTGAACGCCAAGGTCATGAAGATGGCCAAGGACGACGCGATCTTCCTGCACTGCCTGCCCGCGCACCGCGGCAGCGAGGTGACGGACGAGGTCATGGACAGCCCGCAGTCCGTCGTCTTTGACGAGGCGGAGAACCGCCTGCACGCGCAGAAAGCGGTGCTCGCGCTGCTGATGGGCCGCCTGTAAGCGAAGGAGGGAATGCGCTGTGGTCGTGGACATCAAGGAGGCGACGCCGGCCGACGCGCCGGCGATTTTGGAGATCATGCAGGACGCCTTTCACAAGTACGAGCGCGACCTGGGGATGACCGGACACGTCAAGGCCCTGCAGGAGACGGTGGAGGACATCCGCCGCGACATCGCGGAAAAGACGGTGCTCGTCGGGTTTGTGGACGGGGTCGCGGTGGGATCGGTGCGCGTGGAGGTCATGGGAGACCTGGCGTACCTTTCGCGGTTCGGCGTGCGCAGCTCGATCACCAAGTCCGGCATCGGCGGCATGCTCATCGACCGCGTGGAGGTGCTCTGCCGCGAGCAGAGCGTCCGCGCCATTGCCCTGCACACCTCCTCCCGGATGTTCGGCCTCATCCGCTTCTACTACGGCCACGGCTACTTCATCCAT
>JBMNOF010000074.1:0-9454 GCA_050942925.1 Candidatus Spyradocola sp.
CGCAGCTACGATCTGTCGAGGGTCGCGGCCCGGCCCCCCGTTCCCTGCGGAGCCCCAGGGCAAAGCCCTGGGGCTCCGCAGGGAACACTCCCGCAGGGATCGCGTTAAGTTTTGGCATGCCCTTGACAGAGACGAAAAAAGCTGGTATACTCTTGTCTGTTGAAGCAGAAGCACCCGCTTCTCACCCGCGCGGCAAGGTCGCCGGGTCACAATGCAAGCACATGCAAACAGAGAAATTGGAAGCGGGTGGAATCTGTCCACCCGCTTATTTTGCGGAAGAAAGACGGCATACGGAGGTGCATCGGAATCAATATGGACATGATGATCAATGAAGAAATCCGCGACAGGGAGATTCGCCTCATCGGCCCGGAAGGCGAGCAGCTCGGGATCATGTCGGCGCGCCAGGCGCTGGACATCGCCGAGGAAAAGGAGCTCGACCTGGTGAAGATCGCCCCAACGGCCAAGCCGCCGGTGTGCAAGCTGATGGACTACGGCAAGTATCGCTTTGAGCAGTCCAAGCGCGAAAAGGAAGCGCGGAAGAACCAGAAGGTCATCTCTGTCAAGGAGGTCCGCCTTTCCCCCACCATTGAAGAGCACGACATGCAGGTCCGCATGCGCGACTGCATCAAGTTCCTTCAAAACGGCGACAAGGTCAAGGTCTCCATCCGATTCCGCGGTCGCATGATCACCCACTCCGACGTCGGTCTCCAGGTGATGAACGAGTTCTACAACCGGGTCAAGGAGTACGCCGTTCAGGATCGCAAGCCCTCCACCGAGGGCCGCACCATGACGATGATGCTCTCGCCCAAGCAGGACAAATAGTTCATAATAATTTCCCCGAAAGAGAGGAGGAACTTCCCCATGCCCAAGCAGAAGACGCACAAGGGCGCGGCAAAGCGCTTTTCCGTGACGAAGAACGGCCTGGTCAAGCACCAGAAGGCGTTTAAGGGTCACATCCTCACCAAGAAGAGCACCAAGCGCAAGCGCAACCTGCGCAAGACCGGTTACGCCACCACCACCGAGGGCGCGACCATCCGTCAGCTCATTCCCTACAAGTAAGAAAACCTCATGTGGTTCATTCTAAAGGAGGCAGGAAACAATGGCCAGAATTAAGATGTCGGTCAACGCCAAGAAGCGCCGCAGGAAGGTTTTCAAGCTTGCCAAGGGCTACTTCGGGGCGAAGTCCAAGCAGTACCGCGCCGCGACCGAGCAGGTCGCCCGCTCCCTGCGCTACGCCTACATTGGGCGCCGTCTGCGCAAGCGCGACTTCCGCAAGCTGTGGATTGCGCGCATCAACGCGGCGGTTCGTCCCTACGGTCTGTCCTACAGCCGCTTCATCAACGGCCTGAAGCTGGCGGGCGTCGAGGTCAACCGCAAGATCCTGGCGGACCTGGCGGTGAACGATCCCCAGGCGTTTGCCAAGCTCGTGGACGCGGCCAAGGCGAAGATCGCCTAACGCGCGATGGAAAGCAGGGCCCGACGAAATTCGTCGGGCCCTTTATCGCATACAGAGAGAAGAGGAGGGAGCGGGATGGAGGCGACGCGCCTGACCAGCACGGCCAACCCCGCCGTGCGCGCCATGCGCGCCCTGGAGGATGCAAGGGCGCGCCGGGAGACGGATTCCATGCGCCTGGAAGGGAGCAAGCTCTGCGAGGAGGCGGCGCGCGAGCTGGAGGTCGAGACGCTCTTTGTGCGCGAGGGCGCGCAGGAGCGCCATGCGGACCTGATCGCGGCCTGCCGCGCAAAGGGCGCCGCCGTGTACGCCGTGAGCGACCGCGTGCTGGACGCGGTCTGCGCGGCCAAGACCCCGCAGGACGTGGTCCTGTCGGCGCGGATTCCGCGCATGGCGCTCCGGGCGGGACCGCTGGTGGCGTTGGACGGCGTGCAGGACCCCGGGAACCTGGGCGCCATCGTGCGCACCGCGGACGCGGCGGGATTCGGGGGCGTGGTGCTCGGGGCGGGCTGCGCCGACCCGTACGCGCCCAAGTCCATCCGCGCCACGATGGGCAGCCTATTCCGAGTGCCCATCGAGCGCACGGGCGACCTGGCGGGCTGGCTCGCGGCGCAGAGGCAGGCGGGTCGCGCCCTGCTGATCTCCGCGCTGGACGGCGAGGACTTCTTCGACCGCAAGGGCCTGCCCGCGGACCCGATCCTTGTCATCGGCAGCGAGGGCCGCGGCATCTCCCCGGCGGTCGCCGCCTGCGCCACGCACCGCTACCGCCTGCCCATGGCGGGCGGCGCGGAGTCCCTGAACGCAGCCGTTGCGGCGGGGATCATGATCTACGACATCTATCGCGCCGGACGGGCGTGAGGGTTCCCCAACGCAAGAGGGAGGAAGGCAAAGCCTTCCTCCCTCTTGCGTTGGGGAACGGGGGGCCGGGGCGCGTGCCTCGACAGAAAGTAGCTGCGGCGCGCGCCCCGGCCCCCGCTCCCCCGGCGCGCGGCGGGAGCGGGATCGGCGCGGCGCTCCCAGGGAACGCTCGCGAAGAGCGCCGCCCGCGCGTCAGCGCGCCGCGCTGTAGTTGTAGGCGCGCACCATGTCGCCCTTGAGCGGGAAGCCGAGCCGCGGCAGGACCTCGGAAAGCGCGGTGAGCGCGGCGAGCATGTCCGCGTCGTTGGCGGCTTCGCCCATGTGGCCGATGCGAATCACCTTGTGGGCCAGGGTGTCAAACGCGCCGGCGAGCAGGATCTTGTGGTCGTGCAGCAGCGCGGAGAGAATGTCCGTGTCCGTGAGCCCCTGCGGCACGCGGAAGACCGTGACGGTGTTGGAAAAGCCGCTCTTGAGGTACAGGGAAAGGCCTCCCGCCACCAGCGCCTCGCGAACCGCCGTCGCGACGCGCGCGTGGCGCGCAAAGATGTCCGGGTCCTCCAGCACGTTGTCCAGCGCGCGGGCAAAGCCGTGGATGTCGCAGGCGGGCATGGTGTAGGGGAACCACTGGTCCTCGTAGTAGGTGCGCAGGGCGAGCAGGTTCGCGTAGAAGGAAGCGATGGGCGTTTTCCGCTCCTCCATGCGGCGGAAGGCGTCCTGGGAGACGGTGACCATGGTCAGGCCCGTCGGGCAGGAGAGCGCCTTCTGCGAGCCGCCCAGCAGCACGTCGATCTTGGCGCGGCGCACGTCCACCGGGTTGCCGAACATGCCGGACACCGAGTCCACAACGGTGAGGATGCCGTACTCCTTGAGGATGGGGCAGAGCGTGTGGATGTCGTTGAGCACGCCGGAGGGCGTGTCGCAGTGGACGAGCGTCGCATAGCGGAAGTTCGCGTCCTTCTTGAGGAAGGCGCGCAGCGCGTCGGCCGGGATCGGGGCGTGGGGATCGGTCGTCAGCAGCACCGGCTCGCCGCCATAGAGGCGCACAAAGTCCGCAAAGCCCTTGCCGAAAATGCCGTTGTCCAGCACCAGCACGCGGTCGCCCGGCTCGGTCAGGGACGCACAGGCCGCCTCCAGCCCGAGAATGCCCTCGCCGCTGAGCAGGAAGGACGGGCTGGCGGTGTGGAGAAACCGCGAGTACTTGGCGCAGGTCTTCTTGTAAAAGTCGTAGAACTCCGGGTCCAGGTCCGAGTTCCCGGCCTGGATGGCGCGGGCCTCGAGCACGTTCTTGCGGACCTTGGTCGGCCCGGGGGTGAGCATGTTGTAGTCGTACATGGTGAAACCTCCTTGGGGGAACGCCTTTCGCGTCTCTTCCCATCATAGCGCAAAGACGCGCGTTTGTTAAGGGCAAACGGAAAAAAAGCGCGGAATTGACCCCGCGTGGGTTTTGTGGTACGATAACAGGGAATTCCTGCGCCCGCGCGGCGCAGCACAAGGAGGAACCCGACCATGAAGAAAGCCAAGGCGGCGCTCGCGCTGGGACTCGCGATGGCGCTCCTTCTGCTGACGACCGGCTGCGGCGCGCAGTCGCTGATCATCGGCACCTGGGTGGACGACACGCAGTCCATCACCATGCAGCTGGGCAAGGACGGCCAGGCGGTCGTCACGGCCTACAACTTCCCGCTGGAGGTCACCTACACCTACGAGGGGGACACGCTGACCATCCTCTATTCCGAGGACATCACCGATACCGGCACCGTCACCTTCTACGGCGACAACGAGTTCGTCTGGGAAAAGACGGATTCGGACACGGGCGAGCTCTACTGGGAAACCTACACGCGCCAGGGCTGAGGCCGCAAACAAAAAAAGGACTCCTTCCAAAGGAGCCCTTTTTTGCGCTCGGAGAGCCGCGAAACCGGCCGGCAGCAGGGAAAGCGCGCCGGGCCCCGGGGCGGGCAAAACGCCCGTCCCTTTTCTGGCAGGCGCAGCGGGCGGCGGCAGGGAGGAGGGTGCGGGAGGGGGGGCTCCCCCTCCTGCCTCCCCCCGGGGCGCGCAGGGTTAGGCCTTGCGCAGCTTGCGAATGGCCAGGGTAAGCGCAACGACGGCCAGAACGCCCACGGCAAGCCCCCCGAGCAGGAGGAGGAGGTTGAAGCCGTGCAGGAAAAGCGAGATGAAATTCATGGCGACACACTCCTTTCGAAAAACGGGATTCCTTGGCTTTAGGATAACAGAATCTCCCCGCGTGTCAAGGGGGAGCGGGCAAAAAACTTGACAATTCCCGGCACATGTGGTATAACGGGAACAGTTGGCTGGGATGAGATTGCAGTAAGCGCCCCTTTGGAAATCCCACAAGAGAACGTCCGCCATCGGCTGGAAGCGGGCGGGGAGGGAAGGGCGCGCCGAAGTTCGCCTCGGAGCCGGCTCGGGTGCGCCCGCTACAGCGCAAAAGAGGCCGCGCGCCCGCAAGGAGTCGGGATCGCGGTGAATTTGGGTGGTACCACGTCGGAGGAAACGGCTCCTGCGTCCCAATGGGGAGGCAGGGGCCTTTTATTGTACCCGTGGAAGCCGAAAAACGAGAGGGAGGAACCATCATGCAGGAGAAACTGGAGGAGATCCGGCGCAGCGTGCAGGAGCAGCTCGCGCAGGCCGGGGACAGCGCGCAGGTGGAGCAGATCCGCGTCGCGGTTCTGGGCCGCAAGGGCGAGCTGACCGCGCTGCTCAAGGGCATGGGCAAGCTCAGCCCGGAGGAGCGGCCGGTCGTGGGCCAGCAGGTCAACGCCCTGCGCCAGGAGATCGAGGCGGCGCTGGACGCCAAGGAAAAGGAGCTGCAGGAGGCCGAGAAGCAGGCGCGCCTGGAGCAGGAGAAGCTGGACATCTCCATCCCGGGCAAGGCGCCCAAGGTGGGCAACGTGCACCCGCTGTCCTCGACGCTGGAGAAGATCATCTCGATCTTTACGGGCATGGGCTTTTCCGTTGTCGAGGGGCCGGAGGTGGAGCTGGATCACTTCAATTTTGAGCTGCTGAACCTGCCCAAGAACCACCCCGCCCGCGACGCGCAGGACACCTTCTACTTCAATGAGAACATCCTCCTGCGCACGCACACCTCGCCCGTGCAGGCGCGCACCATGCTCTCGCAGAAGCCGCCGATCCGCATCATCTGCCCGGGCCGCGTCTACCGCGTGGACGAGCTGGACGCCACCCACAGCCCGGTCTTCTCCCAGTGCGAGGGACTGGTCATCGACGAGGGCGTGACCATGGGCGACCTCAAGGGCACGCTGGACGCCTTTGCCCAGGCCCTGTACGGCGAGGGCATCAAGACGCGCTTCCGCCCCTCCTTCTTCCCGTTCACGGAGCCGTCGGCCGAGGTGGACGTCACCTGCGCCGCCTGCAAGGGCGCGGGCTGCCGCATCTGCAAGGGCACCGGCTGGATCGAGATCCTCGGCGCGGGCATGGTCAATCCCCACGTGCTGGAGATGTGCGGCATCGACCCGGAGAAGTACACGGGCTTTGCCTTCGGCATCGGCATTGAGAGAGTGACGAACCTCAAGTACAACGTGCCGGACATGCACCTGCTGTTTGAGAACGATCTCAGGTTCCTTTCGCAGTTTGGAAAAGGGAGGGTCTAAGGAAATGCTCGCACCGCTTTCTTGGCTGAAACAATATGGAAAACTGGACATGGCGCCCGAGGAGTTCGCCCGCCGCATGATCATGAACGGCAACGCCGTCGAGGGCGTGGAGGACCTCTCGCGCGAGGTCGTCAACGTCGTGGTGGGCAAGATCCTCTCCGTCGCGCCGCACGCAAACTCCGACCACCTGCACATCTGCCAGGTGGACGTCGGCACCGCCGAGCCGATCCAGATCGTCACCGGCGCAAACAACATGTCCGCCGGGGACTTTGTGCCCGTGGCCCTGCACGACTCCCACCTGCCGGGCGGCGTGCACATCAAGCGCGGCAAGCTCCGCGGCGAGGAGTCCAACGGCATGATGTGCTCCGGCGAGGAGCTGGGCGTGCCCGCGGACGTCTATCCCTCCAACACGGACCACGGCCTGCTGATCCTGACAGACGAGGGCCTGGTCCCCGGCCAGGACATCCGGCCGGTGCTGGGCCTGGACGACGCCGTGCTCGACTTTGAGATCCTGGCCAACCGCCCGGACTGCCTGTCCATGCTGGGCCTGGCGCACGAGGCCGCGGTCGTGACCGGCGGCACCGTCGCAGAGCCCGACACCGCCTATGCGCCCGCGGGCGAGGGCCGCGTCGAGGACCTGGTGGACATCGCCGTCGAGGCGCCGGACCTCTGCCGCCGCTACTGCGCCGCCGCGATCCGCAACATCCACATCGCGCCCTCGCCCCTGTGGATGCGCCAGGCGCTGCACAAGGCCGGCGTCCGCCCCATCAACAACGTCGTGGACATCACCAACTTCGTCATGCTCGAGTACGGCCAGCCCATGCACGCCTTTGACCTGGACCAGGTCCGCGGCCGCAAGATCCGCGTGCGCCGCGCGAAGAAGGACGAAACCCTCCAGACCCTGGACGGCAAGGACCGGGAGCTTACGGAGAACATGCTCGTCATCGCCGACGCCGAGGGCGCCACGGGCCTTGCGGGCATCATGGGCGGGCAGGAGAGCGAGATCACGGAGAACACGAAGCTCGTGCTCTTTGAGTCCGCGTGCTTCGACTCCGCCTGCACGCGCCAGGCCGGGCGTTCCCTCGGCCTGCACACCGAGGCCCAGGGCCGCTTTGAGCGCGGCGTCAACGAGCGCCTGTGCAAAAAGGCCCTCGAGCGCGCGCTGCACCTGATCCAGGAACTCGGCGCGGGCGAGATCGTGCCCGGCATGATCGATATTTACCCCGCGCCCAAGGAAGTGCCCGAGGTGCGCGCCAAGGCCGCCTACCTCTACACGCTCATGGGCGTCGAGGTGCCCATGGACAAGATGCAGGAGATCCTGACGAGCCTGGGGATCGAGACGCGGATCGAGGGCGACGAGCTCGTCTGCAAGAGCCCCGTCTGGCGGCAGGACATCGTCCGCGGCGCGGACATCGCCGAGGAAGTGCTGCGCATCTACGGCTATGACCACATCCCCTCCACCAAGATGCGCGGGTCCGAGGCCGGCAGCAACTCCGAGCACCAGAAGCGCGACGCGCTGCTGCGCCGGCTCCTGTGCGGCATGGGCGCCTACGAGGCGGCGACCTTCTCCTTTATCGGGCCGAAGTGGCTGGACGCCCTGCGCCTGCCGGAGGACTCCCCCCTGCGCCTGGCGGCCAAGCTCCAGAACCCCTTGGGCGAGGAGAACTCCCTCATGCGCACGACGCTCGTGCCCTCCATGCTCAACGTCCTTGCGACCAACTACAACCGCGGCAACGCGGGCGCGGCCTTCTTTGAGATCAGCAAGCGCTTCCTGCCCAAGAGCCTGCCGCTGACGGAGCTGCCCGAGGAGCGCCCGAGCCTGTGCATCGGCCTGTACGGCGAGGACGCGGACTTTTACGCGCTCAAGGGCATGGTCGAGGCGGTGCTGACGGCCTTTGGCGTGAAGGACCTTGCCTGGAAGCGCGCGGGCGCGGCGGCCCCGTGGCTGCACCCCGGCCGCGGCGCGGTCGTTTCGTGCGGGCAGGAGGTCCTGGGCACGCTGGGCGAGGTCCATCCCGACACGATGGAGGCCTTCGACAGCAAGGTCCGCGCCTACGTCGCGGAGCTGGACCTCACCGCGCTGGAAAAGGTGCAGACCTACGTCTCCGGCGTGCGCGAGATGCCCCGCTTCCCGGCGGTGCAGCGCGACTTCGCCTTCGTCATGAGCGAGGAGACGCCCGTGGGCGACGTCATGCGCTGCGCGGGCCGCGCGGCCGGCGCCCTCTGTGAGGACGTGCAGCTCTTTGACATCTACCGCGGCCAGCCGATCGCCGCGGGGGAGAAGTCCGTCGCGCTCAAGGTCGTGCTGCGCGCGGCCGACCACACCCTGGAGGAAGAGGAGATCGTCCGCGTCTGCGACAAGATCGTGGCCGACGTTTCGGCAAATTTCGGCGCGCGGTTGCGTTCCTGAGCCAAAGCGGGTATAATAGGGACAGAAAAAACCCACGCAGGGAGGGAGAGCCATGAAGAAGAACCGGGCCGTGGTCACCGTGCACGGGCGCGAGTACACGCTTCTGGGCGAGGAGCCGTCCGACTACATGCTGCGCGTCGCCGCATATGTGGACCGCCGCATGTCGGAGATCTCCTTTTCTGCGCCGCTGTCCGAGGAGCGGCTCATGGCGCTGACCGCGCTGAACCTGGCGGACGAGCTGCTCAAGAGCAAGGACGAGGTCTCCGCCATGCGCAAGGAAATGACCAACATGCGCAAGGAGATGGCCGCCCTGCGGAAAAAGACCCCCGGCGGCGAAACGGACGAAAAAGCGAAGTAAAAAAAAACGGCGGAGCCGTTCCCCAAAAGTGGCGGGGAGCGGCTCCGCGTTTCTCTGCAAAACGAGCCTCCGGAAGAAGAAAATACAGCGAAAGACGCCCCGGGAAGGGGCGTCTTTCGCTGTCCTTTGGGAAAAAGGAGGGCGCGGGCGGTCAATCGGCCGGCGCCGGGCGCACGGCGCGGGTGCAGGCCTCCCGCAGCAGGCGCACGAAGATGCGGTAGTTCTCCACCGTGACGTCCGGGGGCGTCTGGTGGTCCACGGCGGGGATGTAGCCGCCCGCGCGGATGGCCGGGGCGATGCGCTCGAACTCCGCGCGCATCGCCGCCTCGCCCTTGTGCATGACGGTCTTGTCGAACCCGCCCAGCATCAGCAGCTGCGGGTACGCCTCCTTGATCCGGCACACGTCCACGCCCGCCATGCGCTCCAAGGGGAGAATCCCCTCGATGCCCCCTCCCAGGAACCAGGGGATGAGCGGCTCGACGTTGCCGTCCGTGTCGATGAAGGGATGCGCGCCGCCCGCGCGCACCAGGGGCGTCAGCCGGCGGTAGTAGGGGAGCAGAAAGCGCGCGTACTGCGCGTAGGAGCACATCGGCCCGTGGTTGTAGCTCATGTCCTCGGCAAAGGTCATGAAGACGGGCTCCGTTTCCTCGTTGACGATGGCGAGCACCTTTTCGTAGTAGGCGCACAGGTCCTCGTTGATGCGCGTCATCAGCTCCGGGTAATCGTAGAAGGCGAAGAAGTGGTTTTCGATG
>JBMNOF010000076.1:0-9391 GCA_050942925.1 Candidatus Spyradocola sp.
CCAGCACACTCTTGGGCATGATGACCGCGCGCTGCCCGAGGCCCGCCATCAGCTCGTTGACGTAGGCGCAGGGGTTTTCCATCTTCAAGGTCACGGTGTAGGTATCCGCCGCTTCAAAGGTGGCGTCGCCGATCATGCTCTGCGCGTTGCCTGCCGAAGCCAGCCAGCGGTTCAGGGAGGCGGCGGCGTCCTCTGCCGTCATCTCTTCCCCGTTGTGGAAGAGCACGCCCTGGCGCAGGTGCCAGGTGTATTCCGTGGAGTCATCGCTGATCTCCCAGCTCTCACACAGCTCCGGAACCGCTCCGTAAGCGGAATCCATGGTCACCAATCCTTCAAAGATCGTGCCGTAAGCAACCTGGGTGGCAACGGTTGCGGTGTTGGTCGTGACGTCCAGGTTGGTCGGTTCCGAGCTCATGGCGATGTGCAGTTCGTCGCGGTAGCTTCCAGCGTCCTCGCCGGCGTCCGCGCTATCCTCGCCGGCAGCCTCTGCCGTCGGGGCCGCGCTCTCGGTGCTCTCCGCGCTATCGGGCGCTTCCGTCGCAGTCGGCGTGCTTGAGCAGCCGGTTGCGGCCAGGAGCATCAGCGCCGCGATCGCCATGGCAATCCACCTACGCATGCGGGATGTTTTCATCGTGTGACTCCTCCATTTCAGTTCTGTCCGGACGCTTGCGCGTCCAGCGGGAAACGAGATGCGGTTTGGCAAAAGAGAAAGCGCACAAGGACGGACCACGATTGCGGTACGCCTTTGTACGCTTTCTCTTTTGTGGCCGCTTTCCAGCGGCCGGATTCGGTTGTCGTGGGGGGGAACGGGTGGGCCGGGCGCTTCGCCGTTTTCTCCGGCGCTTGCGCGCCGCAGCGAACTTCCCGAAAAAAACGGAGCATACGCCGGACGATGGAATGCCATACGCCTTTGTATGCTCCGTTGAATTAGGAATTATCTTAAAACGACAAGGCCCGATTGTCAATACGCTTTACAGAATCTTAAATTGCTTTCTCTCCGCGCTCGCGCGTACGGATGCGCACGGCATCGAGCACTTCGCGCACGAAGATCTTGCCATCTCCATAGTGACCGGTGCTGACAGCCTCGCAGAGCTTGTCGATGATGGCCTCGACATCTTCGTCTTTGACCACCACGCGCACATCCAGCTTCGGCAGCAGGTTGACATGCGTCCGCGTGCCGACGTATTCTTCGGTAAAGCCCTTTTGCCCGCCGCAACCCAGAACGTTGGAAACCGTCATGCCGCCGCAGCCAAACTCGTCGATCAAGATTTTCTTGATCTCTTCCAGCTTTTCCGAGCGAACAATCAGATTCAGCTCTTTCATGCGTTCTCCTTTCCGGCTTCTCGCCTTGAAATTTCCGTCTATTGTAATGCAGTGCCGACAGACTGTCAATCCCCCGAAAAGCGAGAAAATGTTTTCTCAAAAACGCCGATCTGTTTCTCTTAACTGCCTTTCCCATTTCTAAAATAGAGCAAAGCCAAACTTCTCTCGGGCAGTTCGCCCTTATAGCAATACTTTGATGTATTTTTTCACTTAATTCTATTTTTTCATTTTTTCTGTGTTTTTGCAGAGTCTGTACCGCAAGAATGCACAAAATGCATTGCAGTATGCGTTTTTTTCTTGAAATTTCCCCTGCAAAAAAAGCCAAAGGATCTCCGTTCTTCCTTCGGCTCAAAACGTCAAATTGTCATTCTGCAAGGAACTTCTGCAGTTCGGCTTTTCTTGCAGCAAAGTCCGCAAGGCCGAGGTTGTAGAGCTCGCGCTCGGCCGCCTCGTCCATGGACAGGGTGCCGATGCGCAGCGGCTGGCTTGGCGCAAAGACAAAGGCACGTCCCTCCCGCTCGAGGGCAAAAACGTCTTGCAGGTTCGCGTTGTAGACGGTGTGGCGTTGGCGGATCGCCTCTACAATGCGCGGATAGCGCCGGCAGGCGAGCGTGTAGAGAAGCCGCATACCCTGGGGTTTGCGCACATAGTCCCGGTTCTTGGACAGGATGACCACGAGCCGGTCGCAGCCCTGCGCGAGCGCGCGGCGAACGGGGATCGCGTCGGAGAGGCCGCCGTCAAAATAGGGCGTTCCCTCCAGCTCCACCGGCCGGCAGATCGCCGGCAGCGCGCTGGAGGCCATGATGAGGCGATAGTCGTCCTGGCGCATGTGCTCCCGGCCAAAATAGGCCGGTTTGCCCGTGCGCGCGTTGGTCACGACCGCTTCGTACTGCGCGGCGTTGCGCTGCATGGCTGCAAAATCGAGCGGGTCCTTTCCCCCGGCCCGCGTCAGCTCTCCATAGATGAACTGCAGGCCAAACAGGTCCCCCGTGTGCAGCAAGGACTGCAGGCCAAAGTAGCGCGGGTCGTGAATGTGCTCCGTGAAAAAGCGCAGGTTTCTCCCCTTCTGGCCCGCGAGGTAGCTTGCCAGGTTTCCCGCGCCCGCCGAGACGCCGATGCAGTAGGGGAAGGAGATCCCATCGTCCAGAAAGGCATCCAGAATCGCGGCGTTGTAGGCGCACTTCATGCCACCGCCCTCCACGACCAAGCCGATTTTCTTCGCGTTTTCTGCCATTTGTGCTCCCCCTTGCCGCGCATGGCGCATTGTGTTCAGGATGCCCCCAGCGAGCGAGGGCGTTTCGGGTCATGGGTTTTGTTCTGCCCTTCTCTTACTCCGGGGCGTGGACCATTTCCTTGACGCAGGCGATCTCCCGCGCATAGCCGGCAAGGTCGTTGGGCGTCTCCAGGTAAAAGGGCAGGCCGCGCAGGGCCGGATGGTTCACCACGCGCGAGAGCGCTTCGAGTCCAATCGTTCCCTGACCGAGTTTTTCGTGCCGGTCCTTGTGACTGCCCAGCGGATTTTTGCTGTCGTTGAGGTGGATGGCCCGCAGGCGCGAGAGGCCCACGACGCGGTCAAACTCCTCCAGCACGCCGTCCAGATCGCCGCAAATGTCGTATCCTGCGTCATGCACGTGGCAGGTGTCCAGGCAGACGCCGAGCTTTTCCGGCAGGCGAACCCGGTCGAGGATGGCACGCAGCTCTTCAAAGCTCCTGCCGACCTCCGAGCCCTTGCCTGCCATGGTCTCCAGGAGCACGGTGGTGGACTGCTCGGGCCAGAGGATGTCGTTCAGCTGCTCGGTGATGCGCGCAACACCCACCTCCACGCCCTGGCGCACGTGACTGCCGGGATGGAAGTTGTAGAAGCTGCCGGGGATGTGCTCCAGCCGGGCGAGATCGTCCGCCATGGTCTCGCGGGCAAAGGTGCGCAGACCCTCGTCCGCCGCGCAGGCATTGAGCGTGTACGGCGCGTGGGCGAGGATCGGGAGCAGGTCCCACTCCTGCGCAAAGGCGCGAAAAGCCGCGACATCCGCTTCATCCAGGGGCTTGGCCCTGCCGCCGCGCGGGTTTCGCGTGAAAAATTGGAACGTGTTGGCGCCGATGTGTACGGCCTCCTTCCCCATGGCCAGGTATCCCTTTGCGCTGGACAGATGGCAGCCGATTTTCAGCATGGTCTCTCCCCTTTCTCCCGGCGCGCTTTTCCAAGCGCCGGACGGTTCCAGTATACCACAAGCGCGCACTGCGGTGCGAGGGGCCCGCCCATCTTTTTTGCCCCAAACCCCGCTTTTGGCAACGCCGATACGACACAAGCCCTCCCCCGCCAACGCGCCGGTCTACAGCGCGTTGGCGGGGGAGGGCTCTACGGGAAGGAGAACCGGATTGCGATCCCGGCGCCTTTCCCGTTTCGTCAAAAACCTAAATGATGTGCTTCGCCACGTCAAATTGCTGCATGGCGGCGCAGAGGTGCTCGCGCACATAGACGCCGTCGATGGTGACGGTCTCGGGACCGTTCTCCCCGGCGGAGAAGGAGACCTCGTCCAGCAGTTCCTCGATGAGCGTGTGCAGGCGGCGCGCACCGATGTTCTCGCGGCTGTCGTTCATCTCCACGGCGATGTGCGCCATCTCCTGCAGGGCATCCTCGGTGAATTGAAGCTCCACGTCGTCCACGCTGAGGAGCGCCTGGTACTGCTTGATGAGCGCGTTTTCCGGCTGGGTGAGGATCTTGCGGAAGTCTTCCTCCGTCAGGGGCTTCAGGTTCACCTGCACGGGGAACCGTCCCTGCAGCTCCGGAATGAGGTCCGTGACCTTGGAGACATGGAAGGCGCCGGCCGCGATGAAGAGCATGTGGTCGGTCTTGACCGGGCCGTACTTGGTGTTGACGGTGCAGCCCTCCACGATGGGGAGGATGTCGCGCTGCACGCCCTCGCGGGACACATCCGGGCTTCCGGACTGGGAACGGCCGGCGACCTTGTCGATCTCGTCGATGAAGAGGATACCGTCCTCCTCCGCCTTGTAGATCGCTTCGCTGATGGCCTTGTCAATGTCGATGAGCTTGCCGATCTCCTCCTGCTTGAGGATCTTGCGCGCCTCGATGACGGAGACCTTGCGGATCTTTTTCTTCTTGGGCATGAGCCCGCCGAGCATGTCGTTCAGGGAGACGTCGGTGCCGGGCAGCGTCTCGCCGCCGGAGTTGTCCTCCACCTCAATCTCGATGATCTCCCCCTCCAGCGCGCCGCAGAGCAGGTCCATCTGAAGGCGTTCGCGGCGCTGCCGGCGGTTTTCTCGTTCTTCGGGCGGCTCGTCGGGCTTGCGCACCGGTCCAAGAAGCGCCTCGATCGGGTTGCGGTCCGCCTTCTTTTCGCCCTTCTCCTTGGCGACCAGCGCGTCAAGGATGCGCTCCTGCGCGTTTTGCTCGGCGACCGCCTCCACGTCCTTGCCCATCCGCTCCTTCACCAGCCGAAGGGAGGTCTCCACAAGGTCGCGCACCATGGAGTCCACGTCGCGGCCGACATAGCCGACCTCCGTGAACTTGGTGGCCTCGACCTTGACCAAGGGCGCGTCCACGAGCTTGGCCAGACGGCGGGCGATCTCGGTCTTGCCCACGCCCGTGGGGCCGACCATCAGGATGTTCTTCGGGGTGATGTCCTCGCGGATTTCCGCGTCCAGGCGCGAGCGGCGGTAGCGGTTGCGCAGCGCAATGGCGACGGCGCGCTTGGCCTCGTCCTGACCGATGATGTACTTGTCCAGTTCCGCAACGATCTGTCTTGGCGTCATGGTATTCATTCCGCTCACACCTCCTCAACCGTGATGTGGTCGTTGGTGTACACACAGATTTCTGAAGCGATCTCCAAGGCCTTGCGAACGATCTCCTTGGGCTCCAGATCCGTGTTGCGCACGAGCGCGCGGGCCGCAGAAAGCGCATAGTTTCCGCCGGACCCGATCGCCAGCACACCGTCGTCCGGCGCGATGACCTCGCCCGTCCCCGAAATGAGCAAGAGGTTTTCCGGGTCCGCCGCCAGCAGCATAGCCTGCAGCTGGCGCATGCCCTTGTCCATCCGCCAATTCTGGGCAAGCTCCACGGCGGCGCGCGGAAGGTTCCCCGCAAACTGCTCCAGGCAAGCCTCAAACTTCTCGCTGAGCGCAAAGGCGTCCGCAACGGACCCCGCAAAGCCCACAACAACCTTTCCCTCGTAAATCCGGCGCACCTTCTTGGCGCCGTGCTTCATGATCGTCGTTTCGCCCATGGTCACCTGGCCATCGCCAGCCACGGCCGTTTTTCCGTCCTTTTGCACCGCGACGATGGTCGTGCCGCGGAACGGACTGCGATTTTCTTCCATTTCTATTTCATCCTCCGTAAGCGTTTTCTTCCAACAGCCTATCATATTTTTAACGCCCGGGGAAGGGGAATGTTCCTTCAAACCGGGCGTCCACGCGCAAGCTTTACAGTTCGTTCACGATTTGGGCGATTCGCTGCAGGGAGCGCTCGGCGATGGCGGCATAGCGCTCCTTCTTGACGCGGATCTTCTTTCCTGTCAGGGGCGCCAGCAGTCCAAACGTCGCGTTCATGGGCTGGAAGTTCCGGTTTGCGGTGGAGACATAGCGCCCCATCGCGCCCAGCACCGTTTCGTCCGTCCAGTCCGTGCGCGGCTTTCCGGCAAGGTCTTGATAGAGCGAGATCCCCGCCACAAGCCCCGAGGCCGCGGACTCGATGTATCCTTCCACGCCCGTCATCTGCCCTGCGAAGTACAGCCCTTCCCGGAAGCGGAAGTGGTCGTCGAGCAGCTGCGGAGAGTTCAAAAAGGTGTTGCGGTGCATGACGCCGTACCGCGCATACTCCGCGTGCGCCAGGGCGGGGATCATGCCAAAGACGCGCCGCTGTTCCGGGAATTTGAGCCGCGTCTGAAAGCCCACAAGGTTGTAGAGCGTGCCTGCGGCATCGTCCTGCCGAAGCTGCAGGACCGCATACGGCATCTTGCCGGTGCGGGGGTCGCAAAGGCCGACGGGCTTGAGCGGGCCAAAGGCGAGCGTTTGCCGCCCGCGCGCCGCCATGACCTCCACCGGCATGCAGCCCTCGAACACCTTGTCCTGCTCAAAGCCATGCACGGGCGCGGTTTCGGCAGAAAGGAGGGCCTCGTAAAAGGCGTTGTACTCCTCCTCGGTCATGGGGCAGTTAATGTAGTCGTCCTCGCCCCGACCGTAGCGCGAGGCGCGAAAGGCCTTGTCCATGTCCACGGATTCCAGCGTGACGATGGGCGCGGCCGCGTCGTAGAAGGAAAGCCCCTCCTGTCCGGTGAGGGCGACGATCTCCCGGGCAAAGGCGTCGCTCGTGAGCGGGCCCGTTGCGATGATCGTGGGACCGTCGGGCAAGGCGGTCACCTCCTCGGACACGACCGTGCACAGGGGATGGTTGCGCAAGGCCTCTGTGACGCCCCCGCTGAACGCTTCCCGGTCCACAGCCATGGCGCCGCCTGCGGGCACGCGCGCGGCCTCCGCGCTCTCCATGATGAGGGAGCCGACGCGGCGCATCTCCTCCTTGAGCAGGCCGACCGCGTTCTCCAGCCGGTCCGAGCGCAGGGAGTTGGAGCAAACCAGCTCTGCAAAGCCGGGCATGTGGTGTGCCGGCGTGTACTTGACCGGCTTCATCTCGTAGAGCGTGACGGCGCAGCCTCGCTTCAGGAGCTGCCATGCGGCTTCGCTGCCCGCAAGGCCCGCGCCTATGACATTGACGTTCATCGATCCTTTTCCTCCTTCCAGCCTGCCTGTTCCGGATCGGGCAGGCCCTCTCAAGGAAAAGGGGGGTGACCCTTCGTCACGCCCCCTTTTTTTGTTACTCGGCTTCATCTTGCGCGGGGGATTCCACCTCCACGCGATGCTTACAGCTCTCGTTGGTGCACACATGCCAGGAGATGTCCTTCTTGCGGTCGCGCTTGAGCACCATCGGGCTTCCGCAGAGCGGACAGCGGTCGTCCACGGGCATATCCCAGGAGGTGAAATCGCACTCCGGATAGTGCTCGCAGCCGTAGAACACGCGCCCGCGCTTGGTGTTGCGCACGAGGATGGCGCCGCCGCACTTGGGGCAGTGCGCGTCGATCGTGTGGACGATGGGCATGGTGTTGCGGCAGGCGGGGAAGTTCGGGCAAGCCAAGAACTTGCCAAAGCGCCCCATCTTGTAGACCATCATGGCGCCGCACTTGTCGCAGCGCACGTCGGAGACCTCGTCCTTGACCTCCACCTTCTCGATGTTCTTCTCCGCCGCTTCCAGCTGCTCGGAGAAGGGCCCGTAGAACTTTTGGATGACCTCGTGCCAGTCCTTGCCGTCCTCTTCGACCGTGTCCAACTCCTCCTCCATGTCGGCGGTAAACTGCATGTCCACAATGGACTTGAAGTTCTCCGTCATCATTTCGGTGACGAGCACGCCCAGCTCCGTGGGAACCAGCGCCTTATTTTCGCGGGTGACGTAGCCGCGCGCCAGGATCGTGGTGATGGTCGGGGCGTATGTGGAAGGACGGCCGATTCCCTTTTCTTCCATCGCCCGCACGAGCGATGCTTCGGTGTACCGGGGGGGCGGCTGGGTGAAGTGCTGCTCCGGCGTCAGGTCTGCCATGGTGACGGCATCACCCACGGCGACCTTGGGCAGCGCCGTCTCCTTCTCGGTCGGCTCGTCCTGCCCCTCCTCGTAGAGCACGGTAAAGCCCGCGAACTTTTTCTTCATGCCGCCAAAGCGGAACTGCGCGCCGCCGCCGGCGAGCTCAACGGTCAGCGTCTCATAGACGGCGGGCGTCATTTGGGAGGCTAAATAGCGATCGTAGATGAGCTTATACAGCCGGTACTGGTCGCGCGTGAGCGAAGACTTGACCTTTTCCGGGGAATAGAGGGCGTGGGTGGGCCGAATGGCTTCGTGCGCATCCTGCGCGTTCTTGCGCCCCTTAAAGACGTTGGGCGTTTCAGGCAGGTACTCCGGGCTGTAGTGGTCGGCGATGTACTCGCGCGCGGCCGAGAGCGCCTCGTCCGAGAGCCGCGTAGAGTCCGTGCGGATGTAGGAGATCAGACCGACGCTGCCCTCGCCCTCGATGTCGACGCCCTCGTAGAGCATCTGCGCGATCTGCATGGTCTTCTTCGTGGTGAAGGAGAGCTTGCGCACGGCCTCCTGCTGGAGGTTGGAAGTGGTAAAGGGCGGCGGCGGATTCTTGCGCCGCTCCCCGCTCTTGACGTTTGTGACCGCGTACGTCTGGCCGAGAAGGAAGTTGCGCACTTCGTTGGCCTGCGCCTCGGAAGTGATCTCGGTCTTTTCGTCGCCCTTGCCCACGTACTTGGCCAGGAATTTCTGGTTGCCGTCGCTGAACTTTGCGGTGATGGTCCAGTATTCCTGGGGCACAAAGGCGTCGATTTCCGCCTCGCGATCGACGATCATGCGCGTGGCGACGGACTGCACGCGCCCGGCGGACAAGCCCTTGCGGACCTTCGCCCAAAGCAGCGGGCTGATCTTGTACCCGACCAGGCGGTCGAGCACGCGGCGCGCCTGCTGCGCATCCACGAGCTGCAAATTGATGGGCCGCGGTTTCTTCATCGCGGCCTTGACAGCCTGGGCCGTGATCTCGTTAAACTCCACGCGGCAGTCGGACTTCGGGTCGATCTTCAGGATGTTTGCCAGGTGCCAGGAAATGGCTTCGCCCTCGCGGTCCGGGTCGGTGGCCAGAATCACTTTGGACGCGCCGCGCGCCTCCTTGCGGATTTTGTCCAAGATCTCGCCGCGGCCGCGAATGGTGATGTAGCGGGGCTCAAAATTGTGCTCCACATCCACCCCAATCTGGCTCTTGGGCAAATCCCGGACGTGGCCGTTGCAGGCTTCCACCTTGTAGCCTCTGCCCAGGAACTTGCCGATGGTCTTGGCCTTCGCAGGGGACTCCACGATGACCAACTTATATTTGCTGCTGGCTGCTGCCATATTCTACCCCCGTAAACTCCGTTGCAAATCAAGATTTTGTCGCGTAGGTGCGACCTGCCGACTGGTCTATTATTCCCTTCAATTCCAGCATTGTCAAGAGTGAATTTAATTTTGACGCAGAAAACT
>JBMNOF010000077.1:0-9249 GCA_050942925.1 Candidatus Spyradocola sp.
TACTCAAGCACTAATTGTTGCCAATCTGAATATGCTGGATAGGTGCATAGCTCCATGTGAGAATCTCCCGCCTATTATTGAACAAAGAAAGTTAAACTTGGAGTACAAGAAAGCTTTTGATGATTTTGTAAATGACGTAGAAAAGTGTTTTGGCATCAAGAGAAGTTCCGATTTTAATACATGTATTTAAAAAGAGAAAATCATTATGACTATAAACGGTGTGCATCCGTGCCAGAATGGAGGAACTCATCCTCGCAGGCATCGACGCGGTGAATCTCTTGAAGGCGGTGGACACGGCGGTGACAATGAACCAAAATGACGACCATGGAATCCCCGTGCCCGACAACGTGGAGGAGAACGTCTTAACCAAGGTCGTGAAGATTATCCAGAGCTACACCGGTGTGGTCAATAAAATGGTGTGGCGGAAAGAATGAAAGACAATGTGTCGTAAAAAAGGAGAGCCATAAGAAGAGGGTATGAAAAGAAGCTGGCTTCGCGGATTGCTGTGGCTGCTCGTCCTGGGAACGGCAGGAATGATTTTTTGGTTTTCTGCACAGGACGGTGCTGCGTCCGGGCATACGAGCGGAGCTATCACGGAAAGGGTCGTTCAGGTCGTGGAACCGGACTACAATCATCTTCCGGTGGCAGAGCAGGAGACGGTCTTTAACGCGGTGCAGTTCGCGGTGCGCAAGTCCGCGCACTTCAGCGAATATGCGCTTCTGGGCTTCCTCTTGCGGCTCCTCTGTGCGAGCTACGGCCTCCGCCGTGCCTGTCTGGTGGCGTGGATCTGTGGAACCGGGTATGTAGCAACGGATGAGCTGCACCAGTGGTTTGTCGCTTCCCGCTCTGCCATGTGGCAGGACGTTTGCCTGGACAGCTGCGGCGTCCTTGCCGGTGCGCTGCTCGCTGCAGGCATGCTTGCCCTGCTTGCGTATAGGTATAGAAGAACGCAAAGGAGAACACCTACATGATTGATAAGAAGAGGCTATTCGACTTCGACCATTCGCTGGCCGGGGAACGCCTGCAAAACGCAAAGACGCCCTGGGAAGCGCTGGAGCAGATCTCCACGTGGATCTGTGAGATCGGCTCGGCACTGGACCCGGCGGAGTATGCGGAGAGGAGCCCGAAAGTTTGGGTGCACCGCAGCGCTCGCGTCGCGCCGACCGCGTATCTCGGCGCGCCTTGCATTGTTGGCCCAGAATCCGAGGTTCGCCACTGCGCGTTTGTGCGCGGCGCGGCGCTCATAGGGGAGGGTTGCGTCGTCGGCAATTCGACGGAAATCAAGAATGCCATTCTCTTTGATCACGTCCAGGTCCCGCATTACAACTATGTGGGCGACAGCATTTTGGGATATGGTGCACATCTGGGGGCGGGGGCGGTGACTTCCAACGTTCGCTCGGATAAACGTCCTGTCGTCGTGCACGGGCTTGGGGGAGACGTGGAAACCGGGCGAAAAAAAGTCGGGGCGCTCGTTGGAGACGGCGTCGAGGTGGGGTGCAATAGCGTGCTGAACCCCGGAACGATCCTTGGCCGGGGAACGAGCGTCTATCCGCTTACCTGCGTCCGCGGGGAGATCCCCGAGAACTGCATCGTCAAAAATGATGGAACCGTTGTGCAGAAAGCGTGCAAGAAGTAGGAGGAGAACCATGTCCATATCCCTTGTCGTCATGGCAGCCGGCATCGGCTCACGCTATGGCGGAGGCGTCAAGCAGCTGGAATCCGTCGGACCGGGCGGAGAACTTCTCATGGAATACGCGGTTCACGATGCGGTGGAAGCGGGGTTTGACCGAATCGTCTTTGTGCTGCGCCGGGAGATTGCGCAAGACTTTCGAGAGATTGTTGGCAGTCACCTGGAGAGTGCCTGCGCCGCAAGAAGGGTGGATGTGCGCTACGCCTTTCAAGCCTTGGAAGACCTGCCCGAAGACATCCGCGTTCCCGATGGCAGAACAAAGCCCTGGGGAACCTGCCAGGCGGTGCTCTCGGCAAAGGCGCATCTGGACGGCCCCTTCGCCGTGCTCAACGCAGACGATTATTATGGGAAAAGCGCGCTTCGACTGGTCTATAGGTATCTTCGGGAGCATGGCTCGGATACGCGATGCGGCTGCCTGGCGGGTTTTCGGCTGGGAAATACCCTCAGCGAATTTGGCAGCGTCACGCGCGGACTCTGCAAAACCCGAGCGAACGGAGAGCTGGAAAAGGTGCAGGAGACACGGCGCATTGTGCGCACGCCGGCCGGCCCGTCGGCCGATGGGCGCGCACTGGACCCGGGAATGCTTGTCTCCATG
The DNA here is from genome assembly GCA_050942925.1 of Candidatus Spyradocola sp. Lineage (GTDB taxonomy): Bacteria > Bacillota > Clostridia > Christensenellales > UBA1750 > Spyradocola. Next base: position 2,286 of record JBMNOF010000077.1, read on the forward strand.
AATCTGTGGGGTCTCTCCCTGGACGTGCTCCAAGCGATCGAACGCGACTTTGGGCGCTTCCTGCTTGGATTGGGCACGTCGGGAGAAGATCCGCTTCACGCGGAGTTTGTCTTGCCCACAGCGATTGATGCCCTGCTGCGCGAGGGTAGCATCCGTGTGCAGGTGTTGGAGACGCCAGATGTTTGGTATGGAATGACATATCGCGAGGATTTGCCCGCGGTGCGGGAGGCTTTTCGACGGATGTACGAAATTGGCCTGTATACATCCCCGCTCTTTACAGAATAAACCGAAGAGGAGTAGAGCAACATGTGTGGAATCGTCGGATATGTGGGAAGCAAGCAGGCGGCGCCGATCCTGATGGATGGGCTCAGGCGCCTGGAGTACCGGGGCTATGATTCAGCGGGCCTCGCCGTGCGGCAGGGAAACGGACGGATAGAGGTCGTTAAGGCAAAGGGGCGTTTGGCTGCTCTCGCGGAGAAGATCGATGGCGGACGCACGCTCCAAGGCACTTGCGGCATTGGCCATACGCGCTGGGCTACGCACGGAGAACCCTCCGAGCGAAATGCGCACCCGCATTGCAGCGACGATTACGCCGTTGTTGCGGTGCACAATGGCATTATTGAGAACCACCAGGAGCTGCGCGAAAAACTGGAGAAGAATGGCTACCGCTTCTACTCCGAAACGGATACGGAAGTCGCGGTCAAGCTCGTGGACTACTACTACAAGAAGTACAAGGGCGGCCCAGTGGACGCGCTTTCCCGCAGCATGATGCGCATTCGCGGCTCCTATGCGCTGGCGGTTCTCTTTGCGGATTTTCCGGAAGAGATCTATGCCGCCCGCAAGGACAGCCCCATGATCATCGGCGCGGGAGAGGGCGAGATGTTCCTTGCCTCCGATGTCCCCGCGCTGCTCAAGCACACGCGCGAGGTCTATTATATTGGAAACCTGGAGATCGCCCGCCTGACCAAGGAAGGTGCTGCGTTCTACAACATCGACGGCGAATCGATCGAGAAGGAAAAGACGCACATTGAATGGGATGCCGAGGCGGCCGAGAAGGCCGGATTTGAGCATTTTATGATGAAGGAGATCCACGAGCAGCCCAGGGCCGTGCGCGACACGCTCCATGCCTACGTCAAGGAAGACGGAACCATCGACTTTTCTGCAGCGGGGCTCGACGAGGCAGCCGCGCGCGGCGTCAGCCGGATCCTAATGGTGGCCTGCGGCTCGGCTTACCATGTCTGCGTGACCGCGCAGTACGTGATCGAAGATCTTGCCGGCGTGCCCGTGCGCACGGAGCTCGCTTCGGAGTTCCGCTACCGCCGACTGCTCCTGCAGAAGGACGAGCTCGTCATCATCGTGAGCCAGTCCGGCGAGACGGCGGACAGCCTGGCTGCTTTGCGCGAGGCGAAGCGGCAGGGCAACCGAACGCTCGCCATCGTCAACGTCGTGGGCTCGTCCATTGCGCGCGAGGCGGACAGCGTTCTGTATACGCTCGCGGGGCCGGAAATTGCGGTCGCCACGACCAAGGCTTTTTCCACGCAGGTCCTCGTCTGCGACCTGCTCGCCATCTTCTTTGCGCGCGCACGCGGAGAGATCGACGCTGCACGCCAGGCGGAGCTGCTCGCCGCGCTGTCCGCTCTGCCCGAAAAAATGGAGCGCCTGCTGGAGGACAAGGAGCGCATTCAGTGGTTTGCGGCCAAGTTTGCCGCTGCACGGGATGCCTTCTTCATCGGCCGCGGCTTGGACTACGCGGTCTGCATGGAGGGAAGCCTCAAAATGAAGGAGATCAGCTACGTCCACTCGGAGGCATATGCCGCAGGCGAGCTCAAGCATGGCACGATTTCGCTCATCGAGCCGGGAACGCTCGTCATCTGCCTGCTGACGCAGAGCGCCCTGTACGAGAAGATGGTCAGCAACATGGCAGAGGTAAAGTCGCGCGGCGCCTACCTGATGGGCCTGACAAACCGTGGCAATTACGGCTTGGAGGACACGGCAGACTTCACTGTCTACATTCCCTCGACCGACGAGCATTTCGCCCCCAGCCTGGCGGTGATCCCTCTGCAGCTCCTGGGCTACTACATCAGCGTCGCCCGTGGCCTGGATGTGGATAAACCGCGCAATCTGGCCAAGAGCGTCACGGTGGAATAGGGAAGAGGGAAACGGAAATGGGCAAGTATTTTGGAACGGATGGCTTTCGCGGCGAGGCCAATGTCGAGCTTACCGCGGAACATGCACACAAAATTGGCCGCTTCCTCGGTTGGTACTTTGGGGAGCGGCGCAAAGAGCGGGGAGAACCCGGCCCCGCGAGAATTGTCGTGGGAAAGGATACGCGACGTTCTGGGTATATGCTGGAATACGCACTGGTGGGGGGCTGGCAGCCTCCGGCGCGGAGGCGCATCTGCTGCACGTGACGACCACGCCCTCCGTGGCCCTCCTTACCCGCGAAGGCGAAATGGATTGCGGGGTCATGATCTCCGCCAGCCACAACCCCTTCTACGACAACGGAATTAAGCTCCTCAACGGGCACGGAGAGAAGATGGAGGAGGAGGTCATTGCCCAGGTGGAAGCCTATTTGGACGGGAACCCAGCATTCCTGCCCCTTGCACACCGAGAGGCGATCGGACGCGTGGTGGACGACGCGGAACGCCGCGAAAGCTATCTTCGGCACCTGCTCCGCCTTGCGCCCGGATCGCTTTCTGGGTTCCGCGTGGGGTTGGACTGTGCCAACGGCAGCGCCTGGAGCCTTGCGCCACGGCTATATCGGGAGCTTGGCGCAGAGGTTTTCGTTTTGCACGATGCGCCGGACGGCACGAATATCAACCGGGATGCAGGCTCCACGCACTTGGAGGCCCTGCAACGCTTCGTCGTCGAGAAGGGCTTAGATGTGGGATTTGCCTTTGACGGGGATGCGGATCGCTGCCTAGCAGTGGACGAGAGGGGAGATGTCGTCACAGGCGACCACATCCTCTACCTCTGCGGTAAGCACCTTCAGGAACGAGGAGAGCTTGTGACCAACACCGTCGTGACCACCGTCATGTCGAACCTGGGTCTGCACCGTGCACTGCATGCACTGGGGATCGATACCGTCCAGACAGCCGTCGGGGATAAATACGTCTATGAACACATGGCGCAGCATGGAGATGTCCTGGGTGGAGAACAATCCGGCCACATCATCTTTCTGCGGGACGCAACGACCGGCGACGGCCTACTCACCAGCCTAAAGGTGATGGAGGTGTTGCTGGCACACCGGGGTACCCCCTTGCATGCGTTGGCCTCTGCCATGAGGGTTTTCCCGCAGGTCCTCGCCAATGTCCGCGTGCGCGACAAGGCTGCCGCACGCAGCGATCCTCGCGTTTGCGCCGCCATCCGCGAGGCGGAGGAAACCCTAGGTGCGGACGGCCGCATTCTTGTGCGCGAATCTGGGACAGAACCCGTCATCCGCGTCATGGCGGAGGCGCTGACCGAGGAAACCTGCCGACTGCACGTTGACCGCATTGCCGCAGTGCTGCAGATACATCATGGTATTTGATTTTTGCCAGTAGCTGAATCAACACAAAACCGGGCGGGCGATATGCCTGTCCGGCTTTTTATCTCAGATTCGGGAATCGAAAAAGCGGTCCTGCGGGAAAGAGATGGTTCGCAGGGTTTCCGTGGCAACGGAGGGAAACGGTTGGCTGGCGATCGCGATGGGAATCACGAAGGCAAGGCTCTCGATGACGGTGCAGAGCGCCAGCTTGCCAAATACGTTCCACCTTCGCCCGATCACAGTGAAAGCGCCGTCGCCCAAAGTACCTAGAGCAGGTAAAGCCGATGAATTGCCATGACGATGACAGCCACGCTCTTCGCAGGTTCGAGTTGGGTTCGGCGCAGCGGTGAAAACGATTACGGGCGCTCGTCCTCGGGGAGATAGGATTGGATGGTGTAGCGGCGACGGCCATCCGTGACCTCGCCGTACTGAATGGCTTGGCGCGGGCACTGGTTGATGCAGCGCAGGCACTGATAGCATTGTTTTGCCCAGACGGGCGCTCCATCTCGCAAGGAAATGGCAGACGCGGGACAGGTTTCCGCGCAGAGACCACATCCATTGCATTCCTCCAGGGCGACGAAGGGCTTCGTGCTTCGCGCAAAGCGGTTAAACCCAGGGTTGACCAGATAGGACTTTGCGGCAGCCCAAGGCCCCTCATGCACGCGATACACGTGTTGGCGCGCCAGGATCTCCTTTGCCATTTGCGCGAGCGACTCTCGCGCGGCGTCAATCTTCTGCCGGATGGTCGTCTCGTCATCGGTATCGGAGCCGATGATATAGTTGTTGGGCATCACCAGACTGTAGCAGCTGTCTAAGTGATAGCATTTGGAAAAGCGCTTCATGGTCAGGCCGGCATCGCCGCCGCAGGTGCAGACGCCGAAGGTGAAGGCCTGCGTTTTTGCGAGCTTCTTTGCAAATTTGCGCACGACTTCCGGCGCGCCCCATGCGTAAACCGGAAAGACAAACCCCACCTGTGCGGCGGCGGACAGATCCGGGGGAGAAGATAGGCTGGGAATGGAATAGGCCGTGTCCTGGGTGAGACGAGCCAGCTGCTTTGCCGCCCATGCAGAGTTCCCCGTTCCGGAAAAATAGAAAATCATTGCATTGTCCTCCCTTCCAGCGCCTGTTCCACAACTTTTTCATAGGGTCCCACGATGTATTGGTTCATCTGTCCCTTCATCTTCTGCTGCATCGAGGGAATGGAGAGCAGCGCCCCCACCAGCTTCATCTGAAGGATGCGCTTTTTTTGCTTTTGCGGGAAGTCGTAAATGCCGTGCTGCTTGTAGAAGCAATGGTCCGCCTTCATCAACCCCTGCATGACGTAGATGAGGTCTCGGAAGATTTTCATGCCGCCGACGCCGTAGAAATTGGCCGGACGGCAGAGCTTTTTTTCCAGGGCAAAGGCGAGGGAAGCGGCCAGGGTTTGGATTCCCGCGGCGGTGTTCCCCTCGTCGGTGGCCACGCCGCACAGGTAGTTGCCGCCCACCTCGCTGCGCCCCTCCAAGATCATGCGCAGATTGTCCTCGTACCGGTAGTCGCCGCTGAGGAGATACGCAATCGGGGTGCCGCGCGTCACGGTGCGGTGGCCATTGCAGAACTGCCGGTCGTCAAAGCACTTGAAGCTGGAATGGGTGTAGTGGTCGGAAATCGTAAAGGCGTAGACAAAGGCGTCGGCGCTCTGGATGGTTGTGCGAAGGAACTCATCAAACCCATCCTTGTACACGCACTGCCCGGTGATGGCGCAGCCAAAGCAGCCCAGGCAGCCCCCGGAGAAGGGGAAAGTCCGGATATTGACGACGCGGCTCTGCAAGGGCAGGACCGCGCGGAAATCCGCGATCATGTTCCGCAGGTTCTCGTCCTCGGGGGCGCAGTTGGTGACGATCACCACGTCTCCATCCTGGGACTTCGGTTCCGAGGGGAGTACCGGTTCATAGACCGGTTTCTCCCGCTTGGGCGCGCGGATGGGCGGGGTGACGAACAGGCCGTGTTCACAGGAGAACAGCAGCTGCTCGAAAAAGTCCCGTGCCTCGCGCTGTCCCTGCTCGGTGAGCAGATCTTCCATGTCCGCCGAAAGCCCGCGGATCACGCGCATTCCCAGGTCAAAGCAGTTTTCCTCGATAAACCGGTGCGCGGTCACGTCGTAAAAGTGCTTGGAGGTGGTGATCTGGGAGGCAAATTTCCCGGAAAGATCCACCCCATCCGCCTTTATGAGCTCCAGAAGCCGATGCAGTTGATAGGGCGCGATGAAGGTATAGACCGGATAACAGAACAACACGAGGTCCGCCTGTACCAGTTCCGCGCGCAGCGGCGCAAAGTCCTTCTCATAGCTTTTGATCCGTTGGCCGACCGGAAGAATGGTGAAATCGTGTTCCGGATGCAAGGCCTGCAGATACAGCGCCGTGTGGACGGTGATGGAATTCGCCCCCTTGGGGCTGGCGTTCAAAACCAGAATCTTCAAACGTGTTCCTCCATTTCCTAATTCCCCTAAAGAATGAAAATACGAGTTCAACGATATTGTACAATTCTGCATGGAAAGAATCAAGGGGGATTTGTCGTTTTCCAGAGGCGCGCAGGGACAGTAAACGGCGGACCAGAGGGCGCTGCACAGAAAAAAATCCCCCGTCCGACCATGCGCAACATGGAGAGACGGGGAAAAGGAGGGGAGCGCCGAAAGGGAGATTTCGTCGATGGGGAGAGGTCAGCTCGCCTGCACTTCCATCGAAGTATCGCCCACGGTCAGCGTGTAAGTTTCGCCGGAGGCGAGGTCCGGGCAGCTGAGGATCACGAGCTGGAAGTCTAAGGCGGGGGCAGTGGTCAGCAGGACATTGCCCGCGGCATCCGAGAGCGTGATGGCAGAGCCCGCCACACCGCTGACCCGTTCGGTCACGACGCCCTGTCCAGCGTCGGTAAAGGTCTGGGCCATGTTTGTTGCGCCCGTCCCGATGAACGTGCCGCCCGAAATGGTTCCCGTGGTGTCAAAATCCAGCGTGGACGTGTCGCCCTGCGTGGGCCCGGACACGACCGTGGTGCCGCCCGTGATCTCGAGCGAACCGTTCGCGTCGATGCCGTCACCGGAAGCCTGGATGTTCAGCGTGCCGCCGGAAATGACGATGGTACCGTCCGAGTTAGAGGAGAAGCCGCCACCCATACCGCCCATGCCACCGCGTCCACCGCGCCCTGCGTCTGGCGCGCCGTCCATCGCCTGCGGCGCTTCCGGCCGCTCCTCCGTTCCATTGGAAGCGGTTTCCGGGCGATCCGGAGGGGTGGCGTCCCCGCTGGGAGCGGAATCCGGCAGGGAGGGGGCATCCGAGGAATCCTCGGGCCGCGCCGGCACCTGGCCGCCGCCGAACATGCCGTCCCGTCCGCCCGAGGTGCCGCTGCCATCCGTGCCGCCCGCCGCATTCAGACCGTCGTCGCTGGAGACGATGGAGATGTCGC
>JBMNOF010000078.1:0-9102 GCA_050942925.1 Candidatus Spyradocola sp.
CCCGCGGTCTGGAGGGCGCGGCGCGCTTCTTTCGGGAAAAGTACGCGTCCGCCTCCCCCGCAAAGACCGCAAAAAATCAGAACAAAGGGGATACAAAGTCATGAAAATCATCACCGACAGCTCTTCGGACCTGACGCCGGAGCTCATCGAGCGCTTCGGGGTGGATCTGGTCATCCCCATGAAGATCAGCATCGACGGCCGGGAGTATCTGGACAAGGTGGACATCCAGGACGAGCCGTTCTACCACGAGATCCTGCCCAACTGCCAGAGCCTGCCCAAGACCTCCCAGGTCACGGCCAACGAGTTTTGCGAGATCTTCAACCGCTATCCGGACGAAGAGCTCGTGGTCCTGCCCATCTCCTCGGGCCTGAGCGGCACCTACAACGCCGCGTGCGTCGCCCGGGAGATGCTCGGCCGCAAGGACGTCTACGTGGTGGACAACAAGGCCACGGCGCTGGCCCTGGCGCTGATGGTGCAGATCGCCTGCGAAAAGCGCGACGCGGGCCTTTCCGCCCGCGAGGTCGCCGAGCAGGTCGAGGCGCTCTCGGGCCGGGTGCGCGTCTACGCCATCGTCGAAACCCTCCGCTACCTCGTCATGGGCGGACGGCTCTCCAAGGCGGCGGGCCTGGTCGGCTCTGCGCTGAACCTCAAGCCCATCATCACCCTCAAGGGCGGCGTCCTGTCGGCCGTGGGCAAGGCGCGCGGCACCAAGGCGGCGGTCAAGCTCCTGCGCGAGCTGGTGGACGCCAACGAGCGCATCGACGCAAACTACCCCGTCTATTACGGCCACGCCTTCAACGACGAGGGCGTCCGCCTGATCCAGGAGGCCTTCCCGGAGTACCCGGCTTCCGCGCCGGTGCTGACCGTCGGCTGCATCGTGGGCACGCACACCGGCCCCAAGGTCACGGCCATCTCCTTCATCTCCGAAATCGAGGCCTGACCGCCGCTGCAATAATATAAGGAGGGAAACTGCTTTGTACATTGAACTCCGTTGTGCTTCCTGTGGCCGGCTTTATTCCCTTTCTTTTGACAAACACGAGTTGGACGAATTTCCGTGTCCGTATTGCGGTTGCAGGCCGACTTCCAATGACGAGCATATCCTTTCGGAATTGACGGAAAAAACCTATGCCTCGTTCTCTCGTTTACAAGGAGGTTCTTTTCACGGGATCTATGCCGACGACCGCATTCCTTCGGTGCATTCCAGTCTTGACGCTCTGAACGCGTTCTACCATCAGTCTGACGCAGAGATGCGGGAAGTTCTCTCTTCCATGCTGGATGCATGGGTACAGCTTTTGAAGCCGCGCTTGTACACATCCCACAAAATGCGCGAAGTAGACGCTCTGCTCCATGCACAGACAGATGACAATTCGCACGAAATCTGAAATAGATGCATAGACCCCCCACTCCGGATATGGAGCGGGGGGCCTATTTTCTTGGTCTGTTTGTCAGCGCGCTTCGATGTGGAAGCGGAGGTGGTAGGCGCCGCCTCCGGGCATCTGGCGGAGATCCGCGCCGGTGGACCAGGCCATGTCCCCGCCGATGGGCGCGTGCGCGGCGTCCAGGTGGAGGATGGTCTCCGGGCGGCGGCGCAGCTCGTGCTCGTGGCGCGCGGCGGCGTAGTCCGCGATCGTGCTGTGGCGCGCGTCGAAGTGCGCGTCCTGCGCCACGCGGATCGTCAGGGCGCGGCCGGCCTCGTCCGCGAGCTCGAGGAAGCGCGTGCCCTCGTGGCCGCCGTTTTCGGAAGGCGGATTGAACGCGAAGTGCGTGTCCTCCACGGTCGTCTCGTAGCGGCCGAAGGGCGCGCTGAGCCGGCGGTCGCAGTAGCTCTCGTTCGGGCCGCAGCCCAGGTACGTCAGCTTCTCCAGCTCGGGAGCGACGAGGAGCTCCAGGCCGACGCGCGGCAGGGCGCGGATTGCGCGGTCGATGTCCCACTGGGCGTCGACCTCCAGGCCCTTTGCGTTCAGCCGGAAGCGGAGCGTCAGGCGCGCGCCGAACTTCCCGGCAAAGCCGTACTCGGCCTCGACGGCGGCCGTCTCCCCGAAGGCATAGGCGGAAAAGCGCAGGGGCTTCTCCTCCATCTCCCGCGCGAGGGCGAAGTCGTCCCACCAGCCCCAGCCGGGCTGGCAGTCCAGGCCGCTGATCGGGCGGTCAAAGCAGGCGCGCAGGGGGCCGCACAGGTAGGTCTTTCCCCCGCAGGTCAGCTCGACGAGGTGGCCCGTCTTTTCGGAGAAGGCCGCGGTATACGCGCCGGCGCAGAGGGTCGCGCGGCCGTCCGCGCGCTCGACGCGGGCCGCGGGCAGCGCCTCCTCCGTTGCGGGCGCGAGCGCGGGCTCGCCGCTCTCCAGGGGGAGCTGGACGCAGCCGACCTGGTCCCGGGCCTCGGCAAAGAAGGTGGCGGTGCGGCGCAGTATGTGGAGGTTGAGGTCATAGCGGCAGCCGGGCTTGCGGGCAAAGGCCGGCTCGACGTCCAGCACCGCGCTCTCCCCAGGCGCAAGGTCGGGAAGGTCCAGCTCCTTTTGGAGGATCGGGACGCCGTCCTCGATCACCTCGGCCACCACCGCATAGGCGGACAGGGGGTTGACGGGGTCGTGGTTGACAAAGAGCGCCTTGCCCGTGGGCGGCAGCGTGTTCCACGCCGAGGAGAGCGGCACCTCCGCGATGCGGATGGGGCAATAGCCCTCCTTGAGCTCATAGGCGACGGGCTTCCAAGCGAGGTCCGGCATGACCACGCCGTTGTTCGTCATGAAGTAGGGGCAGTTGTCGTCGTGCATGGTCTCGCCGAAGTCCCCGCCGTAGGCGAAGAAGGTCTGCCCCGCCTCCGTGCGGCCGAGGAGGGACTTGTCCTGCCAGTCCCAGACATAGCCGCCCTGGAAGCGCGGATAGCGGTCGATCAGCTCGTTGAACTTGTTCATTCCGCCGCCGCTGTTGCTGATCTGGTAGAGGTATTCCACCAGGATGATGGGCCGGTCGTCCGTGGGCGAGCAGAGCATCTTGACGATGTTGTCCACGGTGGCGTACATGTTCCCGCGGATGTCGGAGATGTTCTTGCCCGGCTCGCCGGCCTCGTACTGGCAAAGGCGCGTGGGGTCGTATTCCTTGAGGAAGCCGTACATGGCGGCGTGGTTGGGGCCGGTGCCGCTCTCGTTGCCGAGCGACCAGGAGTAGATGCTGACGTGGTTCTTGTAGCAGCGGGCCATGCGCTGGGCGCGGTCGACAAAGGCGGCGGCCCAGGCCGGGTCGTGGGTGAGCGCGCCCATGACGCCGTGCGTCTCGATGTCGCACTCGCACACGAGCAGGATTCCATAGGTGTCGCACAGCTCGTACCAATCCGGGCTGTCCGGGTAGTGGCAGGTGCGCACGGAGTTGATGTTCATGCGCTTCATCTGGCGGATTTCCTCGAGCATGTGCGCGCGGGTGACGGTGCGCCCGCCCTCGAGGCAGTGCTCGTGGCGGTTGACGCCGCGCACGATCAGGCGCTCGCCGTTGAGCAGGACCACGCCGTTGCGGATCTCCACGGTCTTAAAGCCGATGGAGCAGGCCTCCACGTCCACGGCGCGGCCGCCCTTTCCGGTCAGCTCGAGGATCGCGCGGTAGAGCACGGGCGTTTCCGTGCTCCAGAGCTCCACGCTGGGCAGGTGCACGCGGATGCGGCCGGTGTTCATGGTGGGCACGCGGTCCTGGCGGTACTCGGCGCGGGGCTGGATCTCGCCGCGGCCCTGGCCGACGCGCTCGCCGTTGCGGTCATAGACCGTAAGGCGCACGCCGCAGTCCGCAAAGCCGTCCGCGCGGGTGACGGTGACGTCGCAGACGATCTCGCCGGTCCGGTGGTGCAGGTCCGGGATGGCGGTGATCTTGTAGTCCTCGATCCCGATGCGGGGCTTGGAGATCAGCATCACCGACCGGGTGATGCCGCTCAAGTACCAATAGTCCTGGTCCTCCAGGTAGCTGGAGTCGGCAAAGTGCATCACCTGCACCGCCAGCAGGTTCTCCCCGGGGCGGCACAGGTCCGTGACGTCGAACTCGCTGGGGAGCTTGCTGTCCTTGGCAAAGCCGGCGCACGCGCCGTTGACAAAGACGTAGTAGGCGGTCTCCGCGCCCTCCAGGCGCAGGATCAGGCGCCGGCCCTCAAAGCGGACGGGCAGGCGGAAGGTGCGGCGGTAGCAGCCGGTGGGGTTCTCCCGCGGAATGTGCGGCGGGTTGGGCTCCAGGGGGCCACCGGCCTTGGGGCGGACGTAGGCGTCCTCCCCGCGGTTCTCCCAGGGGTAGACGGTGTTGGTGTAGACGGGCTTTCCATAGCCCTGCGTCTCCCAGCAGCCGGGCACGGCGATTCTCCCCCAAGCGCTGTCGTCAAAGCCCTCCTGCCAGAAGGGCTCGACCTCCTCCGGCCGCGGATAGAGCCGGAAGCGGTAGTCGCCGTCCAGCCAGAGGATGTTGGAGGACTCCCGGATGTCGCCGCGCAGCGCCTCGCGCACGCTGCCGTAGGCGCCATAGCGCGTGTGCGCAGGCAGGCGCGAGCGGCTGAGCACCTCGGGGTTTTCATAGTCGGGTTTCTGCGAAAAAATCTCGTATGGATTCATGGGGTTCCTCCGTCGTGCGGCGCGCGTGTTTGGGCGGCGGACCCGCCCCGCGCCTCTCTTCCGTTCAGTATAGCAAACCGCGGCCCGTTTTTCAACGCTTCGCCCCGGACGGCAAAAGGGGAACCGCCCCGAAACCGGGTGCGGTCCCCTCCATTTTGCCTCCCCTGCCGGGAAGGACTTGGCGTTTACGGATTCAGCAGCGCGGCGTTGAGCTCCTCTGCCACGGGCTTCCACTTGGGCTCCATCTCGGCCAGGAACGCATCCCACTGCGCGTCCACGTCGCCGCCGCCCACGACAAGCTCCGTGATCTTGGACTTGACGTCGGAGTCAAAGGCGCCGTAGAGCGAGTACTGCTCGCCGCCAAAGGTCTGCACCGCCCAATCCAGCGGGTGAACCTTGTAGTTGGGCGAAGTCTGGATGTACTCGTGGATCTCCTCAAAGGCGTCGAAGCCGTCCATGCGGGTGGTCTCGTTGGGGCTGGGGACGCCGGTGGCCGGGGTGTACTGGTTGCTGGCGGTGTCCACGTAGGGAGAGATGTAGGAACCGTCGGGGTTCTTCTCCCAGAGGATGGTGTAGGTGCCGTCGTCGTTGACCTCATAGTCCTTGCCCTCGAGGCCGGCGACCTGGAAGATGCGGCCCTCTTCAGAGGCGAGCCAATCCCACATGTCCAGGATGCGGTTCATCTTCTCGTCGTCCATGGCGTGGTTGAAGTGCGAGACGGTCCAGTAGTCCTCGGTCTCGGCCAGCCAGAAGGTGGTGTCGTCCGAAGCGGAGAAGACGATCATGGGTCCGACGTCCTCCGTGGACTCGACAACGCCGGTGTCCACCATCTTGGGATAGGCGGTGCCGGACAGCCAGGACGGGCTGTTGTTGCCCAGGAACATGAAGGCCTCGCCGGCGAAGAACTTGTTCGCGCCGTCCGAGCCGGAGTCGACGACCTGGTCCTTCCAGACGTAGCCGCCCTGGAAGAGGTCGACCGCGAACTTCAGCTCCTCGCGGTAGGCGTCGGTCGTGAAGTAGGGCACGTAGGAGGTGCCGTCCGCATTGAGGACGTAGCTGGTGCGCTTCTCCGCATAGCCCTGGATCTCCATGAACTCATTGGGGAAGGACCAGGTCTCGGTGGTGATGCCGATGGTGGCGCCGGCGCCGTTGTTGCCGGGGTCCTGCTCCTGGACGGCCTTGATCATGGCCTTGACCTCGTCCCAGGTGTACATGTCGCCTTCCTTATACATGCCCACGGCCTTGGCCCAGTCGCGGCGGTAGGCGAACATGCAGTAGTAGGCGTTGTTGATCCACTCGGGGTTCTTGCGGGAGGAGGGCCAGCCGTAGAGCTTGCCGTCGACCGTGAGCATCATGTCGTCGCTCGTCAGCTCCTCGCGCAGGGCCTGCAGGTTCGGCCACGCGGAAAGGTCCGCCGGGATCTCCCGGAAGGCGCCGGCCGAAGCCCAGGTCTTGAACTCCGCGGTGTGGTTGATCTTCATGTCCCACCAGAGGATGTCGGGCATGTCGTCCGCGGCAACCCAGGCGCGGACCTTCTCCGTCCAGTCGCCCCAGGTCACGGGGATGAACTCCCAGGTGACGTTGAACTTCTCATTGAACCAGGCGTCGCGCTCGGTGCCGCCGGTCTTTTCCGCGTCCAGCACGTTCATGCTGATGGTGATGTTCGTGTCGTAGGTCTTTTCGCCCGAGGCAGCGGGCTCTTCCGCCGCGCTGTCGCCGCCGTCGGTCGCGGCAGGCGCTTCGGCGGGGGCTTCGGTCGCCTCCGGTTCCGCCGTCGGCGCGCACGCGGCCAGCGACAGCACCATCAGCAGGGCCAGCGCAAGGCTTACGAGCTTCTTGGTCATGTTCGGTTCCTCCTTTTTTTCTCTTATTTTAAGCGGCCCCTATCCGCCGCCTAAAACCGGTGGGAAAGATTCGTTCCTGCGTCATCCCTTGACCGCGCCGAGCGTAAGGCCCGTGAGGAAGTAGCGCTGCAGGAAGGGATAGACCGCCATCAGCGGAAACACCGTCACAACGATGCAGGCCATCTTGATGCCCTCGCCGTATGTCGGGGGGCGAACGTCGCCGGTCATGGCCTGGGTGGAGACGAAGTTCGCGCTGGAGATGATGTTGCGCAGCGTCAGCTGCAGGGGCCAAAGGTCCGTGGTCTTGAGGAACAGCATGGCGTTGTACCACTCGTTCCAGCGCTCCACGGCGTAGTAGAGCGTAAAGGTCGCCAGGATCGGCAGCGTCAGCGGCAGGATGATCCGGAACAGGATCGTCACGTCCGTCGCGCCGTCCAGCTGCGCGGACTCCTCCAGCTCCTTGGGCAGGGAGGACATGTTCGAGGAGATGATGAGCATGTACGTCACCGATATGCCCGACGGCAGCACCATCACCCAGAAGCTGTCGATCAGCCCCAGGGCCTTGATCAGCAGGTAGAAGGGCACAAGGCCGCCGCCAAAGTACATCGTGAACACCATCAGGAACCGGAAGAAATTGCGTCCCGGGATGGGCTTGGTGAAGGCGTAGGCCATCAGGACCGTCAGGATCATGTTGTAGATCGTGCCCACGACCGCCAGCTGCACCGAGTTGCCCATGGACCGCAGCAGCAGCGGCGAGTCAAAGACGAACTCATAGCTTTCCCAGGTGATCTTCGTCGGCCACAGCATGAAGGGATTGCGCGTGTATTCCGCCTGCGGAACAATGGAAACGAGGATCGTGTTGTAGAACGGATAGACGATCAGCAGGCCGAAAATCGTCAGCACAATCAGCAGCGTGATGTCAAAGGCGTTGATCTTTTGAATGCGGTTTTGCCGCTTCGTCTTGGGCGCGGGGATCTTTTTTGCGGTTTCCATCCGGTTTCCTCCCTCCCTTACATGATGCCGTCGCCGCCCGCGGCCTTGGAGGCCCAGTTCGCGGCCAGGATCAGCACAAAGTTGATGACGTTCTTAAACAGGCCGACCGCCGTGGAGAAGCCGTAGTCCATGACCGTGCTGCTCTGGAAGGTCAGGCGGTAGACGTAGGTGTCGATGACGTCCGAAACCTTGTAGACCGGCTCGGAGTAGAGGTTGAAGATCTGGTCGAAGTTCGCGTTCATCATGTTGCCCACCTGGAGGATGAACATGATGACGATCAGATCCCGGATCTGCGGCAGCGTCACGTGGATGATGCGCTGCAGGCGGTTCGCGCCGTCGATGGTCGCCGCCTCGTTGAGCGCCGGGTCGATGCCCGCGATGGCCGCCAGGTACAGGATCGTGCCCCAGCCGCCCTCCTTCCACATGTCGGAGGCGATGAGCAGCGTGCGGAACCAGCGCGTGTTGTACAGAACGTTCCAGCTGTCCTGCAGCGACGGGTCGATCAGCATCGCAAAGCGCTTGACCACGCCCGTGTCGCCCAGCAGGTTGATCGCCATGCCCGCAAGAACGACCCACGACAGGAAGTGCGGGAAGGTGTAGATCGTCTGCAGAACGCGGCGGTACTTCTTAAAGACCAGTTCGTTGATCAGGATGGCCAGCAGAATCGGAAAGGGAAACCCGAACACCAGCTTGAGCAGCGAGATGATCAGCGTGTTGCCCGTCGCCGTCCAGAACGCGCTCTCCCGGAACAGGCGCACAAAGTGCTGCCAGCCCACCCACGGGCTCGAGTGCAGGAAGCCGAACAGCGACGAGTCGCCAAACGTCGGCACAAACGTCTTCCACGAGAGCAAAATGCCCGGCAACGTCAGGTACTTGAAGATGACCGTCACCGCAAGGCCCGGCAGCAGCATGATGAGGTAAATCCACTTGTACTGCCAAACCTTCTTGCCGAGAAGCTTCCACCCTCGAGCGGTCTTCAGGTCCATGTAGTCGTGGCTCTGGTTGAGCTTGGGTGACATGAACATTTCGGTTTCCCCTCCCCTTTCTCTTGATTCCCTCGCGCTCAGTGCGCCTGCAGGATCTCCAGCATCTTCCGGTCGAGCTTGTGGCCGCGCCAGTCCTCATAGGGGCAGTCCGCGCGCCCGCTGTCCAGAATGCCGAACGCCCCGCGGAAGTTCCACAGCGCATAGCCGATGTTGTAGCCCTGCAGCACGTCCATGACGTCCCGCATCCAGCGCAGCGCCACCTCGTGCGGCGTGTACACGAAAACGCCGCCCTCGCCGCAGTGCACGCCGATGCCCAGCTCCTGCGACATCTTCGCCCACTCCGCATAGTGGTCCACCAGCCGCTGGTAGTTCCACAGGCCGTTGTCGCTCATCAGGTCCGGCCAATGCGGCGTGTCCGGGAAGTTCTTGCCCGGCGTCCACCAGTCCGCCTTGTAGTGCGTCAGCGACATGGGCTGGTACGCGCGGCAGGACTGCGCAATCTTTAGGTCCGCCAGCTCCGGGCAGGGCACGTTCCCTCCGCCCATGCCGTCGGCCACGATCAGCCGGTCCGGGCTCACCGCGCGGATGGCCCGCACCGCCGCGGAGATCGCCCGCTTGTGCTCCTCCCGCGTGATGACGTCCGTGCCCAACGGCTCGTTAACCTGGTCAAACGACAGCCGGCTCGAGGGAATCCCCTTGTAG
>JBMNOF010000079.1:0-9007 GCA_050942925.1 Candidatus Spyradocola sp.
TGCAAAGGGTCTTTTTCGCACCCAAAAAAACGGCGCCTTCAGGGCGCGGCGCTTTCCCGCATGCCGGAGAGGATCTGCGCGATCATCTGGATCACCTCAAGAAGATCGACGTCCAGGCCCGCGCCGGCCTCAACCCGCTTGAGCTCCTCCAGCACCCGGCTCAGCTGTTCCCGCAGCGCCTTGTAGACTCGGGGATTGCCCTGCACCACGACTTCGCGCTCGAGCAGCCGCCGGGTGATGTAGTCCTGCTTGCTCAGACCGGACAGGCGCACAAAGGTCTCTAGCAGCTCGTCCTCCTCCGGGGAAATCCGAAAGGCCACGACCTTGCTTCGCCAGCGGTTGTGCTCGTCCCGCCTTTTCTGCGCCATCACCACTCGCCCCTTTCTGCATTGAGCTTGTCCGCCATCTCCGTTTGCTTGGAGGGGAAGAGGTGCGCGTAGTGGTAGGTGATGTCGATGCTCTCGTGCCCCACGCGGTCTGCAATGGCGGTGGCGGAAAACCCCATGTCGATCAGCAGGGAGACCGCGCTGTGGCGCAGATCGTGCACGCGGATGCGCTTGATCCCCGCGCTCTTCGCGCCGCGGTCCATCTCCCGGTGCAGGTATCCCTTGGACACGGGGAAGATCCGGTCCTGCGGCGCAATGCCGCGCAGGGTCAGCAGGTAGTCCTGCATCTCCTCGGCGAGGAACTGCGGCAGAACCACCACGCGGTTGCTCTTCTCGGTCTTGGGCGTGGTGATCAGGTCCTGGCCGTTCAGCCGCTGGTAGGACTTGTTGATGGAGACGGTCCCCTTGACAAAGTCAAAGTCCGCCGACGTCAGCGCGAGCAGTTCCCCCTCGCGGATGCCGCACCAGTAGAGCATCTCGAAGGCGTAAAAGGAGAGCGGCTTGTCCATGATCGCAAAGGAGAACTTCAGGTACTCCTCCTTGGTCCAGAACAGCATCTCCCGGCCCTTGCTCTTGCCCATGCTGCCCGCCTTGTGACAGGGGTTTTCGCGCAGGTTGTAATAGCGCACCGCGTGGTTGAACACGGCGCTCAGCTGGTTGTGTACGGTCTTGAGATACACGGGGGAGTAGGCCTGCCCGCGCGCATCCCGGTGCTTGAGCAGTTCGTTTTGCCAGGCGATGATCTGCGGAGCGGTGATGTCGCACATCTTCAGCTTCCCGAAGTAGGGAAGCAGCTTGGTCCGAAAGATGTGCTCCTTCGTGGCCCAGGTGTTCTCCTTTAACCGCGTCCGCACGTCCGCCGCGTAGAGCGAGACAAAGCTCTCGAACGTCATGTCCATGTTGGCATTGACCTTGCTCAGCTGTTCCCGTTCCCAAGCCTGGGCGTCGCGCTTGGTCTTGAAGCCTCGTTTCTGTGTCTGGCGGCGCTCCCCGTTCCAGTCGGTGTAGCGGTAGATCACGCGCCAGGTGTTGGTCTTTTCTTCCTTGTAAACAGCCAATGCACACTCCTTCTTTCTTTTCGCCGGTTCCGGCGTGGATGACCCGGGCCGGACGCTGCCCTGCGCCCGGCCCACAAGCAGGAGGGCCGCAATGGATATCTTCAAAAAAAGAGAGCGCCTGCCGAAACAGGATCGCTCTTTTCTGCAAAGGGGACAAGTTGGACGTCCAGGGCAAGGGCGCGCCATAGGCCCCTTGTCCGCGTGCCGGCGGATTTGCGCACAGCCGAACCGCCCTGCGTCCTGTCCCCCTCTTGCAGAGCGGAGTTGAGTTGATGATACAACAGCCGGCAAAAAATGTCAAACCTTGGAGTGATTTCCAGGGGACTCGCCATGTGCCTGCGCGTCCTGGGTCAAGAGCTTGGGGAACGTCCTGTCGATCCCCATAGCGCCCAGCGGAGCCGTGACCAGAATCGCCAGCACCGCAACCGATACGACGATCCGGCCGCAGGGGAGCCCCATCGCCAGCGGCACCGAGCCAATGGCGGCTTGTACCGTCGCCTTGGGAAGATACGCAATGCAGCAGAACAGCCGCTCCTTTCGATGCAGAGGCGTCTTGAGCAGGCAGAGGCACACCCCAATTCCCCGGCAAAGTAGCGCAAGGAAGATCATGGCCAGCGCGGCGAGCCCCGCCTCCATCGTGTAGCGGATCTCCACGGCCGCGCCCACTAGCACAAACAGGAGGACTTCCGCAGCGATCCACAGCTTTCCCAGCTTCTCTGCCAGGCCCTGCGACACCGGAACCGGGCTCTTTGCCTTCAGCGCGCAAGCCATGCTCACAACCGCGAGCAGCCCGGAGATGGCGACAACCCCCTCTGCCCAGGTCTCCACCGCCAACAGCAGAAAGGAAACCCCGAGCACAATCAAAAGCTTTTCGGTGCCGCGGATGCGATGCCCGCGGGCAGAGACGACCGCAAAGCCCTTGGCCAGCAGAAGCCCGACCGCCGCGCCCAGCGCCACGCCGAGCACGATGGAAAGCGGAATGTCCAGAAAGTCCCACGCCTGTATGGACCCACCCTGCGCCATGCGGACAAAGGCCGTAAAGAGCACGATGACGTAAATGTCGTCGCAAGACGCCCCGGCCAGGAGCATCTGTGGGATGCCCTTTTCCGTCCCCCACTTTTGTTCCATCAACCGCACCATTCGGGGCACGACGACGGCGGGCGAAACCGCGCCCAGCACCGCCCCCATGACCGCGGCCTCGACGCGCGTGATCCCGAGCAGAGCGGGTGCAAAGAGCACAAAGGCCAGGATTTCAAAGCTCGCCGGAACAAAACACAGCAAAACAGCCGGCCGTCCCACTTTTTTTAGATCCGATAGATCCAGCGACAATCCGGCCTTTAGCAGGATCACCAGCAGGGCCATCTGCCGGAGTTCCCCCGAAATAGACAGAATGGAGGGGTCCAAAACATTTCCCGCGTAGGGACCCAGCACGATGCCCGCTACCAGCATCCCGATGATCCGCGGCAACCCCAGCCGCTGAAAGAGGGCCGCCATGGCCAATCCAACGAGAAAAATCCACGCAAGCGATGTAAGCATTCAACCCGTCCTCCTTTTGCACAAAAAAAGACTCCTGCATCTCTGCAGAAGTCATCAGCTCTTTCAAGCAGTTCCGGCAGTCGCTGCCGGGGGAGAACTTCATTCCCCGTCTATTCGTTATAAGTATACACGCACATGAGGCAAACGTCAAGGCGGCGCGACAGGAAAATTGTCCACCCCTAGAGACAAAGCCCATTCTTGCAAGTGGAGGAGTTGAGGAACCCATGAAAACAACCCGTGTCCTTGCCGGTATTCTGCTCTTGACCGTTCTCGGACTCTGCCTGTCTGCCTGCAGCGCAGAGCGCCCGGCGAGCGCCTCCCCATCGGCGGAAGACGTGGCGCCCTCGCAAAGCCCGGCCCCCTCGGAGACGGCGGAGGAGACAGAGGAAACAGTCACGCTGTACGCGGACTTTTCCGCGGGCGCGGAGGCGACGGACGGCCTCCTTCAAACCCAGACCGCCACGATCCCGGAGCGGACGGCCTCAGCCCTGGCCGACGCGCTGTCCGCGTGGACGGGCCTGGACTTCACCCTCCAGGCCGCAACCCTCGAGGGCAACGCCTTGACCGTGGACTGGGCCGCCGATTCCACGCTGGTGGCCGGGCTGGACGACCGGGAGCAGAAGGAGGACTTCCATTTCCTGGACGCGGACTCCCTGCGCTGGTTCATGCTGGATAGCCTGTACCGCACGCTTTCGGAAAACCTGGAGGTGGAGTCCATCTTCTACACGATGGACGGCGGCCAGGAACTCGTCCTGGAAGGACTCGCCCCCGTCCAAGCCTTCCCGCTCGGCGAGCCGTACCAGGGCAGCGCCTACTGCTTTGCGCAGGCGCAGGACCAGCCGGCGGAGGAGAGCGCGGAGGCAACCGCAGCCCCGGATTCCGCGCCCGCGGTGCTCGAGTGCCACGAGCCCCTTTCCGGGCTAATCTCCGTCAAGGCGGAGGAGAGCGAGAGTGGTTATCTCTACCAGAGCCTTACGGAAGACGGCCTGAGCAACCTCTTTAATGCCTGCTATCCCGAAGTGCAGGGTGCGGACGAGAGCCTCGAAGACTACCTCGCCCAGATCGCGCAGAAGGTGAGCGGGACGGAGATCCGCGACCTCTCCTTCCAGGCCAGCGAGGCCTACACGGAGCAGCTCGGGTATCCGGCCTACCAGGTCTCCTGGCAGACCGGCGGGGAGGAGGATACGCGCCTGTGGGACGCCCTGCTCTTCCAAACCGGGACGCACACCTACCTCTATGCCTTCAGCACCGGCGCCGACTTTGCCGCGGGCACGGAGGAGACCCAGCAGAAGGTCTTTGGCGGACTCTACCTGTCCGAATGAGTCCATCGCGCTTCCCCTCGCGGGGAATGTGCAAAAAAACAGAGCGAATGCAGGCCTTTGGCCACGGTTCGCTCTGTTTTTTTGCTTGTGCGCTGGCTGGACAGGCCTCACCCCGCCAAACCAGGGAGGAATCCATCCTCCGTCGCGGAAGGAGAATCCATATCGTCCTCTTGCAGCAGTTCGAGCGCGCGGCGTTTGACCCGTTGCAGCAGATCCGTATCCCGACCGCCCGCTGCAGAGAAGGCTTCAGACGAGGCAGGATGGATGCCCTCCGCCGTCAGAACGGCCACAAGCCGCTCCAGAGCCGCTTCGGGGTCGCGGTAGTATTCGCTGCCCCGGATGCGAAGAAACCGCCAGCCCAGGCGTTCCAGGATCGTTTGACGCTCCATGTCCGCGCGGATTTTTTCCTCGCCATTGTGGTAGCGCTCGCCGTCGCATTCGATGGCGATACGGCGATTTCCATCCATCGCCACCATGTCCAGACGATAGGCGCCCACCTCCCACTGCTGGACAATTTGATAGCCCCGCATGGTGAGAGCTTTTGCCACCTCTGCTTCAAACGGTGACTCCGCCCTTTCTTCAATTTGCTGCTCCATTCCCGGAAGAGAGGCCGGATGCAGCGCGTAGTCAATCAGCATCTTCCGGAGATCTCCCGTCTTTAGGTCGTTGGCCGGGTCCAGCGAATGAACAACCCACAGCTGGTCTCGGGCACGGCTTGCCGCTACGTTGTAGCGCTTCTGGTTCGCGTCATCGGCTCCAGAGCCCTGCTTGGCGAGCGGCCCCTCGCCGCTTCCACAATCCACGACGCTCAGGAAGACGACGTCGCGCTCATCGCCCTGAAAGTTCGAGGCAGTGCCACACAGAATCTTGCGCGCGCTGCATTCCCGCGCGTCGATGCGGCGGTATACCTCCTCTTGCAGGAGTTTAACCTGCTCGTCTCCCAATAGGGAGAGGATTCCAAAGGACTTTCCCGCATATTCGGGCTGTTCTATGCAGGCTTGCAACAGGGCGACGATGGCCTTTGCCTCGTTCGGATTGGACTTCCCAACGCGTTTGCCATCCGCAACGCGGTAGTTTACCACGGCGGGGAGCAGGGCACTGCTGCTGCCATCCCGCAGCGGCTTGATCTTGCCCGAATAGGAGAGCCAGTTGGAAAACCGGATGATCTCTGGAACACAGCGGAAGTGCTCGCGGAGCATCAGCGGCTGGAAGGTCGTCGCCGCGATGTCGTAAATCGAAGTCTTGCCGTCGTAGAGATGGGCGTTGGGAATCTTCCCGGCGATGTAGAGTTCCCTCAAGGCCTGAATTCGGTCTAGGGGAATGCCGACGGCCATGGGGCTGACCTGCTTGTCATCGCCCACGATGATCAATTTCTTGCCCATGTACAGAATCGCAAGGGCGGAAATGTCCGATTGGCTCGCCTCGTCAATGATGACGATGTCGAACCGGTTGGTGCGGGGGTTGAGGCTCTCCAGCGCCTTGCCAATGGGCATGATCCAAGCCGGGACGGCCTTTTGGCACAGGACCATCAGTTTGCGCGCTTCCGCACGGTACATCGGCGCATTTTTCCCGGTGCCCTTTCCAATCTTCTTGACGGTCAGCTTCCAGCCCTGCAGCGCCTGCTTCATGCTGATCTCGTGTTCCGTCCTGCGCAGCAGATGGTACCAAGCCGATTTCTCCGCATATTCCGCCGTAATTCTGCGGTATTCCTTGCTCAGCGCCACGCTTTTTTCTTGCAGCACCGAAAAGGGCTCTGCCGTGATCTCTTCGACAATCCCAGCGTATTGCTTCCACTTCCAAGCCTCGTCAATGTTGTCGGGCACCGTGGTCGATCCGTGGATGCCCTCCCGATGACGGATGGCGTCCGCCCATTGCGGGGCGACCGGCGCCAAACGATTCAGCGCCTCTTCACGCCGGTTATGGAGATCGGCCTTTGCATGGGTTGCTTCCAGAACCGCATATGCGCCGCGGTATCCAGAGACGTCCCGGGCTTCTGCGGCTGAAAGCAGCGCCTTGCATACGTCTGAGCACACGCGCTTGCCGGACTGTAACGTATCTAGAATCTGCGCGAGCTCGCCCTGCCGATCCCTTATGGTCTGAACGGCCGAAAGAACCTCGCAAATCTTTGGGAGCATCGTTTCCACCGCAGAGAGGATTTTTGCGGTCGCGATGTTCTCCGAGTCCAGGGACTGCCGCTGAAAGATCTCCTCACAGGGAAGGCCTGCCGCCTCCATGCGCGCGACCAATTCCGCATATTCGTTTTCGAACCAATCGAGATAGCGTAGAATCAGTGGAATGGAATTGGCCGCCACCCGCTCCGGTTCCTCGCTGTCCAAGTCGAAGAAGAGGGGGACGCCGTGTTTGCCCATCAAATCCTTCCAATATGCCGCGCACTGCTCCCGCTTGGACCGCATCTCCAGAACATGAAGGACCAGCGCGCAATCCTCGGCGCTTTGCGGCATTTGCCCGTTGATGGTGGCGCCGCTTTGCGCAACCCCCAGCTCTTTGTGGAGAAAGAGGGCGACCTTTCCCAATTTCCGCCCCTTGCGAAACCAGTCCTCCAGCTGCTCCATGGCCTTGGGAAAGGCGGGATCGTCCGCCTTGCACAGGAGCACCTCTTTGCCGAATTTTTCCGCGGTCAATTTTTCCGCGTAGGCGCAGGTTTCCTGAATCTGGTCGACCAGTCTCGTCCAAAGCTGGCGGTAGGCACGTCCCTTCCGGCCGTCGACAGCGCAGTGCTGCATCCAGGGCTCCACCGCAGGGAAGGAGGAAAGATAGGCCTCTAAGGCCTGCACCGCCTGTGCAGGCGGGAGATCGAGGAGAAGTTCCCCAAAGGCGCCCTTTACCACGATCTTGTCCTCCGGGGATCGGATTGAAATCTCCCAATGGTTGTCTAACGAAAGGGATCTCAGGTGCGCCTCAGCCGCGCACAGGGCGTCACACAGCTGCGCAAACGCATCGGGTCCCGGCACGCTCGTGGGATCGGGGAGATCGAGCGCAAATTCGGCTTCCTCCTGCGCCCCTAATTCTCCATTGCTCCGGTAGAGCGCGACCAATTCCGCAAAATCAAGCGGCAACGGCGCATATAGACGCACGGGGCCGGGGATGTAGGAGAGGGCGTCCCGGTTTTCCCGCACAAATGCCGCCGCAGCCGACGGGGAGAATTCTTCGCCGTTGTACACAATGCCGCTGCACTCCCGGTGGATCATGGCAAACAGCTTCCGGCGCACATCGGCAAGGTCGCGGATGACCGTTTTGCGTTCTTGGCCGAGGGATTCCATCTCCTTCTGCAATTCAAACGAAGAGTACTGCGACAGATAGTCGGTGATCCCATCGATGGATTTCTCCATGTCCGCATTGGAATCATCCAGCATGGAGACGCACAAGTTTCGCAACCCAGGAACCACTTTTTCCTTTAGAACGCGCAACGCCTTCTGGGTGTGGCTGGTGACAAGGACGCTCTTTCCCTGCGCCAGAAAATGCCCTAAGAGATTGGCGATGGTGTGGGTCTTTCCGGTGCCGGGAGGGCCTTGTACCAGCACAGCATTGTACTGCTCAATTCGGCGGGCAATCTCCAGCTGTTCCTTGTTCGCTTCCTTGGATAGCAAAATATCGACGCTTTCTCCGCCGACGGAGGCCAGACGCTCTTCAATGGAGGCGGGTTCTGTATCCTCCGGGATTTCCAGTTTTCCTCCCTCGACAAGATCGAGAATCGGGGCGGGAACCTCTCCCGTCGCCTCAATGTGCTCGATGATCTGTGCGATTGCCTTTTGCGCGCCGTCCATGCGCTTGCGCAGAATATAACAGGGGTTTCGGTAGAGCAGAAACCGGTCTTTCTTTTGCCAATCGTCCGGAACGCCATCCTCGGCATACAGACTCTCCGAGGAGAGCTGATGCACAAACTTTTTGAAGTAAACGGGCAGCTCGCTCCGGTCAAAGGGGTGAAAGGCGTTCTGCTCCAGGTCGTCCTGGAGTTGGCTGATCGCACTCCGGTTGATCCCTTCCACACCTTGAAACAGAACGGTGTAGAGTTCCGTTTCCACATCCGCATCTTCCACGTAGAGGGTGTTCTCTATGGCGTCGTGGCGCATTTTAACGCGGCGGGTTAAAATCGGGTGCGCGATTTCTGGCGTCTCTCGGTCGAGGAGAAAGCCGTCTGCCGCCACAAGCTCCCATGTCTCCGAATTCCGCTCCAAATCCAATTGTATCTTGTAGAGCTCGGAAAAGAAGTTCCGCGTTTCGACAAGAACTTTTTGCCGTTCCGCCCATTTTTTTCGCGATTCCGTCCATGCAGCAAAGGCCTGCACCCGCTCGGCATCGTCTGCAAAGCATTCCACATACGTCTGCGCCTCTGCGTCGATCCGCTTGGAATCATCACCCGGCCCTTGCCCAGAGGCTTCCCCCTCTGCAAGCGGACGAAGGAGAAAAGGCTGAGCTAGCGCTTCTTGGTTGTACGCATCCCAGCCTGGCTCCAACCAGTCCACCAGGCAGGCATCCGGTGCGGGGCAGGGGGGAAGCGCAGGCCTGTGCACGGACAGCAGTGCGCTGGAAACGCCCTCGCTCTCTTCCTCTTCCACGCGATCCCGATAGTGGACCTGGATGTTTTCCGGGTCCTCCGGAAAGGAGGCGATGGAGCGCCACCACGGGTGGTCCGAGACACGAAGCACAACGTTCTGCTTCAGTGTCTGGAACTCTTCTATAAATT
>JBMNOF010000080.1:0-8964 GCA_050942925.1 Candidatus Spyradocola sp.
CCGGAGCTGACGAGCGCCGGGGACCGGGACGAGGCGCACCGCCGAGCCTGCGCGGAGGCGTTTTTTGCCTTCCTGCTCGGGGACGAGGCGCAGGGAGGGCTCGGGCAGGCGCAGCTCTTCTCCGTGACCGGCGCGGGCCCCCTCTACGAGGAGGGGACGGCCATGGCGGCGCTCGAGGCCGCGCTGTCGGGAGAGGTCGCGCTCGGGCCGAGCTTTGCTTCCCTCGCGGAATGAGGGCGGGGGACGAAGCCCGGGCTGCATCTTGCAATCCCGCGGGGAATCGGGTACACTACTTGTATAGCGGGGAGCGAGGTGGGTCTGTGAGCGATTTGCAATTTTTGAAGGAAGCGCGGCTGGACGGCCGCGTGGAATGGGGCGTGCCCATGGCGGCGCTGACCACGCTGCGCGTGGGCGGTCCGGCGGAGGCGGTGGTCTTTGCCGGCAGCGAGGCGGATGTGCGGCTCGTGGTGCGGCTTTGCCGGGAGAACGGCGCGGAGCTGACGATCTTTGGGCGGGGGAGCAATCTCCTCGTGCGGGACGGCGGGCTGCGCGGCGTGGCGCTGTGCCTGGGGCGCGAGTTTGCGCAGATGCGCCGCGCGGGCGCGGAGATTCTGGCGCAGGCGGGCGCGGCGCTCCCGGCCCTCTCGCGCGCGGCGCGGGACGCGGGGCTGTCTGGCCTGGAGTTTGCCGAGGGCATTCCCGGCAGCGTCGGGGGCGCGGTGGCCATGAACGCGGGCGCCTATGGCGGCGAGATCGCGCAGGTGTTGCGCAGCGCGCGCGTCCTCTTCCCGGACGGCGAGGTGCGGGAGGTGGAAAACGCCGGTCTGGACTTTTCCTACCGCAGCAGCGCCCTGCAAAGGGAGGGGCTGGTGTGCCTCGGCGCGCGGTTCTCCCTGCAGGCCGGGGATGCGGCGGAGATCTCCGCGCGCATGGCGGACTTTGCCGGGCGCAGGCGGGAGAAGCAGCCCCTGCAGCTCCCCTCGGCCGGGAGCTTCTTCAAGCGCCCGCCGGGGGACTATGCCGGCCGGCTCATCGAGGAGGCGGGCCTCAAGGGCGCGCGCGAGGGCGGCGCGCAGGTCTCTCCCCAGCACGCGGGCTTTTTCGTCAACGCGGGCGGGGCGACGGCGGGGGATTTCCTCGCCCTGATGGAGCGCGTGCAGCGCGCGGTATACGAAAGAAGCGGCGTGCGCTTGGAGCCGGAGGTGCGCATCCTCGGGCAGGACGCCGCGGGGGAGGGAGGAAGACAATGAAGCTGGTTGTGGTTACGGGCCTTTCGGGCGCGGGAAAGTCGCAGGCGCTCCACGCGCTGGAGGACATGGGCTTTTACTGTGTGGACAACCTTCCGCCCATGCTCATCCCGAACATGGCGAAGCTCTGCCTGGAGCACGAGGACGTCATCGGCAAGGTGGCGCTGGGGCTGGACACGCGCAGCGGCGCGTTCTTCGGCGAGATGGACGAGGCGCTGGACGAGCTCCTGGAGAAGAACATCCGCTACGACATCCTCTACCTCAACGCCTCGGACGAGGAGCTCGTGCGCCGCTACAAGGAGACGCGCCGCGCCCATCCCATGGGCAGCGACTCCATGCTCATCCAAAATATCCACAAGGAGCGGCAGATGCTGCGCGGCATGGAGAAGCGCGCGACCCGCGTCATCGACACGACCACCATGCTCACCCGGCAGCTGCGCGAGACGCTCCTGCGCCTCTACGGCGACGGGGACGTGGACAAGGCCATCTCCGTCAACGTCCTCTCCTTCGGGTTCAAGCACGGCATGCCGCAGGACGCGGACCTGGTCTTTGACGTGCGCTTCATCCCAAACCCCTTCTACATCCCCGAAATGCGGAACATGACGGGCGCGGACGCGCCGGTGCGCGACTACGTGCTCCAGTTTTCGGAGACGAAGGTCTTCCTGCAAAAGACGCTGGACCTGCTGGAGTTTCTGATCCCGCACTACGTTTCGGAGGGCAAGGACCGGCTGGTCATCGGCGTGGGCTGCACGGGCGGGCAGCACCGCAGCGTGTGCCTGGCCATCGAGCTGGCCCGCGGCCTGCAAAAGGCGGGGTTCCACTGCACCGTCTCCCACCGGGACAGCGCCGTGAACACAAAACCGACGAAGTGAGGGGAGAGAGATGTCCTTTGCCTCCGATACCCGGCAGGAGCTGTGCGAGATCGAGGATAAGCCCTGCTGCGCGCTGGCGGAATTGGCGGCGCTGATCCACGGCGCGGGCACGCTGCACATCGGCCGGGGCGGGCCGTCCGTGATCCTGACGACGGAGACCCCGCGCGTCGCGCGCCGCGTGTTCTCGCTCTGCAAGGCGAACTTCGGCTTCACGCCGGAACTGCGCACGCAGGCGCGCAAGCGGCTGGGCCGGCGCAACATCTATCAGGTGGTGCTCCCGCCCGAGCGCGCGGGCCAGGTGCTGGTGCAGACGGGCCTGCTCGTGCGCAGCGGCGAGGGTCTGCGCATCCGCCGGAGCGTGCCCCTTTCGCTCCTCCGGCGGCGGTGCTGCAAGCACGCCTACCTGCGGGGGGCGTTCCTCGCGGCGGGGACCATCTCCGACCCGGGAAAGGGCTACCACCTGGAGATCGTCGCCACGACCGGGGAGTACGCCGCGTCCCTGGCCGGCCTGCTTCAAAAAATGGAAATTCCCGCGAAAGTGGTTCCGCGCCGGGAGAGTTTTGTGGTATACTTAAAAGAGAGCGAGTTCATTGTGGAGGTGCTCAACCGAATGGGCGCGCACCAGGCCCTGATGGCGCTGGAGAACGTGCGCATCACCAAGAACGTTCGCAACAATGTCAACCGCGCGGCCAACTGCGACAACGCCAACGTTGACAAGACCATGGACGCCGCCCAGCGGCAGATCCAGGCCATTCTGGAGATCGAGAAGGGCATGGGCTTTCCGCGCCTGCCCCGCCACCTGCGCGAGATGGCGGAAAAGCGCCTCGAGTACCCGGAGACCCCCATGAAGGAGCTGGGGGAGTGCTTCGATCCGCCCATCAGCAAGAGCGCAGTCAACCACCGGCTTCGCAAACTCGTAGAAATTGCCCGGGAGATGCAGACAAAGAAAGGGGAATGACTCGACTATGCTACAGCAAACCATCGTCATCACCAATCGGGACGGCTTGGACGCCAAATTCGCCGCTATGCTGGTGCAGGTCGCCTGCCGGTACCGCTCGCAGATTCTCATCGAGCAGGGCAGCAAGATCATCAATGCCAAGTCCATGATGGGCGTTCTCTCCCTTGGCGTCGGCGCAAGGGACCAGGTCACCCTCATGACGAACGGCGCCGACGAAAAGGAGGCCATGCAGGCGGTTTCCGCGCTGCTCACCTCCGGCTTCAAGAGCTGAGCCCGACATCCCCGCCGCTTAAAAAACGAAGGCCGGCCCTCGGTTGCGCTGCGCGCACCGCGGGCCGGCGTTTTGTGTTTTGGGGAGAAAAGCCCCCATGGGCAGGCGTCAGGAACCCTGCCGGAAAAAGAGGAAGGCCGGTCCCAGTTGCGCTGCGCGCTCGCGGGCCAGCCTTTTGTGTTTTGGGGGGAAAGGCCCCAATGGGCAGGCTTCGGGAACCCTGACGGAAAAAGAGGAAGGCCGGCCCCGGTTGCGCTGCGCGCACCGCGGGCCGGCGTTTTGCGTTTTGGGGAGAGCGAGGTTTCCGAAACGCGTACTCCGGGGAGGGCCGGGGCGCGCGAGGGACTCGGGTGCGTCCGGCCAAAGGGAAAAAAGAGCCCCCGCAGCGGGGGAGAAAGGCGTTCTCCCGCTGCAGGGGCTCTTGGGGACGGGTTAGCGGGCCAGGATGTCCGCCAGCTCGATCAGGTGCTTGTCCACGCGGCGCTTCATGGAGAGCGCCTTGTCGATCTCCACCGCGACGATGCGGTTCTTCACGACGCCCACGCACAGGCCGCCCTGGTTTTCGCGGAGCAGGTCGACCGCCTTCTCTCCCATGCGGGCGGAGAGGATGCGGTCGGAGGCCGTCGGGGAGCCGCCGCGCTGCACGTGTCCGATCACGCAGCCGCGCGCGTCCACGCGCCGGCCGACGGTTTCGGAGTTCGCGTTGAGCCAGGAGGCGATGTAGTCCGCGGTGAAGAGGTGCATCTTCGGCGCGGCGTAGACGCCCTCGGCCATGACGATGATGCCGTACTTCTTGCCGCGCGCAAACGAGGTGCGCAGCTTCTGCACGATGTAGTCCAGCCACTGGTTGTCGGTCTTCTTGATCTCCGGGAT
Source organism: Candidatus Spyradocola sp. (assembly GCA_050942925.1). GTDB lineage: Bacteria > Bacillota > Clostridia > Christensenellales > UBA1750 > Spyradocola. Next base: position 4,222 of record JBMNOF010000080.1, read on the forward strand.
CAGGATCGCCTCGGCGCCCGCCGCGATGCCCGAGTGCACCGCGATGTCGCCGCAGCCGCGGCCCATGACGTCCACGACGGAGACGCGGCCGTGGGAGGCCATGGTGTCGCGCAGCTTGTTGATGGAGTCCACGCAGGTGTTGACCGCCGTGTCAAAGCCGATGGTGAAATCCGTATACGCCAGGTCGTTGTCGATCGTGCCCGGCAGGCCGATGACGTTGATGCCGCCCTCGTGCTGAACGAGGTTCGCGCCGCGGTAGGAGCCGTCGCCGCCGCAGACCACCAGGCCCTCAATGCCGTGCGCGCGCAGGTTGTCGTAGCACTTGCGGCGGACGGCGGGATCGGTGGCGAATTCCGGCAGGCGGGCCGTGCCCAGCATCGTGCCGCCGCGGTGGATGATGTCGCCCACGTCGCCGGCGGAGAGCAGGTGCATGTCGTCGTTCATCAGGCCCAGGTATCCGTCGCGGATGCCATAGACCTCCATGCCAAAGTACAGCGCCGAGCGCACCACCGCGCGGATGGCGGCGTTCATGCCGGGCGCGTCACCACCGGAGGTCAAAATTGCAATCTTTTTCTTCTCTGCCATATCCTCTTTCTCTCCTTTTCTTCACGCAGTTTCGGAGTTTACCTGTTCCGTGCGCACGGGACCGGAACCGAGCCTTCTCCCGGGGGGCGGGGAAAGCCGGGCCAGGCCCGAAAAAGAAATCCTCCCGGGGGTTCTAAAAGCCCTGTTCCAGAAAGATCTCTCGCGCAGACGCAGCCTCGGAGCGCAGGACGAGCACTTCATAGCAGTTGTCCTCCTCGCTCCGGTTTCGGTAGACGGGTTTGAGCCGGACCAGGACGCCCTCGCGGCTGAGCATTTGCTCGAACCTGCGGGCCTCCGCACGGCTATGCGCCATGTAGACGACGACCCACGTCCCCATCTCATCCCCTCCTTCGGCCGAAGCCTGCGCCAACCGATTCGATTATACCACATTCTGAAACGGGTGTAAATCGCGCGGCGCGGGGCGTCGGCATTTTTTTGCCGAAATTCCGCCCCCGACGGGCTCAGGCGAGCTTGGCTGTGCCCTCGCCCAGCAGGCTCTCGAGCGAATCCACGAGCGCGGCGTCCGGCTCGACGAAGTAGACGCGCGGCAGGTCGTAGACCTTGCCCTCGATCACCGCGCGCACCGGGGTCTCCCCGCCGTGCTGGCGCAGCAGGTTCTGCACCAGGGGAAGGAGGGTCCGGTCGTCGACCTTGACGTAGAAGCGGCGCGGCCGCGCGGCGCCCGGCGCGCCGGGCGCGGGAACGGGCACGGCGCTCTCGACCAGGAGCTTGGGCGCCTCGTCCTCCCGGAGGGAGAGGGTCCCCCGCAGCGTGAGCACCGCGTCCTCCGCAAGGACGCCGCCCAGCCGCTCGTAGACCTTGGGAAAGAGCAGGCACTCGATCGTGCCGTAGAGGTCTTCCAGCGTCACAAAGGCCATGAGCTTGTTGTTTCGGGTGGTGCTCACGCGGATCTGCACGGCCATGCCCGTCAGCGCCATGGGCGTGCGGTCGTACTTCTCCCAGTCGGGCTCGTCGGCCATCTCCTCGATGAGGGAGACGTTGAAGGGCTGCTTTTCCAGGATCGGGCGGTACTCGTCCAAGGGGTGGCCGGTGATGTAGACGCCGGTCATCTCCTTTTCGTACTGGAGCAGCGCGCGCTGCGGCAGCTCCGGCATCTCCGGCAGGCGCGGCCGCGGGGCCTCCACCCCGTCCAGCGCGAACAGGGAGATCTGCCCGGAGATCGTGTTCTTGCGCCGGCCCTGTTCGCCGTCCAGGGCGGACTCGTAGACGGCCAGCTTCTGCGCGCGGTGGCCGGGCAGGCTGTCCATGGCCCCGGCCTTGATGAGGCTTTCGACCACGCGCTTGTTGAGCGCCTCGTAGTCCACGCGCTCGACGTAGTCGTACAGGTCGCGGAACGGGCCGCTCTGCCGCGCCTGGACGATGGCGCGCACCGCGCCCGTGCCCACGTTGCGCAGTGCGCCCAGGCCGTAGCGGATGCTGCCCCCCTCCACGGAGAACTTCCCCTGCGAGCGGTTGACATCCGGCGGGAGGACCGGGATGCCGGACTTGCGGCTGTACTGGATGAAGGCGGCGATCTTTGCGGAGTTGCCCACGACCGAGTTCAGGATCGCGGCGAGGAACTCCACCGGGTAATGGCACTTGAGGTACGCCGTCTCAAAGGCGACCACCGCGTAGGCGGCCGCGTGGGACTTGTTGAACGCGTACTGCGCAAAGGTCTCCATCTCCGAGAAGATCTGGAGCGCGACGTTTGCGGGCGTTCCCAGGCGCACCGCGCCCGGGACCGTGACGTTCCCGTTTTCGTCCACGGCGCCCTCGACAAAGACCTTTTTCTCCTTGTCCATCTCCTCCTTTTTCTTCTTGGCCATGGCGCGGCGGACCATGTCGCTCCGGCCCAGGGAATAGCCGGCCACGTCCCGCACGATCTGCATGACCTGCTCCTGGTAGACCATGCAGCCGTAGGTGACGTCCAGGGACTTTTCCAGGATGGGGGAGAGGTACTTGACGCTCGAGGGGTCCTTTTTGCCGGCGATGAACCGGGGGATGGACTGCATCGGGCCGGGGCGGTAGAGGGAGATGACGGCGATGATGTCCTCCAGGTTCTCCGGGCCGAGGTCGATGAGCACCTTGCGCATGCCGGCGGATTCGAGCTGGAAGACGCCGTCCGTGTCGCCACGGCCGAGCATTTCATAGGTGGCCTTGTCGTCATAGGGGATCTTCTCGACGTCGAAGTCCGGGTTGCGGCCCTGGCGCACGAGCTCCTGCGCGTCGTGGATGACGGTCAGCGTGCGCAGGCCCAGAAAGTCCATCTTGAGCAGGCCCAGGTGCTCGACCGTGGTCATCGGGAACTGGGTGGTGATGACGTCGTCGTTCTTTTGCAGGGGGACGAACTCGTCCAAGGGCCGGGCGCCGATGACCACGCCCGCCGCGTGCGTGCTGGCATGGCGGGGCATGCCCTCCAAAGTGCGGGCAATGTCGATGAGCTCGTGGACCTTGTCGTCCGTTTCGTAGGCCTTTTTGAGGTCCGTGGAGATCTCCAGCGCCTTTTTCAGCGTCATCTTGGGGTCGCCGGGGATCATCTTGCTCAGGCGGTCGACCTCGGCATAGGGGAGGCCCAGCACGCGCCCGACGTCCCGCACGGCAAGGCGCGCGGCCATGGTGCCGAAGGTGATGATCTGGCTGACGTGGTCCGCGCCGTACTTGCGGGTCACGTAGTCGATGACCTCCTGGCGGCGCTCGTAGCAGAAGTCGATGTCAAAGTCCGGCATGGAGACGCGCTCAGGGTTGAGGAAGCGCTCGAAGATCAGGTTGTACTTGAGGGGATCGATGCCGGTGATGCCCAGCGCATAGGCGCACAGCGAACCTGCGCCGCTGCCGCGGCCGGGCCCGACGGGGATGCCCTGGCTGCGGGCAAAGCGGATGAAGTCCCAGACGATGAGGAAGTAGTCCACATAGCCCATGCGGCAGATCATGGAGAACTCGTACTCGAGGCGCTCCTTCACCTGGCCCTCGACCGCGCCGTAGCGCCGGGCCGCGCCCTCCAGGCACAGGCGGTGGAGGTACTGGTCGTGCGGCTCGTCGTTCGGCACGGGGAAGTCGGGCAGGTGGTAGTGCCCGAACTCGAACTCCACGTTGCAGCGGCGGGCGATTTCGGCGGTGTTGTCAAAGGCGGCGGGCGCCTGGGGGAAGAGGGCGCGCATCTCCGACTCGGACTTGAGGTACATCTGGTCCGTATCCATGCGCATGCGGTCCTCGTCCTCGAGCTTTTTGCCGGTCTGGATGCACAGCAGGATCTCCTGGGCGCGGGCGTCCTTTTGCAGGATGTAGTGGACGTCGTTGGTGGCGACAAGGGGGATGCCCGTTTCCGAGGCGATGCGCAGGATGCCGGCGTTGACGATCTTCTGCTCGCGCAGGCCATGGTCCTGGAGCTCGAGGTAGAAGTGGTCCTTGCCCAGGATCTCCTGGAAGCGCAGGGCGAAGGCGCGCGCCTCCTCCGTGCGGCCCTGGAGGAGCAGGCGGGGAATCTCCCCCGAGAGGCAAGCCGACAGCGCGATGAGGCCCTCGTGCTTTTCCGCGAGCAAGTCCATGTCGATGCGGGGCTTATAGTAGTAGCCCTCGATGAACCCGGCCGAGCAGAGCTTGATGAGGTTCTGGTAGCCCTGCTGGTTTTCGCAGAGCAGGACGAGGTGGGCGTACTCGCGGGAGACCTGGCTCTTGTCGAAGCGGCTGCCGGGGGCGACGTAGACCTCGCACCCGATGACGGGGTGAATGCCGGCCTTTTTGCAGGCCTCATAGAAGTCCACGACCCCGTACATGACGCCATGGTCCGTGATGGCGAGGGACTCCATGCCCAGCTCCTTTGCGCGCTGCACGAGCGGGTCGATGCGGCAAGCGCCGTCCAACAGGGAATATTCGGTATGCAAGTGCAGATGGGCAAAGGCCATGCGTGCGTCCCTCCTCATTCTTCCAAGGGTTTCTTTAGATGTAGTATACCACGAAATCGGGCAGCGGAATAGGGGAAGTGTTGGGCGGGAACCGGAACGGGTACGCCCGCTGATCCGGAAAAGGAATCCTTTCTTTTCCGGAAGAACATCCTTTTCCTGTCCCCTTCGGGGACGGCCGGAAAAGGATAGCGGAAGCGGCCCGCCGGGCCGCTCCTCGCGGCGTACACGCCGCCGCTGCGGAAGAAAAAGGAAGGGG
>JBMNOF010000081.1:0-8661 GCA_050942925.1 Candidatus Spyradocola sp.
CCTGGCCGCGGAGCTCTATGGGGATGGACGCGCGGCGCTGGAGATCGTGGACTGCGGTGTGGGCATTCCGGATGTGGAAAAGGCGCGCGAACCCCTCTACACCTCTCGGCCGGACATGGAGCGGTCCGGCATGGGCTTTACGGTGATGGAGACCTTCATGGATTCGGTTTCGGTGCAGTCGCGCGTGGGACACGGGACCACGGTCCGCATGGAAAAGCGCCTCGGACAAGCGGGCGCGGGAAAATCGGGGGCATGAGGGCCGCATTGCTTCTTGCCGATTTCTGTCCCTTGTGGTATACTAATGGATAAACGTGCGCAAAATTTTTGCGCGCTGAAAAAATCCATAGACAAAGGGAAGGAATGACATGAGCGTTTTCGAAATCGCGCTCTTGGGCGTCTCTCTTGCGATGGATGCCTTTGCCGTTTCCATCACAACGGGCATCACGCTCAAGGACCTCCGGTGGAAGCACGCCCTCAAGGTCGGTTTGTTCTTCGGCGGCTTTCAGTTCCTCATGCCCTTAATTGGGTATCTGGCAGGCAGCACCTTCGTCCGGTACATTGAAGGGGTCGATCATTGGATCGCCTTTGGTCTGCTGGCTTTCATCGGCGGAAAGATGGTCTACGAATGCATTCGCCCCGGCGAGGAGGAGCAGGCTGTCAACCCGACTGCGACGGGCAAGCTGCTTGTGCTCGCGGTCGCCACCAGCATTGACGCGCTGGCCGTCGGCATCAGCTTGGCCATTCTCCGCGCAAACATCTGGGTCTGTTCCACCTGGATCGGCGTCATCACCTTCTCGCTCTCTGTGATCGGCGTTCGCCTGGGCAAGAAGCTGGGGGACAAGTTCCAGCGCAGCGCCGGGCTGGTGGGCGGTATCGTGCTCATCTGCATCGGCATCAAGATCCTTGTCGAGCACCTGACCGGCGCATAGGAGAGACGCCACCCCCTCCGCGGCCCCCGCAGCGGAGGAGAGACTTTCCCCGAAAAAAATCTGCAAAGTTCTGGTTGACTTTGCCGGGAAAGTATACTATAATAAGGAACGTGCCAAGCAAAAGGCTGGGCTGAAACGTGCAGAACCGTGTGGTTTATGGGCGGGGAAGCATAGGGGAGTAGTTCAATGGTAGAGCAACGGTCTCCAAAACCGTGTGTTGCGTGTTCGAGTCGCGTCTCCCCTGCCAAATGAAAACCGGACATCAGTCTCCCTGGTGTCCGGTTTTTTCTTTCATTTTTAGAGTCGGAAGAAAGGACGGGATTGCAAATGCGGATTGGGTTTATCGGAGCGGGCAACATGGCCAGCGCCATTTTGCGCGGAATGCGCGGTTTGGAAAAGGGTTGCTATGACATCAACGAGGCTGCCGTGCGCCGCGCGGAACAGGAACTGGGGGCGCGCGGCTTTTCCAGCGGCGAAGCGCTGTGCGAGTGGGCGGACATCGTGATCCTTGCCGTCAAGCCCCAGGTCTTGGAAGGGGCCGTTCGGCCGCTGCGGGAATGCCTCTCCGGCAAGGCCGTGGCTTCCATTGCGGCGGGCTGGGGCCTGGAGCGCCTTGCCGCGCTTCTGCCGGAATGCCGCCTTTGCCGCATCATGCCCAATACGCCGGCCATGGTCGGCGCGGGCATGGCTGCCATTGCCAAGGAAACGACGTTTAAGCCCGAGGAACTTGCCTGCATCCAGGACGTCTTTTCCTCCATTGGCCGCGTGGTCGTGGTGGAGGAGAGGCTCTTTGACGCCGTGACAGCCGTCAGCGGCAGCGGTCCCGCGTACCTCTACATGGTGATCGAGGCGATGGCGGACGCGGGCGTGCGCGAGGGGCTTTCGCGCGACAACGCGGTCCTGCTCGCCGCGCAGACGGCCTTGGGTTCTGCGAAAATGGTCCTGGAGTCCGGCCTGCATCCGGCAGCGCTGCGGGACATGGTTTGTTCGCCTGGCGGAACCACGATTGATGCGGTCTGCAAGCTGGAGGAAACCGGCCTGCGCGCATCCATCGAAGCGGGCGTGCGCGCCTGCGCGGATAAGTCCCGTGCCATGTCCAAGCAGTGAGGAGAAGCGAGTTTGAAAGCGATCGAAATCTATACCGATGGCGCCTGCTCGGGCAACCCCGGCCCGGGCGGCTGGGGCGTCGTGCTGCTCTATCAGGGAAATAAGAAGGAACTCTCCGGGTTTCAACCGGAAACCACCAACAACCGCATGGAGCTCTTTGCCGCCATTCAGGGACTGGCTGCGCTGCGGGAATCCTGCGAGGTCACGCTGTATTCCGATTCCAGCTATCTCATCAACGCCTTTGAAAAGCACTGGCTGGAAAACTGGCAGCGCAATGGTTGGAAGACGAGCTCCAAAGCGCCCGTAGAAAACCAAGATCTTTGGAAGCTATTGCTCCTGCACGTCAAAAACCATCGCGTGCACTTCGTCAAGGTCAAGGGACACAGCGACAATGCCTACAACAACCGTTGCGATGAAATGGCCGTCGCGGCCATCCGGAACGGCCGCGCATGAGCCCCGCAAACGGCTGGGGGGAAGGAGTTTCATCTATTCGCAAAAGACAACTTTTGCGAATAGATGAAGGCATTTTGGATTGGAGGGATTGCATTTGGCAGATTTATCCTATCACGACGCGCGGGATCTTCGCAATACCCAGCTATTGCGCGAAATGCTGCCGGAGCTGCCTTCCTTCTGTGCAGAGTTCTTCCGCGGCATTGCTCCAGAGACCACACCGCTGACACGCCTCAACTACGCACGGGATCTCGTCATCTTCTTTGACTTCCTTCTTTCGTATAAGTCCTGCTGCAAGGACAAGTCCATGTCGGAGATCAACTGCGAGGATCTCGCCCAGGTCACGATGACCGACATCGAGACCTATCTCGATTACTTGACCGCCTATACGCGCGGCGGCAAGATGCTGCACGATGACGAGGCGGCCAAGGAACGCAAGCTCTCTTCCCTTCGGGCGCTGCTGCGGTATCTCTTCAAAAAGGAACGCATCCCCTCCAATGTCGCCGCCCTCGTGGATTTGCCCAAGCGGCACGACCGGGAGATCATCCGCTTGGAGGTCGATGAAGTGGCCAAACTCCTGGATCTCGTGGACGAGGGCGGAAAAACGCTCACGCCCAAGCAAGCGGAATACCATCGCAAAACCCGCCTGCGCGATCTGGCGCTGATTTCGCTTCTGCTGGGAACTGGCATTCGAGTCAGCGAGTGCGTGGGGCTAGACATTGGCGACATCGATTTTTCGGTCAACGGCTTTCTGGTCACGCGCAAGGGCGGCCAGCGCGTTGTGCTCTACTTTCCCGAAGAGGTGGCCGATGTTCTGCGGGAATACATCGACGAACGCAAGACCATTCCGGCCCAGCCAGGGCATGAAAACGCGCTCTTTCTCTCCACGCAGAAGCGGCGGATGGATGTGCGTTCCGTCCAGAATTTGGTCAAGAAATATGCGTCCATTGTGACGCCGCTCAAACACATCACGCCGCACAAGCTCCGCTCGACCTTTGGCACAAACCTCTACGCCGAGACAGGCGATATCTATCTCGTTGCCGACGTGCTCGGCCATGCCGATGTCAACACGACTCGGCGGCACTATGCCGCACAGAGCGATGAGAATCGCCGGCGGGCCGCGCACAGCATCAAGCTCCGGGACGACGGCAGTCCGCACCCTCCTAAGGAATAACTCATGCGTTTATTTTGGTGCATAATCCCTGCTTCTGTTCTAGGTTTTTCCAGATTTACGTCTTATATGCACAAAAAACAGAGCATAAAGAAGCGGTAGACCCTTGATTTCTAAAAGGGCTACCGCTTTTATGCACCAAAAATGGGACTACTGTTCTCCCTCTTCCTCTAGCCATTGCGCATATTCGTCTGCATTCAAGACCACGCGGTCAATCTTCAGTTCGTTGTACTCCTTGCCATGGGTCTCCAGGCATTGGCCGCAGTTGTCGCAAATCTTTTCCGGATCGAGGTCGCAGCGAAGGCATTCTCCGCAGTTGCAGCACTCCCGGTCGTAGAGCACGCATTCCTTCATGGGCAAATTCCCTCCTTTCTGCAAACAGGTGTTCCAATTTGAGGCGGAATATGGTATACTACAGGGGAAAACGAGCATCTTGGGTAGGGAGAGGATGAAATGGCTCCGAGGAAAAATCAACCGAGAAATGACCGTCAGGAAAAGATTCTAGAATACATCCGCAGCGAAGTGGAACGCCGCGGATTTCCACCCTCCGTACGGGAAATCTGCGACGCAATGGGCATCAAGTCCACCTCCACCGTGCACGGTCATCTGCGCCGTCTAGAGAATCGGGGGCTGCTCGTGCGCGACCCGACAAAGCCCCGCGCCATCGAAGTCGTGGGCATGCAGCACCGCACATCGCAGATTCCCTTGGTGGGAAAGGCGCCTGCCGGCGTGCCCATCACCGCGGTGGAGAACGTCGAGGAAACGCTGGCCTTTTCGCCCGGCCTTTTCTGCTCCGACGAGGATGAATGCTTTGCCCTGCACGTCAGCGGCGACAGCATGATCAACGCCGGCATCTTTGACGGAGACATCGTCATCGTGCGCCAACAGTCGACGGCAGAAAACGGCGAAATCGTCGTGGCGCTCATCGATGGCGAGGACACCACGATTAAGCGCTTCTACAAGGAAGCGAATCAAATCCGCCTGCAACCTGAAAACGACGACTATGCGCCCATGTACTTCTCCGATGTACAGATCCTGGGAAAAGTTGTGGGTTCGATTCGACGGTTTTAAGTCCTGGCGCGCAGAACGAGCGCAGAAGGGCGAGAGGGTTTCCCCCTCCCCTTCTGCGCTCGATTTGTTTAGATCAGTCTCTTGTCCGACAGATGGCGCAGAACATGCTCCAAGGCATAGCGCACATGCGTAAACGTCAGCCCGCCCTGCATGTAGCCGATGTACGGCGCGCGGATGGGGGCATCCGCCGACAGCTCGATGGAAGCGCCGGAAACGAACGTGCCCGCGGCCATGATAACCGGGTCCTGGTACCCGGGCATGTCCCAGGGCTCCGGCGTGACGTGGCTATCGATGGGCGACGCGTACTGGATGCCTTGGCAGAAGGCGATCAGCTTCTCCGGGTCCGCAAAGCGAATGGCCTGGATGATGTCCGAACGCGCCTCCTGCGGTCCCGGGCTGACGGCAAAGCCCAGCGAAGAGAACACCGCTGCCGCGAGCATGGCCCCCTTGACGGCCTGGCAAACGACGTGCGGCGCGAGGAACAACCCCTGGTAGAAGCGGTCATAGCCGCCCAGGTACGAGCCGACTTCCCGGCCGATTCCAGGCGAGGTCAACCGGCAGGCGCACTTCTCGATGAGATCCGCCCGGCCCACGAGGTAGCCGCCCGTCGGCGCGATTCCGCCGCCCGGGTTCTTGATGAGGGAACCGACGGCAATGTCGCAGCCCAGGTGTGTGGGCTCCTTGTCGCACACGAACTCGCCATAGCAGTTATCCACCATGACGACGACGTCCGGACGGGCCTTGTGCACCGCATCGGCGATCTCGCCCAGGCGCTCGACGGAAAGGCTTGCGCGCCAATCGTATCCGCGGGACCGCTGTAGGGCCACGACCTTTGCCTTTGGGTTTTTGATGGCTTCCAGCAGCGCGTCCAGGTCCACATCGTCGTCCTTGAGATCGACCTGGGCATAGTCCACGCCAAATTCCCGCAGGGAACCCTGCCCCGGCTCCCCGGAAAGACCGATGACGCTCTCCAGCGTGTCATACGGTTTTCCGGACCCGGCCACAAGCACGTCGCCCGGCCGCAGCAGCCCAAACAGGCACAGCGCCAAGGCATGCGTGCCGGAGGCGATCGACGGGCGCACCAGTGCGTCTTCGCAGCCGAAGATCCGGGCAAAGATGCGCTCCAGCGCATCGCGTCCATCGTCGCCGTATCCGTATCCCGTCGTGGGCGCGAAATGGCGCACCGCCACATGCTCCTCGCGGAACGCGTCCATCACGCGGGCGAAATTCGTTCTTTCCGTCTCCTCCAGCGCAAAAAATTGCGGGGAAAGTGTGCGCTCTGCGCTGTCGAGCAGCGCGCGAATCTCTGTATCTGTCATAGGGCGATCAGTTCTCCTCTTCAGAAGGGTTGGCAGTTTCTTCCACCTCGGCAGAGGAATACTGCACGGGGCGCGAGGGCGTGACGGTCGAGATGGCATGCTTGAAGATCATCTGCTGCTTGCCGTCGCTTTCCAAGAGCACCACGTAGGAGTCAAAGCCCCGGATGATTCCCTTGAGCGGAACGCCGTTGGTCAGATGCATGGTCACGGGGATGCGGTTTTTGCGAACGCCGTTGAGGATGATGTCCTGCAGATCCGCAGAGTTTTTTCCCATGTCGAACACCTCTTTCTGTATTGTCCTTGTGATTATATCATGAATGGGAAGAATTTCCTAGGGAATATTCGGCAAGGTCCCGAGAAAACGACGAGGGGTCCGCGTATCCTGCGAGATCAAACCAGCGAATTTTGTCGTTTGCGCGGAACCACGTGAGCTGGCGCTTGGCCAGGTGGCGCGTGTTTCGCTGCATGTCGTCCTTCGCCTGCTCCAGCGAGATCTCCCCGCGCAGGTACGCGGCGATCTCCTTGTATCCGATCGCCTGCATGGATTGCGCGCCATCGGAAAGGCCCCCCTCCCGAAGCCTGCGCACCTCCTCCAAAAGCCCTTGTTGGAGCATGGCGTCCACGCGCAGGTTGCAGCGCGCATAGAGGCGCTCCCGCGGCCAAGTGACGCCGGCGAGAACCGGTTCATAGGGCAGATCCGCTGGCTGGTCCAGCGAGCGCTGCGCGGACTTGGGCTTGCCCGTGCATGCGTAGATCTCCAGCGCGCGAATCACGCGACGGACATTGTTCTCGTGAATCTCCTCCGCAGAGACGGGGTCCACGCGTCGGAGCTCTTCGTGCAGGGCGTGCACGCCGTGCGCCTCGCAAAAGGCCTGCCACTCGCGGCGCACCGCCTCATTGGCCGGGACGGCGGTGAAGTCCAGCGGAAAGAGCAGGGCGTTTACGTACAGCCCCGTGCCGCCGCAGACAATGGGTTGATGGCCCCGATCAAAAATCTCCGCAATGCAGCGGAGGGCGTCCGCCTTGAACTCCGAAACGCTGTAGGGTACCGCGGGGTCCACAAAGGAAAGCATGTGGTGCGGCACGCCCCGCATTTCCTCCAGCGTGGGCTTTGCGGACCCGATGTCCATCCCGCGGTAGATGGCGACGGAGTCCGCGGAGACGACCTCTCCGCCGCAGCGCAGCGCAAGGTCAATGGCCGCCGCCGTCTTTCCCGATGCCGTGGGCCCCACGACAAAGATCAGCTTGCGCTTCATTGAATTCTCTTAAACTTCCTTTCCAGTTCATGCCGCGTGATGGGGATGAGGATTGGGCGTCCGTGCGGACAGGTGGGCGTCTCTTCGCCCGCAACGAGGGCCAGCAGCGCATTCACTTCCTGCGCCGAGAGCGGATCTCCTCCCTTGATGGCCTTTTTGCAGGCCATCTTGACGAGGGCATCGCGCTTTAGGTCCTTGACCTTTGTCGAGGGAAGGTTGTCCAGCTGGTCCAGCAACTCCACGAAAAAGTCCTTGGTCTGCGGCGCGCCCAGCAGCACCGGCACGGCGCTCACGCGGAAGGAGCGCTCGCCAAAGGGCTCGATTTCAAAGCCCATGCTGCGCAGGCGATCCAGATTCTCCAGCAAAAGCTCTTCCTCCCGCAAGGTCACATGGAAGAGATAGGGCGTCAAGAGCGGCTGAGAACGTCGCTCCTCGTCAACCTGTTGGCGAAACTTCTCGTAGAGAATGCGCTCATGTGCGGCATGCTGGTCGATGATGAGCAGTGCATCCCCGCGCTGGACCAAGAGATAGGTCGAAAACGCCTGGCCGATCACGATAGGCGCCGTGCCAAGCGGCTCTACGCGCGGAGGAACAAAGCGTTTTTCCGCCGGGGGCTCAACCGGAGCCGCGTGTTGAACCGACGACGCATCCCGCCAGGGAACGGAGGTCGGCTCCGAACGCAGGGGCTGCGCGGTCTCCCGCAGGACCGGCGCCGCGTCCCTGCGCGCAGAAAAGTCCGAAAGCACCGCCGGTCCCTCCGGTCGTACGGGGGAACCAAAGGTCGGCTGGGCCATGGCGATCTGCTCCGGCGCTGGAGGCGCATCCTGGTCGGTGGGCGGCGGCGCCTCTTGCTGCGAGGCCGGCTCCTGCGCCTCAGGCGCGACGGTGCGGAGCGTTGCGGCATCGTCGGCAAACGCGCTCTCTACCGCGCTTTGCACGTGCTCGCGGACCGGAAAATCCTCCTTAAAGCGCACCTCGAGCTTGTTGGGGTGGACATTGACGTCCACGGCTTCCACGGGAATCGAAAGGTTCAGCACGCAATAGGGATACTTTCCGATCATCACGCGCTCGCGGCACGCAGCCTCCACCGCTCCCGACAGGGCGGCGTCCCGCACAAAGCGGCCATTGACGAAGAACAGCTCATAGCTGCGGTTGCTCCGGGCAAGGTTTCCCACCCCGACAAAGCCGGAGACTCGAACCGCGCCCTGGGCATAGGAAAAGGGCAGCGCCTCGGCCGCAACCTCGCGGCCGTGCAGGACGTAGATCGCAGCGCGCAGGTCCCCGTTTCCAACGGTCTGAAAGACCACCTTGCCATTGCTGACAAAGCGCACGGCGATTTCCGGACGGGAAAGGGACAG
>JBMNOF010000082.1:0-8563 GCA_050942925.1 Candidatus Spyradocola sp.
AGAGGGGGGCGACGCCCCGCCTCTCGCGGGTGGGGCGCTACCACTCCCGGATGGTGCGGATGACCTTGCCCAGGATGCGGCACTCGTCGCCGCGGAGGACGACGGGCGTGTAGTCGTTGTTAAAGGGCTGCAGGATCACGTTCCGGCCCGAAAAGACGACGCGCTTGATCGTCGCCTCGTCGTCCGCCAGGAGGACCACGCCGATCTCCCCGCTCTCCAGCCGCTCCTGGCTGTGGACCAGCGCCAGGTCCCCGGACTGGATCTGCGGGGCCATGCTGTCGCCCGTGACCCGCAGGAAGAAGTATTCCTCCGGCGAGGCCACATCCGCGGGCTCGTAGCCCTCGAACTCCTGCTCTGCCATGCGGTTGAACCCGCCCTTGACCGTGCCCAGGATCGGGATGCGCGCCACCGCGCGCTCGTAGGCGTCGGCAAAACCCAGCAGGCGGCTCACCGGGCAGCGCAGGATTTCCGCCATGCGGAAGAGCAGGTCGTACTCCGGCTCGCGCAGGCCCTTTTCGTAGTTGGAGAGCGCCTGGCGCGTGATGCCCAGGCGGTCCGCGACTTGCTGTTGCGTCATGTGGCGTTCCTGACGAACGCTGCGCAGGTTCTTCAACATCGCGCATTCCCCCTTCCCCTCTATTATGCAACGATTCATTCGCTTTTTCAAGTGATTTTTCCAAAACTTCCAAATTCAATCCACAAAGTGTTGACATACGGGAACTGGTGTTCTATACTATGGATAGCAACGAAGAGTGACGTTTTCCGGCGGGGGAAGGGCCCGCGACGAAAGAAAAGGAGAGTGGGGTTTTCATGGAATCCAAGAAGAGGGAATTGTGCATGCCGGCGCCGCGCCGCAGGGGGCACACGCGCCTTGCGGTCTACGACTTCATCGTGGCCTTTACGGAGCAGAACGGCTTTCCGCCGACGATCCGGGAGATCGGGCAGGCGCTGGGGCTCTCCTCGCCGGGGACGGTGAGCGCGCACCTGCGGCACCTGGAGCAGGACCGGCTCATCGAGCGCTATGCCAACCACGCGCGCGCCATCCGCGTGCGCGGGATTCTCTGAGGAAAGGGAGGGGAGGAGCCCATGCAGCTTCCGCGCAAATACCACAACCGGGTTCTCTACGCGCTGGAGAGGACAAAGGCGCTGCGCAGCGGGGAGATCGAGGCGGACCCGCGCTGGCTGCAGTGCATCGGCCGGGTTCTTGCGGCTGTGCCCGTGGAGGAGATGCGCACGTTTTTCGATCAGTTCTTCGTGGAGGGGCTGAGCTGTGACGACATCCAGAACAACCTGTTCATCGAGCGCTCCACGCTCTACAGCTGGCGGGACTACTTCCTGTGGCACGTGGCCCTGGAGGCGGCGGGGGAGGGGCTCCTGCCCCGGGAAGGGCTGTGCGGCGTGCGGCGCCGTCCGGCGGAGAACTGAGAAGAGCGGAATAAGACAAAAAGGAAGGGAGGAGACTCCCTTCCTTTTTGCGTTTTGGCGCGGGGCGGGGGGAAGCGAACGCGCGCCTGCGCGCGTCCTGCGCGCTGTGCGGGGCGCGGGGGCGTAGGATGGAGGGGAATTCAGAGCGCATGGGCGCTCGGATGGAGAAAGGAGGGGAACGCAAGACTTGAACGCAGGGGAGAGAAGGGACGAGCTTCTCGGGCTGTACCGCGAGTTCCGGGACGACAGCCGGGCGCTGCGGGAAAAGTACGAGCGGAACCAGGAGCTGTTCCTCGAGCAGGCGCTGGGCAGGCCGGGCTCGCGCAAGGGGCCGCGCACGGGCACGCCCGTGCTCTACGCGACGTACCGGCAGGAGCTGGCGGACGCGGTGGAGATGATGCCGGAGGCGGTCTTTCTGGCGCGGCGCCGGGAGGACGAGGGGCGGGCGTCGCGCCTGACGGCCCTGCACCGGGCGGTGCTGGAGCGGATGGACTTTGCGCGCACCTATGTGCGGATCTGCGAGTACCGGGCGAGGCTGGGCGTGGGGTTCTGCGAGACGATGGTGGTGCGGGGCGAGCCGAAGGTCGTGGCCTACGACCCGCGCGCGATCCTGACGGACCCGCTGTGCGAGGACTTGCAGGAGGGGCGCGCGGTCTTCAAGGTGTCCTACCACACGCAGGCCTACTACCGGGCGCACTACCCGTCTGCCTTCCGCCGGATGCGGCCGGACGAGGAGGTTCTGGGGGTTGTGCCGTCCAACGAGAAGCTCTCGGCGATGCTGACGGCCTACTACAAGACCTACAAGGGCGGGCGGCCGGCCGTGCACCAGATGAAGATCGCCGGCGGGGTCATCCTCTACGACTCGCGGCAGGAGCATCCGCAGGGGCTGTGGGAGCACGGGGAATACCCGTTTGTCGCCTGGTACTACGACCGGCTGCCGGGGACGCCGTGGGGGTTTGGCGCCTTCGACTACCTGGCGCCGCTGCAGCGCTACATCGACAAGCTGGACACGCTGATCCTGCAGAACCTGGCGCGGGGCGCGCGGCCGCGGCTCATGGTCAACCGCGCCGCGGGGCTGGACATCCGCGCCCTGCAGGACGAGGAGCAGGAGGTGGTCCTGGCCGACCGCATCGACGAGAGCGCCCTGCGATGGCAGGAGAGCGCGCCGCTGGCGCCCTACGCGGTGGAGATGCTCCAGCGCAAGTGCGACATGCTCAAGAGCGAGAGCGGGCAGAACGCCGCCAGCCGCGGGGAGCTGCCCTCGTCCTCGTCCTCGGGCACGGCGATCTCCATGCTGCAGGCGGCCGGCTCCAAGCGCACGAACCTGCACCAGGAGACGATCAACCAGGCCTTTCTGCGGATGGTGCGCCAGGTGGTGAGCAACCTGGCGGCTTACGGCTCGCGCGACGCGAGCTACCGCACGCCGGAGGGCTACGCGGTGCTCGGCAGCGCGGACGCGGCCGGCGCCTGGGAGTTCGACCTCCAGGTGCGCCTGCAGCAGCTGCCCAAGTACGAGAGCGTCTACCAGAACCAGCTCCTTCTGCAGCTGCTGCAGATGGGGGTTCTGCCCGCGCGCACGGCCTTTGGGCTGATGGACCTGTCGAACAAGGAGGCCATCCTCAAGGCATTGGAGGAGACCGAGGACCAGCAAAAGGAGGAGACGAATGGAGAGGATGCAACGCGAAGCGGGACCTGAGGCCGTCGAGGCGGCCGGGACGCAGGACCTCAAGGCCCTGGAGGCGTTCCTCGCGCAGAGGGGCCTGAGCGCGCAGGGGGCGCTGCGGCTGCTCGAGAGCGCGCTCCGGCGGCAGGAGGACCTGCGCGCCCGCGCGCTGGAGACGGTTTCGGCCATCCGCGCCATTGACGACCCACGATTCACCGTCGAGACGCTGCGCGCGCACCCCGAGGCCCTGCGCGCGCTGGAGGACGGCATGAGCGTGGGCAAGGTCTACCGCCGCTACTTCCTGCGCGGCGGGGACGGCGCGGAGCAGACCGAGGCGAACCTGGGGCTGGGGCCCCTGCGCGGCGAGCGCCTGACGGCCGAGGAGATCGAGCGGATCTCCCGGATGGTGGACAGAGGCGGACGGTACGATTTGGACTAAGGCGTAAGGAGGCGGTTCGATGAGCAACATCGTGAACAAGACGAGCACGCAGTCCCTGCACACGACGCTGCAGAACTACTACGACGGCAAGCTCCTTCTGGAGATGGAGAAGCGCTTGGTGTTCTACGGCGGCGGGCAGAAGAAGACCCTGCCCCACGGCAGCGGCCAGGTGGCGGAGTTCTGGCGCTACCAGCCCTTCGGCGCGGTGACGACGGCGCTGACGGAGGGGGTCGTTCCGGACGGCCAGGCGCTGGCCATGGAGAAGGTGACCGCGACGGTCAAGTCCTACGGCGGGTACGTGGCCACGACGGACCTTCTCGACCTCACGGGCGTCAACACCCAGGTCAACCACCTGGTGCACCTCATGGCGCGCCAAGGCGCTCTGAGCATCGACCACATCGTCCGCGACGCGATCTGCGCCGGCACGAACGTGCAGTACATGGGCGGCAAGACGGGCCGCAGCGCCCTGACGGAGGCGGACGTGCTGGACATCGCCGCGATCCGCCGCGCGGTGCGCAGCCTGGAAAAGGCCGGCGCGCCCAAGTTCAACCGCGGCGGCAAGGGCTACTACAAGGCCATCGTCGGCCCGGACGCGAAGTTCTCGCTCCTGGGCGATCCCCTTTGGGAGGACAAGGCCACCTACCAGCAGGCCGAGCAGATCGAGAACGGCGAGATCGGCAAGCTCTTTGGCGTGATCTTCCTGGAGAGCTCCGAGGCGCCGGTCTACGCGGGCGAGGGCGCGAGCGGCGTGGACGTGGGCGCGGCGCTGGTCTTTGGCGAGGACGCCTACGGTGTGGTGGACCTGGGCCAGGTGGGCGCGTCGCCCGTGCGCACGATTGTCAAGCCCCTGGGCAGCGCCGGCACGGCCGATCCCCTGGACCAGATGGCCACCGTCGGCTGGAAGGTGGACGGCTTTGCCGCCGTGATCCTGAACGAGGACTGGATCGTGCGCCTGGAGCACGCCATCGAGGACTGAGGCGGCAGGATCGTCCTGCGGCCGCGGGGGAGGGAGGAATCCCTTCCCCCTTTTTGAAGGCCGGCGTTTGCCCAGGGCGGCTGTCCTAAAAAGGGGCACTTTCCTAAGAAACGCGGCGGGCGGTGGATCGGCGAAACAAGGGAGGGATGGCAATGACGGTATCGCAGCTGACGGAGGCGTTTTTGCTGAACATGGGCTATTCGCGCGCGGACGCGGCGGAGCCGGACGTCGTGGAGGAGTACGCGGTCTCGTTCCTTCGATGGGTGAACGAGGGGTATGCGCGGGCGGTGCGCCGGCTCTTCGGGCAGGCGGCCGCGGAGGCGCTTTCGCCCCTGCGGGGCGGCGCGGACGAGCCGGAGGCGCTGCCCGCGGCGCTGCACGCGCTGCTGGCGGACTACGCGGCGGCGCGGGGGCAGGAGCTGCGCGGCAATGCGCAGGAGGCCTCCGGGCTGTACGCGTCCTACGAGCGGGGGCTGGCGGAGGCGGCGCGGGGACGGCGCGGGCCCTTTGCGGCCTGGCGCGAGCTATAGGAGGAGGGGCGCATGGCGCGGTATGTGATTCCCTATTTTTCGGGCGTGGACGAGAGCGGCGGGGAGCTGGCGGGCAACGCCGCCGCGGCGCGCCTGGCGCGCAACGTCACGACCGACTACGGCCGGCTCGCCTCGGCGGCGGGGGCTTCGGCCTACATCGAGGAGCCGGTCCCGGGCGGCGCGCAGAGCCTGTACGTGTTCTGCGAGACGGGCGCGGACGGCGCGCGGACGGAATACGTCGTGGCGGGCACGGAGAATGCCGTCCTGGTCTGGCGGGACGGGCAATGGAAGACGATCTTCACGGGCACGGCCGGGGACTGGGGCTTTCTCTCCTATAAAAAGGAGGACGACAGCATCCTGATCTTCGGCAACGGCGCGGACCCGGTGCAGTGCTGGGACGGGCAGAGCGAGTCCGCCTCCGCGCTCGAGGGCGCGCCGGCAAAGGGCAAGTACTTCGCCCTGCACTACGAGCGGGTCTGGATGTGCGGGGACGCGGAGAACCCGGACCGGCTCTACTACTCGCGGATGCTGGACCCGAACAACTGGGAGGGCGACGTGGTGACGCCGGAGATGGGCGGCGGGTTTGTGGACCTGCCCACCTTTGACGGCGGGGTGATCACGAACCTCTACAGCGTGGGCGGGGATCTGTGCATCCTCAAGTCCACGACGGCGCTTCTGCTCTACGGCACCTCGCCCGAGAACTACCAGGTCACCCGCATGAGCGGGGAGCTGGGCACGATCGCCGGGCGCACGGCCGCGGTCTACGGCCAGACCGGGTACTTCGTCACGGCGCACGGCATCGGCGTGCAGAGCGGCACGACCATCGTCCTTCTGGACGACCGCAAGCTGCCGCGGCTCTTTGACCAGACCTTCTGCCAGGAGGAGAACTGTGCGGAGGGGCTCTCGCCGCACTTTGGCGGGTGCGCGGCGGGGATCTGCTTTCGGGAGCGGCTCTTCTTCGCGCTGCCGCTGGGGGAGGAGACGGAAAACTCCGTTGTGCTGGAATACGATCTGGCGCGCGAGACCTACGTCCTCCACGACGAGATCGCGGTGCGGGGCTTTGCGCGCTCAGGGCTCATGCGCGAGACGCTGCTGGCGCTCTCCGCGGACGGGCGCGTCTTTGCGCTGGGCACGGACAACACCGCCGGCGCGCAGTGGACCACGCCCTGGATCGACTTTGGCACCAACGAGGAAAAGATCCTTCGCGCCTTCTCGCTCTACGGCCGGCTGGAGAGCCCGGGCCGCCGGCCCTGCGTGCGGGTGACGGTGGAGAGCGAGCGCGGCAAAAAGGTGCGCTTCCTGGAGGCGCTCGGCCCGCGGGAGAAGCTCTACACGCGGCGCTTCCGCCTGGGCGGCCGCCGGTTCCGCGTGGACATCACGGCGGTGGCGGGCACGCGCTTCTGCTTCACCGGCGGGCTCGAGCTGGAGACGGAATAGGAGGAGGGAAACATGAGCGATTCGTTCACGGTGGACGTCGTGGCCACGCCGCACCTGGACCTTTGCGGCGCGACGGCCAGGGACATGCAGTACCGCGAGGCCAACGGCAAGTACCCGGCGGCCTCGCGCTCGGCGGTGGCCAAGGAGCAGGAAAAGCTCAACAAGTTCCTGCAATACGTCAACGAGAGCTTCATCATCAAGGGGTTTTCCAAGGCGAGCGTGCAGGCCCGCAGCCCCGTGCGCGGCTACACCTCCGGTAACACCGCGCCGGTGCTGATCCGGGCAACGCCCGAGGTCCTGTGCGACTTCGACCTCTCCCACGGGGAGAACGCGCAGATCCTTTTGCTGTTCTCGGTCACGGGCAACGGCGCGAGCAACCCGGGCGAGCAGGCGGTGCTCACCTGCACCATCCTGGAAAACGGCACGGCCGCGGCGGCCTTTTCCCAGCGGCTGGAGGGCGGCGCGGCCACGGTCAGCGCGCCCTTCCTGCTCATCAACCGCGAGAAGGGCGTGACGAACATCGGGGTGGAGGTCTCCGTCTCCGGCGGGGAGATCGCGGTCTCCCGCTACGGGGCGTTTGCCTCGGCCCTGGTGCTGGAGTGAGGAAGGAGGAGATACGCGCATGGCAAGCTATGACAAGAGCAAGGACGTCAACTACACCCTCGCCGTGCAGTCCGCGCTCAAGACATTGGGCGCGGACCTGGGCGCGGCGGGCGTGGACGGAAAGTGGGGCGCCTACACGGAGCGCGCCTACCAGCAGAACCGGCAGACGGTCGACGCGCTGGTGAGCGGGATCGGGTTTTCGGGCGCCGGCGCGGCGGGCGGCACGCTTGCCCCGGCCTTTACCCCCCAGCTCGTGGACGTGCCCGAGCAGAGGAGCTTTGCGGACTGGCTGAGCGTGGGCCAGGAGATCTACAACGCGCAGTACGAGGCGGGGCGCGTTGCGGCCGAGCGGCGCCTGGCCTCGGCGCAGGCCGCCAACGAGGAGAACCGCGTGCAGTCCGCCGCGCGCCTGGAGACCGCGGCCAACGCCCGCGGCTTCGGCCGATCCAGCTACGCCACGGACATGCTCCAGCGCAACGAGTACGAGGCGAACCGCAACGACGCCGCCCTGCAGGGCGACTACGCGGACGCGCTCCTGCAGCTGGAGGCGAACCGCAACGCCAGCGCCGCCAGCTATGCCGGCAGCATGTGGCAGAGCCAGCAGCAGGCCGTGCTCGAGGCGCAGCGCTTCAACGCCCAGCAGAGCCAGGAGGCCGCCCTGCGCCAGTGGGAGGCGGAAAACGAGCTGCGCAAGGCCTATTACGAGGCCAGCGCGGCCTATGCCTCGAGCGCGCGCAGCTCGTCCGGCAAGCGGTCGTCCTCCTCGTCCTCTTCGGGGAAGAAGGCCTCCGAGACAGTGCTGGAGGAGGAGGAGAAAACGCCCACGAACTTGTCGGCCAGCACCCGCAGGTACGGGAGCGGGGCCCGCTAGCGGTCTGGGCCGGAGGAAGCGTCTCCGGCCCGCTTTTTTCGGGGGCAGGCCGGGGAAGGGGCGCGGGGGGAGGCGAAGACCTCCTGTTTGATTACGAGGCTAGCGCGGCCTATGCCTCGAGCGCGCGCAGCTCGTCCGGCAAGCGGTCGTCCTCCTCGTCCACCTCTTCGGGGAAGAAGGCCTCCGAGACGGTGCTGGAGGAGGAGAAAACGCCCACGAACTTGTCGGCCAGCACCCGCAGGTACGGGAGCGGGGCCCGCTAGCGGTCCGGGCCGGAGGAAGCGCCTCCGGCCCGCTTTTTTTCGGGGGCAGGGACGGCGAAGAGGAAACGCGGGGGCAGGGCCGGGGAAGTGCGCGGGGGGAGGCGAAGACCTCCTGTTTGATTACGAGGCCAGCGCGGCCTATGCCTCGAGCGCGCAGCTCGTCCGGCAAGCGGTCGTCCTCCTCGGGGAAGAAGGCCTCCGAGACGGTGCTGGAGGAGGAAGCGCCTCCGGCCCGCTTTTTTTCGGGGGCAGGGACGGCGGAGAGGAAATGCGGGGGCAGGGCCGGGGAAGGGCGCGGGCGGATCGGCGGGTGCGCGGGGGGAGACGGCCAGGCGGGGGGCGCAGCCCCCCGCCTG
>JBMNOF010000083.1:0-8499 GCA_050942925.1 Candidatus Spyradocola sp.
GCGCCGACGATCATGCCGGCGTAGACCTTGTCGCCGGGCACGACGAACATCTCGCCGCGGTCCTGCGCGTAGAACAGGCCGTAGGTGAGCGCTTCGCCCGTCTCAAAGGCCACGAGTGAGCCAAAGGTGCGCGTGGCGATCTCGCCCTTGTAGGGCTCGTAGGCCTCAAAGACGGAGGACATGATGCCCTCGCCGCGCGTGTCGGTCAGGAACTCGGACCGGTAGCCGAACAGCCCGCGCGCCGGAACCAGGAACTCCAGGCGCACGCGGCCGCGGCCGGACATGTTCTCCATCACGCCCTTGCGGCGGCCGAGCTTTTCGATCACCGCGCCGGCGTACTCCTCGGGCACGTCCGCCACGAGGCGCTCGATGGGCTCGCACTTGACGCCGTCGATCTCCTTGAACAGGACCTCCGGCTTGGAGACCTGGAACTCGTAGCCCTGGCGTCGCATGGTCTCGATCAGGACCGTCAGGTGCAGCTCGCCGCGGCCGCACACGCGGAAGGAGTCGGTCGTGGCGCCGTCCTCCACGCGCAGGGAGACGTCGGTCTGCAATTCGCGCATCAGGCGCGCGCGCAGGTGGCGGGAGGTGACGTACTTGCCCTCGCGCCCGGCAAAGGGCGAGTCGTTGACCGAGAAGGTCACCGCGACCGTGGGCTCGGAGACCTTGACAAAGGGCAGGGGCTCGACGCAGTCCGGCGGGCACATGGTGTCGCCGATGTTGATGTCCGGCATGCCGGAGACCGCGACGATCTCGCCGACCGTGGCGCTCTCGCACTCGATGCGGTTGAGGCCCTCAAAGGTGTAGAGGGTGTTGATGCGCTCCGGCGCGCGGGTCTGGCCTTCCACGCCGTAGGCGGAGCGGATGGCCATCATGCCGCGGCGGATCGTGCCGCGCTCCACGCGCCCGATGCCGATGCGGCCCACGTAGTCGTTGTAGTCGATGGTGGAGACCAGCAGCTGCAGGGGGCCGTCCGGGTCGCCGGAGGGGCAGGGCACGTACTTGAGGATCGCCTCAAACAGGGGCTTGAGGTCCGTGCCGGGCTCGTCCATGCTCCAGGAGCAGGTGCCCTTGCGCGCCGAGGCGAACAGGAACGGGCAGTCCAGCTGGTCCTCGGAGGCGTCCAGGTCGATCATCAGGTCCAGGCACTCGTCCACGACCTCCGCCGGCCGCGCGTCGGGCCGGTCGATCTTGTTGATGCACACGATGGCGCGGTGCCCCAGCTCCAGCGCCTTGCGCAGCACAAAGCGCGTCTGCGGCATCGGCCCCTCAAAGGCGTCCACCAGCAGGATCACGCCGTCGACCATCTTGAGCACGCGCTCGACCTCGCCGCCAAAGTCCGCGTGGCCGGGCGTGTCGATGATGTTGATGTGCACGCCGCCGTACTGCACGCCCGTGTTCTTGGCCAGGATCGTGATGCCGCGCTCGCGCTCGATGTCGCCGGAGTCCATCACGCGCTCCGCCACCTGCTGGTTCTCGCGGAAAACGCCGCTCTGCTTGAGCATCTGGTCGACCAGGGTCGTCTTGCCGTGGTCGACGTGTGCGATAATGGCAATATTTCGAATGTCTTCTCTTTGAATGTTCATGAAGTCCCGTGCTCCTTCCTGCGCGATTCGCCGCCAAATGCGGCGGAATCCTCCAATTCTCTCTGTCCGCGCGTGCGCGATGCGCCCGGCGGTTGTGCCGCAGCGCCCCTCTTGCCGGGACGCCGCGCATGGCTCCTCTTCCCTAGGACCGCGGGGCCGTGTCCGAGAGCGCCAGCCCTTCGTTGTTCTCCAGCGCCCAGCGGATGGACCACTCGCTCTCAAAGAGCAGCACGTCGTTGTCCTGGCGGTCCTTGGCGATGCGGGCCGTGGAGGGCAGGCGCAGGCGGCTGAGCTCCTGCGGCGTCTCCAGCACCCAGCGCACGGCGGTAAAGCCGAGGGGCTCGACCTTGACGTCCACGCCGTACTCGTTCTTGAGGCGGTACTGCAGCACCTCGAACTGCAGAACGCCGACCACGCCCACGATGACCTCCTCGCCGATGCCGTCCGCCCGGCGGAAGGTCTGCACCGCGCCCTCGGTCGCCAGCTGCGTCACGCCCTTGAGGAACTGCTTGCGCTTGAGCGAGTCCAGCGTGGACACGCGCGCAAAGTGCTCCGGCGCAAAGACCGGGATGCCCGCGTACTGCACCTTTTTGCCGGTGTAGAGCGTGTCGCCCAGGGCGTAGATGCCGGGGTCGAACAGGCCGATGATGTCGCCGGGCCAGGCCTCCTCCACGCCCTCGCGCGCATCGGCCATGAAGGCCTGCGGCTGGGCGAGCTTGATCTCCTTGCCCGTGGCGGCCTGGCGCACGGTCATGCCCTTTTGGAACCGCCCCGAGCACACGCGCAAAAACGCGATGCGGTCCCGGTGCGCGGGGTTCATGTTGGCCTGGATCTTAAAGATGAAGCCGGAGAAATCCGGGCTCTCGGGATCGATCGTCTCGCCCGCCTCGTCCATGCGCGGCTGCGGCGGCAGCGAGAACTCGAGGAACTTCTCCAGGAACGACTCGACGCCAAAGTTGTTCATCGCCGATCCAAAGAACATCGGCGTGAGCTGCCCGGCGCGGACCATGTCCAGGTCGAACGCATCGCCCGCCACGTCCAGGAGCTCCACGTCCTCCAGGAGCTTCTCGCGGTAGTTCTCGGCCAGAACCTCCCCGATCTCGTCGGAGTGGAAGGGCACAAACCGCGCCTTGACCGTGTCCGCGCCGTGGCGGCTGTCGCCGGAAAAGACCTCGACCTGCTGCGTCGCCCGGTGGTAGACGCCCTGGAAATCGCCCATGGTGCCGATGGGCCAGGTGATGGGCACGGCGCGGATGCCCAGGACCTTCTCGATCTCCTCCATCAGCTCAAAGGGATCGCGCGCGGCGCGGTCCATCTTGTTGACAAAGGTAAAGATGGGAATCGAGCGCATCCGGCAGACGTGGAAGAGCTTGATGGTCTGCGCCTCGACGCCCTTGGCCGCGTCGATGAGCATGACCGCGCAGTCCGCCGCGACCAGGGTGCGGTAGGTGTCCTCCGAGAAGTCCTGGTGGCCGGGGGTGTCCAGGATGTTGATGTGGAAGCCCTCGTATTCAAACTGCATGACGGAGCTGGTGACCGAGATGCCGCGCTGCTTCTCGATCTCCATCCAGTCGCTGGTGGCGTGGCGCTCGGCCTTGCGCGCCTTGACGGACCCGGCCTGGTGGATCGCCCCGCCGTAGAGCAGGAGCTTCTCGGTGAGCGTCGTCTTGCCCGCGTCCGGGTGCGAGATGATGGCGAAGGTTCGCCGGCGTTTCACTTCCTGCTCGGTTGTCGCTGCGCTTGGCTGCATGGAAATCCCCACTCCCATCTGTTTTCCGTATCGATTGTTGCACGCTGCGGTCCGCCATGGAACGCGGACCCTAACAATCTCTTATTTTACACAATTTCCCCCGCATTTTTCTTGCCTGTTTGCGTTAAATGTTCGCTCCGCTTTTCGATTGCGCCGGGGTATGGTATACTAACGGCGGAAACCATCTCTCTTTAGGAGGTTGATTGCGATGAAAACACTGCGAATCGGCATCGCCGGGTATGGCAACCTGGGCCGCGGCGTGGAGCTCGCCCTGCGCCACGCCCCGGACATGGAGCTTGCCGCGGTCTTTACCCGCCGCGACCCGAAGAGCCTCGCCCTGCACACGCCCGGCGTGCCCGTCCTGGCCCTGGCCGACGCGCCCGCCCATGCCAAGGACATCGACGTCCTGATCCTGTGCGGCGGCAGCGCCACGGACCTACCCGAGCAGGGCCCGGCCCTCGTGCGCCACTTCCACACCGTGGACTCCTTCGACACCCACGCCCACATCCCGGACTACTTCTCCGCCCTGGACGCCGCCGCCAAGGATTCCGGCCACGTCGGGCTGCTCTCCGTCGGCTGGGACCCCGGCCTGTTCTCCCTGCTGCGCCTCTACGCCGGCGCGGTGCTCCCCGACGGCAAGGACTACACCTTCTGGGGCCGCGGCGTCTCCCAGGGCCACAGCGACGCCATCCGCCGCGTGCCGGGCGTCGCCGACGCGCGCCAGTACACCGTCCCCGTCCCCGCCGCGGTCGAGGCCGTGCGCGCGGGCCAAAACCCCGACCTCACCACCCGCGAAAAGCACACCCGCGAGTGCTATGTGGTCCTGAAGCCCGGCGCCGATCCCGCCGCCGTCGAGCGCGAGATCAAGGAGATGCCCAACTACTTCGCCGACTACGACACAACCGTCCACTTCGTCTCGCAGGAGGAGCTGGACCGCGACCACGCCGGCCTGCCCCACGGCGGGTTTGTCCTGCGCAGCGGCGCGACCGGCGAGGCGGGCGAGCACAAGCAGCTCATCGAGTTCGCCCTCAAGCTCGACTCCAACCCCGAGTTCACCGCGAGCGTCCTTGTGGCCTACGCCCGCGCCGCCGCCAAGCTCGCCGCCGAAGGGCAGACCGGCGCGCGCACCGTGCTGGACGTTCCCCCGGCCTACCTCTCCCCGCTGACGGGCGCCGAGCTCCGCCGCACGCTGCTCTAACCCCAGCGCCAACATTTTCTTAACCTTGGATAAGATTTTCATGCAAATCTTATCCCAGGTTCTCTTCTTTTTGTTAATTCTTTTCGTTAAATATGTGTAAATTTCTTTTCTGTGCCTTTCTCGTTTTTCGTTTCACATCAAAAAACCGTTCTCTCCTCCAAAAAAGTGTGTGTTTCGAAAAATCCCTGGATTTCCGCAGGAAATTTCTTCCTCTACACTGGCGCGAAAAGCGATTTACCAAATGAAACGGAGAAAAATATTGCGAAACTGTGACTAATTTGCATTTCTTTTCGGGTTGTGCGATAATGAGCCTATCAACTTCCGGCTGTGCGGCCCACCCGCGCAGACAACAAAAGAGAGGTGCAAAAGTCCATGAAACAACAACCCATGGCGCGCAAGCTCCTGGCCTTAGCCCTGAGCCTGCTGCTCGTCCTCGCCTTCACCCCCACCGTGTTCGCGGAAGGAGAAGTGGCAACGCAAGAGGCTCTTGTGGAAGCCATAAATAATGCTACTACTCCTACGACGATTCAAATTGCCGATGCAGGGATTAATTTAACCTCTACTGTTACGATTTCTAATGGTAAGGACATTACACTCATTGGCGGCACAATTACAGCGGCTGACAGCTTCTCTGGCACAAACATGTTTGTTGTCGAGGGTTCTCTGACAGTGAATTGTGCGATTGCTGCAAAAGCATCTGCTACAAATCAGTATCGCTGTATTTTAGTGCAAAATGGTGGTATGTTAACACTTGAAAATGGTGCTGATATATCTGGTGGATATAATGCCCAGAACAGTGATAAAGGCGGCGGCGGTATTATGGTCACCAATAATGCTGCTGGTTTTACCATGAATGGGGGCAAAATTCACGGTAATACATCAGACATTGGTGGCGGACTCTCTATCAATAGTATTAGAGGAAGTAACTTTCACATCAATGCAGGAACCATCACTGGGAACACCGCAACCGCTTACGCTGGTGGTGTTTGGGTCGGCAGCGAGGTTGAACTGTATATGACGGGCGGAACCGTTACTGGCAATGCGGTTACACCGGGGTATTCTGGATATCAGAATAGTACAGACATTATGGTCAATTCCAACGACTACTCTCGGACTAACGCTGGTCTACACATTACAAGTGGGGAAGTAATTGCGAACGTCTGGGTGGAATGCGATAAAATTGGTGGAACAAATGGTCATGGTGATGCAGGAGCAACGGGGT
Source organism: Candidatus Spyradocola sp. (assembly GCA_050942925.1). GTDB lineage: Bacteria > Bacillota > Clostridia > Christensenellales > UBA1750 > Spyradocola. Next base: position 5,757 of record JBMNOF010000083.1, read on the forward strand.
GTTTGTATGTCAGCTCTGGTTCTACTCTGATTGGTGATATTAATGTTCCAGACAATGCTTACGAAGCTGATAAAATTCTTAACGAGGGTTCCATTAGTGGCAACATCTCTCTGGGTTCAAATACTAGACTTGACAACATTGGAACGATCGACGGTTCTGTAATAGCTTCCAAGAATGCGATCATTAACAATAATAATGGCACAGGTGAAATTCTTGGCGGTGTTGAGGGAGAAGTTGTCATTCCACAGGATTCCACAAACACAATTACTGCCTCTGCTAGCTCGAATGGAAGTATCTCTCCGTCTGGCACGGTTACTGTAAAGACTGGTGAGGATCAGGCTTTCACCATCACGCCTGCAAGTGGTAACGTCATCGCAGATGTCAAGGTGGACGGCAAGAGCGTTGGCGCTGTCTCCTCTTATACCTTTACGGATGTGTTTGCAAATCACACTATTGAGGCTAGCTTCGCGCGCGGGCCGTTTGTCGAACCGGATTATTACCCGGACTACGACGAGGACGTGGACTACCTGCCCCCCGTTGAGGATGAGCCCGCGCAGACTGAGCCGGCTGCGGACCTCTACATGGTCACCTGCCGCACCCTCAACGTCCGCACCGGCGGCAGCACCGCCTTCTCCAAGCTCGGCACGATCTCCCGCGGCACCGTCCTCTCCGGCACGCTCGAGAACGGCTGGGTGAAGTTCACCTACAACGGCCAGACCGCCTACTGCTCCGCCGATTACCTCCAGAAGGTGGACGGGGATCTCTCCGGTCTGCACGTCACCTGCCGCACGCTGAACGTGCGCGCGGGCGCCGGCACCAACTTCCAGATTCTCGGGACCCTGTCCCGCGGCACGGAGATCGACGTGCTGGAGGCTCTGAACGGCTGGTACAAGATCAACTTCCTCGGCGGCGTCGGCTACGTCTCCGCCGCCTACATTGGCTAAGCTCTTTCTCTCCGCGTACCACGGGCCGCGCAGTTGCTGCGCGGCCCGTTTTTTGTGCGTCCTGCCGACTGGCCCGATTTTTATGGCGCAACCGTTTCTTATCCTGGGATAAGTTTTTAAATGACTTTTTTCTATCTGGCCCGTTTTTCTGTTAATTTTTATGAAAAGTTTTTGTTAATTTCTCAAAATTTGAATTTTCATTTTTTTGTGAGCTGCAAAAAAATGATGTCGTTTCCAAAAAGTTGAATTTCCGGAGAAGTCTGCATTTTTCCTGTGAGGAATTTGAGAGGACTGCAGCTCAAGAAAACGAGCGGGTTCAAAAAAACCCGAGGAAAGTATTGCGAAGCTGTGACCAATTTGCATTTCTTTTTGTGTTGTGCGATAATCGACCCGTAAAATCTCCTCTGTGCGGCCCCCCGCGCAGACAACCAAAGAGAGGTGCAAAGTCCATGAAACAACAACCCATGGCGCGCAAGCTCCTGGCCCTGGCCCTGAGCCTGCTGCTCGTCCTCGCCTTCACCCCCACCGTGTTCGCGGAGGGAGAAGTCGCCCAGGTTGGCGCCCAGAAATACGCGACCGTGCAACTCGCGATTGACGCAATTCAGAGTGGTACCGTAACAGGTACAATCGAGATGATCGATGACTCGACAGAGAACGTGACCATTCCCGCGGGCATAACCGTTACGCTGGATCTTGCAGGCTATACACTGACCAACAAGGATGGCCAGCATACCATTACGAACAACGGCACCCTAATTATCCTGGACAGCAAGGGCGGCGGGATTGTGGACAATACCATTGATGCCAAGGCTGCGCTTATGAATCAGGGTACGGCTACGTTGAAAAGCGGTACGCTAACTCGATCTGTAGAAAAGGGCAATACAGCTTCTGACAAACATGGAAATTCGTATTATGTCGTAGAGAATACCGACAACGCCACCTTGAATATTGAAGGCGGTACTGTTATCGCGGAAGGAAACTACTCTTCCCTGCTGCGGAACCGCGGGACGCTGAACGTCAGCAATGGCAAGTTAGAGAACGGCTACAACGCGATTAAGAATGAAACGGGAACCGTCAACATCTCTGGCGGCACCATTCAGGCCACTGTTCCCGGAGAGACGGCTTTCTTGAATGACGCCTATGCAACCATTTCGGGTGGCGAAATCCTCAGCGACGGGGGAAGCGCATTGGTTTCGAGAACCACCACCAATGCGGGCTCGACGACGATTCAGGGTACCGCCAAAATCACGGGAAATGTCAATGTCCTTTTCTTGACGCCTCCGGATGAATATCATGAGGGGGATTTCCAGGCGATCCTGAATGTAAACGGCGGTACCATCGACGGAAACATTTCTGCCGAAAACTATTCGGACGTCAACATCACGGGCGGCAGTGTTACCGGAACGCTTTCCACCAAGCCGGGAACAAACTTGCAGCTTCCCACGGAGTTGACGGTCACCGGCGGTGCGTTTGACAAGCAGCCTGCGGACGAATACATCGGCACCTCTCTGATGGCGCAGGTGGACAACGACGGCAAGTACTACGTCGGCGCGGCGGCTTCCTCCGCCATTGCGAGCGCGAAAAAAACCGTCTCCGTCCTGAACGGCAACTCCGTCACCAACGTGCCCGCGGGCGTCACCGTGACCAACAGCACGGGCGCGAACATCAGCGTCAACGGCTCGAACCTGAGCGCCGGCAGCTCCACGAGCATCAAGGGGCCCTTCACCGAGCCGACGTATTACCCGGACTACGACGAGGACGTGGACTACCTGCCCCCCGTTGAGGACGAGCCCGAGCAG
>JBMNOF010000085.1:0-8265 GCA_050942925.1 Candidatus Spyradocola sp.
TGCGTCTCCCAGTGGGGGCAAGATTTCCGTCCGAGTTACCTGCGCATCCGGGAGTTTGTCGAGAGCCTTCCGACCCGGCCGGTGATAGGCGCCTTCACCGCCACAGCCACACCCGAGGTCCGCGCAGACATTCAAAGCCTCTTGGGATTGCAGAATCCCTTGTGCATTGCAACGGGCTTTGACCGGCCCAACCTTCGCTTTGCCGTGGAACACGTGCCGCAAGCCAAGAAGATGACGGCTCTTCTGCGGCTTTTGCAGGAGCAAAAGGGGAGAAGCGGCATCGTCTACTGCCTGGCGCGGAAAACCGTCGAAGACGTCTGCGAAAGCCTTTGCGCGCACGGCATTGCCGCCACGCGATACCACGCGGGCCTCTCCGACGCCGAGCGCCGCCAAAACCAGGACGACTTCCTCTACGACCGCGCGGAGGTCATGGTTGCGACCAATGCCTTCGGCATGGGGATCGACAAGTCGAACGTCGCCTTTGTCATTCACTACAACATGCCAAAGAACCTGGAGTCCTACTACCAGGAGGCCGGCCGCGCGGGAAGGGATGGTTCGCCCGCGGTCTGCACGCTCCTGTACAGCGGGCAGGACGTCAAGCTCAACGCCTTCCTGATCGACCGGGAGAGCGGAAACCCCCTCCTAAACGAGGAACAGGCGCGCGCCGTCCACGAGGGAATGCGCGAGGGTTTGCGCCGCATGGCGCGCTACTGCACAACGGGGGATTGCCTGCGCGCCTGCATCCTGCGCTACTTTGGCGAGGAGGCGCCGGACCGCTGTGGGAATTGCTCCAACTGCGACGAGGAGGGGGCTGCCACGGTCGACGTCGCCGAAGACGCCCGCGCTGTGCTTCGCTGCGTGCAGGAGCTCGGCCAGCGCTATGGCCGCACACTCGTGCTCGACGTCCTGCGCGGAAGCCGCGCGGGCCGCGTGCGCGACCTGGGCCTAGACGCCTGCGCCAGCTTTGGCGCGCTGCACCGGCGATCCGCCGTGGAATTGCGCGCGCTCGTGGACTTCCTTCTCGACCGCGACGCGCTGGTGAGCAGCGGGGGCGAGTACCCCGTGCTGCGCTTTGGCCCCCGCGCGCGGGAAACCTACGAAGAGGAGCCTCTTCTCATGCGCGTGCGCGCGGAAGCGGAGCCTGGAGAAGGGGAGGTTCGACGGAGCCGCCGGGAAGGAAGTTCCGCAAAGGGCCGTGTTCCGGAGCAGGACGCCGCGCTGTTCGAGGAACTCAAAGCCCTCCGGAGCCGCTTGGCTGCGCAAGCGCGCGTGCCGGCCTATGTGGTGTTCTCCGATGCCGCCCTGCGGGATATGTGTGCAAAGCGCCCCACGACGCCCGAGGAGTTCCTCGAGGTCTCGGGCGTGGGCGAACACAAACTCCGCCGCTATGGCAAGGCGTTTCTGCAGGTTTTGCGCCGGTATTGAGGCGCCACGCCCCACCCCTGTTGCCCTCGACGCAAAGAAGGAGGCAGGCCCTCCCCATTTTGGGGGAGGGCCTGCCTCCTTCTTTGGCCCCCCAAAGCGAGAAGGCCCGCCACGGGCGAACCTTCTCGCTTTACGGGGCAGGCCGGTGCGAAAAACGCACGGCGCCTCGATCAGCCGGAAACAAACGCGGCAAGGAGCTTGAGCGTGTTGTCCAAGCCGGATACGTGCGTGCGCTCATAGCCGTGAGACGCAAAGACGCCCGGACCGATCAGCGCGTGCCGGAAATTGTGGCCCGAGGTGAGGGACGCATCCGCATCCGATCCGTACATCGGGTAGATGTCCACGGCATACTTGAGGTTGTTGTCCTTGGCCAGCTCGATCAGCCGGCCGGTCATCTCGTAATTGTAGGGCCCACGGCTGTCCTTGGCGCAGATGGAGACCATCGTCTCGTCGCAGCCCAGGTCATCGCCCACGCAGCCCATGTCCACGGAAAGAATGTCTTCTGCGTCTTCCGGCATGCCTGCACAGCAGCCGTGGCCCACCTCTTCGTGCACGGTAAAGACCAGGTAGATCTTGCGCGAGAGCGTCAGATCCGACGAAGCGGCCATCTTCGCCAGTGCCAGAAGCACCGAGGCAGAAGCCTTGTCGTCCAAATGGCGGCTCTTGATGTAGCCCGAAGGCGTGTGAACTGCCCGCGGGTCCAAGGAGATGAAATCGCCTACCTCGATGCCCAGCGCGCGCACGTCCTCCTTGGAGGCGACGTTTTCGTCCAGGATGACCTCCATCGTCGTGTCCCCGCGCCGGACGTCCGGAATGTCCTTATAGACGTGCGAAGCGGGGGTCGTCAGATAAAAGGTGCCCGTGTAGGTCCGCCCGTCCCGCGTGTGGACGACGCAGGTTTCATTTTCAATGTTGTTGTCCGGATAGCCGCCGATTTGCGTGTAGCGAATGCGTCCGTTCGGCTTAATGGAGCGCACCATCGCTCCCAGCGTGTCCACGTGCGCGGCGACCACCAGGGGATGGCCCTCTCCGCCAATGCAGCAGACCACGTTTCCCTTGTGCGTCGTATAGGGCGCAAAGCCGTAGCTCGTGAGCACATCCATCAGGTACGCCGCTGCCACGTGCGTAAAACCCGTGGGACTCGGGATGTTGACCAGTTTCATCAGGTGGTCGACGGCCACCGTCGTATACGGGTGCATGTTCATTGCTTTTGTCTTCCTTCCACGAACATATTTTCCCATAAAAAGGGGGAAACCCAAACTTCCCTTATGGAAATTCGGGTCCCCACAGAGATTTTCCTTCTTTTTCTTTGCAGAATTTGGCTCAGACGACAAAGCCATAGATCAGGACAAAGAAGCAGATGGAGCCGAGCAGAATGAAGACGTGGAACAGTTCGTGAAAGCCAAAGTAGCGGCTTTGGATCGGGGGAAACCGGCGCGCATAGAACACCCCGCCCACGGTGTAGACCACTCCGCCGCCAAAGAGCCAGCACAGCGCCGCAGGGGAAAGCCGCTGCGTCAGCGGCCAGAGGGCAATGAGCGCTGCCCACCCCATGGCGATGTAGAAGGCGGTGTAGAGCCAGCGCGGTGCTTGCATCCAGAAGATCTTGAGAAACAGGCCCGCCAGCGCGCAGCCCCACACGATGCCCAGCAATACCCAGCCCCAGGCGCCGCGCAGCGTCAGCAAGCACAGCGGCGTGTACGTTCCCGCGATGAGGAGAAAGATCAGGATGTGATCGATGCGCCGGAGGATGTTGTGCACGCGCTCCGAAACGTAAAAGAGATGGTAAACGGTGCTCGCCGTATAGAGACCGATCATGGTCGCCCCGAAAATCGCATAGCTCACGACGTGCCAGGGCGAGAGGGAGAGGCCTTTGCGCACCAGCGCCACGGTGCCCACGATGGAGAGCGCAATTCCCAGCGCGTGCAGGCCTGCACTGACCAAGTCCTTTTCCCGATTAAACGTCATGTGAATTCCTCCGACATCTCGTTTTTAATATTATATAATGCGGGAAAGAAAATTGCAATCCGTTTTTTGTAAAGAAACGCTCCCGAAGGAGTCGGGGCCAAATGAGCCCAAACAGAAAGAAAAGGGCAGGGAAGCGGAGGCTTCCCTGCCCTTTTTCACCAATGCGAGTTATTCGGGAATCAGCACGCCGTAGTTTCCATCCTGACGGGTGTAGACCAGGCAAATCTGATTCGAGGTCTTGTCGCGGAAGAGGAAGAAGGTGTGACCCAGCATCTCCATCTGGGAGATGGCCTCATCCACATCCATCGCGTCCACGCGGAAGCGCTTGGTGCGCACCACCTGGGGCATCGTCTCCTCTTCGGGAAGGAAGACCTCAATGGGGTCGGCATCGCGCTTCATGCGCTTGGCCAGGCGCGTGCGGTGCTTGCGGATCTGGCCCTCGAGCTTGCTGAGCACGCTGTCGATGGAGACGTACATGTCGCCCGACGTCTCCTCAGCGCGGAGAATCTCCCCCGGCAGCGGGATCGTGATCTCGCAGGTGAAGCGATGCCGCTCCATGCTCAAACGAACCTGCGCTTCGATATCGTCGCCGAAATAGCGATCCAGCTTGCCCACCTTTTTGTTGACGTAGTTCGCAACGGAGGGCGAGAGACTCATCATGTTGCGCACGGTGATGTTGATCCGCATAAATCCAACCTCCTTTATACCCTGCACAGCTCTATATTTCCCACTCCGTGCAGGTACAATTCAGAAGTTCTACATTGCCCTTCGTTTCTCCTGCTAGAAGTATGAACATTTTTTTACATTAGTTTAACGAATAAATCGTGACCTCGTCATTGGCAAAGACCACCGGAAGGTCGGCAAACAGGGACGGGTCTGCGCCCATTTCCAGCTCGTGCCAGGAGAGGACAACGTGCGTCACCCCGTATTTGTCCGCCAGTTCGGCAAGCGCTCCTTCCTGCGTGTACATGGCCAGGACGTCCTGCGCTCGGTCCGTATCGTAAACGCCGTGGAAGTAGAGGAACGTGGGCGAACCCTGCACAATGGTTTGACCGGCCAAGGAGGCGAAGGGGTTGTTGTGCTCGTCCGCGGTCAGCAGCACCGCGTCATCCGGCAGATTTTCCCGCGCGAACGCCGCCGCCTCCACCATTCCGTCGGAAAAGAGCTCGTAGTCCGACACCGCTTCCCGCGCAAGCGTCAGCACCCCGGAAAGGGTTCCGGCCAGGACCACGGCCGCGCCCATGAGCGCGCGCCCCGGGATTCCCCGCAGCTTGTGGTACATCGTCCCCAGGAACGAGGCCACAACGCCGCAGGTCAGCATGTGCACCACGAAGAGCAGCTTGTTGTTGTCGTAGTTGTTCGGCTGAAAGACGATGAACTCGCAGATCACCCACAGCGGCAGCGCGCAAAACCAAAGCCCCCGCAGGCGCTTTTCGGCCAGCAGCGCAAACGGCAGCAGAAGGAACGTCACGCCGATGTTTTTGATGTAGAACCAGAGATAGGGGTCTTCCTGGTTGACCCAGTTGAAGGAGAGGTGCAGGAACCCGGTGTTGTCCGCCTGTGCAAAGGTGAATTTCCAAAGCTGCGGCAGCGAAAGGGCGGCGGCAAGCAGTGCATAGGGCAGAAATTTCTTCCAGAGCTTGGCATCCAGGAAGAGTTGGCGCACAAACGCCCCCGCGGAAATCACGAACAGCGCCAGGAACGAGTGCGTGTGCAGGAGCGGCAGTCCGCCGGCCAGCACGCCGAGCATCCAGGCGTATTTCCACTCGCCCTCAAAGGCCATGCGGTAGAGCAGGTAGAGGGAAGGGAGCAGGATGGACCAGCCAAAGAGCGTCGCGCGCTGGGGAATCAGCAGGTCCGCGATCGGGTTGACCCAGAGGACATTCTCTGCGGCGTTGTTGGTCGGCGTTTCATAGTAGGCCGTGAAGATCCGCGTGAAGTTGGAGGGATCTGCTCGCGCACCGTCCAGGAAATACCACAGCGCGATCCCTCCGCCGAGGAAAAACAGCACATACGCCAGGCAGGCGCGCTTGGGGCTGCGCAGAACGCGCCGCATCAAGAGGAAGTACCAGGAAAAGACCGCGTAAAGCGCCAGAACCATGGGCAAAATGTAGGCAAAGCGCAAGTCCGCTCCCAGCAGGAGATACGTCGACGAGATGCTGTCGCACAGGAACGGATACCCCATGGAGACGCCCGCTTCAATGGGGTACAGCGGCGGAAACACGCCGTTGCGCGCAATGGACGTGATGAAGGACAAGTGCATGCACATGTCTCCGTAGCAGGATTGCCCGGTGTGCAGCGCGCCGTCCTCCGGCCGGAGCACGTGCGTATAGAGCAGGTAGAGGCAGAGAAGCATCACAGGAGCGACGCAAGCCGCATGCAGCCGCACGGTACACGCGTCCGCCCGCAGAGGCGCCGGCTTGCGCCGCAGGAGCGGGGGAAGAAAGCACGGGATCAGAAAGACCGCCAAGGCGAGCAGCTGGCTGAGCAGCGTGAACCCGAGCAGAAAGGAAAAGAGCGCCGGCAGCCACATCTGGGCAAAGAGCGCAAGGCTTGCGCCCGCCGCCGCGCGCACGAGCCGGTCTTCCCGCGGCAAGAGGAGCGAGGCATACCGCAGCCCCGCCGCAAGAAACGCCGCAAGATAGAGCACCGAAAGCGCATTTCCGAGAAATTGCATGGAATCGGAACCTCCTATAGGGGATACGGGCAGGCCCGCATCCGCCGCCGCACGAAAAACGCGGCGAAATTTAACCAGGAAGAGTATAACACAGCCTCGGAAAAACTTGAAGTCAGCAGGGGAAAATGTTACAATCAGTGCGATAGGGTCGTTTATCTTTGGGACCCAAATACGGAATCTCGCGGTTTTTTGCATCGAAAAACTCGCATGGCTTTGGAGGATAGACAATGGCAAACTTCCTGAAAAAACTCTTCGGCTCGTCCAACGAGGCGGAAATCAAGCGGCTGCGCAAGATCCTGGACAAGGTCAACGCGCTCGAGCCCAAGATGCACGCCCTGCGCGACGAGGAGCTTCGCGCCCTGACCCCGGCCTTCAAGGAGCGTCTGGAAAAGGGAGAGACGCTGGACGATCTCCTGCCGGAGGCCTTTGCCGCCGTGCGCGAGGCCTCGGTCCGCGCCATTGGCCAGCGGCCCTTCGACGTGCAGGTCCTCGGCGGCATCGTGCTGCACCAGGGCAGAATCGCGGAGATGAAGACGGGCGAGGGCAAGACCGTGACCTGCGTCATGCCGGCCTACCTCAACGCGCTGACCGGCAAGGGCGTGCACATCGTCACCGTCAACGACTACCTGGCCAAGTACCAGGGCGAGTGGATGAGCAAGATCTACCGCTTCCTGGGCATGAGCGTCGGGCTCATCCTCTCCGGCATGAGCAACGCGCAGCGCCGCGCCTCGTATGCCTGCGACATCGTCTACGGCACGAACAACGAGTTCGGGTTCGACTACCTGCGCGACAACATGGTCGTGCGCCTTTCGGACGTGGTGCAGCGCGAGCTCAACTACTGCATCGTGGACGAGGTGGACTCCATCCTCATCGATGAAGCGCGCACCCCCCTCATCATTTCCGGCCAGGGCGATAAGGCCACGGACCTCTACGCCAAGGCCAATGCCTTCGTTCTCTCCCTGCACCCCGGCAAGGTGGAAACGGATGAGTTCGGCAACGAAACCCAGACCGGCGACTATGTCAAGGACGAAAAGGATAAGACCGTCAACCTCACGGCCGAGGGCGTGACAAAGGCAGAGCGCTTCTTCGGCGTGGAAAACCTTTCGGACCTGGAGAATACGGACATCAACCACCACATTCAGGTCGCGCTCAAGGCCCACGCGCTCATGCACCGGGACATCGACTACGTCGTCAAGGACGGCGAAGTCCTGATCGTGGACGAGTTCACCGGGCGCTTGATGGTCGGCCGCCGCTATTCGGACGGCCTGCACCAGGCCATCGAGGCCAAGGAGGGCGTTGAGGTCGCGCGCGAAAGCCGCACCCTTGCCACCATCACCTTCCAGAACTACTTCCGCATGTACCACAAACTCTCCGGCATGACCGGTACGGCCAAGACCGAGGAGGACGAGTTTAAGTCCATCTATTCCCTGGACGTCGTGGAGATCCCCACCAATAAGCCCATGATCCGCATCGACGAAAACGACCTGGTCTACCGCTCGCAGCAGGCCAAGTTCAAGGCGGTCGTGGCCGACATCCAAAAGACCCACGAGACTGGTCAGCCCGTGCTGGTCGGCACCGTTTCGGTCGAAAAGAGCGAGATGCTCTCCGGAATGCTGGACCGCGTGGGCATCCCGCACACGGTCCTCAACGCCAAGCACCACCAGCGCGAGGCGGAAATCGTCGCCCAGGCCGGTAAGGTGGGCGCCGTCACCATCGCAACGAACATGGCTGGCCGCGGAACCGATATCCTGCTCGGCGGCAACCCGGAGTTCCTTGCCCGGCGCGAGCTCCTGCGGGAGGGCATGAGCGAGGAGCTGGTCGAGGAGGCGCGCGGCTTCTCTGACGACGCGCCGGAGGAGGTTGTGGCGGCCCGCAAGGCCTATCGCGACCTCGTCGCCAAGTATAAACAAACGACGGACCTGGAGCACGACAAGGTCGTGTCTCTTGGCGGCCTGTACATCATCGGCACGGAGCGGCACGAGTCCCGCCGCATCGACAACCAGCTGCGCGGCCGCGCCGGCCGCCAGGGCGACCCCGGGCGCTCCCGCTTCTACATCGCGCTCGACGACGACCTCATGCGCTTGTTCGGCGGCGACCGCATCGCCCCCATGATCGAGAAGCTCGGCCTGAACGACGAGGCGATCGAGTACGGCCTGCTCTCCAAGCAGATTGAGAACGCGCAGAAGCGCGTGGAG
>JBMNOF010000086.1:0-8264 GCA_050942925.1 Candidatus Spyradocola sp.
GGCTTCGCCCCCTCGCGCTCCCCCCTGCGCCTAGGCCAGCCCTGCGAGCAGCGCGTAGATGGGCGCGAGCAGACGGAAGCCCTCCGCGATCTCCTCGGCATAGCCCGGCGCAAAGACCCGGCCGTCCAGGCCGTCGTCGTGCTCAAAGTAGACGCCCTTTTTGCGGTAGAGCGCGGCCGCGCGCGGGGGCAAGGGCGCGGGCGGTTCCATGCGGCGGTAGTCGTCGCCGCCCAGGGCGAACCGCGCCTCGAACGCCGGGTCCCCGAGCGCCGCCTCGAACGCGTCCGGCTGGCGGAGGATCGCCTCGCGGATGCGCCGCGCACGCGCGGGGTCCACGTCGTAGAACCCCGCTCCATAGCAGCAGCCCTGCGGGCCCAGCGCGCAGTAGAGCCCGAAGCTCCCGCTCTTGCGCCGCCCCATGGGCCGGAACGAGAGCCACGCGTGGTCGCGGTAGGGGGACTTGTCCTTGGTAAAGCGCGTGTCGCGCCGGATTCTGGACAGGATGTGTCCGGGCCGCTGCTCCATGTCCGGGTCCACGGCCAGCGCCGCCGGGACGAGCCGCTCCGCCAGGTCCAGCAGGGGCGCGCGCACCTCGCGCTCATAGACGTCCTTCGTCGAAAGATAGTACTCCCGGTTGTTGTTCAGCGCAAGACCCAGGAAATAGTCCAGCATCTCCTGCGTCACGCCCGAAAACTCGATCCGCGCCGTTTGCGCCATGCCCAAACCTCCCCTATTCCCTTCTTTTTCGCCGCCAGCCTGCGCAATCCCTGCAAAAAGGGGGGCAGACCTGCCCCCCTTTTTTGCCGCGCTCAGTCCTTGCGCCGCGTGCGGGGCTCGCCGCCCCGGCGGCCGCCCTTGTAGACCGTCGGCGCGTCGTCGTCCGCAGGCGCTGACGGCCGCGGCTTGTATACCGTTGCAATGTCCTCGTCGTCCGGGGCGGGCGGCTGCTCGCGCGCATACTCCGTCGCCGCGCGGCGGATCTCCTCCCGGAACCCATAGGGATCGTCCTGGCTGCCGTAGCCATAGCCCGTTCCGTCATACGCCCCGCCCTGGTAGGGCTCCCGGTCCTGGTACGGCGCCCCGCCCTGGTAGGGCGCGCCGCCGGGGTAGCTGCCGCGGGCGGCCTCCTCGCGGTCGCGGCGGCGGAGGCGTTCCAGCTCGGCCTCGTCCTGCTCGCGGGCGGCCTCCTCGGCGCGGCGGCGGCCGGCGCGCACCTGGAGCCAAACCAGCACCAGGACGCAGGCGACGATCAGCAGTGCGATGCAGATGAGGAGCATCAGCAGCCAGGGGGAGAGTCCGCCCTCGCCGCTGACGGCCATGAGCGGGGTGGGGGTCGGCGCGAGGTTGAGCCCGGCGTTGGCGTCCGGGGATGCCAGAGGCGAGGCCGTGAGCGGCGCGCCGACCTCGATGGTGACGGGGTCGGTGATGCGCTGGACGGTGGTGCCGTCCGAGAGCGTGCCCTCGACGGAGAAGAAGAACTCGCCCGTTCCGCCGACCTGCACGGCGATGGGGAGAACCTGGTCGCCGCTGGCCAGGGAGGAGAGGGTCTGCACCACCTCGCCCGCGCGGTCGCGGACCGTCAGGTCCGAGATGGGGCTGACGCCGGTGTTGCGCAGCACGAGGTTAAACGTGACCTCGCCGGGGGCGTCCAAGGTGGGGGTATTGGGGGTTACGGAGACCTGCAGATCGCCGGCGGTGGCGGTGGCGCCCACGCCCTCGACCTCGACGCGCACGGCGTTGGAGCTGGTCTCATAGGTCTTGCCGTCCGCGTCCACCGCGTGCACGGTGAAGGCGTAACTCAGCGTCTCGACGGGCTTGATGATCTTGCTCCAGCTGTAGGCCTTGCCGGCCTCGATGGTCGCGCCCTCGATGATGGTGCCGAGCGTCGCGTCCTGGATGGTCGCGGAGGAAAAGTCCACGTTGCCCTCGTTGACGACGTTGCAGACCAAGGTCACGCTCTGGCCGGCCTCCACCAGGGAGTCGTCCGCGCGCAGCGACACGGAAAGGCTCGGGTTGTAGACCACGATGTCCTGGCTCTCGAGGACAAAGACCGTGTTCTGCGCCTGGCCGTCGGCGCGGTAGGTCAGGCGCGGGCTGGAGGTCATGTCCTCGTCCACCGTCACCTGCGCGGTGAGCTCCCGCATGTCCCCGGGGTAGAGCGAGTCGATCGAGCCGACCAGGCCCACGCCGGGCATGTCGTCAAAGACCTGGACGTCGCGCAGGGTGACGCTGCCGACGTTGGCCACGCGGTAGGTCAGGGTCACCTTCTCGCCCTTTTGGGCGCTGGTGGCCGAGGTCGTGCGCGTAAAGTCCACCTGTGGGTCCGCCGAAAGGGGGCTGACGAACATGCTGCGGGTGATGTTCTGGCCGTTGAAGTCCGTGTAGCTGACCTCGATCTCCAGGTCCGCGGTCATGGACTGCAGGCTCATGTGCAGCGCGTTTGTGCGCACAAAGGTGCTGCTTCTGGCGCTGACGCTCTCGACGGAGGCGATCAGCTCGTTTTCGTAGCGGAATTCCAGGTTGCGGATCGACTGCCCGACCGCGCCGTTTCGCACGGAGACGTCGATCTCCAGCACCACATAGCCGTCCTGGTTTTCCGCGGGCTTAAAGTCCGCGCTGAAGTCCGCCGTCTCCTCCTGGGTCGTGACGCGGAACCCGTCATCCGTCGCCAGGGAAATCCCCGCGTCCTGCCAGAGCCCCTCCTCGCCGGAGGGCGCGCGGGACGCGAGCGCCGGCTGCACCCAGAGCCCCGACGTCCCCAACAGGAGCAGGAGCGCGAGCGCCGCGCGCCCCAGGGCGCGCCCTGCCCTCTTCCAAATCTTCATATACAAACGGGCGAAACCGCCCGCCACCTCCTCACCTCGGCCTGCCGCCGCAGATAAAAATCCGTTCATCCTCCTATTTTATGTGCGGAGGGGGCCTTTGTCAAGCAAGGGCGCGTTAAACGCGCGCCGCCCGCTCCCCACAAATAGAATACGAGGCAGCGCCCCCTTTTGATTCCGCCCGGGCGCAAAGAAGGAGGGATTGCGGTTCCGCCGCAATCCCTCCTTCTGTCGAACTCCCTCCCCGATTCCCCGGGGATGCAAGGAAGGGGCGCGGCCCCTTCCTTTTTCCTTCCGCAGCGGCGGCGTGTACGCCGCGAGGAGCGGCCCGTGGGGCCGCTTCCGCTATCCTTTTCCGGCCGTCCCCGAAGGGGACAGGAAAAGGATGTCCTTCCGGAAAAGGAAGGATTCCTTTTCCGGAATACACTTTAGTCCGCCAGGCCCGCGTTCAGCTCGTCGAGCACGGGCTGCACGCGCGGCATCATTTCCTCGATGAAGGCGTCCCACTCGGCCGCGGGGTCGCAGTTGGGATCGGCCAGGATCTGGGTCATGCGCTCCTTGGCGTCGGAGCCGAAGGTGCCGTAGCGGTCCTTGTTCGGGCCGGAGAAGGTGCTCATCTCGTAGTCCAGCTTCTTGATGGTCGCCTTGCCTTCGGCCATCTTGTCCCAGACGATCTGCTGCAGGTCGTACTGGAAGGAGATCTCCGCCGGGTTGCCGGTCGGGGCCAGGCCCGCGGGGCTCGCCTCGTTAAAGGCGTCGTTGACGTAGGGGCTGATGTAGCTTTCGGTCTCTTCGTCGTATTCCCACAGGATCTTGACGTCCTCGGGGTTCTCGCCGGTCACCTCGTAGTCCACGCCCTCGATGCCGAGCCAGCGCAGGCGGATGCCCTCGGTGGTGTTCAGGTAGTTCCAGAACATCAGCGCGCGGTCCATCTTCTCCTCGGTGATGTTGTGGTTAAACGCCGTGACGGTCCAGTAGTCCTCGGTCTGGGTCATGTACCAGTTGCCGTCCATGCCGTAGACGACCGCCGGGGCCACGTCGGAGCGCTCGTCGATGATGCCGTCGCGCATCATGTCCGTGGTCCAGCTGTTCAGGGAACCGGCCACGTTGTAGGCCGCAAAGGCCAGGCCCGCCTTGAACATGTCGTCGGACTCGGTGCCGGTGAAGGAGATGTTGTCGCGGTAGATCAGGCCTTCCTGGTACATGTTATAGGTCTCCACCACCGCCGCCTTGTACTCCTCGGTCGCCGCCGGCCAGACGTACTGCCCGTCCACCTTGATGTAGGAGCAGGTCTCGTTGCCCTCGGCCGCCGGGGCGTTGAGGAACGTCACCGCGCCGTTGGGGAAGCCCCACGTCGGCAGGACGATGGCCGCGTTGGCCGTGCCGTTTCCACCGGGGTCCTGCGCGATGACCGCGCGGAGCAGTTCCTTCCACTCCTCCCAGGTGTACTCGTCATCCTCGTTGTACAGGCCGACCGCCTCGGCCCAGTCCTTGCGGATCACGTAGTAGGAGGTGTACACGTTGTCGATCTCCGGGGGGTTGTTGCGGCTGGCCGGCCAGCAGTAGAGCACGTCGTCCACCTTGAAGGCCGCAACGGACTCCGAGGTCTGGTAGAAGTCGTAGAGCAGCTCGTACTTGGAGATCAATTCCTCGGTGATCGGGGCGAAGGCGCCCTGCTTGGCCCAGTCGAAGTACTCCGTGGACGAGGCGGCCTTCAGGTCCCAGTTGATCAGGTCCGGCGCGTCGTCGGTGGAGATCCAGGTGCGGATCTTCTCGTTCCAGTCGCCCCAGGACACGGGAATGTACTCATAGGTGAGGTTGAACTTTTCCTTCACGAACTCGTTGCGCGCGTGGTTGCCGTGCTTTTCCGCATCCAGAACGTTCTGCGAGAGCACAACGGGCGACAGCTCCGTGCCTTCCGCCGCGTCGCCGGAGGGTTCCGTCCCCTCGTCAGCCGGGGACTCCGCGCCGGCGTCCCCCGCGGGGGATTCCGCAGGCGCCTCGGTGGGCGAGCACGCTGCCAAAGACAGCACCATCAGCAGCGCCAGAACCAGGGTCAACAGCTTTTTCATGGATTCTCCTCCTTCGGTATTGGGTTTCTTTATGTCAGCCCCGCTTGCAGGGCGCATAAATTCGTCGTCCCTATTCCTTCACCGCGCCCAGCGTCATGCCGGAAAGGAAGTAGCGCTGCAGGAACGGGTACAGGCACATGATCGGCGCCATGCCGATGATGATCGAGCTCATCTTGATCGAGTCGCCCTGGATGTCGGGCTTGGCCTGGCCCGGGATGTTCTGCGTCGCCATCATGTTGACGTCGTTGATGATCGTGCGCAGCACGTTCTGCAGCGGCCAGTTCTCCACCGAGCGCACAAACAGCATCGCGTTGTACCACTCGTTC
The DNA here is from genome assembly GCA_050942925.1 of Candidatus Spyradocola sp. GTDB lineage: Bacteria > Bacillota > Clostridia > Christensenellales > UBA1750 > Spyradocola. The sequence continues at coordinate 5,221 of JBMNOF010000086.1, forward strand.
CACCGCTCCACCGCGTAGTAGAGCGTGAAGGTCGCCAGCAGCGGCAGCGACAGCGGCAGGATCACGCTCCACAGGATGCGCAGGTCCGTCGCGCCGTCGATCTTCGCGCTCTCCTCCAGCGCCGGCGGCAGGCTCTTGAAGTAGTTCGAGATGATCAGCATGTACATGATGTTGATGCCCGTGGGCAGGATCATCGACCACAGCGTGTCGATCAGGTTCAGGTCCCGGATCAACAGGTAGAACGGGATGAGTCCGCCCGAGAAGTACATCGTGAACACGATCAGGAACCGGATCACCTTTCCCCCCGGGATCGGCTTGGTCAGCGCATACGCGCACAGGATCGTCAGCAGCATGTTGTACACCGTGCCGATCACCGTGATCAGGATCGAGTTCTTAAACCCGTACCAGATCAGGCTCGACTGGAAGGTGTAGCTGTAGGCCTCCCACGTCACCTCCGGCGGCCAGAGCATGAGCCCTTGGTAGCGCATGTAGACGGTGTTGGGCACGATGGAGACCAGGAACGCGTTGTAGAACGGGTACAGGATCACAATGCCCAGCAGCGTGAGCACCACGAGCAGTGCAAAGTCCCACGGCCCAAAGCGCCGGATCTTGTTCTTCTTGGCGATGTGCACGTTGCCGCGCTTGTCCACCCTTGCGTGTACTTCTGCCATGTCCGCCCCTCCTTCCTACAGAACCGTCTCCTGCCCCAGCGCCCGCGTCACCGCGTTGGCCAGCATCAGCAGGATGAAGTTGATCACGTTCTTGAACAGTCCAACCGCCGTGGTAAAGCCCATGTTGATGCCCGTGTTTTCCACAAAGCTCAGGCGGTAGATGTAGGTGTCGATGATGTCGCCCGTCTCGTACACCGGCGCGGTGTAGAGGTTGAATACCTGGTCAAAGCCGCCTTCCATGACCGCGCCCACGCGCAGCACGAACTGGATGGCGATCATGTTCACAATGCCCGGCAGCGTGATGTACCACACCTTCTGCAGCCGGTTGCACCCGTCGATCGTCGCCGCCTCGTACAGCGATTGGTCAATGCCCGCAATCGCCGCAAGGTAGATGATCGTGCCCCACCCGGCTTCCTTCCAGATGTCCGAAATCACCAGCATGCTCCGGAATGCGCCCTTGTTGTAGAGCAGGTTCCAGTTGTCGCCAATGCCCGGCACGAAGATCTCGCACACCTTGCGCACCATGCCCGTCGAACCCAGCAGGTTCAGCATGATGCCCGCCATGACGACCCACGTCAGGAAGTGCGGGAAGGTGTAGATCGTCTGCAGCACCCGCTTGTAGCGCGGCATGTAGACCTCGTTGATCAGAATCGCCAGAAGAATCGGGAACGGGAATCCAAAGAGAATGCGGTAAAACGAGATGATCAGCGTGTTCCGCAGCGCCGGAAGGAACTCCGGCTCGGTCATCATGTACTTGAAGTGCTCGAAGTTGTTCCAGGGACTGGCCGCGATGCCCTTGATGACGTAGTCCTTGAACGCCAGCTGAATCCCGTACATGGGCACGTACTTGAAGATGATGAAGAACGCCATGCAGGGCAGCAGCATCAGGTAAATCCACCGATAGTCCCACATCACGCGCAACGTCTTCTTGAAGGGCCTCCGCCCCGCCTTGAACGATCGGGCTGTCAAGTTGCATTCCTCCTTCGTCGACTTCCCGGGCGAAGGGGACAAACTTCCCCCTGCCATTTTTGTGGATTCTTGATTATAAGTCCGTTCACATTTGTTTAATGTATGTTATCACGATTCGTGATAATTGTCAAGAAATTATGAAGATTTTTTAGCCGATGTGAACAGAGATTTTGGGCAGAATCGCCTGACTTCCCGAAAAAACCGGGATTTCACCCGATGGGTTCGCCCTGCATGACCTCGTAAACTCTTCATGAAGTTGCGCAAATGCGTTGTTCTCTCTTGCGTTTAATGAATCGCCTCGCCTTGGGGCGGGCCGAAGAGCTCCGCGCGGTTCGCCTCCAGCAGCGCGTCGAACTGCTCGTCCGTGTAGGATCTCTGGGTGAAGTTGTGCGCGCCCGTCCGCTTGCCGGGCGGGGCGGCCTGCGGGGGCGCGGCGGGCGGCGCGGAAAAGGGGGGCGCGACCGCGGCGGCGTCCTGGGCGAGCCAGTCGCGCAGCAGGTCGGGGAAGGAGCGGACGCGGCGCCCGCGCTCGCGGAGCCAGGCGTCCATGTGCAGGGCCTTGGCCTCGACGGCCTGCCGGCCGTACTGTGCGCAGAGCGCGTCGAACGCCGCGCGCGGCAGCGCCACCGCGCCGAAGCAAACGGGCGGCGCAGCGGAGACGGACGCCTCCGCAGAGGACGGCGAAGCGCAGGCAGCCGCGCGGCGCGGCGCCTCCCTCTCCTCTGCTCTGGTTTGGTTTTCTCTGGTTTTGTCTGGTCTGGTTTGTGGGGTTTGCGCAGAACAAACCACGGAATCGTCTTGGGAACCCGATTTCGAGTCGCTCTGGAGGAGGAAGCGGCCCTCCGGGCGGACGCCGGGGGCAAAGCCGATGAGGTCATAGAGCTCGTCCGCGGAAAAGAGCAGCCTTCCGGCGGGGAGGACGCAGTCCACGCCGCGCTTGAGGCGGGTGCGCAGGCGGGACGCCGCAGCGACGAAATAGCTGCGCTGGGCCTCCCGGCTGGTGAGCAGACCCTCCCGCGCGAAGATCTCGGGATCGAACAGGCCGAGCTCCAGGCAGGCCTCCACGCAGCGCTGGGCCTGCTCGGGCGTGGCGTCCGCGACGCGGCGGGCCAAGAGGGTGGCCTGCGTCTCGCCCCAGGCGTACCAGGGGCCGCCCTCCCCGCGGTGGATCTGGCAGAGCAGGCGCAGGTAGAGCACGAGGAACGAGCTTCCGCCCCGGGCCTCCAAGAGGAGCAGCCGGTCCTCCTCAAAGAAGTCCACGTCCAGCGGGAAATAGCGCAATCCGTTTTTGCGGGGTCTTGCCATGGCGACCGCCTCCTTTCCCCACAACGATACGGCATGGGGCTGCCAGACAACGTTCCCGACAGAGGCGAACGGACCCGCGCGGCCGGGGGCGGTCCTGGG
>JBMNOF010000088.1:0-7774 GCA_050942925.1 Candidatus Spyradocola sp.
GATGTCGCTGGGCAACATCGCCTATTACGCCATGTGGCTGCGCCGCTACATGGTGGATGAGAGCACGAAGGACTACGTCCAGCTGGCCAAGATCAAGGGCGTCTCGGGCAACCGGATCATGTTCACCCACATCTTCCGCAACGCCTTTGTGCCCATGGCGCAGTACATCCCAACCTCGTTCCTGAATACCGTCGTCGGTTCCATCTACATCGAGTCGCTCTATTCCATCCCCGGCATGGGCGGTTTGCTCGTGGACGTGGTCAAGAAGCAGGACAACAACATGGTGCAGGGCATCGTGCTGGTGTTCGCGTGCGTGGGCGTCGTCGGCCTGATCTTCGGCGACCTGCTGATGGTTCTGCTTGACCCCCGCATCAGCTTCGGCTCGAAAGGAGGAAACCGGTAACATGGGCATCATCAAGCATCCCAAGCTCGAGCAGCTCGAGCGCGAGTGCAGCGAAAACCTCAAGGCTGCCCTGGACGAACACGAGGCGTTTAGCTTTGCAAAGTTCGACGAGCAGGAGGTGGAGCGCACCGGATACTCCAACTACTCCTATTGGGGAAGCACCTTCCGCGCCTTCTGCAAGAATAAGCTGGCCCTGACGCTCGTTTTCGTGGTGTTGGCCATCCTGCTCTTTACGTTCCTGCAGCCCTATCTGCCCGGACAGTTTGACGCCTTTGTCGTCAACAACGACCCGGAGACCGGCATCCCGCTGCGCAACGAGCCGCCGAACTCCGTCCATTGGCTGGGCACGAACTCCATCGGCCAGGACCTTTGGTCCCGACTCTGGCAGGGCACGCGCACATCCCTGCTGATCGGCCTTGCGGTCGCCTGCATTGAGGCGGTCATCGGCATCACGGTCGGCGTCCTGTGGGGCTATGTCCGCAAGCTCGACTTCATCTTTACCGAGCTGTACAACATCCTGGACAACATTCCCTCCACGGTCGTCCTGATCCTCGTCTCCTACATGCTGCGGCCAGGCGTGGGCACCATTATCCTAGCCATGTCCATCACCTCGTGGATCGGCATGGCGCGCTTCATCCGCAACCAGATCATCATCATCCGCGACCGGGAGTACAACCTCGCCTCGCGGTGCTTGGGAACGCCGGTCTACCGCATCATCCTGCGCAACCTCCTGCCGTACCTGGTCTCGGTGGTCATGCTGCGCATGGCGCTGTCGATCCCCTCGGCCATCGGCTCTGAGGTGTTCATCACCTACATCGGCCTGGGCCTGCCCGCGACGATTCCCTCCCTGGGCAACCTGATCAACGAGGGCAGAACCCTCATGATGAGCCCGAACCTTCGCTACCAGCTCATCTACCCCACGATCATCCTGTCCATCGTCACCATCTCCTTCTACGTGGTGGGCAACGCCTTCTCCGACGCGGCCGATCCCAAGAACCATCGATAAGGAGGCGCGCGCAACATGAGTGAAAAAAAGACCATTCTCTCCATTCGGGATCTGAGCGTGCGCTTTACGCTGCGCGGACGCATCCTGCACGCCATCCGCGGCCTCTCGCTGGACGTGTACGCGGGCGAAAGCCTGGCCATCGTCGGCGAGTCCGGATGCGGCAAGTCCGTGCTCAATAAGAACCTCATCGGCCTGCTGGACAGCAACGGCTACATCGACGAGGGCACCATCCGCTACTACGGCATGGAAAAGGACCCGTCTTCCCCCGACCTCTACGGCGAGGACGAAAACGGCACCTACGCAGACCTTGCCAAGTTCAAGAAGGAAAAGGATTGGCTCCGCGTGCGCGGCAAGGAGGTCTGCATGATCCTCCAGGACCCCATGACGAGCCTCAACCCCCTCAAGACCATCGGCGCGCAGATCGGCGAAGCCATCCGCCTGCACCAGGGCCTGCGCGGCAAGGCGCTCAAGGAGGCGGTCCTGTCCATCATGCGCGACGTGCGCATCGACAACCCCGAGCGCCGCTATAAGCAGTACCCGCATGAGTTCTCCGGCGGCATGCGCCAGAGGGTCGTCATCGCCATCGCCATCGCCTGCCAGCCCAAGATCCTCATCTGCGACGAGCCCACCACGGCGCTGGACGTCACCATCCAGGCCCAGGTGCTCTACCTGCTCAAGGAGCTCAAGAAGAAGTACAACCTCACCGTCATCTTCATCACCCACGACCTCGGCGTCGTGGCCAACATCGCGGACCGCGTGGCCGTCATGTACGCCGGCGACATCGTGGAGCTGGGCATGGTGGAGGAGATTTTCTACGACCCGCGCCATCCCTATACCTGGGCGCTGCTCTCGTCCCTGCCGCAGCTCGGCGTCAAGGGCGAGGAGCTGTTCTCCATCAAGGGCACGCCGCCCAACCTCTTCACGCCCGTCCACGGCGACGCCTTTGCCCCGCGCAACCCCCGCGCCCTCAAGATCGACTTTGTGGAGCGTCCGCCCTACTTTGACGTCACGCCCACCCACAAGGCCCGCACCTGGCTGCTCGATCCCCGCGCGCCGCGGGTGGAGCCGCCCAAGATCATCCAGCAACTCCACAGCGAAGGGGGCGTCCGCGAATGACCCAGCAAAACAACGAGCCGCTCCTGCGCGTGCGCGACCTCAAGGTCACCTTTGGCAGCAAGCGCCATCCGTTCACCGCGGTCGGCGGCGTATCCTTTGACATCTACAAGGGCGAGACGTTCGGCCTGGTCGGGGAGTCCGGTTCGGGCAAGACCACCATCGGCCGCGCCATCATCCGCATTCACCCCACGGCCGGGGGCACCATTACCTTCAAGGGCCAGCGCATCAACGGCAAGATCGACAAGAACCTGGACCGCGAGGTCACAAGAAAGATCCAGATGATCTTCCAGGACCCCATGGCCTCGCTCAACGAGCGCGCCAAGGTCGACTACATCGTCTCCGAGGGCCTGTACAACCTCGGGCACATCTCGGCCGAGCAGCGGCAGGAGAAGGTCCACCGCGCGCTTGCGGCCGTCGGCCTTCTGCCGGAGTTTGCCTCGCGCTTCCCGCACGAGTTCTCGGGCGGCCAGCGCCAGCGCATCGGCATTGCCCGCGCCCTCGTGATGGAGCCGGAGTTCATCATCGCCGACGAGCCTATCTCCGCGCTGGACGTCTCCATCCGCGCGCAGGTGCTCAACCTCCTCTCCAAGCTGCAGAAGGAGCGCGGCCTTACCTACCTCTTCATCTCCCACGACCTCTCGGTCATGCGCTTCATCTGCGACCGCATCGCCGTCATCCACAAGGGCCTGCTCGTGGAATTGGCCGACTGTGAAAAGCTCTTCGCGCACCCGCTCCATCCCTATACGCGCGCGCTGCTTTCCGCCATTCCCCAGCCCGACCCCATCCGCGAGCGGAACAAGCAGCTCGAGATCTATGACCCCCGCATGCACGACTATGCGGTGGATAAGCCCATCTGGATCGAGCTGGAGGAGGGGCACTTCGTCCTGGGCAACCAGAAGGAGATCTCCGAGTACCGCGAGAGGCTGAAGTGAGTTTTCCCCCGCATTTTCCCATTCTTGGCAATGCACAAGGGCGCGCCGCGGCGCGCCCTTGTTTGCGGAAAGGACGTTTTTTCGCATGGATACACCGTTTCCTGCCCTGCCGCCGCTCCGGCAGGGGAGCCGCGTGGCGCTTCTCGCCCCCTCCGGCCCCCTGCCGGAGGGCCGGCTGGACAAAGCCGTCGAGGCCGTTCGCCGCTTCGGCCTCGAACCCGAAATCTACCCCAGCGCCCGCGCGCACCGCGGCTACCTCGCCGGCTCCGACGACCGCCGCGCCGCCGATGTGCAGGCCGCCTTCCTCGACGACCGGATCGAGGGCATCCTCTGCCTCCGCGGGGGATATGGCGCCCAGAGGCTCTATTCCCGCATCGACTGGAAGGCCGTCGCCCAGCACCCCAAGCCTTTGTACGGCTATAGCGACGTCACCTTCTTCCACGCGCAGCTGCAAAACCTGGGCATCCGGTCCTTCCATACGCCCATGCCCTCCACCGAGTGGTATGCCGGCTTGGACGAGTACACCGAACACTGGCTCCGATTCGCCCTCTTTGGCGGCGAATGGGGAGAGCTGCCGAATTGCCCGGGTGTCTCGCGCCAGACCATTGCTCCCGGCCGCGCCCGGGGCACGCTCGTCGGCGGCAACCTCTCGCTCCTCACTTCGGCCTTGGGCACGCCCTATGCGCCGGACCTGCGCGGCAAGATCCTGTTCCTGGAGGACGTGGGCGAAGCGCCCTACCGCCTGGACGGCATGCTCCAGCACCTGGTCGCCTCCGGCTGCCTGGAGGAATGCCGCGGCATCGCCCTGGGGTACTTTACGGACTGCGTGCCGCGGGAGGGAAAGCAGAGCCTGACAATCGAGGAGATCTTCTGCGACCTGCTCGCGCCGCTGGGCATCCCGGTGCTGGCCGGGCTCACCTGCGGCCACAGCGAGCCCACACTCTCCCTGCCCCTGGGAGCGGAGGCGGAGCTGGACGCCGGCGCGCAGACGCTGACCATCCTTCCCGACTAGGAGGTATCCCATGGATTGGAAACAAGAGGTTCTCTCCCTGGCCCAGGCCGGACCCGGCCGCGCATCCCTCCTGCTCGCGGATGCGGAGACCGGCGCCCCGATCCTGGAATGGGAGGCAGACCGCCGCGTCGTCTCTGCCTCCACAATCAAGGTCGCCATCCTCCTGTGCGCCCTTTCCGAAGTCCAGCACGGCTGCGCGCGCCTTTCCGAGGAGATCTTCGTCCCGGAGGCCGACGTGTTGGAGGATAGCGAGGTCTTTGACGGCGGGGCGCAGGCCCTGCCCCTGGACGAGCTGCTGCGCTGGATGATCATCACCAGCGACAACACCGCGACAAACGCCTTGATTCGGCGCTTTTCCATGGACCGCATCAACGCCTTCTGCCGCGAAAGGGGCTGGACCGACACGCGCGTGGAGCGGCTCATGCTCGACTATGCCGCGGTTGCGGCCGGAAAAAACAACTATACCAGCGCGCGCGACCAATGCGCCATGTTCCGCGGGATCTACCGGCAAGCCCTCCTGACGCCGGAGCTTTGCACCTACGCCCTGAAGGTCTTGCTGGACCAGCGCTGCAAGGACGACTTCTTTCGCTACATTCCCTTCCCCGTGCGCGCCGCGCACAAGACCGGGAGCCTTGCGGACGTCGACCACGACAGCGGCCTGTTCTTCCTGCCGGGCTGCCCGCCCTTTTACCTCGGGGTCTTTGTCACCGACCTTCCCCGGGAGGGCGCCGGACGCCGCACGATCGGCCGCATCGCCAGACGAATCTACGACGAGTTTCACGAACCCTTGGAGAACGAATCGAAATAAGGGGGAATCGCCATGTTTGCACGGGTGATTACGGGCCTTGCGCCCCTGATGACGGAGCCTGCGCGCAACTGCGAGCAGGCGGATGAGGCGCTCTTCGGCATGCGCGTGGAGGTCCTGGAGGAAAAGGGACCCTGGGTGCGCGTGCGCACGCACTACCGCTACGAGGGCTGGGCGGAGAAAGACCGCCTCTTCCCGGAGGGCGAGGGGACGCGCGACTTTGACGCGGCCGAAAAGCGCGTGCTCGGGAAGCGCTGCGCGGACCTGATGCACGAGGCGCTCGTGGAGAGCTACCCGCTGGTGAGCGTCCCGCGCGGGGCGCTGCTGGGCGTGACCGGGCGCACGTCCGACCGCGGCTGGGCTGAGGTGCTCCTTCCGGACGGCCGCCGCGCCTGGACGCGCGCCAACTACCTCCAGCCGCACGTGACCTCTGCCGAGGGCAAGAGCGAGGAGACGCTCCGCCGGGAGCTCGTCCGCGCCGCCCTGCCCTATCTCGGGACGCCCTACCGCTGGGGCGGAAAGTCCACGCTGGGCATCGATTGCTCCGGCCTGTGCTCCATGGCCTACATGCTCTGCGGCGTGCTCATCTACCGCGACGCCAAGATCATGCCCGGCTTCCCCGTGCACAGCATTCCCTTTTCGCAGGTGAAAATGGGAGACTTGCTCTTTTTCCCGGGACATGTGGGCATGTACATCCGCGACGGCCTGTTTCTGCACTCCACCTCCCACGAGGGGGATGAGGGCGTGGTGCTGGCTTCCCTGACGCCGGGTCACCCGCGCTACCGCGAGGACCTGCGCAAGAGCATGAAGGACTGTGGGAGTATATTCTGATGGAAGACATGCAGCTGATTCTCTATAACGCCCGCCTGCGCGGGCAGAACGGCCTCCTGCCGGAGACCGCAATGGCCGTGATGGACGGCAAGATTTGGGCCCTGGGCGACGACGAGGGCATCCTCATGCTCCAGGGCGAGGAGACGGAGTGCATCGACCTTAAGGGCGCGACGGTCTATCCCGGGTTCGGGGACAGCCACATGCACCTGTTGCACTTTGGCGTAACGCTGCGCGAGGTCGAACTCAAGGACGCCAACTCCATCGAGGAGGTGCAGACGCTCTGCCGGGCATTCATAGAGAACAACCACATCCCCGAGGGGACGGTCGTCTACGCCCACGGCTGGAACCAGGACCGCTTTCCCGACCGGCGCATGCCCACCCGGCACGACCTGGACGCCGTCTCCACCAAGCACCCCATTGTCGCGCCGCGCATCTGCGGCCACATCGCAACGGGCAATACCCTGGCATTGGAGCGCTTTTCCATCACCAAGGACACGCGCGTGCCGGGCGGGGAGACCTACCTGGACGAGGCAGGCGAGCCCACCGGCATCGTCAGCGAGAACGCCGTGAGCCTGCTCTACGGGGCGCAGCGCGAGGTGACGGTGGAGGAGGTCAAGGAGATCCTGCGCCGCGCTGCGGACTACGCCGCCTCCCGCGGAATCACGTGCGTCCACTCCGACGACCTGCACGCCATGGCCGGCTGCAGCGCGGAGAACGTCATCGAGGCCTACCGGCAGCTCGCCCGCGAGGACGCGCTGGCGGTGCGCGTCTACGAGCAGTGCCAGCTCCTGAACCCGAAGGAGATCGAAGACTTTTTCTCCGAGGGGCATTTTTCTGGGGAGGCGGAGGGCGCGTTCTCGCTCTATAGCATGAAGATCATCTCCGACGGGTCCCTTGGCGCGCGCACGGCGTACCTGCGCGAGCCCTATTCCGATGCGCCGACGACGCGCGGCCTGCTCTGCTACGAGCCCCGGGAGATCGAGGACATGGTCCAGGCCGCACAGGTGCACGGCATGCCCGTTGCCGTCCACGCCATCGGCGACGCGGCCATGGACGTCTGCCTTTCCGCCATCGAAAGGGCGCAGAAGGCGGACCCCGAGCACAAGCTCCGCCATGGCATCGTCCATTGCCAGATCACGGACGAAGCGATCCTGGACCGCTTTGCCGCCCTGGGCGTGCAGGCCTATGTCCAGCCCGTGTTCCTCGAGTACGACGCGCACATCGTCGAGGACCGCGTGGGAAAGGACCGCGCCGCGCACAGCTACGCGTGGAAGAGCCTGTTGGCTCGCGGCGTCAACGTCTCCGGCGGCTCGGATTGCCCGGTGGAGGGCATGGACAGCTGCAAGAACCTCTACTGCGCCATGACGCGCATGGACTTTGACGGCCAGCCCGCGGGCGGCTGGCGCCCCGAGGAGGACTTGAGCGCGCAGGAGGCGCTGCAGGTCTTTACGCGCAACGTCGCCGCCGCCAGCGGAGAGGAAACCCGCCGCGGCGACCTCGTTCCCGGGTTTGACGCAGACCTGACCGTCCTTCCGGAGGACTTTTTCGAGATCGAGCCTGCGCGCGTGCAGGCGCTTTCGCCGGTCCTCACGGTCATGGGCGGCAAGGTTCGCTTCCGCGCATAGGAAGCCGCACAAAGGCGCCCCAGGGCATTGCCCTGGGGCGCCTT
>JBMNOF010000089.1:0-7712 GCA_050942925.1 Candidatus Spyradocola sp.
ACGAGAAGAACGACGACCTGACCGCCCTGCAAAAGCTGGTGGGCAAGGTGGCGGGGCTGATGAACCCCCTGACGTACGTGCTGATCAACCTGGGCATTGTGGTGCTGATCTACGTCGGCGCGCTGCGCGTGGATGCGGGCGTCCTGACGCAGGGCCAGGTGGTTGCGCTGTACAACTACATGTCGCAGATCCTGGTGGAACTGGTGAAGATGGCCTCCCTGATCATCTCCATCACCAAGGCGATGGCCTGCGCGGGCCGCGTCAGCGCGGTGCTGGACATCGCGCCGGACATGCGCGGCGCGGACGCCCTGCCGCGGGAGGCGCAGGAGGGCGGCTCCGTTCGCTTTGAAAAGGTGGCCCTGACCTACGCCAAGGCCGGCGCGCCGTCGCTGGCGGGCGTGGACTTCTCCGTCTCCCCGGGCCAGACCGTCGGCGTCATCGGCGGCACGGGCGCGGGCAAGACGAGCCTTGTGAACCTGATCCCGCGCTTTTACGACGCGACGCAGGGGCGCGTGTTGGTGGACGGCGCGGACGTTCGGGAGTATCCGCTGTCCGCGCTCCGGCAGAAGATCGGCGTCGTGCCGCAGAAGGCCGTGCTCTTCCAGGGCACGATCCGCGAGAACCTGCTCTGGGGCGCGGCGGACGCGACGGACGAGGAGCTCTATGCGGCCCTGGACGCCGCCCAGGCGCGCGAGATCGTGGAGGGCAAGCCCGAGGGCCTGGACTTCCCGGTGGCGCAGGGCGGGCGCAACCTCTCCGGCGGACAGCGCCAGCGCCTGACCATCGCCCGCGCCCTGGTCAAGCGCCCGGAGATCCTGATCCTGGACGACAGCGCCTCCGCGCTGGACTTTGCCACGGACCTCGCGCTGCGAAAGGCGCTGCGGAACCTCCCGGACAAGCCCACGGTGTTTATCGTCTCCCAGCGCACCTCCTCCATCCGCCACGCGGACAAGATCGTGGTCCTGGACGAGGGCCGCGTCTGCGGCATCGGCACGCACGAGGAGCTGCTGGAGACCTGCCCGGTCTACCAGGAAATCTACTATTCGCAGTATGAAAAGGAGGCGAAGTGACATGGCGAACAAGAAAGCCGACCCGCAGACGCGGGATGCGCAGATGGCAACGCTGCGCAAGGTGCTGCGCTACATCGCGCACTACCGCCTGCTGGTGATTCTCAGCCTCCTGCTTGCGACGCTGTCCGTGGCGCTGACGCTGTACGTGCCCATCGTGGTGGGCGACGCGATCGACTTCATCCTTGCGGCCGGGCAGGTGGACTTTGCCCGGATTCTGCAATGCCTGTTCCTCATCTGCGGGGTCGTGGCCGTAACGGCGGTCGCGCAGTGGCTGATGAACATCATCAACAACAAGATCACTTACCAGGTCATCCGCGACATCCGCCGGGAGGCCTTTCACAAGCTGACGATCCTGCCGCTTCGGTTCATCGACAACCACCCCACGGGCGAAGTGGTCAGCCGCGTCATCGCGGACGTGGACCAGTTTGCCGACGGCCTGCTGCTGGGCTTTACGCAGCTGTTCACGGGCGTCATCACGATCCTGGGCACGCTGATCTTCATGCTGACGGTGGACGTGGGCATCACGTTCGTCGTGGTGCTGCTCACGCCGCTGTCCCTGTTCGTCGCCAACTTCATCGCGCGCAGGACCTACGCCATGTTCAAGAAGCAGTCCGAGGCGCGCGCGGACCAGACCGCGCTCATCGACGAGATGATCGGCAACGAGAAGGTCGTGCAGGCCTTCACCCACGAGGAAGCGGCCCAGCGCGACTTCGACGAGATCAACGAGCGCCTGCGCTCGAGCTCCCTGCGGGCCACGTTCTACTCCTCCATCACCAACCCCTCCACGCGCTTCATCAACAGCCTGGTCTACGCGGGCGTGGGCCTTGCCGGCGCGCTGTCGGCGCTCTCGGGCGGGATCACGGTCGGCGGACTTTCCGCGTTCCTGAGCTACGCCAACCAGTACACCAAGCCCTTCAACGAGATCTCCGGCGTCATCACGGAGTTGCAGAACGCGCTGGTGTGCGCGGGCCGCATCTTTGAACTCATCGAGCAGGAGCCCCAGATCCCGGACGACGCGGACGCGCGGGTGCTGACGGATGTGACGGGCCGCGTGGACCTGTCCGACGTCTCCTTCTCCTATGTGCCGGAAAAGCCCCTCATTGGGAACCTGAACCTCTCGGTGCAGCCGGGCCAGCGCGTGGCCATTGTCGGCCCGACGGGCTGCGGCAAGACCACGCTGATCAACCTGCTGATGCGCTTCTACGACGTGGGCGGCGGCGTCATCTCCGTGGAGGGCACGGACATCCGCCACGTCACGCGCAAGAGCCTGCGCCGGAACTTCGGCATGGTCCTGCAGGACACCTGGCTCAAGTCCGGAACGATCTACGAGAACATCGCCATGGGCCGCCCGGACGCCACGCGCGAGGAGGTCATCCAGGCCGCCAAGGCCTCGCACGCGCACGCCTTCATCTCCCAGCTGGAGAACGGCTATGACACGGTCATCGCCGAGGACGGCGGCGCCCTGTCCCAGGGCCAGAAGCAGCTCCTCTGCATTGCGCGCGTGATGCTGAGCCTGCCCCCGATGCTGATCCTGGACGAGGCGACCTCCTCCATCGACACGCGCACGGAGCAGCGCATTCAGGCGGCGTTTGCGCGCCTCATGCACGGCCGCACGAGCTTCATCGTGGCGCACCGCCTCTCCACCATCAAGAACGCGGACGTGATCCTGGTCATGCGCGACGGCCACATCGTCGAGCAGGGCAAGCACGAGGAACTCCTTGCCGCCGGCGGGTTCTACGCCAAGCTCTATAACAGCCAGTTCGCCTCCTAAGGCGCCGGCGCCTTCCGCGGTCCGTCCCCGGGCGGGGGACGGACCGTTTTTTGGCGAATTGACAGGCCGCGGGCAAGGCGCTACAATAGGAACAGCAAACGACAAGGAGGGAAGCGTCATGGCCAGGCCGCGCAAGTGCCGCCGCATCTGCCGGATGCCGCGCACGACGCGCTTTGCACCCGTGGACGGGGGCGAGGGCGAAATCCGCATGTCGTTGGACGAATTCGAGAGCATCCGTCTGATCGACCTGGAGCACCTGCAGCAGGAGGAGTGCGCGCTGCGCATGAACGTGGCGCGCACGACGGTGCAGTCCATCTACCTGTCGGCGCGGGCAAAGCTGGCCGAGGCGCTGGTTCTGGGCAAGAGCCTCCGCATTGCGGGCGGGGACGTCCGCCTGTGCGAGCGCAGCGGCGTCTGCTGTCCGGACGTGTGCGACGCGCACTGCCGCTGCGGCGAACAGGACTGCGCCGCCTGCCGCGCCCATGCCGCCGAACGGCGCGGGGACGAGTAAAGGGAGGAAATCCGCATGCGCATCCTCGACGGAATCCCTGGCGCGCTCGCCCTTTCCCCGTGGGCGGACCTGCCCGCGTGGCGCGCGTACGCCGCGGCACTCTCTCCGGCGCTCCCCTCGCTGTGCGAGGCGGATGCGGCACAATACGATTGGGCGCGGGAGGTGCTGCCCGTCGTGCGCGCGGCGCTCGCCCAGCCGGAGCGCCTCCGCGCATTGGAGGCGGCCTTCCTTCGCGCCGCAGACCGCCTGCGCGAGCGCGCGCCGCTGCTCTTTGGCGGGGAGCCCGATCTCCTCGTCCTGCTCTACGTGGGCCTTTGCAGCGGCGCGGGTTGGGCGACCCGCTTGGCGGAGACGGACGCGGTGCTCCTTGGCGCCGAAAAGATCCTGGAGCTCGGTTGGGAGGGGGACCGGGACCTGCAGGGCCTGCTCTTTCACGAGATCGGGCACATCTGGCACGCGCGCAGGACTCCGCCCGTTTCGGCGCCGTCCGGCCCGCGTCAACGCGCGGTCCTGCAGCTCTTTCGGGAAGGGGTGGCCATGGCTTGCGAGCAGTTTCTCTGCAAGGACCCCGCCTTCTTCAACCAGGACAAAGACGGTTGGCTGGACCGCTGCCGCGCGCGCGACGCGGAACTCCGGCAGGAATTCCTGCGCCGGCTGACGGAGGGACGGGATGTGCAGCCCTTCTTCGGGGACTGGACGTCCCTGGACGGCCTTTCCGACGCGGGGTATTATTTGGGCGCGCGCTTTCTGCAATCGCTTCAGGCGGATCTCCCGCTTGCAGAGGCGGCCATCCTCCCCTATCCCGAGGTGGAACACGCGCTTCTTCGCTTCCTGCGCGCATAACACAGCGCCCGACGCTGGGGTTCTCTCCCCTGCGCCGGGCGCTGTGTTTTTCTTTAGTTTTCGCTGTGGTGGCAGTGGTGCTCCCCGCCCTCGTGGTGGCAGGCATGCGCGCCGCTGTGGCAGGAATGCTCCCCACCCTCGTGGTGGTGGTTGCAGGTGGCCTCGGGGTGAAACTCGAGCTTGCCCGTCAACAGCGCCTCGACCGCCGCGTCCGCGCTGCCCTGCACGCCGCCGTAGAGCTCGATGCCCGCCTCCATCAGCGCCATGCGCGCGCCGCCGCCGATTCCGCCGCAGATGAGCGCCGTGACGCCCCAGGACTTGAGCAGGCCCGCCAGCGCGCCGTGGCCGCTGCCCTGCGCCGAGCGCACCTCGCTGCCCACAACGCGGCCGTCCTCGATGTCGTACACCTTGAACTGCTCCGTGTGTCCGAAGTGCTGGAACACTTCGCCGTTTTCATATGTCACTGCAAGTTTCATTGCTGCAAACCTCCCTCTCGGTCGATGCTCCCAGTATACACCTTTTTCGGCATATGTCAATAACTTTTTTCGCGCGGGGGCTTGTATGTGGGGAAAAAACCTGGTATGTTTAGGACATAGAGAGACAACAAAATCAGCAAGGGAGGAATGAACATGGCGCATCCGCGCAAGGCGATCCTCATCATGACGGACTCCCAGCGGTGGGATATGGTCAACTGTTACCGGCACACGGGGCTGCAAACGCCCAATCTGGACGCGCTGGCCGCGCAGGGCACGCGGTTTGCGCGGGCCTACACCACGCAGCCGGTGTGTCAGCCGGCGCGCGCCGCGATCTTTACGGGGCTGTATCCGCACTCGGCCGGCTCCTGGACGAACAGCTCCGGGATCTCGAGCACGGCGCGCTCGGTCGGAGAGCGGCTCTCGCTGGACGGCGTCCACACGGCCTACATCGGCAAATGGCACCTGGACGGCGGGGACTACTTCGGCCTGGGCAAGTGCCCGCCCGGCTGGGACCCCGACTATTGGTACGACATGAAGTGCTACCTGGAAGAGCTTCCGCCCGCGGAGCGCCCCTTGACGCGCCAAACGGAGCTCATGCAGGAGCGGGACTTTCCCTCGGAGATGCTCTACGGGCACCGCTGCGCCGCGCGCGCGGAGGACTTCCTCTCCAAGCACGGGGACGAGGACTTCTTCCTGGTCGTCTCCTTTGACGAGCCGCACGGTCCGTTCCTCTGCCCGCCGCCTTACTCCCACATGTACGACGACTTCGACTTCCCCAAGAGCGAAAACGTCTGGGACGACCTGTCGGACAAGCCCGAGCACCAGCGCATCTGGGCGCAGAAGTCCGCGGCGTGGGATCGGAACAGCCCGATCCGCGACCCGGCGTTCTTCGGGTGCAACAGCTACGCGGACGAGCTGATCGGCCGGGTCCTGCGGGCGGCGGACGCCTACGCGCCGGGCGCGTTGGTCATCTACACCTCCGACCACGGGGAAATGCTGCACTCCCACGGCCTGATGAGCAAGGGCCCGAACGGGTATGACGAGATCACGCGCATCCCGCTGCTCATCCGCGGCCAGGGGCTTCCGGTGGGCGCGGTGGACCCCAACCCCGTCTCCCACATCAACCTCACGCCCTTGGTCCTGGAGTGGATGGGCTGCCCGGTGCCGCCCTGCCTGGAGGGGCCGAGCCTGCTGCCGGAGCTGGAAAACCCGGGCACGCGCGTAAACGACTACGTGTACCTGGAGTTTGGGCGCTACGAGGTGGACCACGACACCTTTGGCGGCTTCCAGCCCTTGCGCGGGGTCTTTGACGGCCGCTACAAGCTGATCGTGAACCTGCTGACGAGCGACGAGTTCTACGACTTGCAGACGGACCCCGGCGAGATGCACAACCGCATCGAGGACCCGGCCTTGGCCGCCGAGCGGAACCGCCTGCACGATGCGCTGCTCGACCACATGAACGAGACGCGCGATCCCTTCCGCGGCTACTACTGGCAGCGGCGGCCGTGGCGCACGGACGCGGCGGACTGCGCGAGCTGGGACTACACGGGCATGACGCGCCAGCGCGAGGAGGACCCCCGCCTGGAGGACCGCCAGCTCGACTACGACACGGGCCTGCCGATGGAGACGGCCTCGAGAAAGAAATGAGCGCAAAGAGGGAGCGCCCCGCAAAGGGCGCTCCCTCTTTTTGTCAGGAATAGAGCTTTTCCAGCTCCTCATACTTTTCGTGGGTGATGAGGGCATCCTGGCTCGTGCCGTGGAGCTGCACCACGTAGGTCCAACGGCCGTACGGGGTGATGGAGTCGATGCAGCTCAGGTTGATGATGTAGGACTTGTGGCAGCGGAAGAACAGCTCCGGGTCCAGCCTCTCCTCGACTTCCGCCAGGGAGTCGGAGGTGGAATAGGACCCATCGGCCGTGTAGAGCACGGTCTGCCGGTTCTCCCTCTGCACGAGGAGGATGTCCTCCATGTCCAGGAACACGACGCCGTCGCGGCTGCGCAGGAGCAGGCGGTCCCGGCGCTTGCGCTGGGGCGGCTTGGGCTTGCGCTGGGGGTCCGCCTCCCGCCGCGCAGGGCCGGCGAGGAGGCTGCGGATGCGCTCCAGCGTGGCGAGCACGCGCTCGTTCTTGAAGGGCTTGACGAGGTAGTCAAAGGCGTAGACCTCGAACGCCTCGTCGCGGTAGCCCTCGTAGGCGGTGGCAAAGACGAGCGCCGCGCGCGGGTCCATGTCCTGGATGCGCTTTGCTGTCTCCACGCCGTTCATGCGCGGCATATCCACGTCGAGAAAGACGACGTCCGGGCGCAGCTCCTCAAAGAGGCGCAGGCCTTCCTCGCCGTCCTCGGCCTCGCCCACGATGGAAAATCCCTCCGCGCGCTCGACGAGCTTGCGCAGGATCAGGCGCATTCCGGGCTCGTCGTCGCACAGGAGCACGCGCAGGACTCTATCTTCTGCCATAGGGCATCCTCCCTCCCGCGCGGCGCGAGACGGGCGCGTCGAGTATCTCCTTCATGACAAAGGCCTCGCGGAGCTGCGCGGCGCTGTAGCGCGGATGGGGTGCCGGCTGCGCGATCGAGACCGGGTTGGCCGCGTCCTGCTCGACGGTGTGGGCGGTCTGCGCCCGGGCCGCCGCGCGGATCTCGTCCAGCTCGTTCAGGTCCAGCATGGCCAGCAGCGGGGGCTTTTCGCCGTGGAAGCCGGGCGCGTGGACCTCCTTCCCCTCGGGCGAGGCATAGGCGAGGCTGCCCGCCTTCCCTGCCGCGGGGGCGGTGCGGCGCGGGGGCTTTTTGCTGGGGAGCACGGGCGCGCCCTGCCGCATCTGCGCGGCGGCAGGCTTCGGTGCGGCGCTTTCCGTGAGATCCGGGGCGACCGTACTGGGCCGCGGGGTCTGCGGGGTCTGCGGAGTCGCCGTGGATTTTCCCTTCTTCTTATTCGCCTTGTTGACCGCTCCCACGATGGCCGCTACGACCACGATGACGGCAACGAGGCTTTCCAGCAGGTCTCCCACCGCTCTTTCCTCCTTTCCGTTCGGCACAGGCGGGGA
>JBMNOF010000011.1:0-37394 GCA_050942925.1 Candidatus Spyradocola sp.
GCGACCCCCTGTCCGGCCGCAGCTACGTCTACCAGGCCATGCGCGTCACCGGCTCGGGCGACCCGACGGTCCCCTATTCCCAGACGCGCGAGGGCAAGCTGCCCCAGCGCAAGCTCACCACCACAGCGGCCGCGGGCTATTCTTCCTACGGCAACCAGATCGGCCTTGCCACCGGCTGCGTCCAGGAAATCTATGACGAGGGCTATGTCGCCAAGCGCCTGGAGATCGGCGCGGTTCTTGGCGCGGCGCCCTATTCCAACATCCGGCGCGAGCGGCCCCGTCCCGGCGATGTGGTGATCCTGCTTGGCGGCGCGACCGGCCGCGACGGCTGCGGCGGCGCCACCGGCTCCTCCAAGTCCCACACGGTGGAAAGCCTTGCCACCTGCGGCGCAGAGGTGCAGAAGGGCAACCCCCCCGAGGAGCGCAAGCTCCAGCGCCTCTTCCGCGACCCGGCCGTCACCCGCATGATCCTGCGCTGCAACGACTTTGGCGCGGGCGGCGTCTCGGTGGCCATCGGCGAGCTGGCGGACGGGCTGACGATCGACCTCAATGCCGTTCCCCGCAAGTACGACGGCCTGGACGGCACGGAACTCGCCATCTCTGAATCGCAGGAGCGCATGGCCGTGGTCGTCGCGCCGGAGGACGCGGAAAAGTTCATCGCCGCGGCCGCGAAGGAGAACCTCTCGGCTGTGGTCGTGGCCAAGGTAGAAGAGACGCCGCGCCTGACCATGAACTGGAACGGCGCAAAGATCGTCTCCCTGAGCCGCGAGTTCCTGAACTCCAACGGCGCCTCCAAGCACACCACCGTGCGCGTGGAGCCGGGCAAGCCCGCTTCGCACTCCTTTGCCGGCGCCACTTGGCAGGAAAAGTTCACTTCCCTCGTCTCCGACCTCAACGTCTGCTCGCAGAAGGGGCTCTCCGAGCGGTTCGACTCCACCATCGGCGCGGGCACGGTGCTCATGCCCTTTGGCGGCGTGCGGCAGCTGACGCCTTCCCAGGCCATGGTCGCCAAGATCCCTGTCCTTGGCGGCGAGACGACGACCTGCTCGATCATGGGCTGGGGCTTTAACCCCGTGCTTTCCAAGGCCGATCCCTTCCGCGGCGCGATGCTGGCGGTTGTGGAATCCGTCTCCAAGGTGGTGGCCGCGGGCGGCTCCCACGAAAAGTGCTGGCTCACCTTCCAGGAGTACTTTGAGCGCACCAAGGGCGATCCCCTGCGCTGGGGCCAGCCCTTCCAAGCGCTGCTGGGCGCGCTGGAAGCGCAGATGCAGCTCAAAATTGCCTCCATCGGCGGCAAGGATTCCATGAGCGGCTCCTTTGAGGACCTCGACGTCCCGCCCACGCTCGTCTCCTTCGCCGTGTCCACGGCGCACACGGACCGCATTGTCTCCACCGAGTTCAAGCGCGCAGGCAGCAAGGTTGCGCTCCTTCGCGCCAAGGTGCAGCCCAACGGCCTTCCGGACTTCGCCTCCGTGCTTGCGACCTACTCCGAAGTGGAGTCGCTCCTCTCCGCGGGCAAGGTTCGCGCCGCCTGGGTCTTGGGCTTTGGCGGCATCGCCGAGGGCGTGTTCAAGATGGGCCTGGGCAATAGGTTGGGCTTCACCTTTGCGCGCGACATTCCGGACGCGGAGCTGTTTGCGCCGCAGCCCGCGGCCTTCCTTCTGGAAGTGGACGAGATTCCCGCGGGCGCGGAGGAAATCGGCGTCGTCTCCGCGGACTACACGCTGACCTTCCGCGGGGAATCGATGCCCATGGAAGCGCTCCAGGGCCCGTATGAGGCCAAGCTCCAGGGCGTGTTCCCCTATCTCACCCCCACCCGGGACGACGTCGTGGTCACCGCCTACCGCGCAACCGGCAAGCCGGCAGCTCCCTCGCCCGCGCACAAGATCGCGCGCCCGCGCGTGCTGATTCCGGTCTTCCCCGGCACGAACTGCGAGTACGACACCGCCCGCGCCTTTGCGCGCGCCGGCGCCGTGCCGGAGGTCCTGGTCATCCGCAACCGCACCGCCCGCGACATCGCCGAGAGCATCGAGGCCTTTGTGCGCAGTGCGAAGGAATCCCAGATCATTGCGCTGCCGGGCGGCTTCTCCGGCGGCGACGAGCCGGAGGGCTCGGCCAAGTTCATCACCTCGTTCCTGCGCAATCCCCAGTGCACGGACGCCGTCCACGACCTGCTCCACAGCCGCGATGGCTTGATGCTGGGCATCTGCAACGGCTTCCAGGCCCTGATTAAGCTCGGCTTGGTCCCCTACGGCCAGATCATCGAGACGGACGCCTCCTGCCCGACGCTGACCTTCAACGCCATTGCGCGGCACCAGTCCATGCTCGTGCGCACGCGCGTCGCCTCCAACAAGTCGCCTTGGCTCATGCACATGGACGTCGGCGAGGTTCACACCGTGGCCATCTCCCACGGCGAGGGCCGCTTTGTCGCCAACGATAAGACGCTCCGCGACCTTGCGTTGAACGGCCAGATCGCCACGCAGTATGTGGATCTTGCGGACAACCCCACGCTCAACGTCCGCTTCAACCCCAACCTCTCCGTCGAGGCCATCGAGGGCATCACCTCCCCCGACGGGCGCGTCCTGGGCAAGATGGCGCACTCGGAGCGCATGGGCGAGGGCCTGTACGAGAACGTCCCGGGCAACAAGTTCCAGGACATCTTCCGCGGCGCCGTGGATTACTTCTCCCTCTAAATTCGCCCCAAACAAAGGGTGCCGGCTGCAAACCTGTGCAGCCGGCACCCTTTTTGCTTCTGCCTAGCGATTCGTTCCGCCATCGAACGCGGGGTTCAAACCGGGAGTCTGTACGGACTGCGGCTTGACCGCCAGCGTCGCCCAACACGTGGGCACGCCGTGCTCGTGCAGATACCCCCCGCCGTTTGTATCCTCATACAGATCCCGGATCTGGAAGCCCGCCTGGATTTGACCGCGGATCTGCTCCTCCAACGTGTGGGAAAACTGCACGCCGCCGTCCGAGCGGCGCAGGCTTTCCATCTGGTCCGGATTCTTTAGCGGGTTGAAGGGAAGTCGGAACCGAATCTGTCCGCTCTCCTCCGCCTCGTCAAAGAGAAAGTTCATACCGTTATCCAGCCCCGCCAGGAGCCGGCCGCCGGGCCGCAGCACGCGGTAGCATTCCCGCCAAACCGGCTCTACCTTCTCAATGTAGCAGTTGGAAATGGGGTGAAAGATCAGGTCAAAGCTCTCGTCTGCAAAGGACAGCGGCTGGGTCATGTCCGCGCGAACGATCTCGATTGCGTACTTCTCGCGCTCCGCAACCTCGCGCTCGCTCTGCAACTGCTTGGGTGAATAATCGAGCACCGTACAAACCGCCCCATGCGCCGCAAAGACTGGCATTTGCTGCGCGCCGCCCGAGGCCAGACCCAGCACGCGGCAGCCGGCAAGCGGCGGATACCACTCCCTTGGCACAGGCTTTGTGGGCGTGAGCAGGAGGGAAAGTTTCCCCTCGCGCGCGGCGAGAAATTCTTCGTGCGAAAGGGGGATTCCCCATTGCCAACCGTTCTCGACCCAGCGGTCGATGGTTTCTGCGTTGATGTCCGCGTAATTCATGAAACTCCCTCCGTTTTCTTCGCATTTCCGTCTTTTCTTCACAATGCGACCCTTCTGGAAAACAAATTCGCCGCCCTTTTTCCCTTTCCTTTCGGTTGGCGCGGACTTCTTGACAAACCGCTGTGCTTGCCGGACAATGGAGGAAACTGCAAAGGAGGGTCTTCCCCATGCGCGCCATCGATCTTACGCACACCATCGCCCCTGGCATGCCCGTCTATCCCGGCACCGAACCGCCCCTGCTCGCCCCGGGCAGCACCTATGCGCGCGACGGCTTTCGGGAGACGCGCTTGTCCTTCTTCTCCCACACGGGCACCCACATGGATGCGCCTGCGCATCTCTTCCCCGACCGAACGACCTTGGATGCGCTTCCCGTCACCCAGTTCTTTGGCAGCGCACTCGTCGTGGACTGCACGGACCTGCCGGAGGGCAGCCGCATTGATCTCTCCCGTTTAGACGGAAAGCGGGATCTGGCGGACCGCGCCGACTTTCTCCTCCTGCACACGGGTTGGGACGCGCGCTGGGGCACTGCCGACTACTTCGGCGACTACCCCGTCCTTACCGATGCCTTTGCCGACTACCTCCTGTCGTCCCACAAAAAGGGCATCGGCATGGACGTCATCGGTCTAGACCCCATAGCGGACACAAATCTCACGCTGCACCGCCGCCTCCTCTCCCAGGCAGATCTCGTCATACTGGAAAACCTCTGCCATCTGGACGCCTGCGGCGAGGGACTCTTTACATTCTTCGCCTTGCCGCTCCAATACGCCTGTGCGGATGGCGCTCCCGTCCGCGCCTTGGCGCTCCTCCCAGACCCTGCAGAGGATCGCCTCTGACACCGAATTGCGCCCTCTCCTTCCTCTTGCATAGACATGTAAAACATCCGAAAAATCCCCAGAACTTCATCAAAAAATTCTTGTTTTTATGCAGGAATTGTTTTACCATTATACGAGGCGTTCTTTGCCATGGATGCTTTCGCATGCAGGGGTGAGGGCGTCTTTCTTAGGAGAAAAGAGGGTATGCTATGGCGTCAAAAAACCTGACAAGGGACATGAGCTATGGAAATCCAATCGGGCACATCCTGGCTTTTTCGCTCCCGCTCATCTTCGGTAACCTATTTCAACAGCTGTACAGCATGGTGGACACCATCATCGTCGGCAAGTACCTGGGCGTAGACGCCTTGGCGGCGGTGGGTTCCGTTGGCTCCTTGCAATTCCTGATCCTCGGCTTCTGCATCGGCTCGTGCGCCGGGCTCTCCATCCCGATCGCACAGCGCTTTGGCGCGCAGGATGAGGACAACTTGCGCCGCTATGTTGCCAACAGCGTGTGGATTGCGCTGGCCATGTCCATCGTCATCACCATAGTGACCGTCCTCCTTGCGCGCAACATCCTCATTTGGATGCAGACGCCGGAAAACATCATCGAGGATGCCTACGCCTACTTTGTCGTGATCCTGGCGGGCATTCCCACGACGATTCTTTACAACCTCGCCTCCTCGATCATGCGCGCGCTGGGGGACAGCCGCCGCCCGCTCTACTTCCTCGTCCTGTCCTCGGCCCTGAACGTCGTTCTGGACCTGGTCTTTATCATCTGCTTCCACATGGGCTGCGGCGGCGCGGCTTGGGCCACCATTCTGTCCCAGTTCGTCTCGGGCGTGCTCTGCGTCGTTTACATGGTGCGCAAGCTCCCCATCCTGCACCTGGAGCGGGAGCAGTGGCGCCCCAGCGCCTCGCACATCAAGACGCTGTGCAACATGGGCTTCCCGATGGGGCTGCAGAACTCCATCACAGCCATCGGCAGCGTCATCCTCTCCAGCTCCGTCAACGCCCTGGGTTCCCTGGCGGTGGCGTCCATGACGGCCGCCAGCAAGGTGCAGATGATCTTCAACTGCGCTTACGACGCGATGGGTACCACGATGGCCACCTACTGCGGACAGAACCTGGGCGCCCGCAAGCTGTCGCGCATTGGCAAGGGCTTGCGCTACGCCATGTTCCTCATGATCGGCTACTCCTTGATCTCGCTGGTCGTGCTCTACTTCCTGGGCACGACGATCGCGTTGCTCTTTGTCAGCGCGGAGGAGACGGAGATCCTCGCCAACGCACACACCTTCCTGATCATCAACTCGGCAACCTCGTTCCTGCTGGCGTTCGTCATCAACTTCCGCTACGTCATCCAGGGCCTGGGCTTCAGCAAGTACGCGCTGTTTGCCGGGATGTTTGAGATGGTCGCCCGCACGCTGGTCGCGTTCCTGCTCGTGCCGGTGCTCGGCTTCACGGGCGCTTCCCTGGCCAACCCCGCGGCCTGGATCGCGGCGGACTGCTTCCTCATCCCCTGCTACTTCGCAGTCATGCGCAAGATTCGCAGGCAGGTGGAAGAGGTCCCCGACATTCCGCTCCCCATTTGAGGATTCTCCCTGGCTTTTGCAAAAGGGCGGTAGGCACTAGGTGCCTACCGCCCTTTTTTAGGACAATTCGCGTACCGCGGCCTCGAGCAGCGCCTCCGCCTCCTGTTCCCGCAGCCTCGGACAGCGGTTGCGCAGCAAGTCCAACGCATAGGTCTTTTTCTGCGCGCCGCTGCCGCCGCGCTGTTCCGCCGCCTGTACGGCGATGCAGACCACCTTCCAAAGGTTTTTGAGTCGTTCCGCCCGAATCCGCTCCCAGGCAAGGGGCGCAAGGAGCGCCCCGAAAAGAAGCAGCACAATCGCACATGCCATACGCTTCCACCTCCCTTTTGGAGAGATCTTAGCATGCCGGCAGGACGCGCAGCGCGCAGGAGGGAGGCGCGCGCACTTACGCCTTCTTTTCCTCGGGGGCGGAGAGGACGATCTGCCCTTCCCGCAATTCCATCCGAATCTGGTTGCCCGTGACGCCCGCCTGTTCGAGCAGCTCCCGCGGAATCTGCACGCGGCCCGCGCGGTCGAGTATGGCGTACTCGTCGTGCGTCTCCTCCGCAAATCCCGCCACCTCCTGCAGCCTGGCGCGGAGATCTCCCCGCGCGATGCGCTCGGCGCTGGTCTTTCCGTCCCGAATGGCGACGACGCGGTTGACCTTGCGCGCAAGGCTCTGGTCGTGCGTGACCAGGACGATCGTCAAGCCCAGCTGCTCGTTCAGCTGCCGGAAAACGTCCAGGATGTGATCCGCCGTGCGCGCGTCCACCGCGCCAGTCGGCTCGTCCGCCAGGAGGATCTTGGGCTGATTGGCCAGCGCAATGGCGATGGCCACGCGCTGCTGCTCCCCGCCGGAGAGCTGCTGCAGACGGCTGCCCGCCCGATGCCCGATGCCCACGCATTCCAGCAGCTCCCGCGCACGGGCGCGGCGCTGCCTCTGGCTGCGGTATCGTCCCTTGCCCCGGCCGATGGAGAGGGGCATTTCCACGTTCTCCTGCGCGGTGAGATACGGCAGCAGGTTGCGCGCGCTGTTCTGCCAGACAAACCCCACGGTCTCGCGCTTGTACCGCACCAACTCCCGATCGTTTAGCCGGAAGAGATCCTTGCCGTCCACGATCAGGCGTCCGGCGCTGGGTCGGTCCAGGCCGCCGACCATGTTGAGGAAGGTGGACTTTCCACTGCCGGAGTTTCCGATGATGGCCATGAGCTCCCCGCGCCCGACTTCCAGCTCGAGCCCCTGCAGGGCCAAGACCTCCGTCTCCTGCGTCTTGTAGATTTTGACCAGGTTTTCGCACCGAATGATCGCGTCATCCATGGACCAGCTCACCATCCTCCAACTCGTAGACCGCGTCTCCAATCTCCATCAGGCTCGGGTCGTGCGTGGTCATGACCACGGTCACGCCCTCCTGCGTGCACAGATCGCGGAAGATCTTGACCACCTGCAAACCCGTATTCGTGTCCAGCGCCCCAGTGGGCTCGTCGGCAAACAACACCTTGGGGCGGTGGGCAAAGGCCCGGGCCACGGCCACGCGCTGCTGCTCTCCGCCGGAGAGCTCCTGCGGCAGGTGATCGGCTCGCTGGGCCAGGCCGACGAGCTTTAGGCAATCCATCGCCCGCTCCCGCCGGTGCTTCGCCGGGAAGTGCGTCAGCCGCAGGGCAAACTCCACATTCTCCAGCGCCGTCATCATGGGGATCAGCGCAATCGACTGAAAGACATATCCCACCTGCACGCGCCGCAGCGCCGTGCGCTCCCGGTCGGACAGCGCCGTGATTTCCCTTCCCTGAAGGAACACTTCGCCCGAGGTGGGCGGGTCCAATGCGGACAGAATGTTGAGCAGCGTGGTCTTTCCGGAGCCGGACCGGCCCTTGAGAATCGTCAGCTTGCCCGTGGGCGCCACGAGGTCAATGCCGCGCAGCGCATAGAACACGCCCCCGCCCGGCGCGGGGAACGCGCGGGACACCCCTTTTGCCATGAGCATTTCCTGCATGTTCACGCATCCTCCCCCAACTTGAGCGCTCGAGCGATCTTGAGCCGCGCCACCAGCACGCCCAATACGCACAGACAAATTCCCATCACCGCGCCCACGACGCCAAAGAGCCTGGCGCAGTCCGATCCCTGCAGGACCAGCCGCAAGGGCACCATCTGCTGCTCGGCCGCATAGGCGATCTGGATCAGCGGCACAAAGAGCGCGGCGGCGGCTCCGCCAATGCCCGCCCCTGCCGCCACGGACAGGAGCGAGACAAAGATCTGCTCGTTGAGCAGCATCGTCACGATCTCCCGCATGGACATGCCCATCGCGCGGAAGATTCCCATCTGCAGCGCCCGCTGGCGGATGGAGAGCACCCAGTAGAGCAGGAATCCCACCGTGCACAGAAGCAGCGCCACGATGAACCCCACCGTGAGAATCCCGTTTGTGCCCTGGTAGACGGGATCGTTCTTTCTCTCAATCCGCTCCGCCTGCGCGTCGCGGAAGGAACGAATCTGCTTTCCCGTTTCCTCTATGTAGTCGTAGAGGAACTGCGTGGAATCGCCTTGCACCTTCATCCAGATCTCATAGGGCGTGACGCCAAAGGCCGCCTGCACCTGGCTCAGGTGCGCCACGATCAGGTAACTGGGCTCGGTGCGGATTTGCCCGTCCGACCCGACGGTCGTGACCGTCTCGCTGTAGGTGGGGAAATACGGCACAAACCCATAGATGATCCCGCGCGCGCTGTCACCCGCGCTGTTCCGGTAGTTGACCGCATCCCCCAACCGGAAGCCCAAGTCCTGAAAATTCTCCGATACGAGGATGGCCTCCGCGTTCTGGGAGATGGCGTTGAGATAGTTGTACCAGTGGATGGGCAGAAGGTCCTCGTCGAACCAGGCCGTTTCCCCGAATTCCTTTGTGTGGATGCCCAGCAGCCGCACGCCGCGAAGCAGCGCTCCGTCCGGAAGCGTCAACCGGATGTCGTCGTCATTGAGCACGCGCGTGACGGATTCTGCCTCCGGCAAAAGCGCATACCCCTCGTACTCCGGCTCCACGTAGCGGACCGGTTCCGCCTCCGTCGAGGCGCTCTGCGCGCTCTCCGGGCCGGAAGAAGCCGCAGCCGCCACCTGGTTGTCCCGCCAGGCCTCCTGCAAAACGACGTCCGCGCCAATGGCGTAGCGCGTATTGCGCTCGGCGTTGTCTTCAATGGTCCGCGCGGCCGTGGCGTTGAAGATTCCCAGCGCCACCGTCACCATCAGGAACACCATGAGGAACCCCTGGCTCCCCCGGGTGCGAAAGACCTGCAAAAACGAGGCGAACAGCGCCGAGCTCCACCACCTGCGGCCGATGTTGTAGATGAGCCGCACAAAGAGCGGCAGCAGCCGAAGCCCCAACAGCGCCGCGCCCAGGATGAACAGCGAGGCGCTCAGGAAGAGCAGCGGGTCCAGCGTATCCCCCGAGAGCACGCGGCGATACAGTTCCTCCCGCTGTGCGGAGAAGCTGTAAAGCCCATAGAGCGAGATGGCGAGCAGAATCAGGTCCAGGCAGGCCTTCTGCCAAAGGGGCAAGCGCCTGCGCACAGCGCGCCGCTCGCGCCTCTGCCGGACGACACTCGTCCGCGCGGCGCGCATGGCGGGCAGCACCATCGTCAGGATCGAGAGCAGGGCAGCCCCCACGCCAAAGAGCACGACCCGCGCATCCACCCGGGCCGGCAGCGCCGCGCGGGACACGAACTCCAGGAAGGCGTTCGCGCTGCCCAACACCTGGCACAGGAACAGGGAGAGCGGAAGCCCCAGCGCCAGGCCCATCCCCGCCAGCAGCGCGCTCTGCAGCAGGTAGATGGACAGGATCTGTCCGCCGCCCGCGCCACGGCTCTTGAGCACGGCGATTTCGCCCGCCTCCATCTCCACCCATTGGCGCGAAACCATGAAGATGAACACGGCCAGCAGCGCGAGGATCGGTGCCTGCAGCACGAGGAGCGTCACGGAAACGCGCTTTCCCTCCTGCAAAAACTCGCGCAGGACATCGGTGAAATTGTTGACGATCTCCACATTGCTCCCGCTGTCGGGAAATGCGCGCTGGGCATCCTCCATGGCCTCGATGTAGTCCTCCGCGCGGTCGCTGTCCATCTGCGCGTACTCCATCAGCGCGTACCAGGTTCCGGACAGGTCCACGCTCTGGTCCGGTCCGAAGTGCACAAACAGCTCGCGGAACAGGCCCTCGTCCATCAGCACCGTGCCGCTGTACCCCGAGGGCGAGACCACCCAATAGGGATCGTCTGCCTCCGACGCCGCAAACACGCCCGATACCCGAAGGGAAAGCGGACTCCCGTCCGGCGCGGTGAGGTCCTCCGTGTCCAATATCTCCCCCACCAGCAGGTTCATGTTGAGCATCCCCCGCTCGCTGACCACGACGTCGATCACGCCGTCGTCCGCCTGGGCCGCCGGCCATTCCCCGGCAAGCAGCGCGCCGTGTTCCTCCAAATCGGACAGAAAGGCGAGATTGAGGTATTTGCCCGCGCGGTCATCTTCCCGCAGGGCGCGGGAGGTCACCTGCACGTTGTGGATGGTGTACTCCGTCACCTGCTCCCGGAAGGGGATCTGCAATCGATCGTCCATCGTCTGCGCGATCTCCTCCGCCGCAAGAAAGTTCTCCTGGTTGACAATCGCCCCGCTCTTTCGCAGCAGAGACGCCGAAACCGTGACCGTGCCGGGGTACTTGCCTTCCTCCGTCTGCACGGCGCGCAGATCTTCCTGCATCGTGCGCTGTAAAATCGCCCGGCTGTACATGGGATTGACACAGGCGATTGCCATGAGCAGCACATTTCCAATGAGCAGGCTCAGCATCATCCACTTCTTGGCCCGCACCTTGCGCAGCACGAATCGCAGCAAATCCCTCGCCCCCTCCATATTTTTCTCTCTACTCTGCCCACCGGATCACGGCAGCACGACCTCCTGGCCTTCCTCCAAGCCCTCCAGGATGACGACCTGCTCGCTGCTCTGCGGCCCAATCTGCACAAACCGCTTGCGCGGAGAGCCGTCCTTGCGCAGCAAAACATAGCTCTGCCCGTTCTCGCTGCCGATGGCCGTTCGCGGCAACAGGAGCGCGTCTTCCAGGACCATCTCCTGCGCCGTGATGCTCGGGTTCACCATGTCCGCCGCGGGGATTTCCCCCTCCACGGCAACGGCCGCACCGCTCGCCCCCAGATCCGGAGGCAGGAGGGACTCCGCGCTGACCACGACGCCCTGCGCGGTCTTCCGCCCGTTGTTCGGACCGTATTCGATTTGTACAGTCTGCCCCACGCGCAATTCGCCCAGGATGCCCGTGCCCGCGCGCAATAGATACCGTTCCGGATCATACAAGCGGAGGATCGCCTGCCCCGACTCGCAGTTCTCCCCGGGCGAGAGGCTCTGCAAGCCCGTCACCACGCCGGAGACGGGCGCCACCACCGTAAGATCCCGCTCTCCTTCGAGAATTTCTTCCCGTTCCTTGTTCAGCTGGCGCTCCTGCTCCGAGAGTCGGAGCAGAAACTGCTCCCGCTCCAGCGCGCTGCGCTCCAGCTGCGCCGCCAGCACCTGCCCCTGCACGTAGACGCGGTAGGTCTTTTCGTCGCTGGGCAGGATCTCCAACTCCTGGATTTGCTCGCGCAAGTCCTCGTCGGCCTTGTCGCGGTCATAGAGCCCGTCCTCCATTTCGGAGGCGAGCCTCGCCAGCTCCACCTCGATCTCCGCCAGGCGCACATTGTCGGAGCGCTTTCGGAAAACCGAGAGCACCTCGCCCGCCTCCACGCGCTGGCCGTTGGCCACGCGGTGCTCGACGAATTGCGCGTTGTCCGTCGTCAGATAGACCGTGATCTCGCGCACGGATTCCACGGAGGCCGACGTGCGGAACTCCTGCACGAGCGTCCCTCTCTCGACGCGGGCCGTGCGCTCGTTGGCCGCCTGCTCGCCCGCCGCGTCCAGGAGCAGCACCTCCTGTGCCGCACCTTTTTCGGCGCAGGCGCTGAGCAATCCCATAAGCAGAAACGCAATCCACACGAGCGCCGCAATTCTCCTAGGGCACATAGACCACATCTCCTTCCGAAAGGCCGGAGACGATCTCCGCCGCATTCACGCTGCGGTAACCAGCCTCGACCTCCGTGCGCACGCGCTCCCCGTCCACCACGCGGTAGACGTAGGTCTCCCCTCCGTCGCGGAACAGGCAGTCGGGCGGCACATAGAGCACGCCCTCCCGCGCGATGGTCTTGAGGAGCACGGCAGCGTATGCGCCGGCCTGCGTTCCTTCCGGCACGCCCTCCGGGAAGGTAAAGGAGGCGCTCAGCTCCTCCCCGGCCAGAAGACTCGCGATGTAGTCGTCCGTGTCCATGGGCGCATACGCGATGGGCACCCGCTCGCCGCCGATCCAGGCGATGACCTCATCCGCCTCCTCGGCCTCCGCCTCCGTCAAATACTCTCCCTTGAGGCGCAGTTGGCCCTCCTGTGCGAGCACGACGAGCGTCTGTCCGCTCTGCGCAGAGACCCCGTTCGAGAGATCGGCCAGATAGACCACCCTTCCCGCTTCCGGCGCAATCAGCGCGCTCTGCGTCACGCGCTCCTGCAGCGTCTGGCGCTCTTCCAGGAGCTGTTCCCGTTCCAGGGCCTGCCGGGCCTGTTCCTGTTCCAAGGCCGCCTCCAGTGCGTGCAGCTCGTTCTCCTTGAGCTGTTCGCGCTCGCCGCCCGCCTTATAGTCGCGGTTGTCGTCCTCCATCTGGTACTTGCACAACTCGATGTCCATTTGCATTCCCGCAATGGTCAGGGCGTTGTCCTCTTCCCGATAGGCAAGCTCTTCCTCGATCTCCGCAATCCGCTCGCGCTCGTCCTCCACGTCCATGCGCAAAAGGACGTCGCCCGCTTCCACGGTCTGCCCGAGCTCCACCGAGATTTCCTGGACCACGCCGCCCTCCGGCAGGGAGAGCTCCATCGTCTCCGGCACGACAAAAAAGTCGTAGGCGCGCCATTCCGCGATTTCCCCGCGGCGAACCGGCTCCGTGTCCATGCGCATGCCCACCGGCTCCAAGAGCTCCGGGACGGGCTCCGCCTTTGCCGCGCAGCCGGCCAGCCCCAGCCCCACGAGGAAAACCGCCAATGCGCGCGCTGCTCTGCTCTTCCTCATTTCAGGATCACCGCATCCCCTTCTTCCAGTCCGGAACAAATCTCCACATATCCATCCGCTTCAAAGCCCGTCTCCACCTCGGCCATGGCGCGCAAACCGTTGTCGTCCTGCACGTAGACAAAGTGCTTGTCGTCCATCTGTTTGACGGCGTTGGCGTTGACGTAGAGCACGTCCTCCCGACGATCCAGCTCGAGCGTGACCGCGCCGCGGTCGCCATCTGCCAGGGCGGCCGCCGCATCGTCCGGCCGCAGATACACCTCTTCCTCGCCTTCTCCGTCCAGCGCCCCAGCCTCCTGTGCGCCCACGACCGTGCAGGGAAAGACCTGTTTTTCCAGGCCCACGACGACCTCGACCGCCATGCCCGCAGGGAAATTCTCCACATCCTCTGTCCGGACAACAAAAAGGGAAGAACCCGCGTCCGAGATCGTGCAGACCACCTGTGTGTCGTCGCTGAGCGTCCCCTTTTCCAGGTCCCGCGCATACGTCACCACGCCGGAAATCCCTGCGCGGAGCACGCGCTCGCGCAGCTCGGTTTCCGTTTGCTCCTGGCGAACGCGCACGACTGCAATCTGCCCCTGCAAGTCCTCGATTGCGCGGTCATAGGGCCGCAAAACCTCCTTTAGGGGCGTGGCGTCCTCCCGCTCCTCTTCGTCCAGATACGCCCATTCGATCTCCCACTTTTCCTGTGCGAGGCCGCGGTTTTCCTCCTGCTGGCGCACTTCCAGTTCCAGCGTCTCGATCTCCGCCGCCTGGCGGGCGGCGTCCTCCTCCAGCGTTCCGCGATCCAGCGCGGCAAGGACCTGTCCCTCCGCAACCACATCCCCTTCGGAGACATAGCGCTCGTCAAAGGGCACGCCGCTGACCGCAAAGCAGAGCTGCTCCTCCCGCACCGCGCGATAGGTCGCGGTGTAGCGCTCCGTCCGGATGAGATCCCCGCGCTGCACATAGGCAAAGGTAAAGCGCTCCTCCGCGCTCGCCTGCTGCACGGGCGCATCGGGCAAAACCTCTTCCTCGGGAAGAAGCGCGCATCCCGACAGGGTCAGAATCATGCCCAATGCCAAAAATGCCCCAATATGCCTGATTTGCTTCATTGTCCAACTCCATCTGTGCTGCTGTTTTTTTCGCTGGGTTCATTATAACAGAAACCGTCTCGCTCCGAAAGCCTGAAATTCCTTCGCTTTCTCCAAAAAAGCCGCGCTTGTGCCCAGGTGCGGATTCTGCTATACTCTAGGCGAAACCAAACGCACGCACTTCTTTCCCCTAAAATCGGCACACAAAACGCAGAACAAAGAACCAGAGGGAGGGATCTTTTATGGCGCATTTGATTCAACAAGCCTGTTTCCTCACCGCCCCGAAGGACATTGGCACGGTGGTCCCGTGCTTTACCCGCGCGTTGGACCTGCGCGGTCCGGTCCGCAGCGCGCGCCTGCACATCAGCGCCCTGGGCATGTACCAGGCTGCCATCGACGGCGTGCGCGTGGGCGAGTTCGTCTTCGCGCCCGGCTGGACGGAGTACGGAAGCCGCCTGCAGTTCCAGACCTATGACGTGACGGACATGGTCGCGCCTGGAAGCGTGCTGACGGTTCTCGTCGGCGAAGGCTGGTGGGGCGGACGCATGGGCTGGAACGGCCAAAAGGAACGCCGCAAGACCGCGCTCATCGCAGCGCTGGAAGTGGAATACCTCGACGGCAGCCACCAGAACATCTTGACGGATTCGCGCTGGCGCGTTCTCACCACGCCCATTCTCTTCTCCTCGATTTACGACGGGGAAACCGTGGACATGAACGCCCCCTGCGAGGACCTCGGCCCCGCGGCGATTCTTCCGCACGACACCGGGATTCTCCTTCCCCAGGAGGGCGAGGAGATCCGCGAAATGGGATCGCTCGCGCCGATCGCCGAGTTCACAACCCCCAAGGGCGAGCGCGTGCTCGACTTTGGTCAAAACCTGACAGGCTATGTGCGCCTGCAGGCCCGCGGCAAGAAGGGCGAAACGGTGGAGCTCTCCTTTGCCGAAGTGCTGGACAAGGACGGCAACTTCTACACCGAAAACATGCGCTCGGCAAAGAACAAGATCCTGCTCACGCTCGCGGGAGAGAGCGAGATGGAGTACGCGCCGGCCTTCTCCTTCCAGGGATTCCGCTACGTTCGCTTGGATGCCTGCCCGAGCTCCATGTCGGCCCAGGACTTCACCGCCGTGGTCGTTCACTCCAACATCGAGCGCACGGGCGACTTCTCCTGCGGCGTAGCTCTGGTCAACCAGCTCTACCAAAACATCCTCTGGGGACAGCGCAGCAATTTCCTGGACGTGCCGACCGATTGCCCGCAGCGCGACGAGCGCCTGGGCTGGACGGGCGACGCACAGGTCTTTGCACGCACCGCCTCCTATAACTTCCGCGTGGATGCGTTCTTCACCAAGTGGCTGCACGACCTCAATGCCTCGCAGGATGCGCAGGGCCGCGTTCCGCACGTCATCCCGAACATCCTGGGTCCCAACGATGTCGCCTCCGCCGCTTGGGCGGACGTGTGCACCATCGTCCCTTGGCAGATGTACCTGACCTACGGCCAGCTCCACTTCCTCACCGACCAGTTTGATTCCGCCAAAAAATGGGTGGACTATGTGCACGGCGCGGGCAGCGAGGAATTCCTCTGGCTGGACGGCACGCACTTTGGCGACTGGCTCGGCCTGGATGCGCCCGAAGGCAGCTACAAGGGCTCCACGGACGAGGGCCTGATCGCCGGCGCATTCTTTGCCCTCTCGACGGAAAACCTCGTCAAGATGGGCCGCGCCCTGGGCCGGGACATGGCCGAATACGAAGCGCTCTACGACAACATCCGCGCCGCCTGGCAGAAGCGCTATGCCGCAGAGCCCGGCCGCATCTATGGCGACACGCAGACCGGCTACGTGCTGGCGTTGGCCTTTGACCTGGTGGACCAGAAAGCCCCCTACGCCGCACGACTGGCGCAGAAGATCCACGAAAACGGGGACAAGCTGCAGACCGGCTTTGTCGGCACGCCCTACCTGCTGCGCGCCCTCTCGGAAAACGGGTACACGGATCTGGCCTACACCTTGCTCTTGCAGACGGAGTTCCCTTCCTGGCTCTATCCCGTCACCCGCGGCGCCACCACCATGTGGGAGCACTGGGACGGCCTCAAGCCCGACGGTTCGATGTGGTCCGCGGACATGAACAGCTTCAATCACTACGCCTACGGCGCGGTGGGCGAGTGGATGTTCAACGTCTGCGCGGGCATCAACCCGGACCCGGAGAATCCCGGCTTCCGCCACATCCTCTTTGCGCCGCAGCCTGACCCGCGCATGGGCCACGTTTCCGCTTCCATCCGCACGGCGCAGGGCCTTGTGTCCTCTGCCTGGGCCTACGAAGGCGATGCGGTGCGCTACACGTTCACCGTGCCCGAGGGCTGCACGGCTGTGGCCCGGATCAACGGCGCCGAGTATGCGCTCTCCGCCGGCGTCCACCGCTTCTAAAACCGCGAAAAATGCGGCCCGCCTCTCCATTCTGGGGAGGCGGGCCGCTGCGTTTAGATCTTTCTTGCCATTTCCAAATCCAGTGTATCGTAGATGGAGATCCTGCCGCCAAACTTCTCGATGACGTTCCGGATCTCTGCAAAGAATTGCTTCCGCCTTTCCTCCTCTATGGCGACGTGATCCGAATAGGTGCCCAGGAGCTGCACGTATTCTTCCGCCGCAAAGGTGCGCACGCGGTGATACAGCTTGTACTGAATATCCTCGAATCCGTAGGTTCTCGCGATCTCCGCGCGGGCGCGAGCCTCCTCCTCACCGTAGATCTTGTCGCTCCGCGTCCCCGGCATGTACACCGCGTACACTTCCTGCAGCGCTTCGTACATGTCCGGACGGCTCAGATCCCGGTTCGGATGGTTGGCAAACCGCGCAAATGCGCCGCCCGGCTTCAGCAGCGCGTAGACCTTCTTGTACCCGATCTCCTCCGGTATCCAGTGAAACGCCGATGCCGAGTACACCAGATCCCACTGCTCCTCTGCAAGCGCCGTCTCCTCAAACTTCCCCGTGACCACGGAAAAGTTTGGGTACCCCTGGAATTTCTCCCGGCAGACCGCCGCAAGTTCCGCGCCGTACTCCACCGCCGTCACACAGCAGCCCGTCTCCAGCACCGGCCGCGTCGCCTGCCCCGTTCCGATCCCCACTTCCACGGCGCAGCAGCTTACATCCAACGGCTTGTACGCGAACAGATCCCGATACAGCTCCGGAACGTAGCCGGGCCGCGTCTTGTCGTAGAGCTTCGCCCTCGTGTTGAATGTCCATTCCAGTCCCTTGACGATCGGCATGGCCTTCCCTCCTCCTATGCAATTTTCGCGGTGTCTTTTCATTTTATCATGGGCCTGGGAAGATGTCCAGAAAATTGGCAAACAAAAAAGGCCCCAACAGGGGCCTTTTTTGTTTTTACAGGATGACGTTGATCTGGTTGCCGGCAAGGAACTTGTCCAGGCTGTCAAAGACGATCTCCGCGCGCAGGTCCATCGACTCCTTGGTGGCAAAGGCCACGTGCGGGGTGACGATGGTGTTGGGCGTGTGGAGCAGCGGATGGGCGGGGTCCAGCGGCGGCTCGATCTCGAAGACATCAATGCCTGCACCGGCGATGCGGCCCTCGTTCAGGGCGTCGGCCAGCGCCTGAGAGTCCACGATGGGGCCGCGCGCAACGTTGATGAGGATGGCACTCTTCTTCATCATGGCAATGCGCTCCTTGCCGAACATGCCGCGGGTGCTATCGTTGAGCGGGCAGTTAATGGAGATGATGTCCGACTCCCGGGTCAGGGTGTCCAGATCCACGAACTCCAGCAGGCCCTCCTCGACCTTCTTCGGGCGGTGGTTGTAGGCGATGACGCGGCAGCCAAAGGCCTTGCACAGGCGCGCGGTGTTCTGGCCGATGGCGCCCGGGCCGACGATGCCCACGGTCTTGCCCTTGAGCTCCGTGCCCACCAGGCCATCCTTGGTCTTGCCCTCGCGGCAGCGGGCATCCACCTGCGGCACATTTCGCAGCAGAGAGAGCATCATGCCCAGGGCCAGCTCCGCAACCGCCTGCGTGGAATATCCGGAGGCGTTGGAAACCTTGACGCCCATCTCTTTTGCGGCGGCAAGGTCGACATGGTCCACGCCCGTGAAGGCGACGTCGATGAACTTGAGGTTCTTGCAGGCGCGGATGACCTCGCCCTTGAGGGGCATGTTGGCGATCATGAGGATGTCCGCATCCTTGGCGCGCTCAATCTGGACGTTAACGTCCATGTCGCGCGGATAGGCCTGAAATACATGGCCCTTTTCTTCCAACTTTTTCGCATAGGTGTTCAGGAGCTCATCGGAGATGCCGAGGGACTCCAGCAGCACGATCTTCATGGTGATCCATCTCCCTTTCTGTATCGGCGAATTGCCCTTGGGGTCTCTTCCCAAAAGACGTTTCTATTATAGCGCATGCGCGCGGCCGCGTCAAAGTCTAGTGCGGTCCAGGGTTTGCGCTTGCGCCAATTTGTGCTACAATCGAGGCAGAGTTCTCGCTGGATTCCGGCGGACCGCTTCACTTTTTGGAAAGGTGGGTTCCCTCCATGACAGAATACGAGAAAATGCATACCGGCCGGATTTACGATTGCATGGACGAAGAGCTTGGCGCCGTGCAGCGCGAAAGCCACCGCCTTTGCCTGGCCTACAACGCGCTTGGCGTGGACGAGGACGAGAAAAAGCAGGCGCTGCTCCGCCAGCTCTTCCCCGACCAGGACTTCGGCCTCTACCGGCTGCTCGAAGCGCCCATTTTCCTGGACAATGCGCGGGAAATCCGCATCGGCAAAAACTTCTACGCCAACGTCTACTTCAGCTTCATCGCCGGGGGCACCGTGGAAATCGGCGACAACGTGTTTATTGGGCCGTTCTGCATTTTGGCCACGGGGATGCACTCGCTCCTGCCCGACGAGCGTCGCCTGACCGTGGACGCGGAGGGAAACCTCCACGACCACGAATATGGGCGCTCCATTCGAATTGGCAGTGACGTTTGGATCGCTTCCAACGTCACAATTCTAGGCGGTGTCTCCATTGGCGACGGCAGCGTGATCGGCGCGGGCAGCGTAGTGACCAAGGACATCCCTGCGGGCGTGCTGGCCTTTGGAAATCCCTGCACCGTCCAGCGCAAGATCACGCCGCAGGACAGCATGTACCTTCGCGCCAAGCGCTGAGTTTTTGCGCCGCGTTGCCCGCAGCACAAGGAGGGAGCGTTTCGTGAAACCCCTATGGAACTCCATCCGCGCCCCGCGGGCAAGAGGCGGCCGTTGGGCCGTGGCCATCTCCTGCGCATTGGCCCTGCTGCTGGGCGTGACGCTCGGCATCTTCGCCAAGTGGCTTGACAATCTTTCCCTGAACGAGGCGATCTGGTGGCACCGCTGTCTGGGCGCGCTGGACCTGCGCAACGTCTTTTCTGATCTTCCGGTCTGGCTTGTCCTGGCGCTGGCGCTCTCGGTGTACAGCGGGACGCCTCTGCGCGCAGCCCTTCGCGTCTTTTTCTTCTTTGCGGGGATGTGTTCGAGCTATCACATCTGGACCGTGCTGTTCAGCGGCTTTGACCCGGGACGGTACATGTGGATTTGGTACGGGCTGACGCTTTTGTCGCCCGCGCTGGCCTTCGTCTGCTGGTATGGACGGGGAACGAGCGCCGCATCCATCGCCCTGGATGCAGGCATCCTGGCGGTTCTTCTCTGCCTCTGCTTTTCCATTGGGCCGTGGTATGTTTTTCTGCGCAGCAGCGTCAACACGTTTCTCTTCCTCGTCTCCGCCGCGATGCTCTTCGTTTCCCCCAAGCAGATGGCGCTGAGCCTGCTGGGCGCCATCCTTCTCGCCTTTGGCCTGCGCCTCGTCTTCTAACAAAAAAAGCCCCCGATCGGGGGCTTTTTTTGCTCACCAAATGTTGAGTCCCTTGGCCAGCGTCACGACAAAGTCCTGCACGTTGGTCACGATGCCGCGCGCCGACAGGCTGCCGCGGTCGCTGAGCTTGTTGACGGCAAACTCCGAGATGTCTACGCAATAGAAGTAGACCGGGCGGATGGTGCCATCCGGCAGGACGCGGAAGCTGGGCGTCATGTTGCCGGTTGCAATGGTGTGCAGCATCGTCGCCATGCAAATGACGGTCGTGGCCTTGCGCACGTGGGCGCGCATGGCATCCTGTGCCTGGTAGACGTTGCCGTACACTTCCGGCAGGGGGCCGTCGTCGCGGATGGACCCGGCCAGAACGAAGGGCACACCGCAGCGCACGCACTGGTAGAGGATTCCGTTGTCGATGTGTTCCTTTTCGATAAAGGCCGGAATGGAGCCGTGGTACTTGACGCGGTTGATGGTGTCCAGGTGGTTGTAGTGCCCGAGCGGCACGCTCTCCTGGGTGTAGATGTTCTGTCCGAGGGCCGTGTGCAGGTACGCCGCCTCCAGGTCGTGCGTGGCTAGCGCGTTGCCCGCCAGCAGCGCGCTGACATAGCCGTTCTCCACGAGCTTGGAGAACGCGCGGCGGGCGTCGCTGTCGAATGCAAACGCCGGCCCGAGCACCCAGACGATGTTGCCGTGCTCGCGGTCATGGCGGAGCACGTCGTAGAGCTCGTCGTAGTCGCGGCTAAAGGCCGTCTCGCGGCTGCGCCCCTGGCGGAACGCGAACACGTCACCCTTGCGATGTTCCGGCGCAAAGCCGTTGGGCCATACCAGAATGCCCTCGCTGCCGTCCTCGCTTCTGCCGACGATCACCGCGTCGCCCGCGCGGAGCCGGCGCGGTTCGCGCACGTCAATGCGGTTGCCGTCCAGCACCGCGACGCAGTCCATGCGGGATTCCTCCGCGAGCATCCACCGTCCGCCCACGCGGAAATACTCCGGAAAAATGCTCATGGCATGGTAGTTTTCCGGCGCGACGCCATCCTTGGGCGCGCGCGCAAACTGCGTATCCGGCGCACGATCCAATCCCAATGCGGAAAAGTCCGGCGCGGTGTACGGGGTAAGTTTCAAAGCCATCTCGTCTTCCTCCCTCTCCGCCGCACAGCGCGCGGCGGGCGGTTCTCTTTTTCTCGCCATTAAGCATAGCACAATCCCCCTTTTCTCG
This sequence comes from Candidatus Spyradocola sp., assembly GCA_050942925.1. Lineage (GTDB taxonomy): Bacteria > Bacillota > Clostridia > Christensenellales > UBA1750 > Spyradocola. The sequence goes on from JBMNOF010000011.1 coordinate 21,173, forward strand.
CCACCCCTTTTCCGCCGTCAAAAAAAAATGCGAGCTTCGCCTCTTTTTTCAGTCCAAGAAACAGCGCGCGGGGAGCGCCCCTGCCATGGCGGTCGCCGCGCGCCGGAGCTCGGAAGGGGTGAGCCGGAGCCCGGTTTGGGGAAGGAGGCGGGCCATGCGCTCGATCTGTTCCGCGCACCGGCCCGCAACCCGCTTGCCCGAGGGCGTCAGCGCGATCTTGCCATAGCGCGCCTTCTCGGTCAGCCCCTTTTCCGTCAGCACGAGGAGCATGCGCGCGACCGAGGGCCTGGAGACCCCGAGCGCCGCTGCCACCTCCACGGAGGACACGCTTCGCCCCGTCTGGTCGATCTCATAGATGACCAGCAGGTAGCGCATGTGCGTGCCCGTCAGCTCCGCCGCGCTCACTTCTGGGCTTGCGTCCCGGCAGGGTGGCACGCTCCTGCGTTGGGGCAGCCGCCGCAGCCACAGCCGCAGCCGCCCTTGTGCCGTCTGTGATCGCGAACCATCTTGGCGGCAACCAGCGCCAGCACGCCAAAGACCACCGCCGCCCCTATGAGTGTGGGCAGAAATTGGACAAATCTCGCCAGCATGTTTCCCTCCTCCTTTGCTTTCCCGGCCGCGCCGGAAATCTCCCGCGCGCGGCGTTACTCTGCCGCAACCGAGCGGACCGTGGCGCCCCGCGCCGCATCCTGATACTTGTTCTTGCGCACCAGCAGGTAGAGGAGGCCAAGGAGCAGCAGGAATGCAACCCCTGTGCCAATTCCGAAATGACCTGTGGCAAGCATCCCCATCTGGTAGACGATCATGGACACGACATAGGCAAAGCCGCACATGTACCCAATGGCGATCCAGGTCCACTTGGCGTTGTTCATCTCGCGCTTGATCGCGCCCATGGCCGCAAAGCAGGGCGCGCACAGCAGGTTGAAGATCATGAAGCTATAGGCGGTCAGGGCGGTAAAGTCCTGGGCCAATAGACCCCAGATCTCCGCGCCGTCCTCCGCTACCTCCGCAAATCCATACAGCACGCCAAAGGTGGAAACGACGTTCTCCTTGGCGATCAGCCCGGTGAAGGTCGCGATCGCTCCCTGCCAGTTGCCAAAGCCCAAGGGCGCAAAGATCGGCGCGACCACGCCGCCAATAGAAGCCAGCAGTGAGGTGTTGTTGTCCTCCACCATGCCAAAGGCGCCGTCCACAACGCCAAAGCCCTGCAGGAACCACAGCACCACGGACGAGGCCAGGATGACCGTGCCCGCGCGCTTGATAAAGCTCCAACCCCGCTCCCAGGTGGCGTGCAGGACGTTTTTGAGGGAGGGCACATGGTATGCGGGCAGCTCCATGACGAACGGCGCCGGGTCGCCCGCAAAGAGCTTGGTCTTTTTGAGGAGAATCCCCGAGACGATGACCGCGGCCACGCCGATGAAGTAGGCGGACGTGGCGATCCAGCCGCTGCCGCCAAAGAGCGCCCCGGCAAACAGGCCGATGATGGGCATCTTCGCGCCGCAGGGGATGAAGCCCGTGGTCATGATGGTCATCTTGCGGTCGCGGTCGTTCTCGATGGTGCGGGAGGCCATGATGCCGGGCACGCCGCATCCGGTGGCGACCAGCATGGGGATGAAGCTCTTGCCCGAAAGGCCGAAGCGCCGGAAGATGCGGTCCATGATGAACGCAATGCGCGCCATGTATCCGACGTCCTCCAGGATCGACAGGAGGAAGAACAGCACCAGCATCTGGGGCACAAAGCCGATGACCGCGCCGACTCCCGCGACGATTCCGTCCACCACAAGGCCCGTCAGCCAGGCCGCACAGCCGACGCTTTCCATCCAGGCCCCAAGGTTTCCGCAAATCCACTCGCCGACCAGCACGTCGTTGGTCCAGTCCGTCGCCATGGTGCCGATGGAAAGGGGCGTCCCGCCCATGGCCAGGGTGTACACCGCCCACATCACGACCACGAAGATGGGCAGCGCCAGGACGCGGTTGGTCACGATCCGATCGATCCGGTCCGATGCGGTGAGCGCATGCTTGGCCGCCTTTTTGCGCACCGAGCGCTCCACCACGCGGCTGATGTAGGCATAGCGCTGGTTGGTGATGATGCTCTCCGCATCGTCGTCCAGCTCCTTCTCGCACTCCGCGATGTGTTCTTCAATGTGCGCGCGGAGCGCGGCGTCCAGAGGAACTTCCTGCTGCTCCTTTTCATCCCGCTCAAAGAGCTTAATGGCATGCCAGCGCAGGCTCGCCCCGGACACCTTGCCGGCGATGGACTCCTCGATGTGCGCAATCGCGTGCTCGACGCTGCCCGTGAACACGTGCGGGGGCTCCCCGCCCTTTGCCCCGCGCGCCGCGGCAATGGCCGCTTCCGCCGCTTCCTTGCTCCCTTGGCCCTTGAGCGCGCTCATCTCCACAACTTGGCAGCCCAATTCCTGGCCGAGTTTCTCCAAGTCGATCCGGTCCCCGCTCTTGCGCACCAGGTCCATCATGTTGATCGCCACGACGACCGGGATGCCCAGTTCGATGAGCTGCGTGGTCAAATAGAGGTTGCGCTCGATGTTCGTGCCGTCCACGATGTTCAGAATGGCGTCCGGCTTCTCCTGCACCAGATAGCCCCGCGCCACAACCTCTTCCAGCGTGTAGGGCGAAAGGGAATAGATTCCCGGAAGATCCTGTATGACGACGTCCTTGTGTCCCTTGAGGCGGCCTTCCTTCTTTTCCACCGTCACCCCCGGCCAGTTCCCCACGTACTGGGAACTGCCCGTCAGATCGTTGAACAGCGTCGTCTTTCCGCAGTTGGGATTGCCCGCCAGGGCGATCGTAATACCCATACGCCTTGCTCCTCCTAGTTAGTTTTAGCTAACCTCGTCCCTTGAAAAAAGCGGTCCTGTCGCCGCCCTGCTCCCTCACTGAATCTCGATCTTTTCGGCATCCGCCTTGCGCACGCTCAGCTCGTATCCGCGCACGTGGAGTTCCATGGGGTCGCCCAGCGGCGCGACCTTGCGCACGAGGATTTCCACGCCCTTGGTGATGCCCATGTCCATGATGCGGCGCTTGACGGGTCCCTCCCCGTGCAGGCGGGCGACCACGACAACCTGTCCGACCTTCGCGTCCTTGAGTGTCTTCATGCTCTTCCTCCTCCTAAATCATGATGCGGCAGGCCATCTCCCGATTCAATGCAATCCGGCTGTCCTTCACCTTGAGAATCAGGTTGCCCGCGATGGCGTTGACCACCGTGACCGATTCCTCCACGACGAACCCCAACTCCGCCAGGTGCTGCCGCACCTCGTCCTTGCCCGTGATCTTGCGGATGACGACCGTTTCGCCGGGCTTTGCCATTGTCAGGGGCATCATTCTCCTCCCTCCTCAAGCAATCTGTTTGGAGTCGACCGGCGCTTGCGCGCCGTGGTTAGTTGCAGCTAACCTTTAAGCGTCTGTAGTTTACCACTGCTAACCAAATCTGTCAAGGGGCATTTTCCGCTTTTCTTGCAAAAGGCTGGGATCTATGGTACTCTAATCGGAGGACGCGCAAGCGGATTTCGCGAAAAGGAGGCGAGGCCCGTGCAGATTCATGAGTCCGCCGAGGACTATCTGGAGACGATTCTCCTCTTGCAGCGGCGGCAAGGGCAGGTGCGCTCCATCGACATTGTCAACGAACTGGGATATTCCAAGCCGAGCGTCAGCGTCGCCATGAAACGGCTGCGCGAAAGCGGCTATATTTCCATGGATCACGATGGTTTCATCACCTTAAATCCCTCGGGAGAGGAGATTGCCGTGCGCATCTATACACGGCACTATTTGCTGACGCAGTTTTTGCAAAAGCTGGGCGTAAGCGAGGCGACCGCCGCGGCGGACGCTTGCAAGATCGAGCACGACTTGAGCGATGAAACCTTTGAACGGATCACCGACCATGCGCTGCACCACATGCAGGTGGATCTGCCGGACTTCTCCCACTCATAAAAAAGCGAACAACCGGACGTAAAGGCCCGGTTGTTCGCTTTTTATTGCCTACCCGGGAAATGCGGGAAGCACTTCCTGCTCCAGAAGCTGGAATGCTTCGCCGTCCCAAGCGATGGTAGAGACCGCGTACCCCACGCAGTCCGAATGGCCGTAAACCCACAGGTACTGCCAGAGGCGGATCTCCGCCGCGCCGCCGGCCCCGGGCACGACCTCGATGGCGCTGACGCCGTCCACAGCGCCGCTCTGCGTGAACCGCGCGTTTCCGTCCGCGTCAAAGCCGTTCCCGACGCAGGCGTCGCGCATCTCCTCGGGAATCTCGTACGTCACGTCGAGCCTTTCCCCGGTGACGCGCACGCGGAAGCCATCCACGTACTGGGGCGCAAAGGCATAGCCCGAGTTCCAGCCGGAGGCCGGTTCCTCCGGGTTCTGCGCGGGAAGGGGCAGGCTGGAGAGGGCGCCGTCCTGCAGCGTCCAGACGGCCAGATCCCAGCTCCCCGCGCCGCCGGCGCCGCCCAGGTCGCACAGGGCGAGGATTTCGTCCCGGCCGTCCCCGGTCACGTCCGCTGCGAGGATCGGCCCCGGGGCAATGCCCTCCAGGATGCCGCGGACGAGCTGTCCATTCCCCAACGCCGCGTTGACGGTCATCGTTCCCCTGTCCCGCGACAGGAGATCCCAGGAGACGCGATCCGTCCGGCCATCGCCGTCCAAGTCTCCCACAACCGCTTCCGCCTCAGGGAACAGCGCTTCCACTTCCGCGAAGGTCGCCGCATCCAATTCCGAGCGCCGGCCCGTCTCCCCGCGCTGCACAAACGCGCGGTTTCCCTCCGCATAGACGTAGAATTCCCCTTGTTTGCCGCGGAAGCTCGTCTGCGTGAACCGATAAGCCGTCTCCTGTTCGTTGACCGCAGTCCCCGGTTCGCTCATCGTGATCTGCGCCAGCCGCGCCGCCAGCGCCGCACCCTCGTCCAGGATCGAAATTGCCCCTGCCTCCTGCCCGAAATACAGGCGCTCCGCGCTCCACGTCACGGGGTTCTTCTCTCCATCCCTCCAGGCGTCCAAGAGCGCGTAGCTCTGCGCGGAAAACGCCGTGCACCAACCGGTGTCGTCAAACTGAAGCACGGGGGTTTCCCCGTTCCAGAGATAGACGTAAGCGACGCCCCCATCGTACAGTCCCAGGCGGATGCAGTCGCCCTGCTCGATTTGTTCCGCAGGCAAGCCTTCCCACGCCGCAGAGATGGCCAGCGCTTCCCGGCAGATCCTGTCCAGGAATGCCTGTTCCTCGGCTGTCAGGGCATTGGTCTCCCAAACCACGCTCCCCGCCTGGATGTTCCGGACGGTTTCCACCAGGGCCTGCAGGGTATCCTGGGCTTCGACTTCCATTCGCAGGTCCTCGCGCTCGCCCGCCTCGTCATAGACGCGGTAGACCGCCGTGCCATCCGCCGCGCCGGAGAGGACAAAGATCGACAGGCCGTTTTCCGATGCCGAGCAGGTCGCGGAAACGCGAGCGGTCGCATCCTCGCGCTCCGCGCGCTGCAGCCCTTCTTCTCCGCAAATGAGGACGTCGCAGTCGGACAAGCGCAGGAGCGCGGTCTGCCCCGGCCCGGGAGCCGGCTCCATGTCCGCATCATCCCCGTCCGGCAGCCGGCAGGCGCCTACCTGATCCCCGTCCCGGAAAACCGCAAGGCTGCCCGTTTCCTCCTCCCGCAGGAGCAGCACTTCCACGTCTTCCAGGTTCCAGGCGGTTTCGGCCGCACGGTCCTCGTCGTCCACCTGCACAAAGCAGAGGTAGAATCCGCCATAGTTCTCGACATATGCGCGGTCTCCGCTCGCATAGACCGCGCAGCCGGCATACATTTCGTCCAGATTGGTTGCCTGCCCCTCCTGCTCCGGTAGCTCCTGCGTGTTGTGGAGCACGGAGGCAATCCGCCCGATCTCCTCGCTGCCCGCGGGGAGCTCCGAAACGGTGGTCTCCTCGCTGCGGTACAGATTTCCCCCCATGCGCAGGTACGCCGTCTGCTCCGGGCGGTTCAGCGCAAGCCCTATGCCGAGCGCCAGCACCAGCGCGACCATCGCGGCCATCGCCCACAGCGCGGGGCGCTTCCAGCGCAGAACGCCGCGGATTCTTCCCTTGACGCCGCCCTCCCCAAACGCGAGCGGCGCGGTCAGGGCGATGCGCCGCCCCGTCGCCACCCGCAGCAGCGCTGCAGAGTAGTTCCTCTTGACCTGCGGGCCGAGCTTCCGGAGCACGGACTCGTCGCAAGCGGCCTCCATGTCCCGCCCGCTCAGGCAAAAGGCCAGCCAGACCAATGGATGGAACCAGTGCAGGCAAAGCGCCACCCAGGCCAGTAGCCGCAGCGCCGGATCTCCGCGGCGGATGTGGGCGCGCTCATGCGCCAGGACCAAGTCCCTCTCCCCATCGGTCAACCCTTTCGGCAGATAGATGCGCGGGCGAAGCACGCCCAGCACAAACGCCGTTGGCAGCCCTGCCGCCACATAGATGCCGGGCTCCACTTCCCTTGCGCCGCGCAAGCGCCGCCGCAGCCGGAAGAGGGAAATCCCCCCCGCCAGCAACATCCCTGCGCATCCCGTCACCCAAAGAACGGCGCCGACCGCCGAATAGATCTGCAGGGGATTGGCGCTCGCCGTGGGGTCCGCCGCAGGCAGCGCCCCGCCCACCGCCGCATCCAGCGCCGGTACTCCCGTGTGCACCTGCGGCTGCGCCGCGTAGAGCAGGTCCGTCCGCACAGGCGCAGGGTCCGTCGGCAAGAGCGCCAATGCACTCTCCAGGGAAACCGGACACAGCAGCCGGAAGAGCACCACAGCCCAGAGCGCATAGCGCAGCACGGCCGGCGCGCGGCGCAGCAGAAGCCGCGCAAGGCAAACGCACAGGATCACGATTCCTGCCGTAAAGCTCATGTTCAGCGTCTGCAGAAAGGCGTCGGTCAAGTTCTGCACGGTTCATCCCTCCTCGTGGTCCCGGATCAATCGCTCAATTTCGTCGATCTCCCGCTCGGTCAGCTTTTTCCGCCGCACAAACGCCGCGAGAAACCGCGGCAGAGATCCTTCAAAGTTCTCGTTGACGAACTGCTCGCCCTGTGCGCCTTCGAATTCCTCCTTGGGGATTTGCACGCGCACCTCCCCCTTCTCCATCACAAAGAGCCCGCGATCGCACAGCCTGCGCAGCATCGTATAGGTCGTCGTCCGCTTCCAGGCAAAGGCCTCGGCGCAGGCCTCCACCAGCTCTCGCGTGCGCAAGGGCGCCCGCTCCCAAAGCATCTCCGCCAAACGGCGCTCCATCTCCCCCAGCTTATAGCTCTCCATCGAGTTTCCTCCCCTGTCTATCTTCATTAGACAGTTTTAGTCTAACACATGTAGACAATCCCTGTCAAGCTTCTTCTTGCAAGCATCTGGCGCGTTGGGTATAATGGCCTTGGATTCCACGAACAAGCGAGAGCGCAGAATGGCCGCATGCGCATCGATGCGTGCGGCCGCCCGGCATGCGCTCGCCTTGCGCAGAGAAAGGAGATTTTTCCCATGCTCTACCCATTACGGAACGCAGACTTGACGGTGGAAATTCAGGACCTGGGTGCGGAGCTCACGCGCGTGACCAACCAGGCGGACGGCTATGAATACCTTTGGAGCGGGGACCCTTCGATCTGGTCCGGCCACTCGCCCTTGCTCTTCCCCATCGTGGGCAAGCTCCGCGACCAGCGCTATACCTACGGCGGACAGACCTACACCCTGCCCAAGCACGGCTTTGCGCGCCGCTCGCTCTTCCGCTGCGAGCAGACGGGCGCGACTTCGCTGACCATGGTGCTGGACGATTGGGCGGCGCATGCGGACGCATACCCCTTCCGGTGGGCGCTCCGGGTGTCCTTTTCCCTGGAGGGGCGCACGCTCACCGTGCGCCACGAGGTGGAAAACCTGGACGACGCGGCCCCGCTGCTCTTTTCCATCGGCGCGCACCCGGCCATCGCCTGCAAGGACGGCGTGCTCGTCTTTCCCCAGCCGGAGACGATCGACGCGCGGCAGTTCGGACCGGACGGCCTGATCGCGGAGGCGCGAACGCCGTTCCTTCGCGGGGAGACGCGCTACCCACTGCTCCCCCACACCTTTGACCGCGACGCCTACATTCTGGAAGGCCTGCGCTCTCCCTATGTGGACGTGCACAGCGCCGCAACCCCGCACTGGACGCGCGTGCACTTTGGCGGCGCGCCCTACGTCGGCATTTGGGCCAAGCCCGGCGCGCCCTACGTCTGCATCGAACCTTGGGAGGGCTTGGACGACAGCACACAGGCTTCGGGCGCCCTCGACGAAAAGGAGGGCATCGTCTCCTTGCCCGCGGGACAGACGCACACCTTCTCCATCTCCCTCGACTTTTCCTAACCGACAAAGCAGCGCCCGTCGTTTGACGGGCGCTGCTTTTGCCGGGAGCGAAATTCTAGACCCAGAGCAGGTATTCCACCTTCACGAAGCCGCCATCCGCAAGCTCCGCCCAACCGTCGGCTACGCGCACGACGTCCAGCGTTTCTCCCCTGCCGTGCGTCCCGATGACGGGATAGTCCGTCCCCGCACCTGCGCGCACGTTCAGTTTCCGGCAGGCCACGTACCATGCGCTGCCCGCCGGCTGCGAATCGGCCGCGGTTTCCACCGGCTCTGCCGCCGGAACCACGGTGATCTTCAGGGAAGGCGTCCCGTAGGAAACCCGGCTCATGTTCCCCACGCTGTCCTCCTGCACGTCTCCCGTTTCGTACGTCGCCGTGACATAGGCCACGCCGGGCCGGCTGGCATAAATCCGCCCCTCCGCCGTGACCTCCAAGACCGTGCGGTCGCTGCCCTCTCCCAGGGCGATCTGCAGCTCTCCCACCCCGCCATCGCGCACGGGGAGGCCATCCGCAACGCCCAGCACGACGGGGTCAAGGCTCTGCCCAACGGCCAGCGTGACTTCGCTCTGCGCAAAGTAGATTCCCTTCGGGTCCCGACCCGCAATGTCCGTTCTCTCCACGATGGTCATCTCCGGCGTGCGATAGAGGGCATCTGCCGTTTCCACGGTAAAGACCACCTTCTGCCTCTCCGCAAGAGAACTATCCGTCTTTACGCGGTAGACCGCCGTTCCCTGGTCGAGCTTCCCCTCGCGCTCCAGGTACAGCGCGGCGGTTTGCCCGGCCTCGCTTTGCACCTGCGCCGCCCAGGCAATCCCCGGAATCGGCTGTCCGGACGCGTCTGCAAAGGCAATCTCCACCTCCACAGGCTCCTCCCGCTCGAGAATCCACGCATAGTAATTGTAATACGCCTGGCTGGGCAGGTCCAAGTAGATCCGATCCCCCACGCAATAGGCGTCCACATGCGCGCCGGTCATGTTCAAAATTTGCAGTTCCCGCTCCTCTTTGTAGACGTGCGTATTCTCCAGTTCCAGCGACAGGACCGCGGTCTCCGTCACCTCGTGCTGAAGACCATCCTCCTCCAGCAGAGCCGTCACCTGGACAACGTGCGTTTCCTGCCGGCTTTCCTTTCCCAAGAATATGGGAAAGATCACGCCGTAGCTTCCGCTGTGCACGTTGTGCCAGCCGACGTCGTCCGCAAAGTCTGCCGCTTCATCCGGCTGGATCTCCTGTCCATCCACGGTGACGACCACCTGGCTTTCGTCCGTGATGGCCGCGATCTCGGGAGAAAACCCGTCCACGCGAACCAATGCCACCCTTTGATCCTCGAGAAACCGCCCCGCGACCTCCGGCTCTTCCTGCTCATAGTCATAGGCAAAGCGCACCGCGTTGACGTTTTCCTTTCTCCCCGTCGTCTGCACGGTTTCCAGCGCTTGAAAGCTCCCGTCCAGGCTGGAAACCACGTTGACGCTCCGAACCTCCACGTTGTACGCCTTCCCCGCAACGCTCGCGCGCGAGATGGCTCCCACGGTCACCGGCAGGCACAACAGAATCAAACACACCAGGGCTGCGATCCTCTTTTTCATGTTCTTCCCTCCGTCATATGCAGTTTTTGGGGCTCTTTTCCTTTTACGATAGCACCCTCAAAGCCGGAAGTAAATGAACATTCCTGCCCAAAATATATATATTCTGACTTTTTTCGACAAAAGTGCAGCAGGGCCTTCTGGTTCTCCTTTCTCCCTGCTCCCAAGGTCCCCGCATTTTGCCTTCTCCTGTGCGCACTTCCCTGCATGACACAAAAACAGAGCCTACCGGACTGGCAAGCTCTGTTTTTTTCATGACGGAAATTACCGCTTGAGCGGCTCCGCGCCGAAGGCATCGTCCCAATCGTAGAGGACCTCGCCCTCCTCCGTCCGCCAGCGCGCGGGGCAGGTGGTCTCTATCCAATCCAAGGGCTCCGCCGGCTCCTGCGGAATCGACGCGCGGCGGAAGGCCTCGCGCAAGGCCGCAGCCTGCGCTTCGCCAATGGCATCCGGCGCGGCGGAAACGAACAAGGGGGTTCCGCTCCGGGCCAGCAAGTCCAGCCACTGCGCGTTTTTCGCCCAATCCACTTCCCGCGTCAGGCCGACGCAATCCGCATCGCAGGATTGGAAGATGTTGTGCTGCAGCATGCGGAAGGCAAGCGTGTTGACGCCCATCAGGCGCGTGCGCTCCCAGATGCGGCCGCTCGTGTCGTCCCCCGTGCGGCTGAGTTCAAAGATCCCTGCCGACAAATGCGGCACCGTATTGCATCCCATGAGCAGCGTCTCGTCGCGCACGCCCGCGCGCATCGCGGCATACAGGTCGCGGATCACCATGGCGGTGGTCTTGCTCCCGTCCGCAAAGGACCAACCCTCGTCCGTCACCTGCGCCCCCATCTGGAAGCCCCAGCGGCCGAGCAGATCAAACGTGGAGAAATCCTGCTTGATGAGCGCATAGCCCCAATTCTCCAACCGGGTGAACATGGCGCGCACGTGATCCAGCACCTCGGGCACGCTCGGGTCGAGCACACAGCCGCCGTGGAGCTCCCGCTCCGGGATGGAACGGTGCAGCTTCCAGGTTTCCGGCACCGCCTCCCGCGTGAGCAACGGCCGAATCCAGATTCCCGGGCGGACGTCCATGGCCTTCATGCCGTCGGCCAGCGCCGCCATGTCGGGATAGTCCGCATTGCTGCGGTCCCAGGGTCCGCCGTTGTATCCGTCGCCGTGCTCGATCTGCCAACCATCGTCAATCACCATGAAGGGACGGTTGTTCAGCCCGCCTGCCCAGTCCGCAATGCGCGCCGCGTCCGCGAGGATCTCCTGCGTGCTGCTCTTGCCATAGGCATAATACCAGTTGTTGCCGCCATAGACCGGCGCAGCGGGCAACCGCCGAACCGTGCAGAGCGCCGCCGCCAGCCTGCGCCCCGCGGCAAAAGCGCTCTCCCCTTCGATCGGCTCCGTCTGCCGCACGCGGCACAATTCCAGCGGCTCCTCCCGCACGAGACCCGTGCCGCCCGAGCGCACATCCAGCGCGAGCGTAATGCCGCGCGCATCCACCTGGAACCAGCACAGGGCATTCGCGTGCACCGCAACGCCCGCGCCCGCCGTTTGTCCTCCGCGTTCAGCGAGGAAGAACCACGGCAGCACACGCTCCGGGACCATGCCCCGCCACTCCATGTCGCCGTAACCGCGCTCCCAGGCGTCGCCCAAGACCCGCAGAGACGGCAGCTTCTGTTCCCAGCGGAGCATCACCCGGCACAGCGGCCGCGCGGCCTCCTCCAGGCGCACGCAGACCTCCTGACCCACGGGCTGCGCCGTCAGCCGCACCCCGCGCGCGGAAAAGGCGCCGCCCGCCTTTTCCGCCACAACCTCTTCCTGTGCAAAGAGAAACTTGACCCGATCCGGCTCCCGCAGGAGATTCCACATTCTCTCCACCTCCTATCAAGCTTCCTTCGCGCGCTGTTCCCGCCGCATTCCCGCGTACAGCAGGCGGAAGGCCTGCTCCGCGGTGTCGGCCAAGTTTGCGCGCGCAGTTTCGGTGTCCATGGCCTCTTCCAACGTCGTCACTCCGCGCACCGCGGGGAAGAACGCGTCAATCCCCGCGTCGTTGCAGGCCCCAGCGTCGCGCGTGACGCTGCCCGCCAGCGCGAGGACCAGGCAGCCCCGTTCCTTTGCCAACCGCGCAACGCCGATGGGCGCCTTGCCCATGGCGGTCTGCCCGTCCAGGCGCCCTTCTCCCGTGACCACCACATCCGCCCCGGCAAGGGCAGCGGCAAGCCGCGTCTCCTCCAGCACGATCTGGATGCCCGACTGCAGCTCCCCCCGAAGAAAGGTGCGGAACGCAAATCCCAGTCCGCCTGCCGCGCCCGTGCCCGGCGCCGTGGCATCCGCATCCGGCACGACGGTGCGCGTCAGATCCGCATAGGCCGCAAGCCAGGCGTCCATGCGCGGAATGTCCTCCGGCTTCGCCCCCTTCTGGGGTCCGAAGATCGCGCTGGCGCCGTTCTTTCCACAGAGGGGATTCGTCACGTCGCAGGCAATGCGGAAGCGGCATTCCGCCAGCTCCGGCAGCGCGCCGGACGTTTCCACTCGCGCCAATGCGGCGAGTCCCTGCGCGCCGCGCGCAATGGGCCTTCCCTCCGCATCCAGGAGCGCAAACCCCAGCGCCTGGAGCATGCCTGCGCCGCCATCGTTCGTCGCGCTGCCTCCGATCCCGACGAGGAACTTGCGGCATCCCTGTGCAATGGCATCCGCGATCACCTGCCCCACGCCGTACGTTGTCGTCCGGAGCGGGTTCCGCTCCTCCGGCGGCACGAGCGGCAATCCCGCCGCGCCCGCCATTTCCAGCACCGCCGTGTTTCCCAGCACGCCGTAAGCGCAGTCCACGGGCGCGCCCAGCGGCCCTTCCACGCGCACCGTGCGGATCTTTCCGCCCATTCCGGCGACCAGCGCCTCCACGGTTCCCTCCCCGCCGTCGGCGAGAGGGCGCACCTCCACCTCCGCCGCCGGGTCTGCGCGCAAGATTCCCGTTCGGACGGCTTCACCCGCCTCCAGGGAAGTCAGACTCCCCTTAAAGGAGTCCATTGCAACGACTGCCTTCAGCAAGTCTTTTCTCCTCCCCTCGGGCGGAGCGCAAGACCGGGCACTGCCGCGCCGTCAATGAGCACGCAGCGGATCTCGCTCTCGACATCCATGACGTTTCCGCGGCAGAGCACCAGGTCCGCATCCTTGCCGACCTCGATGGAGCCCACGCGATCGGCCACGCCGATGTGCTCCGCCGGGCAAATGGTGATGGCGCGCAGCGCGTCAAAGGGCTGCATGCCGCTCTGCACCGCAAGCCCCGCACAAAGGGGCAGATACTGCTGCGGAATGACGGGCGAGTCCGTGATGATGGAGACGTGCCCGCCCGCGGCGGCCAGGATTCCCGGGGTGGCAAAGGTCTTGTTGCGCAGCTCAAACTTGCTCGCGTGCGTAAGGCTCGGCCCGACCGCCAGCGGATAGCCGGCCTTGGCGAGCGCTTCCGGCGCAAGGTGCCCCTCGGTGCAGTGTTCCAGGGTGAGCTTTACATCGAATTCCTTGGCAATGCGAATGGCGGTAAACAGATCGTTGAGCTGGTGCGCGTGCGCCTTGAGCGGCATCTCCCCCGTGAGCACGGGCAGCATCGCCTCGAGCTTGATGTCAAAGGCGGGATCGTGCCCCTCCTCCATGCGGCGGTGGTAGTCCTTGGCGCGCAGCAGCATCTCCCGCAGCTTGGCGGCCGTGGTCATGCGGGTGGAAATCCCCTTGTCGCGGTAGCAGCGCTTGGGGTTCTCGCCAAAGGCGCACTTCATGGCCACATCGGCCTTGACCAGCATCTCGTCCACCAGGATGCCCTGCGTCTTGATCGCGGCAAACGTGCCGCCCAGGACGTTGGCAGAGCCGGGGCCGGTGCACAGCGTCGTCACGCCCCCCTGCGCCGCCTGCAAAAGCGCGGGATCGCGCGGCTCAATTCCGTCGATGGCGCGCAGCTGCGGCATCACCGGGTCGTTCATCTCGTTGTAGTCCTTGCCCTCATATCCCACGCCGTAGCCGTCCAGGCCGATGTGCCCATGGGCCTCGACAAAGCCGGGATAAAGGTTCATCCCCTCTGCCTCCACCACCGGCTCGCCCGGCGCTTCGATGTTCGGTCCCACGGCGATGATCTTTCCGTTGAGCACCCGCACGTCGCCCACAAAGGGTTCCGGCGCGATGGCCGTATAGATGGTTGCCTTGCGAATCAGCATTCTGTATCCCCTCCTGTGTTCTTTCTTTGTTCCCATTGTACCATGCCCGTTTCCGCCCCGCAACGCCCCTCGTTGCAAAATCCCCATGCCCTGTGCTACAATCATGGCAAATACAAAAATCCGAAAAGGGGGTTCCTTTATGCGAACGTCGATCCACTTTACGCAGCTGCGCCCCGTCGTGCAGACCACGCTCAACCTCCCCTTTGCCTATGTGCCCAACTTCTACGGTGCTAGCGCGGAGACGCTGCGCATGCACGTCGTCTACCCCGCCCCCGATCCTGCGGCTCCGGGCTACCCGGTCCTGCTTTGGATCTGCGGCGGCGGATGGGAATGCTGCGACGTCGCCAACCGCCTGCACGACCTTTCCTATTTCGCCGAGCGCGGCTATATCGTTTGCCTGGCGGAATATCGCATCTCGGGCATTGCGCCCTTCCCTGCGCAGATTCAGGATGTCAAGACCGCGATTCGCTTCATCCGCAAGCACGCCAAATCCTTCCGGGCAGATCCCGATCGCATCGCGATCATGGGCGATTCTGCCGGCGGACATCTGGTGACGCTGGCGGGATTGACGCCCGGCAAGGCCGAGTTTACGGGCGAACAATGGTCCGGCGTCTCCGAGGAGGTGCAGGCCGTGGTCAACTGGTATGGCGTGACGGACTTTGCCGGCATGCTCAAGGCCTACGGAACCGAGCAGGCCTCCTCCATGCAGCCCTGGGAGTGCATGGTCAAGCTCTTCCACGGCTGGCCGCAGGAGCATCCGGACCTCGTGCAGCTGGCTACGCCCCTCAACTACGTCACGCCCGACGCGCCGCCCTTCCTCATTCTGCACGGCGACAAGGACACCACGGTCCCCTTCGCGCAGTCCGAGGCCCTCTATGACGCTCTGACCGCCGCCAACGTCCCCTGCGAGCTTTGCACCGTGGAGGGCGCGGGCCACGCCACGGCGGAATTCGCCCAGCCCGAGCTGCTCTGCCGCGTCGCGGATTGGCTGGACAGCACCCTCTCCCGCTGAGGGAGACTTGTGCTGTCTTCTCTTGCGAAAACGCCCCATCCAGCGTATACTGAAGAAAAAAACGGAGGTATTTGGCTATGAATCGCAGAGCTGTCCTGCATTCCCTCACCCCGGAGATCACTTGCATCGACGATGCGGGCGAATCCGTCTGCTATGTCGTGTGCGGCAAGGACCGCGCCGCTGTCATTGACACGGTCAACGGCCACGAGGATCTTCGCGCCATTGTCCGGGAGATCACCGATCTTCCCCTGATCGTCGTCAACACCCACGGCCACTGCGACCACATCTGGGGCAACGCCTATTTTGACGAGGCCTACCTGCACCCGGCGGACATGGATCTGTACAAGGCCCACTTTGCCAACCATCCGCTGCACTTGGCCTCCTGCCCGGTTCACCCTATTGAGGAAGGCGCTACAATTGATCTGGGCGGCCGCGTATTGGAGGTCATCCGAATCGCAGGCCACACGCAGGGCTCCATCGCGCTCCTGGACCGCACCTCCGGCTACCTCTTTTCCGGCGATGCGATCAATGGCCAGCTTTGGATGCAGCTCCCCGAGTCCACGAAGCTCTCGACCTATCTGGACAGCCTGAATGCCTTGGACCCCATTCGTCCGGCGTTCACTGAGCTGCATACCGGCCACAATGTCGAGGGCGTGCCCGCCTCTTACATCGACGAAATGAAGGCCAGCATCCGCGCCATTCTGGATGCCAACGGCGCGGGCGACGACGAGTACACCTGGTTCGGCGGCACGTCGAAGCGCCATTACATGCGGCCGGAAACGTGGGTCCTCTACACCCCGGACAAGCTGTAATCCCTTCGGACTTTTGCGTGCGGCGCCTGTGCAGGCGCCGCACTTTCTGTTTGACAATGCGCACAGCATCGCCTATAATAAGGGGAGTCCTTATGCGCCGGATCTGCACAATCGTGTGCCCGACCCCAAGCCCCCGTAGCTCAGTTGGATAGAGCGGTCGCCTCCTAAAAATCGAATCGTTCGAATCCTGGAGCCCTGCAAAATTGAATAATTTCTGTATAAGCCCCCGTAGCTCAGTTGGATAGAGCGGTCGCCTCCTAAAAATCGAATCGTTCGAATCCTGGAGCCC
>JBMNOF010000017.1:0-28935 GCA_050942925.1 Candidatus Spyradocola sp.
GTTCACGTTCTGCACCGCGCCGCGCAGGTTCGGCAGCGCGGCCTGCAGCGCCTCGAGCAGGGCCTCCTTCTGCGGGAGCTCGGCAGAGGTCGTCACCAGCGTCGCCAGCGCCTCGCCCCGGCGGTTGGTCCGCACCATCAGGTAGCGGAGCACGCCCCGGCGCGTCCGCTCGTCATAGGGCGGAATGCGGTGCGCGCACATCCAGTCCTGTACAGCCCGCGCCGCCGCACAGGCCGCCTCGCTCTGCAGGAGACAATCCGTCGCGGGAACAAGGTCGTGCGTGCCGCGGCCCACGAACCCGAGGCGGGGGTCCTGTGCCGTGCCCCCCACCCGAAAGACCGCCTTGTTGCGGTAGCGCCAAGGGTCGTCCATGCCGGCGATGGGGAGCAGCGCAAAGTCCCGCGCCCCGCCCACGCGCGAGAGCAGGCCGGAGACCTGGGCCTCCAGTGCGGAGAGGTGTGCGGAATAGTCCATAAACTGCATGCGGCACCCCCCGCACGTTCCGTAAAGGGGACAGCGCGGCGGTGTGCGCACCGGGGAAGGCGCCTGCACGCGCAGCACCTGCGCGCGCGCAAACTTCGGGCGCACCTCCGCGATTTCGGCGAGCACGCGCTCTCCGGGCAGGGCTTGCTCCACAAGAACCGTCAGTCCCTCGACCGAGGCCACGCCGCAGCCGCCGTCCCCGCCGCGCAGGATCTGCAGTTCAAGCCGCTGTCCCTTTTTTACCGGATACTCCATCGACATGCGCTCCTTTACAAGTGAAATCTCTCGGGGTATAGTAGGTCGTAAGAGCAGGCGCCCTCAGGCGTCCGCTTCCGGCGCAAAGTCGAGGTCCCCGAGCGTGCGCACCGTGCCGTCCTCCCGAACGAGCACCGCGGCGGCATCCGGATACGCGGTCCCGAGGATGCGGGCCGCCTCCTCCTCGCCGGCAACGAAGAGCGCGGTGGAAAGCCCGTCCGCCACAAGGCCGCTCTTGGCAAGGACCGTCACGGAGGACAGGCCGCTGCGCGCGGGCGCCCCGGTTTGCGGGTCGAGGATGTGGTGATAGCGCACGCCGTCTTTCTCAAAGTAGCGCTGTGCGCCGCTGGAGGTGGAAACGGCCCAGTCGCCCTCCAGGGTGAGCGTGCCGACATAGCCGTCGGACGCCGGGTCGTCAATGGCCACAACCCACGGGGAACCGTCGGGCTTTTGCCCCAGGGTGAAGATATTTCCCCCCATGTCCAGAAGGGCGCACGTCACCCCGCGCTCGCGCAGGAGCGAAACGACCTCGTCCCCGATGGCGCCCTTGGCCACGGCGCCCAGATCGATCTGCGCGCCGTGCGCGCACGCGCCTTCGTCGGTGAGCTCGATGCGGTCCATGCCCTTGTGCGTCAGCGCCTCGCGCAGCGCCTGCGCATCGGGCACCTGGGGATCGTCGGACTTGTAGTCCCAGAGCGCGGATGCGGCAAGGAGCGTGACATCCAGCGCCCCGTCCGTGTTCTCGCCGATGGCGAGCGCCTCGGACAGCACCTTGCGCGTCAGGTTCGAAAGGGGAACGATCTCCCCCTCCGGCGCGGTGTTGAGGCGGGCGATCTCGCTGTCCTCCCGATGGGCGGAGAGCAGGCCCTCGCAGCGGTCCACCAGGGAGAGCGCGTCCTGGGCGGTCTGCTCGTCGCCTCCGGAAAGGAGGTTGACGGTGATGAACGTGTCCAGTGCAAAGCTCTGCGCGGTGACGGGCTTGGAGGCGCAGCCCGCACAGAGCAGGACGAGAAGGGCAAGAAGGGTCGCAAGGAACGAGCGTCGTTTCATGGGTAGATCCTTTCCGCGGGAGAAAACTCCCACTGTATTTCAGACTACATACTTTTCCCTGCTTTGTCAACGAGGAAAGAGAATGAAAAGAGGAGACTTTGTCATTCTGGCGCTGGCGGTTCTGCTGGCGCTGGCGCCCCTGCTGTTTCGGCCGGGAGAAAGCGGCCCACTGCGCGCGGTCGTGCGCAAGGACGGAGAGATCGTGGCGGAATTGCCCCTTGACGAGGATGCCGTCTTTCGCCTGGAAGAAGGGGGACAAAACGTGCTGCGCGTGTCTGGCGGTGCGATCCGCATGGAGGAGGCCGATTGTCCGGACGGCACCTGCGTGCGGAGCGGGGCCATTCAGCGGCCGGGCGAGTCGATCGTCTGCCTGCCGCATCGCGTGACCGTCACCATCGCCGGCGGCGCGTCCGGCGGCGTGGACGCGGTCGCGCGATGAAAGGAGGCGGCAACGTGTACAACCGCGATTCCGTGCACAGGCTGACGCTCTGCGCGCTGCTGGCCGCCGGGGCGCTGGTGCTCTCCTTTGTCGAGAGCCTGCTGCCCCTTCCCCTGCCCGTGCCCGGAGCGCGGCTGGGGCTGGGGAATGCGATGGTCCTGCTGGCGCTGTTGCTCTTTGGCCTGCGGGAGGCTGCCGGGGTGCTCCTGACAAAGGTCCTGCTCTCGGCGCTGCTGTTTGGCACACCCGTATCCCTGGCCTATGCGGCGGCGGGCGGAGCGCTTTCGCTGGCGGCGATGGCGCTTTTGAACGGGCGAAGCCAGGTCTCGCCCATTGGGCAGAGCGTGGCCGGAGCCGTGCTGCACAACGCCGGGCAGGTCCTCGTGGCGATGGCCCTGACCGCCACGCCGGAGCTACTGTATTACTTCACGCCCCTGGGCCTGTTGGGGGTGCTGACGGGGGCCTTGTCGGGCGTGGCGGCACAGCTCTGCGCCGAGCGCCTGCGCCCCTTGCGCGGATCGAGAGGGGGAAAGGCCGCGTCCCCGGACTCGAAAAAACGGTAGAATTTTTGGACCGAGCAGCGAAAAAAGAGGAAAACCGCCGCGCGCCTGGAAATGGAAGGAAGAGAGCGCTTGCAGCGCGAGAGGAGGAGTGCACAATGACCCCGTTCCGCAACCCGATCATCCCTGGGTTTTATCCCGACCCCAGCGTCTGCCGCGTGGGCGAGGACTACTATCTTGTGACCTCGACGTTTGAGTTTTTCCCCGGCGTGCCCGTGTTCCACAGCCGGGATTTGGTGCATTGGGAGCAGATTGGGCATGCCCTCACGCGCCCGACGCAGCTTCCGCTGCGGGAGGCGCCGCCCTCCGGCGGCATCTATGCCCCGACCATCCGCTACCACGACGGCGTGTTCTACATGGTCACCACCAACGTCTCCTACGGTGGGAATTTCTACGTCACGGCGACCGATCCCGCCGGCCCGTGGAGCGACCCCATCTACGTCGACCAGGCGGGCATCGACCCCTCCCTGCTGTTTGACGACGACGGCCGGGTCTACTTCGTCTCCAACGGAAACGGCTGCATGAGCATCTGCGAGATCGACGCGCGGACCGGCGAAAAGCTCGCGCCCACGCGCCCCTCCTGGCAAGGGACCGGCGGAAGGTATCCGGAGGCGCCGCACCTGTACAAGATCAACGGCCTGTACTACCTGATGATCGCCGAGGGCGGAACCGAGTACGGCCACATGGAAACCATCGCCCGCAGCATCTCGCCCTACGGCCCCTGGGAGCCCAGCCCCCGCAACCCCATCCTCACCAACCGCAACACCGAGCAGGACATGCCCATCCAGGGCACGGGCCATGCGGACCTGGTGCAGACGCCGGCCGGCGATTGGTACGCCGTGTTCCTCGCCTTCCGCAATTCGCAGCAGTACTTCCACCACCTGGGCCGGGAAACCTGCCTGGCCCCCGTCATCTGGGAGGACGGCTTCCCCTACATCGGCACCTGCCCGCGCTCGGGCGAGGTCAACCTGCCGCCCTGCCCCGTTCCCGTGCCCAACCCGGTCACGGACTTTCACGTCCAGGGTCTGGAATGGGTCATGTTGCGCGAGCCGAACCCGGAGCTCTACGCCTTTACCGACGGCGGGCTGGTTTTGCAGGGAGTCGCGGAAAACCTCAGCGGCCTCAACCCCACCCTGCTCATGCGGCGGCAGCAGCACTTCTGCATGCGCGCGGAGGCGCAGGTGGAGTTTGCGCCGCGGCTCCACGAGGAGGCGGGCCTGACCACCTTCTATAACCTGGAGACGCATTACGAGATCTTCGTCACCCGCACGGGGGCGGGGCGCCGCGTGCAGGTTCGCCGCGTCGTGGGCGATATGGAGATGCTCGCCGCGGACGTTCCCGCGCCGCAGGGAAGCCTGACGCTGGGGGTGGAGGCCACGGCGCTGGAGTACACGTTCCTGCTCAACGGCCAGGCGCTCTGCACGGCCCAGACGCGCTTTGTCTCCACCGAGGCCACGCCCAGCTCCTTTACGGGCGTCATGCTCGGCCTGTACGCGACGGGCAACGGGCGTAAGTGCGCGCAGAAGGCGCGCTTTGCCCGCTTCCTCTACGAGGGAAAGGACGAATAAACCATTTGGCGGAATCGCGCTCTTTTGGTGGACAGAAGAGCGCGATCCTGTTACAATGAAGGAAAGACCCAGCACAAATCCATATGAGAACGGGGGAGAGCCATGGACTTTTTCGCCTATCTGGAAAACCCGGATCTGCTGCACGAGGGCACGGAACCCAGCCGCGCCTACTACATTCCCTATGGAGAGAAAAAACCTGCGGGCCCCGCGGACCGCAGCCGCTCCGACCGCGTGGTCTGGCTCAGCGGCGAATGGGGCTTCCGCTATTACGAGAGCCTGGCGGACCTGTGCGAGGAGGCGCTGCTGCGCGAGGACGCCCTCGTGCCCATGGAGGTGCCCTCCGTCTGGCAGACGCACGGCTACGATGCCCACCAGTATACCAACGTGCGCTACCCCATCCCCTATGACCCGCCCTTTGTGCCCCGGGAGAACCCCTGCGCGCTCTATGTGCGGACGGTCTGCCTGGACCGGAACGCGGGCGAAAAGTGGTACCTGAACTTCGAAGGCGTGGACTCCGCCTTTTTCCTCTGGATCAACGGCGCCTATGCGGGCTTTTCCGGCGTGCCGCACTCCACCTCGGAGTTTGACGTCACCGAAAAGCTGCACAGCGGCGAAAACGAGATCCGCGTCCTGGTCGTCAAGTGGTCCAGCGGCACCTATGCCGAGGACCAGGATAAGTTCCGCATGTCCGGCATCTTCCGCGACGTGTACCTCCTGCGCCGGCCGGAGGGGCATATCCGCGACTTCACGGTGCGCACGAGCCTTCTGCCCGAGGGCGGCGCGGTGATCGACGTCGCGGTCTTCGGCGGCGCGGACGTCCGGTACGACCTGCAGTACGGCGGCGCGGCCGTGGCCTCCGGCCTGGCGGTGGACGGAAAGATCCGCATTCCGCTGACGCAGGCGCACCTGTGGAACGCCGAAACGCCGAACCTCTACGCGCTCACGCTCCACTGCGCAGGGGAGAACCTCACCACCAACGTCGGCGTGCGCGAGGTCAAGGTGGAGAACCGCGTCGTCAAGCTCAACGGCAAGCCCATCAAGTTCCGCGGCGAGAACCGGCACGACAGCTCGCCCGTGAACGGCTTTGCCGTAACCTACGCGGAAATGCTGCGCGACCTTACCCTGATGAAGCTGCACAATGTCAACGCCATCCGCACCAGCCACTACCCCAATTCGCCCTACTTCTATGAGCTCTGCGACGAATTGGGCTTCTACGTCATCGATGAGGCGGACGTGGAGATGCACGGCGTGGTCACGGCCTTTGGCGACTACAGCGAGGAGAACTTCTGCCTCTTGGCGGACGCCCCGATGTACAAAAAGACCATCCTGGACCGCGTGCAGCGCTGCGTCCTGCGCGACAAAAACCGGCCCTGCGTGCTCATCTGGTCCATGGGCAACGAGTCCGGCTACGGCGTGGGCTTTATCGAGGCGGCAAGGTGGGTCAAGGCAAACGACCCCACGCGCCTTCTGCACTACGAGAGCAGCATCCACACCGCGGGCAAGGACATGGACGTCTCCAACATCGACCTCTACAGCCGCATGTACCCGCCGGTCGCCTTCTGCAAGGCGTACTGCGAGGACGAGAAGAACGAAAAGCCCCTGATCCTCTGCGAGTACATCCACGCCATGGGCAACGGCCCGGGAGACGCGGAGAACTACCAGGCGCTCATCGACAAGTACGAGAACTTCTGCGGCGGATTTGTGTGGGAGTGGTGCGACCACGCCATCTACATGGGCAAGACCATCCGCGGCAAGGACGTCTACTACTACGGCGGAGACTTTGGCGAAAAGACCCACGACGGCAACTTCTGCATGGACGGCCTGGTCTATCCTGACCGCCGGCCGCACACGGGCCTGCTGGAGTATAAGAACGTCATCCGGCCCTTGCGCGCCCTGGAATACGATGCGCAGAAGAACGCCGTCCTCCTGCACAACCAGAAGGCCTTCGCGGATGTGCGCGACTTTGCGGACGTCGACTGCGTGTACATGGTCGATGGCCGGGACACGGAGACCCTGCGCGCGCAGGAGATCTCCATCCCCGCGGGGGAAAGCCGCTGGCTGCCGCTGCCGGGCCAGGTCCCGCAGGGGGCGCTCGTGCACATCCGCCTCGTCTACCGCGCAAGGGAAACGGCTGTGCTCCCGGCCGGGCATGTGCTGGGGTTTGACCAGATCCTCGTGCGCGACGAAGCCGCCCCGGCCTTTGTCCCGCAGGCAGGCGCCCTCGAGATCCAGGAGGATGCGTCCACCATCGCCGTGCAGGGCGAGGACTTCTGCATCGCCTTTGACCGCGGCACGGGCGCACCCGCGCGCATGACCGCGCACAACCGCAATCTGCTCGCCGCGCCCGCGCAGTGGAACATCTGGCGCGCGCCCCTGGACAACGACATGTACAGCGTCAAGGAACCCCTTCGCATGGGCTATGACCGCATGAAGGTCAAGGTCTACGAGATGCACGCGCAGAAGGAGGGCGACGTGGTCGCCGTGCGCGCGTACCTGGCGCTCTCGGCCGTGGCGGCGGCTCGGATTGCGGAGGTCAGCGTGACCTACCGCATCGACGGCAAGGGGCGCATGGAGATCGCCGGCCACATGAAGAAGCCCTTTGCGGCCCTGCCGGATCTGCCGCGCTTCGGCCTGCGCTTCTTCCTGGAGCCGGGCATGGAGCAGGTCTCCTACCTCGGCTATGGCCCGACGGAGTCCTATGTCGACAAGCACCGCGCGACCTACCTGGGCAGGTTTGCGTCCTCCGTTGCCGACCTGCACGAGGACTACCTCAAGCCCCAGGAAAACGGCAGCCACTACGGAACCCGCGAGGTCACGGTCTCCGGCGGCGGCGCGGCCTTCCGCGTGTGCGGCGCGGGATTCTCCTTCAATGCCTCCCACTTCACGCAGGAGGAGCTGACGAAGAAGACGCATAACTTCGCGCTCGAGCCGGTGCCCGAGACGGTGTTCTGCCTGGACTTTGCCCAGGCGGGCGTCGGCTCGAACAGCTGCGGGCCGGAGCTG
The DNA here is from genome assembly GCA_050942925.1 of Candidatus Spyradocola sp. Lineage (GTDB taxonomy): Bacteria > Bacillota > Clostridia > Christensenellales > UBA1750 > Spyradocola. The sequence goes on from JBMNOF010000017.1 coordinate 7,359, forward strand.
CTCCCGCAGTACCATGTGCCGGCGGAGCTGGACTTCGCCTGCACGGTGGAAATCTGACAGAAAAAGACGGGGGAAGGGGGGAAGCCCCTTCTCCCTTTGCGTGGGGAATGGGGGAAAGAAGAAATGCAGATCATTGACGGACACATGCACGGCAAGGGCGCGCCGGGCCGCTGGTTTGCGGACTGCGCGGATGCGCGCGGATACGAGGCGTATGCCGTGCTGAGCCTTTCGTGCATGAAGTCCTATGGTGGGGAGAAGAACAACGAGGACTGCCTGGCGGCCAAGCGCGCGGACCCCAAGCGCGCCTACTTCTTTGCCGGATTGGTGCACCCGTGCGCAGATCCGCTCCGGCACATCCAAACCTGGCTCCGCCGGGGCGCGGACGGCGTTAAGCTCATCGAGACCAAGCCCACCGTCTGGAAGGAGACGGGCGTGGACCTGTCCGATGCGGCGTTTGCCCCGCTCTTTGCCTTCCTGGAGGAGAGCGGCACGCCCATCCTCTGGCACGTGGGCGATCCCGCGACCTTCTGGAAGCGCGAGGAGGCTCCGGATTTCGCCTTCCAAAACGGCTGGTTCTACGGCGATGGCGGCTACCCAGCGCTGTCTGAGCTCTACGCCATGGCGGAGGCCGTGCTGCAGCGCAACCCCAAGCTGCGGGTGACGTTTGCGCACCTCTACTTCTGCGGCGACGACCGCGCCCACTTGGAGCGCCTGCTCGACCGCTACGAGAACGTGCGCGTGGACATCACGCCCGGCGTCGAGATGTATGACCAGTTCTTCCAGGACCGCGAGGGTTGGCGGGACTTCTTCCTGCGCCGCCAGGACCGGATTCTGCTGGGCACGGACACGGATAAGGGCGACGCCTTCTTTGGAGAGACGCCGCTTGCGCTCGCGCTGGGCGCGCTCTCCGGCGGCGAGGTCAACCAGTGGGGCCATCACGGCCAAGGCCTGGATTTGCCCGAACCCGTGATTCGCAAGATCACCCGGGAGAACTTCCTCGCCTTTGCCGGCCCGCATCCCAAGCCCCTGTTGGATTGAGACGACAAAACGGCGGATTTTCGGTTGACAAGCCGCAAAAATTCCACCATAATGAAGACATGCAACAAAACCATGCGGAAGTCCGCAAAAGATAGAAAAAAGGAGAATGCCGATATGCTTCATGTGGCAATGCTCAGCAAGTGGCACGTGCACGCGCCGGAATACGCCGGCTATTTTTCCGCGATGGAGGACGTGCAGATTACCTGCGTTTGGGATGAGGTCCCGGCGCGCGGCCGCGCTTGGGCCGAGGAGTTGGGCGCGGAGTTCGTAGAGGATCTGGACGCGCTGCTCGCCCGTCCGGACGTGGACGCCGTCTGCATCGATACGCCCACCAACATGCACAAGGAAGTCATGATCAAGGCCGCCAAGGCAGGCAAGCACATCTACACCGAGAAGGTCATGTGCCTGAACGTCGCGGACTGCGACGAGGTCATCGCCGCCTGCGAGGAGAACCACGTGATCTTCACCATCTCCCTGCCGCAGCGGACCTATCCCCGCAACCTGTTCATCAAGCAGGCGATCGACAGCGGCGTGCTGGGCGACATCACGGTCCTGCGCTGCCGGAACTGCCACGACGGCGCGCTGGCCGGCTGGCTGCCCGACTACTGGTATGACCCGGAGACGACTGGCGGCGGCGCGATGATGGACCTCGGCGCGCACCCGATGTACCTCTCCGCCTGGATGCTCGGCAAGCCCGTCCGCATTCAGTCCATGTTCAACAACAAGACCGGCCATGCGGTGGAGGACAACACCATCTCGACCATCGAGTATGAGAACGGCGCCATCGCCGTGGCGGAGACCTCCCTGGTCTCGCCCATGACCCCGCAGATCTTTGAAGTCTACGGCACAAAGGGCGTGATCCTGGCTGCAGACAACGACATCAAGATCAAGACCGCCGACACCCAGAAGTACCTGCGCGACGGCTGGGTCGTGCCGCGCCTGCCCGATCCCCTGCCGCATCCCACGCGCCAGTGGGTCGAGTCGATCCTCTACGGCAAGGAGAACCGCTACGGCCTGCAGGAGGGCCGCATGCTCACCGCCCTGATGGAGAACGCCTACATCGCGGACCGCGAGCGGCGCGAGGTCAAGTTCTAAGGCAAACCTGCCAGGGAGAGAGCGGGACATCCCCGTTCCCTCCCTTTTTTGAACCCAGGAAGGAGGAAACCCGGCATGATCGAATGCACCGAAGCGCAGGCACGGCGGTTTCTGCTGGCCCAAAATGGGCTCCTCGGCGGACATCGGTTTCGAGGAAAGAAGGGCGTTTTGCAGTACGTGCAGCAGGCGGGCTGCGTGCAGTTTGACCCCGTGGACGTCTGCGGCCGCAGCGCGGACTTGAGCCTCCTTTCGCGCGTGCAGGGCTACCGCAAGGAGATGCTGGAAGACCTCCTCTATCGGGAGCGCAGTTTGGTGGATTACTTTGACAAACAGCTCTCCATTCTCCCCACGGAGGATTGGCCGCACTTTGCCCGGATGCGGCGCAGCTGTGCCGAACAGGTCCGCAGCCGGCAGCAGATCGAGGCCGCCGCCCCGCAGGTGCTGGAGGAGATCGCCGCGCGCGGTCCCCTGTGCAGCAGGGACGTCGCCCTGGACGAAAAGACGAATTGGTATTGGTCGGATACGCGCCTGGCCCGCGCCGTGCTGGAGGCGCTCTACTTTCGGGGCGACCTCGTCATCCACCACAAGGAGCGGAACGTCAAGTTTTACGCGCGGGCGCAGGATCTCCTGCCGGAGCACATTCTGCGCGCGCCCGACCCCCTTCCGGACGAGGCGGACCACCGCAAGTGGTGGGTGGAGCGCCGCGTGGGCGCGGTGGGCCTGCTCTGGGACCGGCCCTCAGACGCGTTTCTCGGGATGAACCTCCGGGCAGAGGCGCGCGCACAGGCGTTTGCCGCGCTCGCGCAGGAGGGCAAGCTCGTGCCCGTGCGCGTGGAAGGCTGGGCGCAGCCGCTCTATGCCCGCGCCCGGGACCTGCCCCTCCTGGAGGCCGTCCGCGGGGGAAAGCGGTTTGCGCCGCGCACGGAGTTTCTCGCGCCCCTGGACGCCATGCTCTGGGATCGCCGGCTGATCGAAGCGCTGTTCGACTTCGCCTACCGCTGGGAGATCTATACCCCCGCCGACCAGCGCAGGTACGGGTATTACGTGCTGCCCGTTCTGCGGGGGGAGCGCTTCGTGGGCCGCATCGAGGCCGTGCGCTCGGGAAAGGCGCTGGAGATCCGAAGATTCTGGCCCGAAGCGGGCGTGCGCAGCACGCCGGCGCTCCGCCGCGGCATCGAGGAGGCCGCCCATCGCCTCTGCGCGCTGAACGGCTTGGAGCGCGTGGAGGACCGTTCTGTCCCGGAACCCTAGAAAGACGCACAAGAGCCGCCGGGGCCCCCTTTGGGGTCCCCGGCGGCTCCGTTTTGCGGGAGAGTCCGCGCGGGCTATGCCACGAGAATGCGGTCCACGACGAGCTTGCGGAACTCCGGCGTGAGCAGGCAGAAGTACGCCGTAAATCCCGTCACGCGCACCACCAGGTCCGGGAAGAGGTCCGGATTCTCGTTGGCGGCGAGGATCTGCTGCGCGTTGATGATGTTGATGTTGAGCAGCGTTCCCCCCTTGGAGAAGAGGGTGAGGATGTAGTCGCAGATCTTGTCCACGGCCTCCTCGCCGCGGGCCATGCCAGGGTCGAGCTCGAGCTGCACGGGCGCCGTGTTGCCGTAGCCCGGCTGGATGGCGCAGATGGAGTTGGTCATCGCCGTCAGCGCGCCGTCGCGGCGGAAGCCGGGGTGCGGGTTGGCGCCATGGTTGATGGGCTCGCCGTCGCGGCGGCCGTTGGGCGTGGCGCCCACCGCCTTGCCCAGGACGATCGTGTTGGACCACGAGAACCAGCCCGGAATGAACTTCACCGGGGCGTAGATCGCGTCCATGGAGTTGACCTGTTCGGTAAAGGAGGCGCTGATGCGCTTGGCCCAGTGGTCACCCAGGGTCTCGCCGCCGCCGTAGCGCTCGGAAGCCGACAGCATCATGCGGATGTACTCGCCCTGGGGCCCGGCAAAGTTGCTCCGGACCGCGTCGTACATCTCGTCAAAGGTGAGGCGATGTTCCTTCTCCACGCGCTGGGCAATGGCGGCAAAGGAGTCCGCGACCGTTGCGATGCCCGTGCCGTCGATGCACATGTTGTAGTACTGCGCGCCGCCGTGGGACATGTCCAGGCCCTTTTCCACGGGCCCGTGGCTGAGGAGGTTGAGCATGAGCTCCGGCTCGTTTTTCACCTGGTTCTCCAGGTGGAAGTGGATGCCCTCCGCCGTGACGCGCACCGCGCGCGCCATGTGCGCGTCATAGCGCCGCCAAAGCTCCTCGGTGCTCTTTTCGCCGTCCGCCGCCATCATCTCGTCCAGCGCCAGCCGGAAGACCTTGGCGCAGTTGATCTTTACGCAGTCGTTGAGCGTGTACTCCAGGCCGGGCAGGCTCATCCAGTGGCAGCCCACGGCCACGCGCTGGCGGGCCAGCTCCACGGGATAGCCCTTCTTCATGAATCCCTCGGACAGGGCCTTGTCGCCGGAGAAGCGCGGCCAGCCGTTCTTGTTCTTGAAGAGGTAGTCCACCGCCGTGTGCAGGAAGCGGCGGTCCATGTTGTCGTGCACGCGCACCGTCAGGTTGCAGGAGGAATCCAGCCAGTCCGCAGCCTCCAGGATCATGTAGGAGAAGTAGCTGACCATGTCGTGCCCGTCGGGCGAGAGGCCGCCGAGCTGGTAGTAGTGCGGGTCGTTGAGCAGCAGGCAGGCCAGGTAGTACTTGGCCTCGTCCGCGGTGATGCGACCGGCCTGAAGATCCCGCTCGTAGTAGGGGCGCAGCAGCTCGTCCAGCTGGCCGCCCGCACCGTCGCGGTTGTACTCGCGGGAGGCGGTGTTGAACCAGCAGATCCACTGGCAGGCCTCGCGCAGGGTCCGCGGCGCACCCTCGATGAGGTGCTCGTTGACCTCGCGCATCTGGCGGAGGTTTTCGCGCAGAACGGGATGCTGCTCGACCTCGATGGCCCGGTCAATGGCCTCGACCGTCCGCCGGGTCCAGACCTGGATGCCGTGGATGACCTTTTCCTCGGCGTCGTAGAAGTCGTCGTGCCCGGGGTTGCAGGCGCGGTAGTGCTCGAGCTTTTGCAGCAGTCCGCCCCAGCCCAGGGCAAGGCCGATAGTGTAATCCCCGCCAAAGTGCGCATCCGAGCCAATGCCCGAGACAATGCCGTATTTTTCCTGTTCGGGCTTTAGGTAGTCGTAGTTCAGGTCCGGATGGAAGTGAATGGGCCGCGTCCAGGCCATGCAGTTCATCCAGCGGTTGGCAAAGGCGTCGCAGGGATCGATGAAGACCGGGTGCTCGGCCATCATGTGGTAGAAGTTTTCGCTCCATCCGTCGTAGCCGACAAAGGTCCCGGCCGGATGGTTGAACACGGGCTGGAAGTTGTAGTCGTCCGGGGGCTTGATGGCGCCGTAGTCGTCGCCGTCGGCCCAGGCGGAGATCCCAGCCTTGTCCTTGGTGTCCTCGATCTTGCGCTCCCGAAGGATGCGCAGGCGCTCACGGTAGCTCACGTCCGCGTCGGGCGGCAGTTTGTTGATGCGGTCTCTCATGGCGGTTCCTCCTTATCCAACGCGCACCGCCTTGCAGACGCCGCGCGCGGCATCTGCAAGGGCCTCAATGGTTTGTTCGGGCAGGGGACGCGCGGAAGCAAAGGCGTTTTCGGCGTCCAGCGCCTGGTATTTGGATGCCCCAAGGGGGTTGAAGTTGAGCAGTTCGTAGTAGAGCAGGTTCGGAAGCTCCGCGGCAAAGGCGGCAATGCGCTGGATCTCCTCCGGGCGGTCGTTTACGCCGGGGATCACGGGCGTGCGGACGATCACCGGAACGCCCGCATTCTTGAGGCGGGAGATGTTTTCCCGAATGCGCGCGTTGGAGACGCCCGTGTACTTGCGGTGCAGGTCGTCGTCCCAAACCTTGAGGTCGCACATCACCAGGTCCAGCTCGGGCAGGAGAGCCTCCAGGACGGAGAAGGGCACGTTGAGGTTGCTCTCGATGGCCGTGTGCACGCCGCGCGCCCGCAGCGCGCGCAGGAGCTCCCACGCAAACTTCGGCTGCAAGAGCACCTCGCCGCCCGAGAGCGTGACCCCGCCGCCGGAGCGCCCGTAGTAGGCCTCGTCCTGCATGACCTCGGAGAGCACGCGCTCCACGTCCGCCTCAAACCCGCAGACCTCCAGCGCGCCGGAAAAACAGACCTGCGCACAGCGACCGCCGTCCTCGCACTTGCTGCGGTCGTAGACCATCTTGCCGTCCACGACCGTGTGGGAGGGGCATACCGCCGCGCACGCGCCGCAGCCCACGCACTTGCTCCGGTAATAGAGAACCTCGGGCGCAGGCGACAGCGTCTCCGGATTGTGGCACCAAGCGCAGCGCATGTTGCAGCCCTTAAAGAACACCGTGGACCGAATTCCCGGCCCATCGTGCAGCGAAAATCTCTGTATCGCCGTCAAAACCCCCATGCGTATCCACTCTCTTTCTCTGTATCATAAGGACCCCCGCGTCACCCCTTGACTGCGCCGGCGCTGATGCCGGCGATGAAGTAGCGCGAGAAGAATAGGTAAACCGCGACCACCGGCACGGTCAGGATCACGAGTCCCGCCGTGAGCACGCCGTAATCGGACGTAAACTGGGATTGGAAGTTGATGAGGCCGAGCGGAAGGGTCTTGAGCGCCTCGTCCTTGATGACGATCAGCGCCCAGTAAAATTCGCTCCACACGCCGTTAAAGTTGAAGATCACCAGCGTGGCCAGCGCCGGGGTAATCATGGGCAGGTCGACCTTCCAAAGAATTTTGAAGATGCCCGCACCGTCAATGCGCGCAGCTTCGTCCAGCTCCTTGGGCAGCTCCCGCACGAAGTTGGTGAGGATGTAGGTGCCCGTGATCAAACCGCTGGCCGCGTAGGGGATGATGAGGGACCAGCGCGTGCCCATCAAGCCCATGTCGCGGACGGTGATGTAGTTGGGGACGGTCGTCATTTCGGAGGTGACGAACATGGTCATCAGCAGCAGGGACAGGAGCGCGTTATAGCCCCAGGGCTTGAGCTTGCCAAAGGCGTAGGCGGCAAGCACGATGATGACGACCTGAATGGCCAGCGTCACAACCGTCGTGATGACGGAGTTGAGCAGGTAGGACCCGACTTTTCCGGTAAACCAGGCGGTTACGTAGTTTTCCGGAGCGAACGTCGTGATGCCAAAGGGGTTGAGAATGACGTCCGCATTGGTCTTGAGCGAGGTCAGCAGCACGAAGAACAGGGGATAGAGCACGAAAACCGCCATCAGGAGAAGCAAAACCTGTTCGACGACCGCGCCGGCCGATAGATGCCGTTTTGCGCGGGGCTGCACGTGGGGAGTCCGTATAGTATTCGACAGCATTTGCTTCACTCCTTCTCCCTGGGGGCCAAAATCAGTCGGAAAATGACCATCGTCAGCACGACGATCAGGAACAACACGATGGACATGGCCAGCGCGCGGCCGTACTTATAGCTCTGGAACGCGGTCTCCATGATCCACATGCTCACAACCTTGGTGCTGGTGCCCGGCCCGCCGGAGGTCAGGAGATAGAAGATGTCAAAGGCGCGCAGGCATCCGGTGATGGTGAGGATCAAGTTGATCTCCGTCGTACCGCGGGTCAGCGGCAGGTAGAAGTAGCGGATCAGCTGCCAGCGGTTGGCGCCGTCGATCTGCGCGGACTCCAGCACGTCCTTGGGGATGTCGAGCATCGCCACATAGTAGAGCACCATGGTAAAGCCTGCGTAGCGCCAGGTGTTGGTCACAATGACCGCGCCAAGGGCCGTGTCCGGGTCCGCCGTCCATGCGCGGCAGAGCGCTTCCAAGCCCACCGCGCGCAGGAATTGGTTGATGAGGCCGTATTCCGGCGTGTAGATGTAGCGCCACATGACGGAGATGGCCGCGGCGGGGATGATGACGGGCAGGTAGAGCGCAATCTTGTAGAAGTTCTGCCAGCGCGGGCGCATGTTGATGACCAGAACCGCCAACAGGAACCCAAGGGTCAGCTGCACCGCAGTCGCAATCAGTGCGTAAATGACGTTGACCTTCATGGCGCGCCAGTATTCCGGCATGTTGGTGAAGATGCGGGTGTAGTTGTTGAGTCCTACCCATTCCCAGTTGTCCGACATGCCCGACCAGTTGGTAAAGCTCATCACCACGGATTTGACGATGGGGTAGAACATGAAGACCGTCAGCAGCACGACGATGGGGAGCAAAAAGAAATACCCCAGGATCTTGCGCTGCGTCTCCAGGCGCATGGGCTTTCGCTGCATTTCGAAGCCTCCTTATCGATCGTGAGAGGAAAAGGGGGCCGCACGCCTCTCCGTGCGCGCGGCCCCGATTGGTCTCTTGTTGCGGATTATTCCTCTGCGTCGGCGATGGCGCGCGCAGTGATTTCCTCCACCTGCGTCTCCAGCTCGTCCGCAGTCATGGTGTCGCTCAGGCAGTAGTCCACGAAGGCCTGACCCGTCAGGTCGCCCTTGTTGCCCGTGTTGTAATCGGCCACGACCTTGTAGCCGCCGTCCTCATACTGCGCGGCGAAAGCGCCCTGCACCGGGTCCGCGTACTCGACCTGGTTGGAGGGAACAATGCACAGCTCCTCGTTGGCCCAGATGGTCATGGCTTCCTTGCCGGCCAGGCTGCGGAAGAAGGCGGCACAGGCCTGCGGGTACTTCGTGCCGGACCAAGCGCCCCAGCCATCGCCAAACCCGGCCGCGGTGAACATCGCCCGATCGGAAGCCGCGGGCGCCGGGAAGGAGAAGGAGCCGATCTCAAAGTTGTTGGCCGCCTCGTTCAGCTCGCGCAGAGCGACCAGCTCGTTGTTGTTGCACAGCAGCATGGCCGAGTCCTCGGTGATGAAGATCGTCTGTCCTTCCTCGCGGCCCAGACCAAAGGCGTTTTCGCCAAAGTAGCCCTTCTCGTACCAGCCCTTGACGATCTCGGCGGATTCGGCGTACAGGCCGTTCCACTCGGTCTTGCGGTCGGTCAGGCGCTCCGGATCGTCGATCAGGCCGTTCATGTAGACGATGTTGTCAAAGACCCTGCCGCGGATGGATTCCACCTGGAAGCCGTTCGGCGTGCCGGGCGCGGAAATCGGGATCAGGCCCGTCTCCAGGATCGTGTCGCAGAGCGCGACAAGCTCTTCCTGGGTGGTCGGGACTTCCCAGCCGTTTTCCGCAAACATGTCCTTGTTGTAGATCATGAAGACCGCGGTGCCGCGCAGCGGCATGCCCAGCACCTTGCCGTCGTCGGAATACTCCTCCAGGGCGGCGTCGTTGATGTACCAGCTGCGCCACTCGTCGTCAATGTAGGGCGTCAGGTCCAGCAGGAGGCCGATGTCGTTGTATCCCGGAACCTGGGACGACCACTGGAAGAAGATGTCGTACATTTCGTCGGTCGCCGCCGCCGTCTGGATGCTCTTGGTCGCCTCGTTCCAGGGAACGACGCTGACGTTGATCTCCAGGCCCGGGTTGTCCCGCTGGATGATCTCCAGGGACTTCTCGATGGCGCCGGCATGCTCCGGATAGATGTGCATGAAGTGGAGAACCGCGCCCTCCTCCGCGACGGGCTTGGCGGGCGACGCGCTCTGCGCATCGGACGTCTCGCCGGCGGGCTCTTCCGCGGCGGGCTCCTGCGCGGCGGGCGCTTCGGTTGCAGCGGGTTCGTCGGCGGCGGGCGTCTCCGTGCTCGCACAAGCGGTCATGGCCAAGACTAGAACGAACACCATCAGCAGAGAAACGATCTTCTTTGTCATGAAACACTCCTCCTTTTTCTGGCTGAATCCGCGTCTTCAGCTCTTTGCGCCAAGCGTACCATAGCGGGGAGGCGTGGTTCTATCTTGTGTTAAGAATTGAACATGTTCACTTCGTTTTGTTAACATTCATCGACGGTACAAATGGAGCGGTGGTGCACATAGCGAACGGGGACGATCCGGCTCTGGATGGAGGGCTGGATTCCCGAGAGGAAGAGGTGCATCTGCGTCACGGCCTCCACGCCCATCTCGTACTTGGGTTCGAGGATGCCCGTCAGGGGAAGGTTCAGCCAGGGGAGATACGGCTGGTCGCCGTAGCCGACGACGGAGATGTCCTCCGGGATGCGAACGCCGCGCAGGCTGAGCTGATGGCAGAAGCTGACGATGGGCAGCGTGGAATGCCCCGTCACGGCGGTGTAGTGCACCTTGCGTTCCAGGTATTTTTCGGCGGAAAAGGGAAGATCGCGCAGCGCGCCCATCCCGATAAAGAGCGGAACCCCGGGATCGGGGACGTTGAGGACGAGCTCGTCTCGGGGCTCGATGCCGTTGTCCTGCAGGGCCTGAAAAAAGCCCTTGAGGCGGCGGGAGACATCGGCGATGGGGCGGTCCGTGGAGAGATAGAGGATGTCCCTGTGGCCGTGCTTGGCTAGGTCGTCGCCGATGAGGTAGCCGCCGTTGTAGTCGTCACTCATGATGGAGGGAAAGCCCTCGTGCTCATTGCCCAGGATGCACGCAGGGAGCCCGGCGCGCCGGATCAGGTTCAGCGTGCACTGCTCCGCCTCGGAATCAAAGCAGGTGATGACGGCGCCGTCGTACGCGGTCAGATCCTCGGCCAGCACCGCGCGGTATTGTTCGGCCGCGCTGGGGAAGTTGAGCAGCTTGTAGTCGTAGTGATACCGGCTGGCTGCATCCATGCAGCCCAGCACGCAGCGGAACAGGTCGCTGTCGCCTGGAATGCAGATGCAGGAGATCAGCAGGCGCCCGCGAAACCCCTGCCCGGGGGTCAGACTCACCATCAGTCCCTTGCCCGCGATGCGCGTCACCAACCCCTGGCGAACGAGTTCATCCACCGCCTTTCGCACGGTCAGGCGGCTGACGGCAAGCTGAATGGAGTACTGCATCTCGGAAGGAAGGGACTCGCCCGGCGCGCGCTGGTGCACATCGGCCTCGATGTACTCGTAGACCTGTTCATAGATTTGCTTAACCAATTTGACCACGCCTCCCGCTCCATTAGGGATAGTTCCCATTTTTTTGTGTAGATTCAGGGCCATTATAGCGCGGGTGGTGGGCTTTTGCTATCCGAGCGGAAAGTTGCACCAGTATGTTCTTTATATTCGCCAAAGGCTTGCGGAAAATGATTGTACAGGTCTGGTGCGCTACTTGCGCTTGTAACGAACGGGGCTTTCGATATACTGGAGAAAACAGCGCGAAAAGAGAAAAAGGCGAAGGTTGTGCGCTGGGAGGGTGAGATATGCAGCAGGAAAAATTCAAAAGGCTCTATCAAATGGCCGTGGAGGACCTGACGGGAAACCTTCTTCCCTGGTGGATGCAGTACAGCGTCGACGAGGAGAACGGCGGCTTCTACGGCGCGGTGACAAACGACAACGTTCCCGAGGCGGGGCACAGCAAGTTCATCACGCTCAATGCCCGGTTGATTTGGACCTTTGCTTCGGCCTATCGCATCCTGGGGGACGAGACCTACCTGCGGTACGCCAAGCGCGCCTACGACTACTTCCTGGCGCACTTCTACGACCGCGAGCACGGCGGATGGTATTCCCGCGTGGACGAGAAGGGCGCAGTCCTGGACGACAACAAGTACATCTATGGCAATGCCTTTGCCATCTACGGCCTGTCGGAGTACTGCCGGGCCACGGGCGACCGCGAAGCGCTGCGCTTGGCGCTGGAAACGCGCGATTGCCTGGAAAAGTACGTCTACGATCCGGAGTACAAGGGCTTCTACGAGAGCTGCCGCGCGGACTGGACGGTCAATCCCTGGGGCAAGGGCATGAATCGCAGCCCCTTCGACGTCAAGACCATGAACACCCATCTGCACTTGCTGGAGGCCTATACCGCGCTGTGCCGGGTGGACGATTCGGCAAAAACGCGGAATTCCCTGCGCCAGCAGCTCTATGTGATGCTCAACAAGATCGTGGACCCGGATATCCACCACTACTTCTACTTCCAGGACCGCACCTGGAAGCCCACCACCCCGGAAATCTCCTTTGGCCACGACATCGAGGGCAGCTGGCTGATGATGGAAACGGCCGAGGTCTTGGGCGAACCCGAAGCGCACCGCGCCGCGCGGGACACGTGCGTCAACATGGCGCGCGCCTGCCTGGAGCAGGGCCAGCGGGAGGATGGCGCCATGCTCACCGAGTACGATCCCCGGAACGGGCACATCAGTCCCTTCATCAGCTGGTGGGAACAGAACGAGGCAGTCGTCGGCTTCCTCAATGCCTGGGAAATGACGGGCGAGGAAAAGTTCCTGGACGCTTCCCTGCACTGCTTCGACTTCCTCAGCGAGCGGTTCGTCGATCACGAGAAGGGCGGGTGGTTCTCCATCCTCGACTTTGCAGCGGAGACCCCGCGCAATCCCTACAAGTGCAACGACGGCATCTGCCCCTACCACAACGGCCGCATGAGCTTTGAGATCATCGAGCGCTACCGGCGCTACGACAAATAAAACACGGGCGCCCATTCCACATTTCCAGGGAATGGGCGCCCGTGTTGCATGCGGGCTGTGGTTAGATGTCGTCGTCCTCTTCGGCGCGCTCCAGCAGGCGCGCGATGTCGCGCTCCTCGTCTCCCGCGTAGGAGAGATCGTCCGGCGCAGCGGACTCGGGATCGTTGGGATCGTCCTCGGGAAGGTCGTCGGACAGATCCGCAGACTGTGCGGTGTCCTCCGTTTCCTCGATCTTCTCGGTCGTGGTCACGGCCACAACGCGGCTGTTCTCGGCCAAGCGCATCAGGCGCACGCCCTGCGTGGAGCGGGACTGGACGGAGATGTCCGCCACCGCCATGCGGATGATGGTGCCGTCGTCGGAGATGAGCATGACGTCCTCGTCCTCGCGCACCAGCATGAGCGCGGCCAGGGGGCCGGTCTTCTCCGTCAGCTGCATGGCCTTGATGCCCTTGCCGCCGCGGGACTGCACGCGGTACTCCGCTTCCGCCGTGCGCTTGCCGTAGCCGTTTTCTGAGATCGTAAGGACCTCGCAGCCCTCCTGCACGGCGCTCATGGAGACGACCTCGTCCCCTTCCGCAAGGTCGATGGAGCGCACGCCCATGGCCGTGCGGCCCATGGAGCGAACGTCGTCCTCGTGGAAGCGGATGGACATGCCCTGGCGCGTGCCGAGCAGAAGCTCTCGGTTGCCGTCGGTCAGCGTCACGCCGATCAGCTCGTCGTCCTCGCGCAGCGTCACCGCGATCAGGCCGCTGGCGCGCAGGTTGTGGAACTCGTGCAGCGCCGTCTTCTTGATGAGGCCCTTCTTCGTGGCCATGACCAGGTTGCCGCCCTGGTCCTCATCCACGGCAATGACGGTGGTGACCTTCTCGCCGCCGTCGAGCTGGAGGAGGTTCACAATCGCCGTGCCCTTGGCCGTGCGTCCCGCCTCCGGAATCTCGTAGCAGGTGAGCTTGAACATGCGGCCGCGGGTGGTGAAGAAGAGCAGGTCCGCATGCGTGGAGGTGACAAAGATCTGCTCGGCGTAATCCTCCTCGCGCGTGGTCATGCCCGTGATGCCCTTGCCGCCGCGCTTCTGCGCGCGGTAGGTGTCCGCGGTGACGCGCTTGATGTAGCCGTAGTGCGTCAGCGTCACGGCCATGTCCTCTTCCTGGATCAGATCCGCCAGCTCAATCTCGTTGGAGATGGGCACGATCTCCGTGCGGCGCGGATCGGCGTACTTGGCGCGGATCTGCAGAATCTCCTCGCGGATGATCCCGCGCACCAGCTCCTCGCTGCCCAAGACCTCGCGCAGGTGCGCAATGGTCTTTTCCAGCTCCGCGTACTCGTCGCGCAGGCGCTCGCGCTCCAAACCGACCAGGCGCTGCATGCGCATGTCGAGAATGGCCTGCGCCTGCTTTTCCGACAGGCTGAAGCGGGTCATCAGGCCGTCCTTGGCCTCCGGACCCGTGCGGGAGCTGCGCAGCAGGGAAATGACCTCGTCGATGTGGTCCAGCGCGGTGAGCAAGCCCTCCAGGATGTGTGCGCGCGCCTCGGCCTTGTCCAGATCGTAGCGCGTGCGGCGCACGATGACGTCCTTCTGGTGCTCGATGTAGTAGTAGATCATCTGCTGCAGGTTGAGCACCTTGGGCACGCCGCCCACCAGCGCCAGCATGTTGACGCCGAAGGTCTCCTGCATCTGCGTGTGCTTGAAGAGCGTGTTGAGCACGACCTGGGGATTGACGTCCTTTTTCAGCTCAATGACGATGCGCATGCCCTGGCGGTCGGACTCGTCGCGCAGGTCCGAAATGCCGTCCACGCGCTTGTCGTGCACGAGCTCGGCGATCTTCTCGACCAGGCGCGCCTTGTTGACCTGATAGGGGATCTCGGTCACCACAATGCGGCTGCGCGTGGTGCTCATGGGCTCAATCTCGGTGCGGGCGCGCATGATGATGCGCCCCTTGCCGGTCAGATACGCGGACTTGATGCCGTTCAGGCCCATGATGAGGCCGCCCGTGGGGAAGTCCGGGCCCTTGATGATCTTCATCAAGTCCGCGGACGTGCAGTCCGGGTGGTCCAGCATGTAGACCACGCCGTCGATGGCCTCGCCCATGTTGTGGGGCGGGATGTTCGTGGCCATGCCCACCGCGATGCCGCCCGAGCCGTTGACCAGCAGGTTCGGGAAGCGGGAGGGCAGCACCTCCGGCTGCATGAGCGTTTCGTCGAAGTTGGGGTAGAAGTCTACGGTCTGTTTGTCCAGGTCCGCGGTCATGTCTGCCGCGATGCGGGACAGGCGCGCCTCGGTGTATCGCATGGCGGCGGGGCTGTCGCCGTCCACGGAGCCGAAGTTGCCCTGGCCCTCGACGAGCATGTAGCGCATGGAGAAGTCCTGCGCAAGGCGCACCATGGCGTCGTAGACGGCCGTGTCGCCGTGGGGATGGTATTTACCCAAAACATCGCCCACGATGCGCGCGCTCTTGCGGAAGGGCTTGTCGGGGGTCATGCCCAGCTCCGTCATCGCATAGAGGATGCGGCGGTGTACGGGCTTCAGGCCGTCGCGCACGTCGGGCAGCGCGCGGGAGACGATGACCGCCATCGCGTAGGCGATGAAGGAGTTCTTGAGTTCCCGCTCAATGTCCAGCGGTATGAGGCGCTCGCCCTGGTAATTGTCTTGTTGGTCCATAACGGCCTCCTTGCTGTCGTTTGCGGCGTTAGATGTCCAGGTTCGCCACGAGGTTGGCGTTTTCTGTGATGAACTCGCGGCGCGGCTCCACCTTGTCGCCCATCAGGAGGCTGAACATCTCGTCGGCGCTGACGGCGTCCTCGAGCTTGACGCGCTTCATAATGCGGCGGGAGGGGTCCATCGTCGTCTCCCAGAGCTGCTGCGCGCTCATCTCGCCCAGGCCCTTGTAGCGCTGAACCACCACGTCGTTGCCGCGGCCGATCTGGTCCAGATAGGCGGCCAGCTCCTCGTCGGAGTAGACGTAGTGCTCCTTCTTGTTCTTGGTGATCTTGAACAGCGGGGGCTGCGCGACGTAGACGTAGCCGCCGTCGATCAGCGGCCGCATGTAGCGGTAGAAGAAGGTCAGAAGCAGGATGCGGATGTGGCTGCCGTCGACATCTGCATCCGTCATGCAGACGATGCGGTGGTAGCGCAGCTTATCCGGGTTGAACTCGTCCCCCACCCCCGCGCCGAAGGCCGTGATCATGGCCTTGATCTCGGCGTTGGCCAGGATCTTGTCCAGGCGCGTCTTTTCGACGTTGAGGATCTTTCCGCGCAGCGGCAGGATCGCCTGGAAGTTGCGGTCGCGCCCGTTCTTGGCCGAGCCGCCGGCCGAGTCGCCCTCGACGATGAAGATCTCGCACTTGCTGGGATCGCGCTCCGTGCAGTCGGCCAGCTTTCCCGGAAGGGACGTGGATTCCAGAACGCTCTTGCGGCGGGTGAGATCGCGGGCCTTGCGCGCCGCTTCCCGCGCGCGGGAGGCCATCAGGCACTTGTCCAGGATCGCCTTGGCGACCGGCGGATTCTCCTCCAGGAACGTCGAAAGCCCCTCGGAGAGCACGGCGTCCACGTATCCGCGCACCTCGCTGTTGCCCAGCTTCGTCTTGGTCTGCCCCTCAAACTGCGGCTCCAGGAGCTTGACGGAGATGACGGCCGTCAGTCCCTCGCGGATGTCGTCGCCCGTCAGGTTGGCGTCGTTGTCCTTGAGGATCTTTGCCTTGCGGCCGTAGTCGTTGATCACGCGGGTGAGCGCGCGCCGGAAGCCCTCCAAATGCGTGCCGCCCTCGACCGTGTCGATGTTGTTGGCAAAGCTAAAGACGTTCTCCGTGTAGGAGTCGTTGTACTGCATCGCCACTTCCACGCTCGTGCCCTCCTTGACGCCGGAGAAGAACAGCGGCGCGGGGAAGAGCACCTCGCGGTTTTTGTTGAGGTATTCGATGAAAGAGCGGATGCCGCCCTCGTAGTGGAAGACGCGGCTCTGGCCTTCCCCGCGCTTGTCCGTCAGCTCAATGCGGATGCCCGCGTTGAGGAACGCAAGCTCGCGCAGGCGCTTTTTGAGCGTGTCAAAGGAGTAGGCCGTCACGTCCTCAAAGATCTCCGGGTCCGGACGGAAGCGGATGGTGGTTCCGTGCTTGTCGCTGGAGCCGATGATCTTCAGGTCGTAGAGCGGCACGCCGCGCTCGTATTCCTGGCGGTAGAGGTTGCCGTTCTGGGCGACCGTCACCTCCAGCCAGGAGGACAGGGCGTTGACGACGCTCATGCCCACGCCGTGCAGACCGCCGGAGACCTTGTATCCCCCGCCGCCGAACTTTCCGCCCGCGTGCAGAACCGTCAGGCACACCTCCACCGCAGGCCGCCCGAGCTTCGGGTGAATGCCCGTGGGAATGCCGCGGCCGTTGTCGGTCACGCAAATGGTGTTGTCCGCCTCGATGGTGACCTGAATGGTGTTGCAAACGCCGGCCATGGCTTCGTCAATGGAGTTGTCCACAATTTCATAGACCAGGTGGTGAAGCCCGCGCTCATCCGTGGAGCCGATGTACATGCCGGGCCGCCTGCGGACGGCCTCCAGCCCCTCCAGAACCTGGATGTTGCTTGCATCATAGTGATTGATCTGCTCTGTCATGCCCTCACCTCATCTTTGCCAGGCTGCCCTCCGCGCGTTTGCGCAGCGTCTGCGCGGAAATGGGAGATAAAAAAAACACGCACCGCTCGCCTTCAGCGGTGACGATCACGGATTTGACCGCGCCCTTTCCGATGGAACGGACCGCACAACCGTCCAAATCCGGCGGCGAAAGCTCCGAAAGAAAATCGGGCCGGGCGGCGACGTCCAGCACAGCCACAACGGAAGAAAGCGGCACAAACGCATCGCAGCCGATGTGCAGGACCACGCGCAGCTCCTCCCTCCAACGGAAATTTTCTTCTTATATATTATATCAGATTTTTGCATTGATTAAAAGGAAACGGGCAGGATTTAACAGTGAAATAATAAACGAGCGGAGCGCGAAGAAAATGCCGTTTTTCACCAAAAAAAGCGCCGCAGCCCCGCGAGAAAAACGGGGCTGCGGCGCTCCCTTGGCAGGGCCTCAGCGCAGGCGCAGCAGCGCCTGCGCAAGGATGGCGCCGTGGTCGAAGGCAAGGCCCTCGCTGCGCGTCTGCGAGCAGTGGAACGCCGGGCCAAAGGGCGTTTCCTGGCGCTGCACCGCGACCTCGGCGCGCAGCACTTCGTTGCCGCGGCAGAGCGCAAGGCGCGCCTGCCCGCCCTCGCAGGCGAAGGAGAGGTCGAACCACTGCGCATCCGCCGCGTCGTCCCCCGCGGCGGCAGAGGGCGTCCAGCCCTCTGTGAGGGCCGCAAAGGCGCAGGAGAGGGTCCAGGTGCGCGGATCACGCCCCGGGGCGCTGAACACGCCCACAGGGGCCAGGGAGAGGCCGTGCAGGTGCGTCTCCTCCTCGAGTTCGCGCGCGGCGGCAGTCTCCACCGTTTCCCCCTCCGAGACGAACCCACCCGGCAGCGCCCAGCAGCCCAGATACGGATGGCCGCCCCGGCGGATCAGCAGCGCGCGCAGCGCGCCCGCCTCTGTCCGGGTAAGAATGCACAAATCCACCGTCACCGACGGCCGGGGGTATTTGTTCGGGCGGTATTGGGCCAGATATTCCGCCTCCGTCAGGCCGTTTTTGTCGCGCAGTTCCATGCGGTTTCCTCCTTGCAGAAAAGAGAGGGACGGATGGCGTCCCTCTCTTTTTGTCAGTTTTGTCCGTAGTAGGCGTTGGCGCCGTGCTTGCGCAGGTAGTGCTTGTCCAGGAGCTCCTGCTGCATGGGCGGGATGTCCGGCTGCAGGGCCAGATCGTGCCAGGCCATAAAGGCGATTTCCTCGAGGACCACGGCGTTGTGCACGGCGTTCTTGGGGTCCGTTCCCCAGGCGAAGGGGCCGTGGCTGTGCACCAGCACCGCGGGAATGTCCTCCGGGTTCTTGCCCTGGAAGGTCTCCACGATGACGTTGCCCGTCTCCGCCTCGTACGCGCCGGCGATCTCCTCCGGGGTCATCTTCCGCGTGCAGGGGATCTCGCCGTAGAAGTAGTCCCCGTGCGTGGTGCCCAGGGCGGGAATGCCGCGCCCGAGCTGCGCCATGGTCGTGGCCCAGCGGCTGTGGGTGTGGACGATGCCGCCAAGGCCGGGGAAGGCCCGATAGAGCACGAGGTGCGTGGGCGTGTCCGAGGAGGGCTTGAGGTGCCCCTCCACGCGCTCGCCCGTCTGGAGGTCCACCACGACCATGTCGTCGGCGGTCATTTCGTCGTACTCGACGCCGCTGGGCTTGATGACGACCAGGCCCTTTTCGCGGTCAATGCCGCTGACATTGCCCCAGGTAAAGGTGACGAGGTTGTGCTTGGGGAGGAGAAGATTGGCCGCAAGGACCTGTTTTTTGAGTTCTTCTAGCATCCTTCACTCGCCTGCTCTTTCTTGATGGCCTTCAGGCGCTTCATGACGTCGTTGGCGCCGCGGCCGAAGTAATCGTGCAGCGTGACGTACTCGGCAAAGAGCTTGTCGTAAACGGCTGCGTTCTCGGGGATGGGGGTGTAGATGAGGTTCTTGGTGCGGCCCATGGCGCGCGCGGCGGTAAAGATGTCGTCGTAGCCGCCGGCGGCCGCTCCGGCCGCGACCGAAGCGAAAATCGCGCTGCCCAGCGCCGGGCCCTGCGCGGAGCCGGCGATCTTGATGGGCATGTTGAGCACGTCCGCGTAGATCTGCATGGCCATGGCGTTCTTCTGGGAGATTCCGCCGGAGGCGTAGAACTCCTCCACCGGCACGCCGTTGGCGCGGTAGTTTTCGATGATCTCGCGCGTGCCGTAGGCGGTGGCCTCGATCAGCGCGCGGTACATCTCCTCGGGCTTGGTGGCCAGGGTCATGCCCAGCATCATGCCCGTCAGGTCCACGTCGACCAGGACCGAGCGGTTGCCGTTCCACCAATCCAGCGCGAGCAGGCCGCTCTGGCCGGGGGCGAGCGTTTCCGCCTTTTCGGTCAGGTACACGTGGATGTTCTTGCCCTGGGCCTTGGCCTCCGCCGCGTAGGCGGCGGGCACGCAGTTTTCCACGAACCAGGCGAAGTGGTCGCCCACGCAGCTCTGGCCGGCCTCGTAGCCGAAGTAGCCGGGCATGACGCCGTCCTCGACGACGCCGCACATGCCGGGAACCTGCTTTTCCTCGGTGCCCATCATGATGTGGCAGGTCGAGGTGCCCATGATGGCCAGCATCTTGGCCGGGCCGTCGATGCCCACCGCCGGAACGCAGACGTGCGCGTCGACGTTGCCCACGGCAACGGCAATGCCGGGACGCAGGCCGGTGAGCTTGGCGGCGGCCTCCGTCAGGCTGCCCGCGCGGCTGCCCAAGGGGGTGATGACCGTGCCGAGCTTGTCCGCGACGACGTTCTCCAGGCGGGGGTCCAGGGCCTTAAAGAAGTCCGGGCTCGGGTAGCCGGTCTTCTTGTTCCAGATCTCCTTGTATCCGGCGGTGCAGCTGTTGCGGGTCTCCTTTCCGCACAGCTGCCAAATGATCCAGTCCGCCGCCTCGATGAAGCGGTCGGCCGCCGCGTAGATCTCCGGCGCCTCGTCCAGCACCTGCCAGATCTTGGGGATGGCCCACTCGCTGCTGATCTTGCCGCCATAGTTTTTCAGCCACTTTTCGCCGCGGGCCTCGGCAATCTCGTTGAGGCGGTTGGCCTTGTCCTGCGCCGCGTGGTGTTTCCAGAGCTTGACGTAGGCGTGGGGCTCGCGCTCGTACTCCGGGAGGAAGCAAAGCGGCGTGCCGTCGCGCTTGGTGGGGAGAATCGTGCAGGCGGTAAAGTCCGTGCCGATGCCGATGACGTCGTCCGCGGAGACGCCGCTCTTTTTCAGAACCTCCGGGATGGTGTGGGCGAGCACGTCCAGGTAGTCCTGCGGGTGCTGCAACGCCCAGTCCGTGCCGAGCTTGACCCCGCAGGGGAGCTGCTCGTCCAGGACCGCGTGCGGATACTCATAGACCGCGTCGGCCAGCTCCTGGCCGGTGCGGGCGTTGACCAGCACCGCGCGGCCGCTCAGCGTGCCGTAGTCCACGCCAATGGTGTATTTTTCCATGCAATGAACACACCTTTCTTTAGGATTTCAAGGGCAAAAGCCTTGCCCTAGCGCTCTCTTTTCATCTTACAACAGTTGGAAAGAAGATGCAAGGCTCTCTTCTCCGGAAGCCGGGAGGGGAGCCCTGTCCGCAAAAAAGGCGCCGGGGGAAGAATCCCCCGCGCCTCCCTTGGCTCCTTACTCTTCGTCGTCCTCGAACTCGACGGCCTCCAGGTACTTGGCGTAGAGCTCGTTGAGCAGCTTTTCGTCCTCGACGCCCTGGTAGACGTCCTCCTCGCCGTTCTTGCCGGGAATGATCTCCAGGAAGATCAGCGCGTTTTCGTCCTCGTCCTCGCCGTAGTCGATGCCCTCAATGGGGATGAGGCAGACGTACTCCTTGTTCTTGTGGGTCACGGTCACGACGTGCTCAAACTGCACCTCGTTGCCGTCCTCATCGGTCAGCACGACGATGTTGTCCATCTCTTCGGTCACGGGGTGTCCCTCCTTTCGGCCGCAAAGCGGGCCGGACAGCTCATATAGGTTTGCAGAATCAAAACGGCCGCCACTTTGTCCACGACCGCCTTGTGCGCGCGGCGCTTGAGCCCGCCCTCGTGCAGCGCGAGGTGCGCGCTGGCGCTGGTGAGCCGCTCGTCCACATAGTATAGAGGAAGGCCGGTGTGCGCGGCGAGCGCCTCGCCGAATGCGCGCGTGTCCGCGGCCTGCTGGCCCTCGCTTCCGTCCATGTTGCGGGGAAGCCCCAGCACGAACGCGCCCGCGTTCCGCGCCCTGGCCAGGTCTGCAAAGTGCGCAAGATCGTTTTCCAGCCCCTTGCGGGTCCAGGTTTCCACGGCCTGGGCCGTGATGCCCAGCGCGTCGCTGGCCGCTACGCCAATGCGCACGCTGCCTACGTCCAGGGCGATGACTGTTTTTTCCATCTCTGTTCTCTAAGAGGGGCGGGGGGGCGGGCGGGGGCGGGCCGCCGGCGGCCCCCGG
>JBMNOF010000084.1:0-8277 GCA_050942925.1 Candidatus Spyradocola sp.
TTGTTTTTCCCTGCGCTGTACCCGAGGGGGGGCCCCCCCCCGCCCGCGCCCCCGCCCCTTGCTCCCGTCGTCCTTATTCCTGATCCAGCACGTAGGAGCGAACCAACTCTTCCAGCAGCTCGTCGCGTTCGAGCTGGCGGATGAGGTAGCGCGCGTTTCCGTAGCTGGTGATGTAGGTCGGGTCACCCGAGAGCAGGTACCCGACGATCTGATTGATGGGGTCGTACCCCTTTTCCTTGAGCGATGCATAGACGCTCATCAGAATGTCGTGTGCGTTCATGGATACGGCGTTTTCAAGCTGAAACCGCATGGTATCGTTAAACTGGTCCATCCTCTCGCGCTCCTTCCCGTTCCATCTTCTCTCATTATACACTACGGGAAGGAAGAATTCAAATCCTTTGTATCCTTCTGTCGCAAACGGCGTTCCAAATCCTCAGATTTGCAGGCGAGCGTCGCGCAGGGCGCGCAGGGCGGCCCGCAGGGAGAGCGCCGTGGGGATGGCGTAGAACATCCCCGGAAGTCCGGCGAGCCATCCGCCGGCAATCAGGAACAGCACGACCAGCGCCGGGTGCAGGCTCGCCGTATCCCCGATGATGTGGGGAGAGACGACCAGGTTCTCCAGCTGCTGGGCGAGCACCGTCACGGCAATGGCCCCAAGGAACACCGGAAGGCCCTCTGTCACGGAGAAGAGGGCGATGGGGATCATCCCCAGCCAGGGGCCGAAGTAGGGGATGAGGTTGCAGATCGCCATGACGAGCCCGAGCACCAGCCATGCGGGAAGGCCCACCAGCAGCAGGCCCAAGGCGGTCAGAGAGCCGGTGATGGCGGAGACCGTGAGCTGTCCGTGGACATAGGCGGACATGGCGTCGCGCACGGCAAGCGCCACGCGCAGCACCGGCTTGCGCACGCGGCTGGGGATCAGGCGGGTCAAATAGGCGAAGAGCCGGTTGCGGTCCCGCAGCATGTAGAAGGCCAGCACCGGCGCAAACAGCAGGTAGCCCAGACTCGAAACGCCCTCCACCACCTGCATCAGCCGGGAGAAGAGGAACTCCGCGAATCGCGTCAGCAGATCGCCCGCCTGGCCTTGCAGGGAGGCGACCGTCTCCTCGGGAAGGCCCAGAGCGGCCGCGCGTTCGGAAAGCCCTCTAAGCAGGTCCCCAAAGGACTCGACGAGTTGTGGGGCGCTGTGCCCCAAGGCCGAGAACTGGCGCAAGAGCGCCGGCACGCCAAATAGCGCGAGGACACCGATCGCAAGTGCGGCCGAGGCAAAGGCCAGGGCAGAGGCCAGGCCCGCGGAAAGGCGGAGCCGTTGGCGGAAGAGCCGCTCCAGGGGGTAGAGCAGGTAGGCCAAGGTCGAGGCGACAAGCAAAAGCAGGGCAATGCGCCCGATCGTCCGGCGAAGGACGAATAGGAGCGCAATGCCCAGCAGCCACCCGATGATTTTTTTCCATTTCCCTTCCATCCGCGCAGTTTGGAAGCAGGCGCACGGCGCCTACTTTTCCAGCATGGGCTTGATGTGCTGGCGAACCAGACGCTTGCCCTGCTTGACGGCCCGCCGCGCCATGCAGCGCCCCTGCGGGCAGGAGAGAACCGCTGCGGTCACAGCCGCGGCGCCCGCCATCATGCCCATGGCCATCCCAAGACCCAGATGCGACTTCCTCATGAGAATCATGCCTTCCGCCTCCTTCTTTCATCCTCAGGAGTCAGCCGGCGGCACCTCGCCGCCAGCGTCCTCCGTCACGGCCACCACGCCGCCGGGCCGCATCGTGAAATCGCGCACATGGATGCGGCCCTGCAAGAAGTCATCCACAATGCCTTGGGACACTTCCAGGTGCAGAACCCGGCCGCTTTCCTCGTCTATGAGCGCGTCGGTTACCCAGCCCAGACGCTCGCCCGACGTATCCAGCACGGTCAGCCCCAGGATTTCCTCCTGGCGGCGCAGGGCGGCGGGGATCTTCTCCACCGTGCGCACCGCGACCGCAACTTCTCCCCACAAGGCAATGCTTCCAAATGGGGCAAAGCGCTTTCTCCTCATCGGACCATAGAGCCGAAGAATCAGCCCCGCGACATCCTGCCCGTCGGCGCGCAGGCAGACGCGCTCCACCAGTCCCAAGCGCCTGCCCGTTCCATGCAGTACAGACGTTAGACCGATGATCTTGGACATGCGCTTCATGCACGCCCATCTCCTTCACCCGATTGCGTGTTTCACTGGTACTAAAATGCCCCAGGAAGTCTGCCGGTATGCTGGCAGATCCTGGGGCAAGAAAATTTTGGAAGGAAAGCGGCCGTTACGCCTCTTCGGGGAGCTCCTCGTGCTCGGCGTCGGGCTTGTCGAAGCCCTCGGGCAAGGGGAGGTTGTTCTTCTTAAAATAGTCCTCCAGCGCTTCCTTGAGCGCCTGTTCGGCCAGAAGCGAGCAGTGCATCTTGACCGGCGGCAGCCCATCGAGCGCCTCGGCCACGGCCTTGTTGGTCAGCTTCATAGCCTCTTCAATGGACTTTCCCTTGACCATCTCGGTGGCCATGGAGCTCGTGGCGATCGCCGCGCCGCAGCCAAAGGTCTTGAACTTGACGTCCTCGATGATGCCGTTTTCAATCTTGAGGTAGATGCGCATGATGTCGCCGCACTTGGCGTTGCCCACCGTGCCCACGCCCGAGGCGTCCGGGATCTCTCCGACGTTGCGGGGATTGGTGAAGTGGTCCATCACTTTTTCCGAATACATGAGTCCATTCTCCTCTGCTTTTGATCTAAAGGGTTGAAAAGGAAGGGCTTACCGGTTCCGGTCGTCGTACAGGGGGGACATGGCGCGCAGGCGCGCGACGATCTTGGGCAGCTCTTCCAGCACGCGGTCGATCTCCTCCTGCGTGTTGTCCCGGCCGATGGTCAGGCGCAGGGAGCCGTGCGCGATTTCGTGCGGCAGGCCGATGGCCAGGAGCACGTGCGAGGGGTCCAGGGACCCGGAGGTGCACGCCGAGCCCGAGGAGCCCGCGATTCCCGCCATGTCCAGCGAGAGCAGAAGCGCCTCGCCCTCGATGTAGCGGATGGAGACGTTGACGTTGCCCGGCAGGCGCTTGGTCGGATGCCCGTTCAGGCGCGACTCCGGGATCTTTTCCAGGATTCCGGCGATGAGCCGGTCGCGCAGGGCCGAAATGCGCGCGTTTTCCTCGTCCATCTCGGCGGTGATCAGCTCAATGGCCTTGCCCATGCCCACGATTCCGGGCACGTTCTCCGTACCGGCGCGGCGGTTGCGCTCCTGCGCGCCGCCCTCGATGAGGTTCTCAATGTGCACGCCCGTGCGCAGATAGAGCGCGCCCACGCCCTTGGGCGCGTAGAACTTGTGCCCGGACAGGGAGAGCATGTCGATGTGCATGGCGTTGACATCCAGCGGCATGTGGCCGACAGCCTGCACCGCATCCGTGTGGAAGAGCACGTTGTGCGCCTTGCAGACCGCGCCGATCTCCTCGATGGGCTCGATGGTGCCGATTTCGTTGTTCGCGGCCATGACCGTGACCAGGATCGTGTCCGGACGAAGGGCCGCCTCCACCTGCGCAGCCGTCACAAGGCCGTACTCGTCCACCGGAAGATAGGTGACTTCAAAGCCCTCCTTTTCCAGCGCCCGGCAGGTGTGCAGAACCGCGTGGTGCTCGATGGCGGTGGTGAGGATGTGCATGCCCTTCTTGCGGAGCGCGTGCGCCGCGCCCTTGATCGCCCAGTTGTCCGACTCCGAGCCGCCGGCCGTGAAGTAGATCTCTTCCTTCTTTGCGCCGATGGCGGCCGCAACCTGCGCGCGCGCCCGCTCGATCGCCTTCTTTGCCTCGCGCCCGAAGGAGTGGACGCTGGAGGCGTTGCCATATACTTCCGTCATTGCGGGCAGAACCGCCTCGGCCACCTCCGGCCGAACGCGCGTCGTCGCCGCATTGTCCAGGTAGATTCTCTCCATAGGGGTGTATCCTCCCGTTCTTTGGTTTAGGATTCCGGCGCCGGGCAGCATTGGGCCGCATCGTCGAGCATGTCCTGCAAGGAGATGCCGTCCATGACCTGGTTGACGCCCTGGTGGATGCGCATCCAAAGCGCGTGCATCGCGCAGCCGTCTGCGTGCTCGCACTCGCTCACCACGCACTCGGTCGCCGCCAACGGACCCTCCAGCGCCCGCAGGATCGCTCCCACGGAGATGTTTGCCGGCTTGTCCGCCAGAACGTAGCCGCCCTGCGCGCCCCGGATCGAGAGCACAAGCCCCGCCCGGCGCAGCGGCGCAATCAGCTGCTCCAAGTACGCCTCCGGGATGCCCTGGCGCTCCGCAATGCACTTGACCGATTGCGGCGCGCCGCCGTAGAGCTGCGCCAAATCGTACATCGCACGAACGCCGTACTGTCCCTTTGTGGATAACTTCATGAAATCTGACCGCCTTTGACACTGATTCCCGACCAAATAGATCGGTTTTCTCTGCCTATAGTATCACCACTTTGCGGGGCTGTCAATCACAAATCCGACGGGTTTCGGAAGATTTCACGAAAGCAAAGTCCGCGTGGGCAAAAAAACGGACCGGCAACGCAGTTGCCGGTCCGTTTGCGAACGAGCGGATTACACCTCCGGATAGAGCGGGAAGCGCGTGCACAGGTCGAGCACGCCGTTGCGGACTTCCTCGACGGCGGCGTCGCCCTCCTTGGCGAGCTTGGCGATCCACTTGGCGATCTGCACCATCTCCGGCTCCTTCATGCCGCGGGAGGTTGCCGCGGGCGTGCCGATGCGGATGCCGCTGGTGACGAAGGGGGACTTCGTCTCAAAGGGGATGGTGTTCTTGTTGACGGTGATGTGCGCGGCGTCCAGGCGCTTTTCGAGCTCCTTGCCGGTGACGTCCAGCGCGGAGAGGTCCACGAGCATCAGGTGGTTGTCCGTGCCGCCGGAGACCAGGCGCAGGCCCTGCGCGGTGAGCTCCGCAGCCATGGCCGCGGCGTTCTTGACGATCTGCTGCTGGTAGGCCTTGAACTCGTCGGTCATGGCCTCCTTCAGGCACACGGCCTTGGCCGCGATGACGTGCATCAGCGGGCCGCCCTGCGTGCCGGGGAAGATGGCGCTGTCGATCTTCTTGGCGTATTCCTTCTTGCAGAGGATGAGGCCGCCGCGCGGTCCGCGCAGCGTCTTGTGGGTGGTGGTGGTCACGATGTCCGCATACGGGACGGGATTGGGATGCAGCCCCGCCGCCACCAGGCCCGCGATGTGCGCCATGTCCACCATGAACAGGCAGCCGGCTTCCTTGGCGATCTCGCTAAGGCGCGCAAAATCGATCACGCGCGGATAGGCCGAGGCGCCCGCCAGCAGGAGCTGGGGATGGTTTTCCAGCGCAAGGCGGCGCACTTCGTCATAGTCGATGCGCTCGTCCTTTTCCGAAACGCCGTAAGGGAGGATGTTGAAGTACTTGCCCGACAGGTTCACGGGGGAGCCGTGCGTCAGGTGGCCGCCGTGGGAGAGGTTCATGCCCAGGATCGTGTCGCCGGGCTTGAGCAGGCCGAAGTACACCGCGATGTTCGCCTGCGCGCCGGAGTGCGGCTGGACGTTGGCGTGCTCCGCGCCGAAGAGTTCGCACGCGCGGTCGCGGGCCAGGTTTTCCACGATGTCCACATACTGGCATCCGCCGTAGTAGCGCTTTCCGGGATAGCCCTCCGCGTACTTGTTCGTCAGGTGGCTTCCCATGGCCGCCATGACCGCGGGGGAGACGAAGTTCTCCGAGGCGATCAGCTCGATGTGGTCGCGCTGGCGGCCCAGTTCCAGTTCCATTGCCGCCGCGACCTCCGGATCGGTCGCCGCAACCAGTTTCAAATCCAACATGTTCGTATCCTCCCTATTTGTTTCAAGCGGTCGCACGCTTTTCTCCATTATAGGGGAAAGAGCAGGGAAAGCGCAAGGCCGCAGCCAATTTTTTTGACAGCGGGGCGCCGCGGGCGCTATACTGTCGGGGAAGACCTTCCCGGAATGCCGGGGAGGGCGAAGCTGCGGCCGTGCCGCGGCACAGGGAGGAAGACGCATGATTCGAGAGATTGTCCACGACCCGCTGTTTCTGTCCCGCCCCTCCGAGCCCGCGACGCCGGAGGACCTGCCCGCCGCGCAGGATCTTCTGGACACGTTCCGCGCCCACCGCAGCGCGTGCGTGGGGATGGCCGCGAACATGATCGGCGTCCTGCGCCGCATCGTCGTCGTGGACGACGATGGGAAGTGCCTGCTCCTGCTGAATCCCGAGGTTATGCGCGCGCAGGCGCCCTTTTCCGCGGAGGAGGGGTGCCTGTCCCTGCCCGGAACCCGGCAGGTGCGCCGCTACGGCAGCATCAAGGTGCGCTATTGCAACGAAGCCTTCCAGGTGCGCGTGCGCACCTTCACCGGGTGGACGGCGCAGATCCTCCAGCACGAGCTCGACCACTGCAACGGCGTGCTCGTCTGACCCTCACTCAGTGCGGACGGCTCTCCTCGTCCGTCGCCTCGAGCTTGAACAGGACCGGGCGCAGGCCATCGTTGCAGCAGCAGATGGCCACGCCCGGCTTGCGAATCCAGTCGCCATAGTAAAAGACGTCCTGCCCCGCGCCGTGTGCCAGCGCAAACAGGGGGGGACCACGCCTCGTCGTGCGGGATCTCCCAAACGGTGATTTGGACTCGCTTCATCACAAAATTCTCCGCTCCAATGGGGCCGGCTTTTGCCGGCCCCGGCGTTTTTTTGGCGGTCAGGCGTCCGCGGGGGCGAAGTAGAGGACCTCGTCCTCTCCGCGCAGGAGCAGGACCGGCTCCTCTTCCCCGTTCTCCGTCGAGACGCCGCAGATGGCCTGCGCGCTTTCCCCGTCCGACCACTCAACGGTGTACAGGCTCGTCCCCGCGCCGCCCGACCCGTTTTCCAGGGGCGCATAGGCGCCGGTGCGCGCCGTTTCCTCCCCGGTCAGGGTCAGCGTGCCGTCCAGGGCGGTGCAGACCATTTCCTCCGGCAGGGCCTGGGCCGCGGGCCAGGACGCCTGTTCCTCCGGCAGGCAGTAGAGCACGTCGCCGCTTTGCGCATCCTGTATGCGCACGAGCTCCCAAGTGTGCGCCTCCATCTCGGCCGCCTGGCTGCAGCCCGCCAAAACCGCGAGCGCGAGGAGCAGGGACAGCAGCAAGATCCGCTTTGTCATTCTTCGCCTCCCCCTTCCGTGCGGCGGGCACGCCAGAGGCGGACGCCCAGGGCGATCGCCGCCGCCAGCGCCAGCGCCCCCAAGACCCAGAGCAGGGGGAGCGCGTCAAAGCTGCCTTCCACGCGGATGCCGGTCATGCCCTCCGCGCCCCCGATGGCGTCCGCGGGGAATCGGCTCCGGCCGATCTGCGCGGCAGCACTCGCGCCCAGGATCAGCACGGCCGCCGCGCTGCAAAGGGCGAACCCGATAGCGCTCCCGCGGCGGGGACGGGCGGCGGGCGCCGCCCCGCGGGCAAAGTCCGCCGGAGGGCCGAGTCGCTCGAGGACCTGCGCCTCGCTCTCTCCGCGGGCCTGCGCGCCGGAGAAGATCTCCTCCAGGTCGCGGCGAACGGCCGCGCGGCGGGACCGGGGCAACGCCCGAAGAACCTGCGCAATGTATTGCTCTTTCACGTTGAAATGCCTCCTTCTTCTCCCAAGAACCCCTCGATGCAGGCCGCGTATTCCCGCCAAAAGGCGATGCGCTCGCGCAGGGCCTGCTCGCCCGCAGGCGTGATGGAATAGTATTTTCGCGTGCCGCCATTCCCCGCAGCGGGCGCGATCCGGCAGCGGATCAGCCCCGCCTCCTCGAGCCGGTAGAGGATGGGGTAGACCGTGCCCTCCCGCGCATAGCCCAGGACCTGTGCGCCGCCGCGGTTGAGCGCGTCCAGAAGCGCATAGCCATACGTCTCCTCCTGCGCGATCAGGCGCAGCAGGATCATCTCCAGCGCACCCTTCTTGAACTGGCGAACGAATTTGTCGTTCAAGCATAGGCCTCCTTTCTGACTACTTAGTAATACTAAATATCTATACAAAGTATAGCGCCACGGGCGGCGGCTGTCAATAGGGAAGGGGAAAAGCGGGGGCGGTGTGTCTTTGGGCAGAAAAAAAGAGCGCCTGCTTTTGGTGAACGCTGATAAGGAAGTAACAGAAACAAACTAACTTAACGGCTGACAAACAGGTGCAAAAAGGGATGGAAGCTTAGTGCTTCCATCCCTTTCTTTAAATGCCCAATTTATCAAACAGGATTTTATTTCGCTTTTGTGCATCACTGATGATTTTATCATAAGACAAAATCTCAATATATGCATTCATT
>JBMNOF010000090.1:0-7562 GCA_050942925.1 Candidatus Spyradocola sp.
TCCTCTTCTTCCTCCGGCAGGTTGGCGTTGTGGTAGACCTCGGAGACGTCGTCCAGATCCTCGAGCATATCCAGGATCTTCTGCAGGCGCTCCAGGTCCTCGCCGGCGGGGTCGGTGGTGTTCTGGGGCACGAGGGTGGACTCGGCGGAGGCAATGGTGTACTTGCCCTCGAGCTTCTCGCGGACGGCCTCCACGCCGTTGGGATCGGTCTCGATCTCGGCATAGCCGCCGTCGAAGCTGACGTCGTTGGCGCCGGCGTCGATGGCGTCCATCATGACCTCGTCCTCGTCCAGGTTGTCGCCCTCCAGGACGATAATGCCCTTGCGGTCGAACATCCAGGCGACGCAGCCGGTCGCGCCGAGGGAGCCGCCGTGCTTCTCAAAGCAGTGGCGCACGTCCGAGGCGGTGCGGTTGAGGTTGTCGGTGATGCACTCGACGATGATGGCGGTGCCGGCGGGGCCGTAGCCCTCGTAGGTGACCTCCTTGTAGTTTTCGTTCTGGCCCTCGCCCGAGGCCTTCTTGATGGAACGGTTGATGTTGTCATTGGGCATGTTGTTGTACTTCGCCTTGGCGATGACGTCGCGCAGCTTGGCGTTGAGCGCCGGGTCCGGTCCGCCGGCCTTGACGGCGATGGCGATCTCGCGGCCGATCTTGGTGAAGATCTTGCCGCGGGCGGCATCCGTCTTGCCCTTTTTCATTTGAATGTTATGCCACTTGGAATGTCCGGACATACGGTTAATCCCTCCCGAGAGCGTTTAGAAATGCTTACCCGTCATTATACCACATCTTTTCACCCTGCGTAAAGGGAAACGGAGGGCTTTCGGCGCTCGTTTTAGGTAATGGCAAGGTTAATTCTCGCGTCAGGAGCCGGACATGTCGGGCAGGAGGTTGAGCATATCCTCCGTGGAGTCGACGTTGACGTAGGACTGGGGAACCTGGCCCACGATCACGGTCTCGGCGACGGGCACCTGGGCGACAACCTCGACCTCGCGCGCGCCCGTGGGGATGACGATGCGCATGTTGGCCCGGATGCGGATATAGATCTTGTGCCGGGTCTGGTTGATGCCGGCGTCGCGGAACTCGGTGACGAACTCCGAGGAAACCGAGCCGACGGGCACGACCTTGACCAGCATCTCCGGTCCGCGGCCGGCGAGCAGAGGGTTGCCGGTTGCCGAGCCAATGGAGATGCGGATGGATTGATCCGCGATGTCGGCGATATACTGCTGCGCGGTGAGCGCGGTTTGGGTCGAGATGCGGTTCATGTTGACGGTGTTGGCCTGCAGGAGCGTCACGCGGCCCTGCTCGTCCGTGTCCACGCGGATGAGGTCCTCGTAGGTGATGGCGCTCAGGTTCCGCGCGATGGCGGAGTTCACGGCGTCCAGCGCGATGGCGCGCACGCGCGACTCGGCTGTGTTGAGGATGATGGGGCGAAGGTTCACCTCCGTGACCACCGCCACGGCCACAACCAGCGCCAGCAGGACGGCAAGCGCCAACAGCAGCAGGCCTTTTTTCCCCTTTCTCAAGGAACCTCCCCCTTTCCTTGCAGGAAAACCCCTGCGCCCTGGCGAACTATACTATGCTTCTGCGCATTTCCCCTATGCGCATTCCAGATTCCAGGAGGAAGCTTCATGCTGAAGAACCACAAGGATACTTCTGAAACCGAGGGCCGCGGCCGCGAGGCGCGCCGTCCCTCCTTCTCCCTGTTCAAGCCGCGGGAGAAGCAGCCCAACTTCATTCTCTCGGTGCTCTGCCACGCGGTCTGCATTCTGCTCGTGGTGGTGCTGGTCTTTGGCGTCGGCGGGTTTGGCGCGCTGATCGGCGTGGCCAAGGGCTACTACGAGACGACGCCGGACCTGGACGTCGACAAGATCGAGACGCAAAACCTCACGTCGTTCATCTACGACTGCAACGGCGATCTGATCACCGCCTACAAGGGCACGGAGAACCGCGTCTGGGCCTACTACGACGAGATCCCGCAACAGCTGGTCTACGCCTTTGTCGCGGTGGAGGACGCACGCTTCTTTACCCACAACGGCATCGACATCAAGCGCATCATCGGCGCGTTCGTCTCCAACCTGCAAAACGAGAGCACGCAGGGCGGCTCCACCATCACCCAGCAGCTGGTCAAGACGACGCTGCTGTCCACGGAGCAGAGCTACAAGCGCAAGCTGCAGGAGGCGTACCTGGCCATCGAGCTGGAGAGCGAGTACTCCAAGGAGCAGATCCTGGAGTGGTACCTCAACATCATCCCCTTGGGGGAGAGCAACTACGGCGTCAAGGCCGCGGCAAAGGACTACTACGACAAGGACCTGTCGGAGCTTA
Source organism: Candidatus Spyradocola sp. (assembly GCA_050942925.1). Classification (GTDB taxonomy): domain Bacteria; phylum Bacillota; class Clostridia; order Christensenellales; family UBA1750; genus Spyradocola. The sequence continues at coordinate 2,323 of JBMNOF010000090.1, forward strand.
CGCTGCGCGAGTGCGCGTCCCTTGCGGCCATCACCCGCAACCCCAGCCGCTACAACCCGCGCCGCAACTACTACGGAACGGGCGAGCCGAGCATCATCAACGACCGCACGGACTACGTGCTGGAGTGCATGTACGACAACGGCTTCATCACCAAGGAGGAATATGACGCGGCGCTGGCGGACACCCTGCACGTGGTCGAGGACTCCACGGTCAACGACCTGTACGACATGCCCTCGGCCGTGGAGACGGTGCTGGACGACGCGGTGACGGAGCTTCTGGCGGACCGCGGCATGGAGGACACGACCGAGAACCGCTCCGCCGTGCGGCGCGAGATCCAGGAGGGCGGCTACCACATCTACTCCACGATCGACCCGGTGATCCAGGGCATTGTGGAGGATGTGCTCTACAACTGGGAGGACTATCCCGCCCTGGCCGATCCTTCGGACGAATACGCCAGCAGCACGCAGGCCATTCAGCCCCAGGCCGCCTGCGTGATCTACGACTACACCAGCGGGGAGATCCGCGCGGTGGTGGGCAGCCGGACGCCGCAGACGCAGTTCCTCGTGCTCAACCGCGCGACCGATTCCAACATGCCCGTCGGCTCTTCCATCAAGCCCCTGGCGGTCTACGGGCCGGCGCTGGACAAGGGCTATTCGCCCGGCTCCGTCTCCTCCAACCTGCCGGTGCCCATCGAGGGCTGGGGCACGGCCAAGGGCTATCCCTCCAACTTCACCTCTGGCACCTACCGCGGCATGGTCACGCTGCGCGCCGGCATGCGCGCTTCGCTGAACACGGTTGCGGCCAACACCCTGATGAAGATGGTCGGCATTTCGGACAGCGTTTCGTACCTGACGGCCATGGGGATTGACCCGGATCACATCAATGCCGACGGCTCGGGCCTTGCGCTGGGCTCCTCAGGCATCACGGTGCGCGAGATGGCGCAGGCCTTTGGCACCGTCGCCAACTCCGGCACCTACCAAAAGCCCCTGACCTTTACCAAGATCACCGACGCGGACGGCAACGTGATCCTGGACATGAAGGCCAAGCAGGCGGAGAGCAAGACGCAGGTCTTCCGCGAGGGCACGGCCTACATGCTGGTGGACATGCTCGTGGACGCGGTGCAGAACGGTACCGGGCGCACCGCGCGCATCGACGGCATGACCGTCGGCGGCAAGACCGGCACGCACTCCGATTACAAGAGCGTGTTCTTTGCGGGCTTTACGCCCTATCTCTCTGGCGCGGTCTGGGTCGGGCATGACGAGTTCAAATCCCTCTACAGCGGCGCGACCGGCGGCAAGGACGCCGCGCCGATCTGGAAGGCGGTCATGGAGCGCATCATCGAGGCTTACGGCCAGGAGGACAAGCCGATCATCGAGGACGATCCGGAGAGCCTGGGCCTCACGCGCGTGACGCTCTGCTCGCTCACTGGCAAGCTCGCCACCGACGCCTGCCGCGCGGACGACGACTTCCCGCCCACGACGGATTGGTGCCACGCCGACAGCGTGCCCACGGAGACGTGCGACCTGCACGTGGTCCTGCCCACCGACACCACGACCGGCAAGATCGCGCGGTCGGGCTGCCCGAACACCGCGGACGTGGCCTATCAGGTGGTCCCCTCCTCTTGGGGCGCGGACAGCCTGTCGGACTCCAGCTTTGCGGTCTACTTCCCCCACGGCATTCGCGGTTACAACAGCGCCGCCGAGGTGCAGGCTGCCGCGCAGGTGGGCACGCTGCCGCAGGAGCTGTACTGCTCCGAGCACAGCGACATCCCCCTGCCCGAAATCCCCCAGGAGGGGGGCGACGGGTCGGACAGCAACATCTACCCCTCCGCGGGCGAGAGTAGCAGCAGCAACAGCGACAGCAGCGGCGAGCCCCTGATCCCGGAAGAGGACGATGGAGCAGTCGGCTGATTTCGAGGAGGAGAGGCGCCACCCAAGCGGCGCCTCTCCCATCTTTTTTAGCGGAAGCGCAAAAACAGAGTGGAGTTCCCCCTTTTTCGCGCGCAAGCTGTTCCACTTTGGCAGAAAAAGTCCCCCTTGATTCTGCGTCAAGGGGGACTTTGTTTCCGGCTTGATCCTTTGGATGGATGGATCTGTAACGGTTTAAGGGGGATTTATGCGCGGCCGTAGATCGGGCCCAGCGCCGCGCACGCGCGGAAGTCGGCGCCTTCCAGATCCATCGTCCCAAACGCGTCCCACATGCTCGGGCGGTAGATCTTGTCCCGGGCCACGTTGTGCATGCACACCGGGATGCGCAGCATCGAGGCCAGCGTGATCAGATCCGCGCCGATGTGGCCATAGCTGAAGGCGCCGTGGTTCGCGCCCCAGTGCGCCATGACGGAGTAGACGTCCGTGAACGCGCCCTCGCCCGTGAGCCGCGGGGCAAACCAGGTCGTGGGCCAGGTCGGGTCGGTCCGCTTGTCCAGGATGTCGTGCGCGTCTTTCGGCACGTCGCAGGTCCAGCCCTCCGCAATCTGCAGCACCGGCCCCAGCCCGTCGATGAGGTTCAGACGGCTCAGCGTCACGGGCATACCGCCGCGGCTGACCAGGTGCGCCGAGTATCCGCCCCCGCGGAAGTAGTATAGGTCGCCGTAGCAGAACTGTGTCTCGTCCAGGCACGCCTTGGCCTCTTCCGGGGCAATCGTCCACCAGGGCTTGATGGCGGGCTTGCCGTCCTCCTGGCAGGCGCCGGTGGCCTCCAGCGTCACGGAGCCGGAGTTGATCAGGTGGATCATGCCGTTTTCCGCGTAGCCCTCCGGCTTCCAGCCGGATACGCGCTGAATCGCCTCCGGACTCCAGTAGGTCCGCACATCCGCAAAGCCCTGTGCCCGGCCCGTCACCAGCTTCCCGAACAGCATCGCCAGCCCGTTCAGGTGGTCGTTCTCCGTCGCCACCACCATCGGCTCCCGAATGCCGTTCCAGTCAAAGGAGGAGTTGAGCAGCGCTTCCATCATGTCCCCGTTGGGGAAGTGGTCGGTCCACTGCCGCTGCCCCTGGAAGCCCGCCGCGATGGCGTTGTGGCCGCAGCTTTCCTCGACAAAGCCCAGGTCCGCGAGCTTTTCGTTGCCCACCATCAGGTCCCGCGCGATCATCGTCATCAGGATGCACTGCTCCAGCACCTCGCGCTGCTTCTCCGGGCTGTGGCGGAGCGCCTCCGGGTTCTTGTCCCAGCCGAGGCGGACGTATTCGTCTACCCATGCCTTGGCCAGCTCGAATTCCTCGTGATCGTAGATGCCCTCGTCCCAGCGGCGAATGAATTCCACCATGTCCACCTGTTCCATGCGCATGCCGAGGTACTTTTCCAGGAACGGCGCGTTCATGATCGATCCCGCGATGCCCATGGACATGCCGCCCATGCCCAGGTAGCTCTTTCCGCGCATCGTCGCCACCGCGAGCCCCGCGCGGACAAAGCGCAAGAGCTTTTCCTGCACGTCCGCAGGGATTGTGCCGTCGCCCGCATCCTGCACGTCCCGGCTGTAGAGGGAGAAGGCCGGAAGCCCCTTCTGGTTGTGGGAGGCCAGCGCCGAGGCCAGGTACACCGCGCCCGGGCGCTCCGTGCCGTTAAAGCCCCAGATCGCCTTGGGGCGAAGCGGGTCCATGTCGATCGTCTCCGAACCGTAGCACCAGCAGGGCGTCACGGTGATGGTAAGGCCCACGTTCGCCTTGGCAAACTTGGCGTCGCAGTCCGCCGCCTCGGCAAAGCCGCCGATGGTCGTGTCCGCGATCACGCACTCCACCGGTAGGCCGCAAGGGTGCTTGAGCTCCGATTCGATCAGGGCCGCCACAGCCTTGGCCATGCCCATGGTCTGCGTCTCCAGTCCCTCGCGGATGCCCTTGCGCCGCCCGTCGATCGTCGGGCGGATGCCCACGCGGGGCAGCTCGCCGCGGAGCGCAAACTTCGGCGCATTCATCTGAAATGCCTGCATATTTGTCCCTCCTGTGCGCGTTGATTTGTAAAGTTTTCGTAAGGCTTGGGATACGTTTATCGTAGGGGAAACGCCGGAAAAAGTCAAGCACCCAGCCCGCGCGCGCCGCAAAAAAGTTTTGCCAAGGCGTTGACAGGCGGCGCGCCGCGCGCTACCATGAAGGCAATTCCCCAAATACATTCCTATGCCTTGCAAGGAGGGACACCATGTTGGATTTGTCAAGCCTTTCGCGCCTGCCGCGCTTTGAGACGCGCTCCATCAGCCCCGAAAACCGCACCGGTGAAAAGTCCGGCGGCGCGCGCACGCCCCTGGAGTCGGGCACAGCCCGCGCCGCGGCGCGCGACTTGGGAACCGGTTGGAAGGTCAATCCCTATCTGCACCTGGAGGCAGGGGAGACGCTGACCCTGGCCGACATCTCGGGTAGCGGCGTCATCCGCCACATCTGGCTCACGCCCACGGGCGCCTGGCGCAGCCAGATCCTGCGCTTTTATTGGGACGACAGCGAGACCCCGGCCGTAGAGTGCCCCTTGGGCGATTTCTTTGCCTGTGGGTGGGGGGAGTACGCCCAGGTTTCCTCCCTGGCGGTGTGCGTCAACCCCGGGTCTGCGTTCAATTCCTATTGGGAGATGCCCTTCCGCCGCCGCGCGCGCGTCACGCTGGAGAACCGCGGGGCCGAGCGCTGCACCGTCTATTACCAGATCACCTATACCCTGGAGCCCGTGGAGGAGGACCGCGCCTACTTCCACGCCCAGTTCCACCGCCGGAACCCCTTGCCCTATAAGGAGGAGTTCCCCCTGCTGGACACGGTCGAGGGCCGCGGCGTCTACGCCGGAACCTATATGGCCTGGGGCGTGCACAACAGCGGCTGGTGGGGAGAGGGAGAGATCAAGTTCTTCCTCGACGGCGACCGGGAGTACCCCACCATCTGCGGCACGGGCACGGAGGACTACTTCTGCGGCTCCTATAACTTTGAAAACCAGAAGACCCACGAGTACCAGACCTTTACCACGCCCTATACGGGCCTGTGCCAGGTCCTGCGCCCGGATGGCGTCTACCGCTCCCAGACGCGGTTTGGACTCTATCGCTGGCACATCCCGGACCCCATCGCCTTCTCCCAGGACATCCGCGTGACCATCCAGGCGCTCGGCTGGCGCAGCGGCGGCCGCTACCTGCCCTTGCAGGACGACATCTCCAGCGTCGCCTACTTCTATTTGGACCGCCCTGCCGCCGCTTTGCCGCCCCTGCCCTCGCAGGATGAGCTGGAAATCATCTGAGCATAGCGGGGACCAGTTGCTGTCGGCCCAGGGAAGGGCAG
>JBMNOF010000091.1:0-7509 GCA_050942925.1 Candidatus Spyradocola sp.
GAGGTCTGCGATCTCCTCGTAAAACCCGTAGCGCGGATCGACGCGCTTGAGGGTCACGGGCTCGTCCGGGCTGCCGTAGACGATATAGAGGTCTCCCTGGGAAAAGGCGATGGGCGTGGAGAAGCCGTTGCCGTCCGTGCTGCAGGCCGTTCGGTAGGCGAACTGGTCGATGCTGCGCACGGTGAAGGCCTCGCCCCCGGCCTCCTCCTCCACCACGAGGGCCGGCTCGGGCGTGGGCAGGACGACCATGCGGTCCCGGGGCCCGAGGGCCGAGCACCCCGTCATCCCCGGGAGCAGGCCCAGCGCCAGCGCGGCCGCGGCCAGGCGCGTTCCCCTTCTCATGGTTGGACACCTCCTTCCGGTTTTTCCTCGCCGAGCGGGAAGCGGACCTCAAAGACCGTATAGCCGCCGCGGCTGCGCGCGCGGATGGACCCGCCGTGCTCCTTGACGATCTTCTTGCAGATGGACAGGCCGAGCCCTGCGCTGCCCATCTCGCGGGAATGCGCCTTGTCCACGCGGTAGAAGGGCTCGAAGAGGCGCTGGGCCTCCTCGTCCGAGAAGCCCGGGCCGCGGTTGATCACGCGCAGGACGGCGCGGCCGTCGCTGCGGTCGGCCTCCGCCCAGATGGTCTCCCCCGGCGCGCCGTACTTGATGGCGTTGTCGATCAGGTTGATGCAGAGCTGGCGCACGCGCTCCTCCTGGCCGCGGATGGGCAGGGCGTCCTCGCCCGCAAAGCGGATGGAGCAGCCATAGCGCACGGCCTTTAGGGCCATGGACTGGGCGACGCTGCGCAGCACCGCCGCGCAGTCCACGGGCTCGAGCGGGGCGCTGCGGTCGATGTCGCTCATCTCCAGGAGCTGGATGACCATGCGGTGCAGGCGCGCGCTCTCGTGCTGGATGTGGGCAAGCCCCCGGGAAAAGAGCTCTTCGTCGCCCGCGCCCGCCTGCTCCAGGAGCTGGGCATAGCCCTGGATGGTGGTCAGCGGGGTCTTGAGCTCATGGGTGACGTTGTTATAGAAGGCCTGGCGGCTGTCCAGGAGCTGGAGGATGCGCACGCGGTCCTCCTGGATGCGGGTGAACTGCTCGCCCACGGTGCGCAGCATCCTGTCGTAGTTCTCGGAGAGCTCGGAGACCTCGTCCCGCAGGAGCGCGGGCCGGCGCGCCTTGCGGGGGGCGTGGCGGCCGCCGCGGCGCTCCGGCTCCTCGGGCGCGGGCAGGACGCCCTTGCGCATCTGCGCGGCCACGCGCGTGGAGAGCCCGCTCAGATGGCGGATGGGCGTCAGGATGTGGTGCAGGTACAGGAGCACGACCCCGCAGATGAGCACGAGCACGGCCATGGTGCCCAGCAGCAGCGTGTGCGCGAGCTGGTCATAGCGCCGGAAGAGCGAGGTGTAGTCCAGCGCGTAGGCGATCAGGCCGATGGCCTCCTCCGCGATGGTCAGGGGCATGAAGAACTCCGCCGTGAGCGTGCGGTCCGCGCCGTAGTGCAGGGTGTAGGCGGCGCGGCCCTCCAGGGCGCTTTGGAAGGCCGCGTCCGCCCCGCCCGCCTGCCGTCGGGGGGCGTTCGCGCCGCCCAGGCCGAGCAGGTACTCGCCGGAGAGGGTATAGAGCGCCAGCGGCCGGCGGTTGGTGGTGTAGAGCTCCTCGGCGATGGCCTGGGCCGCGGAGCGGAAGCTCTCCTCGTCGTTGTTGCGCTCCTCCAACAGGAGGAACTGGCGCACGTAGACGGTGGTGGCGCTTTGCAGGCTCTCCAGGTCCTCGGTGACGCTGGCCTCGACGCTGCGGTCGAGCCGGTTCATGGCCAGGGCATAGAGCAGGGCGCAGCCGGCCGCGGCGATCAGCAGCAGCCCGACCGTGAGCCGGAACCGGATGCCGACGCGCAGGCGCGGGCGCTCAGGCGCGCGGCGCATACTTATACCCCACGCCAAAGACCGTCAGCAGCTGCCCGCCGAGCTCGAGCTTCTTGCGCAGGCGCTGGACGTGGATGTCGACGGTGCGGCTGTCGCCCTCAAAGTCGTAGCCCCAGACGTTTTGCAGCAGCTGCTCGCGGGAAAAGACCTGCCGCGGATGGTGGACGAAGAAGACCAGGAGCTCGAACTCCTTGGGGGTCAGGCTCACGCGCTCGCCGTCGAGCAGCACCGACCACTCCCGCTCGGAGATGGCGAGCCGGCCGCTGGTCAGGAGGCGTTCGGGCGCGGCCTCCTCGCGGGCGGCGGTGCGGTCCAGGCGCCGGAGGATGGCGCGGACGCGGCCGACGACCTCGCGCAGGTCAAAGGGCTTGGTGATGTAGTCGTCCGCGCCGGTCTCCAGGCCCAAGAGCTTGTCGTCCACGCTGCTGCGCGCGGTGAGCATGACGATGGGGACGTTATAGGTCTCCGTCAGCATCCGGCAGACGTCCACGCCGCTCAGGTCCGGCAGCATCCAGTCCAGGAGCACCAGGTCCGGGCGCTCCTCCTGCGCCATGCGCAGGCCATCGGCGCCGGTATAGGCGCAGCGCACGGCAAAGCCCTCCCGCCGGAATCCATAGGCCAGGATGTCCGCGATGGGCTTTTCATCCTCCACGATCAGCAGATCCCTTTCTGCCATGTCCTCTCCTCCCCGCTTCGGTACAGACTTCTCGATTCTTTCAGTATAAAGCAAAGTTATTTCCAAGTTGTATCCTAGGGGCGCATTTTCCGGATTTTTCCGGGAAAACAAACAAAAAACGGGCGCGTCCCGCGGAAAAGGGGGGCGCGTCCGTTGGAAAAATGCGCGTGCGTTAGGCCTTCAGGAGCTGCTGCGCAGCCAGGACCAGGAACATGTAGTGCGAGGAACCGCCGCCCAGCACGTACTCCGTCTGCTGCCAGAGGAAGGGGAACTCCAACAGCTCCGGGAAGTCCGGGCGAATGAGCGCGGTGCCGGACACCACGCCGCCGGGGGTGTAGGACCAATCCGCGCGGTTGATGCCATAGGCGGCCGTTGCGGAGCGCGTGCCCACGCCGGAGGCAAAGGAGGCGGTGTTGCTGCCCGGATGGCAGCCCAGCACGAAGTTCAGGGCGTTGAGCATCAGGTCCGGCGCAAAGATGTCCGGGAACGCCTTCTGCAGGTAGTAGTACTGGAAGCCCAGGCGCTGGATGTCCCAGCCCGCGCCCCAGATGTAGGGCCGGTACGGGATGCCGTAGGGCGTCTCCGCGCTGAGCTCGTCCATGTCCTTCTTCAGGGCCTCCATGGCCTTGCGAAGGGCGGCGGTGAAGGCCTCGTCGTGGACCGCGTCGATCACACGGCAGGCGATCCAGCCCACGGTCTTGGCGTTTTCCGCGATGAAGTCCACATTCTCCAGCAGGAAGGCGCGGTACTTCTCCTCGCCGGTGGTCAGCAGGAGCTCGGCCGCGGCGTGGACCTTGGCGCGGCGCGCGGCGTCGTCCTCGACGCGGGTGACGTCATAGAGCTTGCGCGCGGCGTCTAGGGCGTCGGCGGAGAGCCCGTCGTTGAAGCCCTTGAGCGCGCGGGCGCAGGCGGCCAGCTGCGCGGCGGTGGTCAGCTCGCGCGGCGGGTTGTCCTCGGTGAAGACCCAGCGGTCGTCCTCGTTGCCGGCAACGCCGTCGGTCATGGCCGCGGGGTCGCCCAGGAGCACGTACTGGCGCAGGCCGTTGGCGATGATGCCGCGGTACAGGCGTCCCAGCGCCTTGTACGCGCCCACGACCGAGAGCATGCCGTGCTCCACCTGCTGCAGGATGTCGTTCTTGCCGTCCGGCTGGTGGATCTCGACGAGGTGGCGCTTCTGGTCGATGGTCGTCTCGTCCCAGTTGACGCCGAAGGCCTCATAGGCCAGGGTCAGGATGTAGCTCTCGCCCGCCTGGCTCTCGACGCGCAGGTCGTAGTCGCCGGCGTCGTGCCAGCCGCCGCAGTTGAGGCCGGGCACGGCGTCGCCGGGCTTGTACTTGCACAGCGTATCCGGGCCCTGGGCATAGCCGTCGACGTGGTTGAAGTCCGTGCGGGCCATGCGCGCGTCGTCCGCGTGGCAGTGGTCGTGCCAGACGCGGTACTTCTCGTTGACGCGCATGTGGCACATCTGCACGGGCAGGAAGTACTCCAGCACGGGCTGCCAGACGCCGCGGTCATAGACGTCCTCCGCGATGCGGAAGAGGGAGGACTCCGACGCGCCGTAGCGCACCTTGTACAGGCCCGGGGCCTTTACGTCGGTGAAGTCCACGTGCAGGTAGTTGTAGCGCAGGAACTTGCCCCACTTCTGGATGGGCAGGGTCTTTACGACCTCCTCGCCCGTCTCGCCCAGGCGGACGAGCACAGCCGAGCCGAGGCTCTCGTCGCGGGCGTCGAGCTCGACGATGGCGAGCTTCTTCTGCGCGGGGTGATAGCCGACCTGGGAGACCTGCACGACGGGCGCGTAGATCCAATCCTCCACGACGTTCGGCGTGATGACCCACTCGATGGCGCCCTTGGTCGCGCCGGCGGGCACCTCGGTGCTCAGGACGAACCAGCCGTTGTTGTGGTTCATGCGGCCGTCATAGAGCTGGATGTCGCCCGTGCGGCTCTCGACGGTGAAGCGGTTGTAGGGATCGTCGGGCCGGCAGGTGAAGCGGCGGCCGGAGGCATACGGCAGGGCGACGAGGTCGTCGGCGACGATGGGGCTATAGCCCTTTTCGCGCGCCTCGAGATGGGCGCGGTCGGCCTTGGCGTCCGGCAGGGGCGCAAGGCCGCCGGCCAGGTCGCAGTTGGCGGGCTGCTTCTTGGTCGGGGCATTGGGCTGCCGCGGGAAGATGCCCTGCTGGTCGTCGAGAATCCAGGGCTTGCCGAACAGCGTTCCGGGGAAGAGCTCCATGTTAAAGCAGATCTTTCCGAGGAACTTCTCCGGGATTGGCTCGTCCAGGTCCACCGTGACCACGACCGAGCCGCCCTTGCCCTCCACCTTGACCTGGTAGTCCAGGACGCAGTCCGGGTAGATCATGGGGTTAAAGCCCTTGAGGTGATTGTTCAGATCCGGGTAGTGCAGGCGGGTGGTGATGGTGTTGTCCGCCTCGGAGAGCTTGCGCTCGCCCTGCTTGGGCAGGGGCTGCCACTGGCCGGGCGTCTGCTCGAAGCGGAGGTCGCCGTTGGTGGCGACGCGGTGGCCGTGCATGAGGATGCTCACGCCGGACTGGTGGCCGGCGGGATAGATGTCGTCAAACGCCATCACATCCACGCCGAGGTTGCGGAAATAACCCGACGCGGGGTCGAGCAAAAAACCGGTTTTCTGTGCCATTATCTGTGATCCCCCTTGTTTCTTTGCCGAAGCGCGCGGATTTTTCCGGCGCACGGCTCCCACTGACTGTAGCACAATGGTCTGGAAAAGTCAATCCCGGCCCCGGGCGGGCGTCACCGCCTACGCGCGCTGCGCGCGCAGGAGGGTGGTATTTCCCTTGCGGAGCAGGCAGGCCACCTCGGAGAACCCGGCCTGGAGGAGCAGCGCCTTCTCGGTTTCGACCGTCAGGGGCGTATCCAGGTGGACGATGGCGGCGTCCGGCGTTCCGGCCTCGGCCCGGAGCTGGGCGGCCCTGCGGGCAAGGTCTTCGGCCTCCGCCTCGGTTTCGACCATGTAGTCCCCGAGGAGAAAGACCCCGCCGGGGCGCAGCGCCTCGCACACGCGGCGATAGAGCGCGCGCTTCCGCTCCGCGGGAAAGTGGTGCAGGGATTCAAACGACACGGCGGCGTCAAAGGCGGCGCGGCCAAAGTCCACGGCAAAGTAGTCGGCGCAGAGCAGGCGCAGGGCGCGGACCGGGTGCTTGGCCCGCAGCACGTCGAGCATGGCCTGCGTCAGGTCTATCCCGGTCACGCGCAGGTCCGGCTGCCGGGCAAAGAGGGCGTCCAGCTCCAGGCCCGTTCCGCAGCCCAAGTCCAGCACGTCGCGCGCGCCCTGCGGCAGGGCCTCGGCCAGGGCGGCGTAGCCCTCCCGGCAGCCCTCGACGTCCTGCAGCATGTGCGCGTCGTAGCCCTCCACGCGCGCGGCAAAGAAGGCAGACATCTCTTCCATCGCAATTCCTCCCCAAAAATAATCCAAAAAGGGGAGCTGCACGGCAAACAGCCGCACAGCTCCCCTTGCTTGCAAGCGTGAGATTACTTGATCTCGACGGTCGCGCCAACCTCGGCGAACTTGGCCTTGATCTTCTCGGCCTCGTCCTTGGAGACACCCTCCTTGAGGGTCTTGGGAGCGCCATCGACGATCTCCTTGGCTTCCTTCAGGCCCAGGCCGGAGACAACCTCGCGGACGGCCTTGATGACCTTGATCTTCTCGGCGCCGGCTTCCTTCAGGATGACGTCGAACTCGGTCTTCTCCTCAGCGGCGGGGGCAGCAGCGCCACCGGCAGCGGGAGCCGCAGCAACAGCAACGGGAGCAGCGGCGGAAACGCCGAACTTCTCCTCCAGGGCCTTGACGAGCTCGTTGAGCTCGAGAACCGTCATGGACTCAATCGCGGAAATCATTTCTTCACGGGTCATTGTTCATTTCCTCCATTCAAATTATAGCGGTGATTTCGGGGGTGATTACGCAGCGTTCTCGCCCTTGGCATCGGCCACGGCGTTGAGCGCGTAGAGCAGCTTGCGGATGGTGCCGCCGAGCACGGAGACGAGGCCCGTGATGGGCGCGTTCATGCTGCCCAGCATCTTGGCGATGAGGACCTCCCTGGAAGGCAGATCCGCCAGAGCCTCGACGCCCTTGGGATCGATGACCTGCTTGTCGACCAAGCCGCACTTGACGGTCATCTTCTTCTTGTCCGCCATGAACTCCTTGATGATCTTGGCGGGAGCCGCGGGATCGGTCATGCCGAAGGCAACAGCCGTGGGGCCGTTGAGATGCTCGTCCAGGCCGGTGATGCCCAGCTCGCCAACCGCGCGCTTGATGTAGGTGTTCTTGAGGACGCGGTAGGTGACGCCGCTCTCACGGAACTTCTTGCGCAGGGCGGTATCCTCTTCCACGGTCAGGCCGCGGTAGTCGACCACGACGGCAGACTGGCAGGTATCCGCGAGGGTCTTGATCTCCTCGATGATCGCTGCCTTGCTCTCATAGTTCTTGGACATGGTTGTTTCCACCTCACTTTCCTTTTCCGCCGGACCCAAAGCGGAAGGGGGCCGGCAGTTTGCCGTAAAGAAAGCCCTCGCGCCTGGTGGAAGGCACGAGGGCACGAAAAGCGCATGCGCGCAGATTCAGCACTCCATCATGTCCTCGGCGAGCGGCTTCCCTTTACGCTCCGGCCATGCGGAGCACTCGCTGTCTTAGGCGCACGAGAGAATTCTCACAACAGGAAGAATTATATCGGGTTTCTGGGCATTCGTCAAGAGGGTTTGCAGAGAATTTCGTGAATTTTACAATCCAAAATCGCATTCGCGCCGGCGGGCGTGAGCGTACAGGCCGTATCCGCGCCGTGGCCCGTGCCGCCAACCGCCACGACCGCCTCGCCGTAGGGCAGGACCCCGGCGTCCAGGGCCATGACGCTGCACTCCACGCAGACCTTGACGCCCTGGGAGAGCATGCGCAGG
>JBMNOF010000092.1:0-7481 GCA_050942925.1 Candidatus Spyradocola sp.
GTCAGCGCTTCCGTGGCCCCGAGCCCAACCCCCGCCCTTCCGGCCGAGGAGGAGATGCGCCAGGAGACCGCCGCGCCCGTCCAGGTCGTCCAGATCGATTCCCTGACGGCCTTTGGCCTGGGCTGCGCGTCCATGCTCCTTGTATTGCTGCTCGCGGCGGGCGCAACCGCCCTGGTGCGCCGCCTGCGACGCTCGCGCCGGGCGCGCATGTGCGGCCGCACGGTGGAGCTGGAGCCCCCCGCGCCGACGCCCGTCCCGCGCGGGGCCTGGACGCTGTGCGTCGGCCGCGTGCACGAGCAGGGCGCGCGCAAGTACCAGCAGGACAGCTTCGCGCTGTCGGCGGAGTCGACCTGGCAGGAGCGCGGCCTGCTCGCGGTCGTGGCGGACGGCATGGGCGGCCTGTCCGACGGGGACCTGGTCAGCCAGACCGCCGCCGCGGCCATGCAGGAGGCCTTCCTCACCGTGCAGGGCACGCCGGAGCAGGTGCTGCTCCAGTGCCTGGCGCGGGCCAACGCCGCGGTCAACCGGCTGCTCGGGCCGGAGGGCCTGGGGCGGAGCGGCACCACGCTCCTGGCGGGCCTCATACGGGAGGGGCGGCTGTCCCTCCTGTCCGTCGGGGACAGCCGCGCCGCGCTCCTGCGGGACGGCGCGCTCCTTCCCCTCAACCGGGAGCACGTCTACCGCGAGGAGCTCGCGCTGGACGCGGTCAACGGCGCGGGCAGCGTCCAGGCGGCCTGGACGCACCCCCAGGCCGGGGGCCTGACGAGCTACCTGGGCATGGGCCGCCTGCGCTACATCGACCTTCCCGCGCAGCCGCTGGAGCTGCGCGCCGGCGACCGCCTGCTCCTCATGAGCGACGGCGTCTACAACGCCCTGACGCCCGAGGAAATCCGCGCGGCGCTCGCCCTGCCCGCCGAAGCGGCGGCCGACGCGCTGCGCAGCGCCATCCAGGAGAAGAACTACCCCACGCAGGACAACTATACCGCCATCCTCCTGGAGATGCGCCCCGCGGCGGAAGCCGGGGCGTGAGAACCCCGGCCGAACCCAAAACCATGGAAAGGGGAACCTGCTTATGCGAAAACGGAGAAGCCTTTGCCTCCTTGCGGCGGTGGTCCTCGCCGCCTGCCTCGTCCTCTCGGGCTGCGGGAGCGCGGCCCGAACGCCCAATGCGGCGCGCGAGGGCGTCGCCCGCGTGCTCGTTCTGGCCAACGCGAATTGCTACGACCCCGCTACCGGCGCCTACGTCGGCACGCTGCCCAACCTGACGTACGTCGGCAGCGCCTTTGGCGTGGGCAGCGCGGGCGAGGAGACGGACGTCTTTGTCACCAACCGCCACGTCGTGACCCCGGAGGAGACGCAGAGGCTCGAAGTGAACGGCGCCTCCGTGGTCGTGGAATACGAGATCACCGGCGTGTACCTGCTCCTGGACAACTATGCCTATAACCGCGGGAGCGGGGCGCTGGACGCCAGCCGCGCCGTGCCCTGCACCGTGATCTACGCCGGGAGCGCCGAGGCGGAGGACGTGGCCGTGCTGCGCGCGGCGGAGCCCGTCCCCGGGCGCGTGGCCCTGGCCCTCCAGGCGGAGGAGAGCAGCTTGCAGGTCAACGACCCCGTCACGGCCCTGGGCTACCCCCTGCTCTCGGACGAGGCCACGAACGAGGGCTATTTGCTGGCCGGCATCGACGACATAACCGTCACCGGCGGCACGGTCGCCCGCTTCTTTGACGCGGTGGACGTCCTGGCCGACACCGGCACCGGCCGCGTGATCCAGATCACCAGCGTCATCAACGGGGGGAACTCCGGCGGCCCGCTCGTGGACGAAACCGGCACGGTGGTGGGCATCAACACCTGGGGCTATGACCCGGGCGAGCAGCACGTGACCGAGGCCTATTACGCCCTGCGCGTCCAGTACGCCAAGGATGCGCTGGATTCCCTGGGCATCGCCTACGACGTCTACCCCGCCGGCCCCTCGCTCGCGCTGGTGCTCGCCCTGGCGCTCGCGGCGGTGGCATCGGCCGCGGCGGCGACCGCCGTGCTCCTGCTCCGCAGGCGGGGCGGGCGCAAGACGGCCCCGGCCCGCGTTCCCCCTGCGCCGCAGGCGGATGCCGCCCTGCGCTTCCAGTGCGAGGCGGGCGCCTTTGCCGGCCGCCGCTTTGCCCTGCGCGGCCAGGTGCGCATCGGCCGCGACCCCGCCCGCAATGACCTGGTCTTTCCCGAGGGAACCCAGGGCATCAGCGGCGTGCACTGCGTCCTGGCCGAAAAGGAGGGGCGCGTGTTCCTCAAGGACCTCGGCTCCACCTATGGCACCTACCTGGCGGGCGGGCAGCGGATCGCCGCCGGCCAGACGGTCGAACTGCACGTGGGCGACCGGTTCACCCTCGGCTCCGACCGGGAGCGCTTCGTGATCACTCGAAAAGGAGGAATGTGATATGGATTACTGCCCGCACTGCATGCGCCCGGTCTCCGGCCCCCGCTGCGCCCACTGCGGAAAGCCCGTCGACTATCCGATCAAGCCCGGGCACCTTCCCCTGCAGACGCCCCTGACCGGCAGCGGCGGCTTGCGCGTCTACGCCCTGGGCGCGGCCCTGGGCCAGGGCGGATTTGGCATCACCTACATCGCCCGCGAGGTCTCCACCGGCACGCGCGTGGCGATCAAGGAGTGCTTCCCCATCCAGTGCGCCCGCCGCGGCGCCGACCACGTGACGGTCGAGCCCAAGCCCGGCGCAGAGCAGATCCTCGCCCGCGCGCAGGAGAGCTTCCTGGAGGAGGCCAAGCTCCTCGCGCACCAGGACAACCTGCCCTCGGTCGTGCGCGTGCTCGACTTTTTCCGCGCCAACAATACCGTCTATCTCGTCATGGAGTACCTGGACGGCGTCACCCTGCAGCAGAAGTGCAAGCAGGAGGGCCGCCTGTCGGCCCAGGTCCTCCTGCCCCTGCTGCGGCCCCTCCTGCGGGACCTGTGCACGCTGCACGCCTCGGGCGTGATCCACCGGGACATCAGCCCCGATAACATCATGTGGATGCCCGACAACACCCTCAAGCTCCTGGACTTCGGCTGCGCCCGGTCCATGGAGGACGGCCACTCCATGAACGTCGTGCTCAAGCACGGCTTTGCGCCCGTGGAGCAGTACCAGACGCGCGGCCAGGGCCCGGTCACCGACATCTACGCCCTCTCGGCCACGATCGATTACTGCCTCACCGGCGTCATGCCGCCCAGCGCTGTGGACCGCCTGGAGAAGGATACCCTCCAGCCCCCGACCTCGCTGGGCGCGGACCTCACCCCCGAACAGGAGAGCGCCCTGCTCTGGGGCCTGGAGGTGCAGCCCAGGTCCCGCCCCGGCAGCGTGGACCAGTTCGCCAGCAAGCTCTTCGGCAGCGAGGACTGGGCCAAGGAGCCCGAAAAGAGCGCGCCCGTCAAGGCCTGGAGCCGCCGCACAAAGGGCTGGCTCCTCGGCGCGGCCGCCGCCGGGCTCGTGCTGGTCGTCGGCCTGTCCGCCGCGGCGATCTACGCCGCGCGCAGCCCGGCGGACGACGTCCTGGGCGGCGCCCCCGCAAACCCCGTGGCCACTTCGGGCGGCCTGCAGGGCGCGCCCGCCCTGGACGGAGGCGCGGCCGGCACGCCGAGCGCCGCGCCGAGCCCTGCGCCGACCGCCGCGCCCCTCACCGGCGAAACGGAGAACGGCGTCCTCTATGAGATCGTCGACAGCCAGGTCACCCTCACCGGCTACGCGGGCGAGGAGACCCTCCTGGAGCTCCCCAGCGAGGTCCTCGGCTTCCCCGTCGTCGCCATCGCCGACGAGGCCTTCCAGGGAAGCCCGGTGGAGTCCCTCTACCTGCCCGAGTCCCTGCAAACCCTGGGCGAGTCCGCCTTTGCCGACAGCGCGATCCGGGACCTGTACGTCTATTCGGCGCTCGACGCGCCCGCCAGCGCCTTTTCCGGCTGCACGGAGCTGCGCAGCGTCCTGCGCCTGCAGAACGCGGCCAACCCCGCCGATTGGGACCTGCCCGAGGACTGCAAGATCTATAATAAGAACATGGAGACCGGCGCCGGCAGCCTGCGCTACCTCGACGTGGACGACCAGGGCCTGATCTACGGCATCACGGACCAGGAGGAGGCCGTGCTCCTGAGCGTGCCCGCGGACGTCTCCGAGATCGTCCTTCCCGACGAGGTGCTCGGCTACCCCGTGGTGTGGGTCGAGAGCGCGGCGCTTGAGGACGTGGACGCGGACGCCGAGGGGATCTCCATCCAGCTTTCGAACCTCGCGGGCTTCCCCTATGAGCTGCTCACGCGCGCGAATTGGTCCGTCAAGGAGACCGAGAAGTCCACCTTCGCCTTTGACTGGTACCTCACCTGCGCCACGGCCTACCTCATCAACAGCCAGCGCGAGGTCGGCGCGCCGCAGATCCTGCCCGACCGCGCCTATACCGAGGCCGCAGCCCTGCGCGCCGAGGAGCTCACCGAGAACTACAGCCTCTCCGAGCGTCCGGACGGATCGGAGTGGAGCACGGCGCTGGACGAGGTCGGCGCGGAGTGGGACCACGCCTATTCCCGCTTTGGAAAGGCCGAGAACGACGACGTGGTCCTGGAGGAGATGAGCGAGACCGCCGAGAACTGGACCGCCTCCAAGGAGGACGGCTACCTCGAGCAGATCGGCGTCGGCGCCTACTACGACGGAGACGAGACCTTCTACCTGTACTTCCTGGGCAACATCCCGGATTGACGGGTCCCGCTTGTGGGATTGCGCAGGAGAGATTATAATGGAGAAAAGTCCGGCTTTGAAAGGGGAGAACGCAGTGCAGAACACGGCCTATTGTCCTTATTGCATGACGCCGACCGCGCCGGGCGAGCGCTGTCCCCACTGTGGCCTCACCGACGGCGCCTATGTTCCCGCCCCGCACCACCTGCCCCCCGGCACCCTGCTCCTGGACCGCTACCTGGTCGGCCGGGTCCTGGGCGAGGGCGGCTTTGGGATCACCTACATCGGCTGCGACCTGCGCCTGGAGCTCCGCGTCGCCATCAAGGAGTATTTCCCCGTGACCCTGGTCTCCCGCCGCGCGCAGGAGAGCCTGCTCGTCAGCCACTACCCCGGCATGGGCGGCTTTGAGAGCGGCAAGGCGCGCTTCCTCACCGAGGCGCGGACCATGGCCAAGATGGACAAAACGCCGGAGATCGCCGGCGTGCGCGACTTTTTCGAGGAGAACGACACCGCCTACATCGTCATGGAGTACCTGGACGGCACCACCTTCAAGGAGCTGGTGCGCCAAAAGGGCGGCCGCATCGAGGCCGGGGAGCTGCTGCGGTTGATCGAGCCGCTCTTTGGCGCGCTGGGCGCCATGCACAAGATGGGCCTCATCCACCGCGACATCAGCCCGGACAACCTCATGCTCGAGCACGGCGCCGTGCGCCTGCTGGACTTTGGCTGCGCGCGGGAGTCCCTCGAGGGCAGCCGCACCATGACCATCGCCCTCAAGCACGGCTACGCCCCCATCGAACAGTACCAGTACCGCGGTCAGGGCCCTTGGACCGACGTCTACGCCCTCTCCGCGACCATCTACTTCTGCCTCACCGGCCGGGTGCCGCCCCAGGCCCTGGACCGCATGGTCGAGGACGAGCTCATCCAGCCCCGCAAGCTCGGCGTCGCCCTCACCGACCGCCAGGAGAAGGCCCTGCTGCGCGGCATGGGCCTGCGCCAACACCAGCGCTTCCGCTCCATGGAAGAACTGCACGCGGCCCTCTACGGTTCCCCCCAGACGGAGTCGGTCCCCCGGCCCGAGTCGGTCCCCCGGCCCGAGTCGGTCCCCCGGCCCGAGTTGGGCCCCCAGACGGAGTCGGGCCCCCGGCCGGAGTCCGCCCCCCAGCCGGAGTCCGCCCCCCAGACGGAGTCCGTCCCCCGGCCCGAGTCGGGCCCCCAGACGGAGTCCGTCCCTCAGCCCGAGTCGGGCCCCCGGCCGGCTTCTGCGGCGCGGGGCGTGCGCATTCCGCGGTGGGCGCGGTTTGCGGGGGCCGGCGCGGCGGCAGCGGTGCTGCTGTTGGCCCTTGTGCTGGTATTTCTTCCCCTCCTGCGAGGAGAGTCCCCGGCAGACGCGCCCGCCCTGGCGCCCGGCGCGCAGGCGGACGCCGCCGTGCTCGGGCCGGAGGCGGGGGAGGCGGAGCTGCGCGCGGCCCTGGCGGACGCGGGCGTTTCCGCGGTGGTCGTGCCCGCGGGCTGCAGCATTGCGGTCGCGGACGGACCGATGGAGGTGACAAAGCCCCTGTGCGTGGAGGAGGGGGCGGAGCTCTTCAGCCTCGGCTCCCTCACCGTCGGCCCGGGCGGCCTGTTGCGCGTGGAGGGCCGGTTCCGGACCGGGATGGGCCTTGTGCGCGCGGCGGAAGGCGGCGCGATCGCCGTCGGGGCGACGGGCGAGCTCACCGGATCGGGTGCGGTCTTCCTGGCGGCGGAGGAGAGCCTCACCGTGGAGCCCGGCGGCCGCGCGGAGCTGGACGGGTGGACGTACGGCGACCCGGCGGGCGGCGCGCGCTTCCTCTGCGTGGACGAGGCGGCGCTGTTTGCGGAGGCCGTGCGCGTTTCGAGCTATGCGGACCTCTGCCAGGCGCTGGAATCCCCGGAGACCGCGGCCGTCATCGTGGAAGGGGAGGTGCGCCTGCGCGGGCAGGTGGTCAGCCGCGTGCCCCTGCTCGTGGCCGAGGGCGCGACCCTGGCGCAGGCGGAGGACGTCGGGGAGCGGGGCCTGCTGCTGGACGGCGCAACCCTGGTCAACCGCGGCACGATCCGGTGCGGCAT
Source organism: Candidatus Spyradocola sp. (assembly GCA_050942925.1). Taxonomy (GTDB): domain Bacteria; phylum Bacillota; class Clostridia; order Christensenellales; family UBA1750; genus Spyradocola. The sequence goes on from JBMNOF010000092.1 coordinate 6,783, forward strand.
CGGCGCCGGGGATTGGGACGAGGACGCCTATGCGGATGTCTGCGCGCTGGTCAACTTCGGATACATCTGCGGGGATCTCTTCCTGGACTGCCCGGGCGCGCTTCTGAACCTGGGGACGGTGGAGATCTCCAGCGGCGCGCAGCTGCTCCGCACCGACCTGTACAACCAGGGCACGATCGCCCTGCGCGGGGCGGGGGAGGAGGCCTACCTGGACCTCCTGTGCGGAACCGCGGTCAACGCGGGTCGGCTCGACGTCGGGTCGGAGGGGCGGCTCACGCTGGGCTGCACCCGGCGCTTTTGCAACGAGGGACAGGTGGACGTCGCCCGCGGCGCGACGCTGGAGATCCAGAGCGGCCTGTACAATTCCGGCCGCATCGCGGTCCAGAGCGGCGGCCGGCTGGAGAACAACGGGTATCTGGAGGCGACGAGCGGCGGCGCGGCGCTCCTCCTGGACGAGCAGGCCGCGCTGTACAACAACGGCCTGATCCTGGCCGGGCGCGGGGACGCGCTGGCCCTCCCCGCGGACTACGCGTCCGGGGAGAACGCGGGCCGCATCGCGGCTTTCCGGCGGAACGCGCGGGAGGGCGCGCGCACCGTCTCCACCGAGGCGGAGCTGCGCGCGGCCCTGGCGGACGAGCGCTGCGCGCTCGTCGCGCTCGAAGGGGAGGTCGCGGTGCAGGGGGATCTGACCGTGCGCAA
>JBMNOF010000093.1:0-7374 GCA_050942925.1 Candidatus Spyradocola sp.
CGGCACCGCCATCCGGCGGAGCCGTTTGCTGCGCGCGCCTCTTGTCTCGGCAGAAAAGCAGGGGTTGACATGGGACCTGCTCCAAGGTGTATCCTATAGAAAAGAACCGAGCGCATTTGGCCCGGCATCCAAGAGGAGGGAATTCATCATGGCCATGCAAAAACCCATTCCGGGAAAGGGCGGGGAGAAGTACATTCCCTATGCCAACCGCACGGGGGAGGAGTCCACGGTCTATTTTACGAGAGACCTTTCCGCAGAGGGACTGCGCAAAATCTTTGCCCGCGTCCGCGAGCCGCTGACGGGGAACGTCGCCGTCAAGCTCCACACCGGGGAGCAGAACGGCCCCAACATCCTGCCCAGGCCCTGGGTGCAGACCCTCCTGGAAAAGGATCTGTCCGGCGCATCCATCGTCGAGACGAATACCTATTATAGCGGGGATCGCTATACCACAGCCGAGCACAGACGGACGCTGGAGATCAACGGCTGGACCTTCTGCCCGGTGGACATCCTCGACGAAGAGGGAACGGTCCGCCTGCCCGTCCAGGGCGGCAAATGGTTTGATGATATGAGTATGGGCGGCCATATCACGAGGTACGATTCGCTCCTGGTGCTCACGCATTTCAAGGGACATACCCAGGGCGGATTTGGTGGCTCCGCAAAGAACATCGGCATCGGGTGCGCGGACGGCCGCATCGGCAAGGCCATGATCCATACGACGCCGGGCTCTCCTAACATGTGGGACATCGCCCGCGAAGAGTTCATGGAGCGCATGGTCGAGTCGGCAAAGGCGGTCGTGGACCACTTTGCCAGCCGGATAACCTTTGTCAACGTCCTGCGGAATATGTCCGTCTCCTGCGACTGTGAGGGCGTTGCGGCGGCGCCGGTCGTCACCCCCAATATCGGCATCGTCGCCTCGACGGACATCCTCGCCGTGGACCAGGCGAGCGTCGACCTCGTCTATGCCCTCCCGCCCAAGGACCACCGCGACCTCGTCCGCCGCATGGAGTCCCGACATGGGCTGCGCCAGCTCTCCTACATGAAGGAGCTCGGCATGGGCAATGACCGCTATGCCCTGCTCGACATCGACAACGGCGACGCGCGCATCGACGCCGCCGAAGCCGTCCGCGGCGTTCAGCCCTTCTGCTGATGCGGACACCGCAAACACAAGGAGAGGGAAGGCAACCGCCTTCCCTCTCCTTGCATTTCTTTCCTTACTTGACAATCGTGGTGGTGTATTCCTGCGTGCCCAGACCCTGCGCCTCCAGCTTCTCCAGCTGGATGTAGGGATTCTTACCGTGCAGCTGCTCGAAGAGATGGCCGTGTCCGGAAAGCTCCATGCCAGCCGGAACGCCTGCGGGAATCAAATCCTCCATCTTGATGGCGTCCAGGCAGGCGCGCTCGATGGCCACGATGTCGTCCGAAGCCATGATGCCGATGTCCGGAACCAAAGAAGGCGTGGTCATGCCCCAGCAGTCGCAAAGCGCGGTGATGCTCGTCAGGACGTTGATGTAGTAGGCGTTGCCCGGGGCGAAGGTGTCCAGAACCGCCTTCGTGCACACCGCCATGCCCGTCTGGAAGTCCGCGTAGTCGTGGCTGTCCAGCGTGATGGCGCCCACGGGACAGACCTTCAAGCAGTGCTGGCACATGGTGCAGTGGTGATAGTTGACGCTGTACTTGTTGTCCTTGTCAAAGGAATTGGCGTAGTGGTTGCACGCGTCGATGCACTTCCCGCAGTGCACGCACTTCTCCGCGTTCCAAACCAGGCCGCCCTCCAGGGCGTGAATTTCGTGCCGAGTGCGGTCCGTCACACACCCCATGGCAATGTTCTTGCACGCACCGCCAAAGCCGCAAGCGCCGTGCCCCTTGACGTGGGAGAAATCGATCAGGAAGTCCGCATCGTGGATCAGACCCGCGACATCCACGTGCCGGAAGGTCTTAAAGTTCACTTCCTTGGTGTAGAAGTACTTGCCCAGATGCCCGCAATCGTCCAAGACCGGGCAACCCAGGTTGCTCTCCGTGTAGCCGCGCTCCTCCGGATGGCGGCGGTAGACGTAGTGGTCCGTGATGAAGCAGTCGCCGCCGTGCTTGTGCACGAAGTCCACCAGCTTGCGCACAAAGACCGGCGGAATCGTGGAGTACGTGATTCCCGAGCCCACGTGCATCTTGATCGCCACGGATTTGCCGTTGACCTTGTCTCCAAGGCCGCTCTTTTCCAGCAGGCGAGAGAACTTTTCCGGCAGGGTCTGGCTGGCCTCGTAGCGCGTATAGGCCATGGGTGCAAACAGTACGTTGGATGGCATAGTCGTCCCTCCGCTTTCGTCAATGTTCTCTCCCAGTATAGCAATATGTCAGGACATTTTCAAGTGGGAACCGAAGTGGATTCTCAAAGTGTGTCATTCCGATTTGGCCGCGTCCAGAACCTCGCGATAGTGGGCGATCTTCTCTTCCAACTTGGTCAAGTACCCGCGCAGTTCCTCAATCTGAGACTCCACTTCGCGCTTGCGGGCAAGAATGAGGTCCAAGCGGTTTTGCATGGTGGATTCGCCCTGCATGCACCAGCGAATGAATGTGCGAATATCCTTGAGCTCCATGCCCGTGCCCTTGAGACAGGCGATGGTGTCCAGCCAGGCGAAGTCCTCCTCCGTAAAGATGCGGTATCCATTCTCCGCCCGTGCGACAAAAGGGAGAAGGCCTTGCTTGTCGTAATAGCGTAGCGTGTCCGTACTCAACCCCGCGCGTTCGGCGATCTGTCCAATGGTATAGGTCTTCATAAACACACCTCCACGTTGTATATCGATACCCTCATGATAAACCTTGGAGTGCAGTCAAGAGCAAGAAGATTTGCAGGATTTTAACAGAATTTGGAAGATTAAAATGAAAAAGGCATTTTGCATGCCGGTAAGGCGAATTGACAGAATGGATTTTCCGTGCTATCCTGTCTTTGGCTCGTGGCCAAAATACAAATAGAAACTAGGGGGTTGCCATGGAAGCATTCAAGAATTTCAAGATCGCGGCCTACGTCTATGCGTATTACCTCAAGGATGCCGATGACGCGGAAATTCAGCGCGGAATCGACTACTTCAAAAAGTACATTCACCTGGACAAGGTCTACATTGAAAACCACCGCGGCGTTGTGGACATTCCGCAGCAGCGCATGCGGGAGGTCAAGGCCCTGTTTGAGAAGAACGGGATCGAGACCTCGGGCGGCATCACGTCCACGCAGCTCGTGGATGGAAAGCGCAAGCCTTCCTATTACGACACCTTCTGCTACACCGATCCGCGTCACCGCGAGGAGTACAAGCGCATCGTGCGCGAGCTGGCCGGCGTGTTTGACGAGATCATCCTGGACGATTTCTTCTTTACGGCCTGCCGCTGCGAGATGTGCATTGAGGCCAAGGGCGACAAGTCCTGGAAGGACTACCGCCTCGGCTTGATGGAGGCGTTCTCCCACGAGATCGTGGACCTGGCGCGCGAAGTTAATCCGAAAATGCACTTTATCATTAAATACCCCAACTGGTACGAAAGTTATCAGGAAACCGGCTATAATCCCGGAAAGCAAAAGGACATTTTCGACGCGATTTACACTGGAACCGAGACCCGCAACGCCTGCTACTCCCCGCAGCACCTGCAGCGCTACGAGTCCTATTCCATCATCCGCTTGCTGGAGAACACCGCTCCTGGGCGCAACGGCGGCGGCTGGATCGACCAGGGCGGCGCCTCGGATAACCTGAGCCGCTGGCTCGAGCAGGCAAACCTGACCATGCTGGCCAAGGCGCGCGAGCTCATGCTCTTCAACTTCTCCGTCCTCGTGGATTCGCCGGCCCTGCCCCCGCTCGGCCAGGAGCTCTACCGCATCGACGAGATCGTCGGCCGCTGCGGAAATCCCGTGGGCGTGGCGGCGTATGAACCCTATGACGCCGACGGCGAGGATCAGCTCTACAACTACCTCGGCCAGGGCGGCCTGAACGTCGAGCCCTCGCCGGAGTTTGACGACAAGGCCCCGACCGTGCTCCTAACCCAGTCCTCCTCCTGTGACCCCGACGTCATGCGCAAGCTCGAAGCCTTCGTTCGCAAGGGCGGCAACGCGGTGGTGACCATCGGATTCTTCCACGAGGTCTACGACAAGGGCATTCAGGACATGACCAGCGTGCGCCTGACCCACCGCCATGTCCTGGGCAGCGAGTTCCTGGTCGCCAATGCCAACTACGTTGCTTCGGAAGTGGCCCGCAGCGACGAACCTGTGCTCTTTGAGATCCTCAACTATAAGACCAACGCCACACATTCCGACATCACGATCCTGGGAGGGGAGGACAACTTCCCGCTCATGACCGAGGACAACTATGGCCGCGGCCGTCTGTTCATCCTCAACGTGCCGGAGAACTTTGCAGATTTGTACAAGCTCCCCGCCATCGTTTGGCGCGCGATGAACAAGCACCTGAGCATGGGCCAGCGCGTCTACGTCGGCGCCCACGCGCAGATCAACTTCTTCGCCTATGACAACAACGTCTACGGCATCGCTTCCTACCGGCCCATGGCCGACACCGTGCAGGTCGTGGTCCGCGGCGCCTGCAAGGGCCTGCGCGACATCGAGACCGGTCGGACGTTCACCGAGTTCCGCACGCTGCCCAAGCCCGGCATGAAGGGTGACGCCACCTCCGTCATCCCCGAGGCGACCGAGTACGCCTTCGACGTGCCGCTCTTCCCCGGACGGATGATGTTCTTCGAGGTGCTGGACTAAAGCAAAACGCCGGTCCCGGTCGGGAATTTCCCGCCGGGGCCGGTTTTTTGCTTTACAAAGCCGCAACACGGCGCTTGCGCGATCTTGAACCTCCTTTTTTACAATGAGGAAAAAGGAGGGAGTACACATGCTGCACAGCGTTGCGAAATGGATCTGCGAAAATCCCTGGACGGTCTTCGTCCTCGCCTGGCTCGTCGGCGAGATGGGAATCGTGGGAATTCCGATGTGCTTCCGGCATTCCACCCACTAAAGCGCATCGGCAAAAAAGCGCAGGGAAGGGGATTTGACCCTTTCCCTGCGCCTTTTCTCGCTTCAACCCTGACACCGCGTGAGCATGCGCCACGCGAGAAAGGGATTTTCCCACTCCTGGTCGCTCAACCCCTGCTGGAGGAAGAGCGCATCCTGCAGCTCGTCGCTCCCCTCGCAGTAGAGGTAGCCGCTCTCCAGCTCGATTCCCACCAAGATCGGAACATCGCCGTAGACCGCATGGTCACGGTGTTCGTACAGCGCAGCGCCCGCAGCCGTCGGCAGCACGCGGAAGGCGGCAATGCGCGGCTCTGCCGGAAGAGCGGCATAGGGATATTCCTCCAGGTTCGAGAGGACGACCGCAGAAAAGAGCGGGTCGCAAACGGGCTCCAACGGGTAACAGGAAGACAAATAGGCGACCATTTCCGCACCGGTGCGCTTGGGCGGGTGTGGATCGCCCTCGTGCGCCTGCTGTACGCGCTTCCAGAGGGCAAGATTTGGGGCGATCTCGCGCATGACCGTTCCTCCTAAAATTCCGTTTTCCTTTAGACGATGGCGAGCGCACTTCCGTTGCAGCCCACCGCAGACGCGCTTTGTGCGGACTTGCAGGAAAGGGAAAAGGGTGCTATGCTCATCTGTTGTGTGGGGAACTGCGCAGAAAGGAGGAAGAGCATGGAGGAGGCACTACACATCGAGTCCGTCGGAGAGGAGAACCGCGAGGCCTGCCTGCGCCTGCGGACCGCGCCCGGGCAGGAGGGGTTCGTCGAAAGCGTGGCGGACTGCCTGCGCGAGGCCGAGGGCTATGCAGGCTGGCGGCCGGTGGCCATCGAGCGGGGAGAGGCGGTCGTGGGCTTTGCCATGTATGGGTTCTTTCCCCAGTATCGGCCCGCGGGCCGCGTGTGGCTGGATCGGTTGCTCATCGGCGCACCGTACCAGGGCAAGGGCTATGGCCGGGCCGCCTTGCGCTTGCTCCTGCAGCGCCTGCGAGACGAATACGGGGATCGGGACGTGTACCTGAGCGTCGTGGACGGCAACGCCGCCGCTGCGCGCTTATACGTTTCCCAAGGCTTCGAACGCACCGAGGAAAAGGACATCGGGGGAGAAGCGGTCTACGTCCTGCGAAGACAGTAGGCAAAAGGGGTGCCCGAAATTTTTACATGAATGGGGTGGAAAAACTCTGCGGCATTCGATATTCTGAAAGGGCGCGCCGAACCAACGCGCAAAAAAAGATTCGTTGAAATACAGAAAGGGAAGCAAAATGGAAAAGGCCGTTGTGTACTTTACGGATTTCCGCTGTCCTGTCGGCACGAGCCTGACGGACAAGCTGCGCCGGCTCTGCATTGCCGCCGGCATGAAGAAGATGGACCTGACGGGCAAGTTCGTCGCCATCAAGATGCACTTTGGCGAGCTGGGGAACCTGGCGTTCCTGCGCCCGAACTATGCGAAGGTCGTCGTGGACCTGTGCAAGGAGATGGGCGGCCTTCCGTTCCTGACGGACTGCAACACCCTGTATCCCGGCAGCCGCCGCAACGCCCTGGAGCACCTGGACTGCGCCAACCTCAACGGCTTTTGGCCCATGACCACGGGTTGCCAGATCCTCATCGGCGACGGCCTGCGCGGCACCGATGACGTCGAGGTTCCGGTGAAGAACGGCGAGTTCTGCAAGACCGCCCGCATTGGCCGCGCCATCATGGACGCGGACGTCTTCATCAGCCTGACGCACTTCAAGGGTCACGAGATGACGGGCTTTGGCGGTGCGATCAAGAACATCGGCATGGGCTGCGGCAGCCGTGCCGGCAAGATGGATCAGCATGCGGACGGCAAGCCCGTGCTCAACACCGAGGCCTGCCGTGGCTGCCAGCGCTGCGCCAAGGAGTGCGGCAGCAACGCCATTTCCTACGTCAATCACAAGGCGGTCATCGATTACGACAAGTGCAAGGGCTGCGGCCGCTGCATCGGCGCCTGCACCTTTGACGCCATTTCCAGCCCGGACGATTCCGCCAACGAGATGCTCGACCGCAAGATGGCCGAATACGCGCAGGCCGTCTGCCAGGATCGTCCCTGCTTCCACATCTCCCTTGTGCAGGATGTCAGCCCGAACTGCGACTGCCATGGCGAGAACGACGCGCCCATTTTGCCGGATATCGGCATGTTCGCCAGCTTTGATCCGGTTGCCCTGGATCAGGCATGTGCGGATGCCTGCATGGCGGCCAAGCCCATGCCCGACAGCCAGCTCTCCGACAACCTGGAGAGCCCCGGTTGGCATTGCTATCACGATCACTTCAAGGATTCCAATCCCAACATTGAGTGGAAGGCGACCTTGGAGCAGGCCGAGAAGATTGGCCTGGGCACGCGTGCTTACGAGCTCAAGAAGATTTAAGGCAAAGAAT
>JBMNOF010000094.1:0-7312 GCA_050942925.1 Candidatus Spyradocola sp.
GTTCCTGACCACCGCCGGCGGGACGATGACCCTCTACTACGACGACTACCAGACTCTGCTCAACGTCCCGATCAACCGCCGCGTGGACGAGGAGAGCGTGCGCGTCTACCTGAGCTTTCAGCCCACGGGTCTTGCCGAGCTCCTCACCGCCTGGGGCGAGGGTCTGAGCAGCACCGTCGCTACCGGCTCCACGGACGCCGGCGCCTTTGTCCCGCCGGACGACAGCGCGCTGCGCGCCAGCATCGATACGACGCTCTTTGACCAGGTCAGCACGGAGATCGCCTTTACCGCTTCGACCTATACGCCCACGGGCGACGGCGCGGTCTACTACGCCTTTGGCAGCAACGAACTTTCCACCCTGTCCCCGGACCAGGTGCTCTTTGTCGCCTCGCCCGCGGCCGGCGACGCGCGCCAGGCCACGATTTCCGGCATCTCGGAGAGCGACTTCTACATCCTGGTGCACGTGGCGTTCGCGGACGGCACGGCCGGCGCGACTACGCCCGCCGCGGTGCTCTGCGCGCGCACGGACGTGGAAAAGGGCAAGCCCATCGTCTTTGTGGATGGCGATTTGAACGTCCTCTATGTGGAGACGCTCGCCGCCCTGCCCGCGGAGAGCGCGGACCCGAACGCCTCCGCGGACCCGAGCGCTTCCGCAAGCCCGGAGTCCTCTGCGGCGCCCACCACTTCGTCCAGCCCCGCCGCCTCGCCGTCTCCCACGGCATCCGCCACGGCGACGACGAAGCCCGCCTCCACGCCCGCATCCGCCTCGGGCGGAGAGATCGGTTCGGACGAACCGCTGCAGCCGTAGGCGCGCCGTGCATAGCGTCCCTCCCCGCCGTCCATACTAGGGGCGAGGTGAGAAAGCATGCAGAACAATCCCGGCAAGAAGAATTGCAGCAAGAACCAGAACAACAAGAAGAACTGTGACCGTCCGACCGAGAACGAAAGCAAGAACCAGAAGGCGCCCTACGAGTCTTGAAGGGAAGCCTTCCCCGGAGGGCTCGTTCCTCCGATCCTCCCGGGGATCCCCAGTCCGACCGACCCGCTCGGCTCCTGGACGGGCGTGCCCGCGCAGGGCGAGGTTCCGGTTCAGGATGCCGACGATCTATAAGCGCAAAAAAGCCCGGCCAACGCCGGGCTTTTTTGTGTGCAGCGGCGAACCCCGCCGCGCGGTTGCGGATTAGAAGAGGCCCTCGATCTCGCCCTTCTCGTTGACGTCGATGTTTTCCGCGGCGGGAACCTTGGGCAGGCCCGGCATGGCGATGATTTCGCCGGTAAAGGCCACGACAAAGCCCGCGCCGGCGCTCAGGCGCACCTGCCGCACGGTGATGAGGAAGTCCTCCGGACGGCCGACGAGCTTGGGGTTGTCCGAGAGGGAGTACTGCGTCTTGGCCATGCACACGGGCAGCGGGCCCAGCGCATCCAGCTTGCGCAGCTGGGTCTTGATGCCGGCGGCAAAGACCACATCCTTCGCGCCATAGACCCGCTGGGCGATGAGGCGGATCTTGTTCTCCAGCGTCTCCTCCAGCGGATAGGCGTAGGTGAGCGTCGAGGGCGTCTCGCACAGGCGCACGACCTCCTCGGCTAGGGCGATGCCGCCCTCGCCGCCCTTGGCCCAGACGTCGCACAGGCAGACGTTGACCGAGAGCGCGCGCAGCTTTTCCGCAACGAGGTCCAGCTCCGCCTGCGTATCCGTGACAAAGCGGTTGAGCGCGACCACGACGGGCATGGAGTAGACGTTCTGCATGTTTTCCACGTGCTTGAGCAGGTTCCCCAGGCCCTTTTCCAGCGCCGCGAGGTTCTCCTTGCCAAGCTCCGCCTTGGGCACGCCGCCGTGGCACTTGAGCGCGCGCACGGTCGCCACCACGACGACGGCGCTGGGCGCCAGGCCCGCCGCGCGGCACTTGATGTCCAGGAACTTCTCCGCGCCAAGGTCCGCGCCAAAGCCCGCCTCCGTCACGCAGTAGTCGCCGAGCTTGAGCGCCGTGCGCGTGGCGATGACGGAATTGCAGCCGTGCGCAATGTTGGCAAAGGGGCCGCCGTGCACCAGGGCGGGCGTTCCCTCCAGGCTCTGGACGAGGTTGGGCAGGAGCGCGGTCTTGAGCAGCGCGGTCATGGCGCCCTGCGCGTGCAGGTCCGCGGCGGTGACCGGCTCGCCGGCAAAGGTATAGGCCACCACGATCCGCTCCAGTCGGCGCTTGAGGTCCGCAAGGTCGCTGGCCAGGCAGAAGACCGCCATCACCTCGCAGGCGGCGGTGATGTCAAACCCGTCGGCGCGGGGCATGCCGTTGTTCTTTCCGCCCAGGCCGGAGAGGATCTCCCGGAGCTGGCGGTCGTTCATGTCCATGCACCGGCGCCAGCAGACGCGCCGGGGATCGATGTTCAGCTTGTTGCCCTGCTGGATGTGGTTGTCCACCATGGCGGCAAGGAGGTTGTTGGCGGTGGTGATGGCGTGCAAGTCCCCGGTAAAGTGGAGGTTGATGTCCTCCATGGGGATGATCTGCGCATACCCGCCGCCGGCCGCGCCGCCTTTGACGCCAAAGACCGGTCCCAGCGACGGCTCGCGCAGGGCCAGCACGGCCTTCTTTCCCAGGCGGCGCAGCCCGTCCGCAAGGCCAATGGAGACCGTGGTCTTGCCCTCGCCCGCGGGGGTGGGGTTGATGGCCGTGACCAGGATGAGCTTTCCGTCCGGCTTTTCCGGCACAAAGGCGGGATCAATCTTCGCCTTGTAGTGCCCGTAGGGCTCGACGTGTTCCAAGTCCAGGCCCAGCTCCTTTGCGATGTCCAGGATCTTTCTCGGCTTGGCCGCGCGGGCGATTTCAATGTCCGTCATGGGAATGAACCTCCTTTTTGTCGAAAGCGTAACTTTTCTTTGAACAGAAGGGTTTTTTCTTGCGCATGGAGTATCCTAAAGAGCATAGGGAGGGATGAGCATGACGCGCACCCGAATCTTTTGGTCGATCTATTGCATCCTTGTCGGAATCACCTTGCTCGTCAAGATCTTCTTCCGTCTGGAATTCTCCGGGTGGACCATGGCGATCGCCATTCTCCTGCTGGAGAGCGGGATCTTCCTGCTCACGGGCGGGTTTGGCATGAACCGCTTCCGCCGCGAAGAGGGCGGTGGAATGCGCGCCTTTTACAACGGCAGCATTCGCCTGCCCGCGCAGAGCCCGAACTTGGTCCTACTCCTCAGCCATGCGACGGTGGATTTTTCCGTGCCCATGGCCGCGCAGACGCGCGTGCGCTGTCTCTTTGGGGACATGACGCTGCGCATCCCGACGGGCTACTCCGTGCGCGCGACCTGCTCGTCCGCATTTGGGTCCATCACGACGCCCAAGGGCGTGCAGCCCGCCTTTGGCGAGGCGGTCTGCGTCGTCGGGGACGGGCTGCAAACCCAGATGGAAATCCAATGCGTCTTTGGGCAGGTCAACGTCTTGGATTGACGCCTCAGAACCCGAGCTGATGCAGGAACTTGCCCAGCAGCTGGCTCCAGGTTCCCGCGCCGGGGGCGTCCGCCTCGTCCCCCAGGCCGATGCCATGCCGGCCAAAGGGGTAGACGTGCAGGGACACCGGCACGCCCATGTCCGCGCACTTCTGCGCAAACCCGATGGAGTTTTCCACCGGCACCACATCGTCCGCCGCCGTGTGCCACAAAAAGCACGGCGGCGTGTTCTTTGTGATCCCGTATTCCGGGCTGATCGACCGCACGGTGGTCAGATCCGGGTCCCCCTTGCCGAGCATCGTGGCAAACAGGCCCGCGCGGCGCGTGTGGTTGAGGTTGAGCACGCCATAGCAGGGCGCAAACGCGTCCGGGCGGCTGCTCTCCCGCTCGATGGGATCGTCGGCCGCAGGATCGCCCGCGTCAAAGCTGGTGCCGCACATGCCGGCCAGATGCCCGCCCGCGGAGAAGCCCATCACGGCGATCTTGTCCGGGAGAATGTTCCACTCCGCCGCGCGATGCCGCACCAGGCGGATGGCGCGCTGCGCGTCCAGCAGCGGCACGGGGAAGCGATAGGGCGCCACGCGGTAGTCCAGCACAAAGGCGTGCAGGCCCAGCTCGTTCATGCGCTGCGCGACGGGCGCGCCCTCGTGAGCGGCCTTCATGGTGTAGCCGCCGCCGGGGCAGACGATCACCGCGCCGTGCTTCTTTCCATCGTCCAGCAAAAAGGGCGTCAGCGACGGCGCCGCCTGGCCGATCTTCTCGTCAAACTGCGGGATTTCCCGCTCCCAAAGCAGAATCCGTTCCATCGTTCTCCCTCCCTAAAAGCCCATCGTCCGCAGGAAATCCGCCAGAAGATCCGGCCAATCCTCTACAAGGGGCGAGTCCGCGCGCCCCAGGCCCACGCCGTGCGGACCGAAGGGGAACACGTGCAGGGACACCGGCACATTGTGCGCCACCAGCGCCGCGGCAAGGCGCAGGCTGTTCTCCACCGGCACCGCGCCGTCCTCGGCCGTGTGCCAGAGGAAGCAGGGGGGCGTGTCCTCGGTCACGCAGAATTCCGCAGTCAGGGAGCGGAGCTGGCGGGGGTCCGTCTTCTCGCCCAGCAGGCTGTGCCCGGAGCCCTCATGCCAGAAGCCCGTGAGCGACGCCACCGCGTAGCAGGGCACGAACAGGTCCGGCCGGCAGCTCTCGCGGTCGATCGGGTCCACCGCCGCGGGGTCTCCCGCGTCGTAGTGCGTCGCGGCCGTGCAGATCAGGTGCCCGCCCGCGGAAAAGCCCAGGATGGCGATCTTGTTCGGCAGGATGTTCCACTCCGCCGCGCGATGCCGCACCAGGCGGATGGCGCGCTGCACGTCCAGCAGCGGCACGGGATGGCGGTAGGGCGCCACGCGGTAGTCCAGCACAAAGGCGTGGAAGCCCAGCGCGTTCATGCGCTCGGCGATGGGCGCGCCCTCGTGGTCCGCCTTCATGACGTAGCCGCCGCCGGGGCAGACGATCACCGCGCCGCGGGGGGCGCCGCCCGGCAGAAGATAGGGGGTCAGGGTGGGTTCGGGCTGGCCGATGCGCTCGTCAAACATCGGCGCGCGATCCCAGAGCGGAATTCGTTCCATGCAAAGGTCTCCTCCTTTATCGCAAGCTGCGCTTTGTGTCTTTTATAGATAGGGAATCATGCTTCCCAGGCGCGGGAAGATCAGGTCCGGCTCGATGTGCATGCTTTCAATGTCCGAGATCGTGCCCTCACCCGAGAGCACGAGGATCGCGCACAGGCCGTGGTCCACGCCCGTGCGCACGTCCGTGTAGAGCCGGTCGCCGACCATGGCCATCTCGCCCGCCGCAAGGCCCAGGCGCTCCTGCGCCGCGCGGACGATCTCGCCGTGCGGTTTGCCGATGATCACGTCCGCCCGCCGCCCGGTCGAGGCCTCGATAAAGGCCATGATCGCGCCGATGTCCGGGATAAAGCCCGTCTCGGTCGGGCAGTTGAAGTCCGGATGCGTCGCCACATAGGGCAGGCCCGCGCGGAGAAAGTCGCAGACGCGGCACATCTTTTCATAGGTGAGCGTCGTGTCAAAGCCCACGAGCACGAGCTCCGGCGTCTCGCCGTCCAGCTCGATGCCGTAGGCGCGCATCTCCTCCTCCAGGGAGGGGTTTCCCAGCAGAAAGACGCGCTTGCCCGGGTGCTCCCGCAGCAGGTACTGCGCCGCGGCCTGGCCGGAGGTGAGGATCTTCTCCGGCCCCACGTCCAGCCCCAAGCGATGGAGCTTTTCGACGTAGTGCGCGACCGACCGGGACGAATTGTTCGTCAGGAACAGGTACTGCCGGCCCGTGCGCTCCACCGCTTCGAGGAACTCCATCGAGCCCTCGATCACGCGGTCGCCCAGGTAAAACGTGCCGTCCATGTCCAGCAGGAACGCGCGCACGTTCTGCAGCGCCGCGCGAATTTGCTCCGGCGTGCGGTCATGCAAGGACTTCATCGGCGATCTCCTCCAGAATCCCCAAATCAAAGGCGAGTTTGAGCAGGGTGAAGCGCGGGCGCAGGAGCCATGCGCACGTCAGCGCGTCGCGCACGTCCTCGCCGCGGCAGCCGACTTGAGCGGGGTCCGTGGGCCCGCCGCTCTCCTCCAGCATGCGGCGCAGGTCCTCCTTCTTGGCGTAGAGCGCATCCGCCTCGGCCTTGAGCGCATCCCAGTGCGCGAGGACGCGCTCGAGCTGCTCCTGGGCGGTGGTCGCCTCCGCGCGGTCCAGCGGGTTGCGCGCGAGGAATCCTTCCGCAAGCGGGCCGTAGGCCGCGCGCATCTTCTCCTCCCAGCGCGCGAGATCCACCGGGCGCACGCCCTCCGGCTTCTTTGCAAAGAAGCGGTGGTACATCTCCACGATCAGGAGCGTGGCCACGCCGACCTTGTCGCCGTGCAGGCTCGCGCCCTGGCCGCGCAGGAGCTGGCGCATCTCCCAGAAGTGGGAGAGATGGTGCTCGCAGCCGGAGGCCGGGCGGGAGTTGCCCATCATCTGCATCGCAAGGCCCGAGAGCACGAGCCCCTGCGTGAGCTCGGACACGGCCTTTCCCTCGCGGCGGCTGAGCCCGGCGGCGTTGGCCTCGCAGATGGCCACCGCGTCGCGCATCATGCCGGCGATGCCCTCGCAGAAGGACTCGCCCGTGGCGATGGAGCTGAGCTTCCAGTCCAGAAGCGCCGTGTGCTTGCCCAGCATGTCACCCAGGCCCGCGGCCACCATGTTCTGCGGCGCGCTGCAAAGGATCTCGGGCGAGGAGAGCACGGCCTCCGGGTGCGTGGCCTCATAGGTGATCTTCATGCCGTCCTGCAGCACCGGCGAAACGGAAGACGCATAGCCGTCCATCGAGGGCGCCGTGCCCACGACCAGGTAGGGCAGCTTTGTGCGGTAGGCAACAAAGCGCGTGGTGTCGTTGATCGTGCCCGACCCGACCGCAACCAGCAGCTTGGTCGCGTCCTGCACGCCCAGGAGCACCTGTCCGATGCTGTCGGCGCTGGCGTGCAGTTCCTTGCCGCGCAGCACGACCGTCTGCACGGCAAAGCCGCTCAGCGCCTGCGCGGCCGCGCGGCCGGCAACCTCCCAGGTGCGCTCGTCCGCGACCAGCGTCACGGCGCCGCCCGCGCAGAGCGCTGCGGCCTGCGCCTGCAAGTGCGCCTGCCAATCCTCCCCGATGTAGATCTCCCGCGTGCGCATGCGGTGGGTTCTTCCGCAGGCGCACGCGCCCTCCAGCGCTTTGCAGCGCGCGAGCATGTCTTCCGCCATGGTTTTTTCATCCTCCCTGCGTTTTTTCTCCATTATACCATCTGTCCCCGCAAGTTTCCAGTGAGGCCCGCAAAAGAGCGCGCCGCATAAAAAAGGCGGGGC
>JBMNOF010000095.1:0-7216 GCA_050942925.1 Candidatus Spyradocola sp.
CTCGGCCGTGTCCAGGAGCGCGTGCATGAGCTCGGCCAAGTGTGCGACGGCCTCATCGGCGACGTCCTTGACGTACATGCGGCAGTCCAAGGCCACCTGATCGTTGCGGCTGCGGCCGGTATGCAGGCGCTTGCCCGCTTGGCCGATGCGCTCGGTGAGCAGGGTCTCGACGTTCATGTGGATGTCCTCCGCGTCGAGCATAAAGGTCACCTTGCCGGCCTCGATGTCCTGGAGCAGGTCCTTCAGGCCCGCGACAATGGCGTCCGCATCCGCCTTGCTCAGGATGCCCTGCTCGCCCAGCATCGTCGCGTGGGCGATGGAGCCCTCGATGTCCTGCTTATAGAGGCGCTTGTCAAACGTGATGGAGGAGTGGAAGTCGTCCACCATGCCGTCGGTGGACTTTGCAAAGCGTCCGCCCCAGAGTTTCATTGTATGCCCTCCTTGACAATCGTCGGGGCGGACATGTGCACATGCCCGCCCCGACGGCAATCTGTAATGGAATTCCCCCGCGGCCCGGGCATGCCGGAACCGCTGGGGAAATTTGAAATCGAGGAAATCTTCGCCTTACAGCAGATCCTGGCTGCCCAGCAGCATGGCGCGGATCTTGAGCGGCAGGCCAAAGCAGTTGATGAAGCCGCCCGCATCCTTCTGGTTGTAGACCGTGTCCGCATCGAAGGTGGCAAAGTCCATGGAGTAGAGGCTGCAGGGGGACTTGACGCCCGCCGGGATGCAGTTGCCCTTGTAGAGCTTGACGCGGGTGGTGCCGGTGACGGTCTCCTGCGTGGAGTCCACAAACGCGCTCAGCGCCTTGCGCAGGGGCGTGTACCACTGGCCGTAGTAGACCAGCTCCGCGAACTTGATGGCGCAGGCATCCTTGAAGTGGCGCGTCTCGCGGTCGAGGCAGAGCTCTTCCAGGTTCATGTGCGCGGCGTAGAGGATGGTGCCGGCGGGGGTCTCGTACACGCCGCGGCTCTTCATGCCGACCAGGCGGTTCTCCACCATGTCCGCGATGCCCACGCCGTGCTTGGCGCCCAGGGCGTTGAGCTTCTCGATCAGGGCGACGGGATCAAGCTTTTCGCCGTTGACGGCGACCGGCTCGCCCTTGATCCACTCGATCTCCACGTACTCCGGCTCGTCGGGAGCCTTTTCCGGGGTGTTGCAGATCAGGTAGAGGTCGTCCTGCGGCGCGTTCCACGGGTCCTCCAGATCGTGACCCTCGTGGGACAGGTGCCAGAGGTTGCGGTCCATGGAGTAGGGCTTTTTCTTGGTCACGGGCACGTCGATGCCGCGCGCAGCCGCGTAGTCGATCTCCTCGTCACGGCTCTTGATGTCCCAGATGCGCCAGGGAGCGATGATCTCCAGATCCGGCGCCAGGGCCTTGATGGTCAGCTCAAAGCGAACCTGGTCGTTGCCCTTGCCCGTGCAGCCGTGGCAGATGGCCGTCGCGCCCTCCTTGCGGGCGATCTCCACAAGGCGCTTGGCGATGACCGGACGCGCAAAGGAAGTGCCCAGCAGGTACTTGCCTTCGTAAACCGCTTGTGCTTTAATAGTAGGGAAGATGAAGTCGCGGACGAATTCTTCCCGCAGGTCTTCGATGTAGATCTTGGAAGCGCCGGTCTT
Source organism: Candidatus Spyradocola sp. (assembly GCA_050942925.1). Lineage (GTDB taxonomy): Bacteria > Bacillota > Clostridia > Christensenellales > UBA1750 > Spyradocola. Next base: position 1,621 of record JBMNOF010000095.1, read on the forward strand.
GATGGCCTTTTCCTTCAAGGGCTCCAGCTCTTCGCCCTGGCCGACGTTGCCGGCGACCGTGATGACCTCAAAGTCGTAGTTCTCCTTCAGCCACGGGATGATGATGGACGTATCCAGTCCGCCCGAGTAGGCGAGGATGACCTTTTTCTTTTCTGCCATGTTGCGTTCCTCCTCCATGCGTTTGTTGCGCATGTAATGATGAGAGTATACATCCATCTGCATAAAAATACAAGACCCTCTGTGTAAAAAAAGTGTAATACGAAAGGAAAACGAAATGACCATATTGGGTATCGATCCCGGGCTTGCGACGATGGGCTGGGGCGCGATCCACTATGACGGAGTGAAGCCGCGAATTGTGGATTATGGCGCGCTGACGACGCCGGCAGACATGCCCATGCCCCAGCGCCTGCTCAGCCTCTTCGAGGGAGTCGAGGACCTGTGCAGGCGCTTTGAACCGGACGACATCGCCATGGAAGAGCTGTTTTTCTGCAAAAACGTCACCACCGCCATCGCCGTGGGCGAGGCGCGGGGGGCAGCCATCGTGGCAATGCGTAAACATACAAATAATTTGTTTGAATATACACCGATGCAGATCAAGCAGGCGGTCACCGGCTACGGAAAGGCGGACAAGCGGCAGGTGCAGCAAATGGTAAAACTCCTCCTGAACCTGCCGGAAATTCCGCGGCCGGACGATGCGGCGGATGGCCTAGCCATAGCCATTACGCATGCACACACGATGCCCATGCGCCGCAACTATCGAATTTAAGGGGGGAGAGCCATGTTTGCCTATTTGGAAGGCCGCGTGACGGAAAAGCGCGCGGACTCCATGGTGGTGGAAGCGGGGGGCGTTGGGTTCCTCGTCAGCGCGACGCCGCAGACCATCTCGCGGGTTGCGGGGGGCGAGGGGCGCTCCCGAGTGTATACAAAAGTGATTGCCAAGAAGGACGACGTCTGGGAGATTTACGGCTTTGCCACGCGCGAGGAAAAGGAGATGTTTGAAAAGCTGACCTCGGTTTCGGGCGTGGGGCCGAAGATGGCGCTGGGGGTGCTGTCCGTGCTGTCGGTGCAGGACCTGGCGCTGGCCATCGTCTCCGGGGACCTGAAGGCGCTCAAGGCGGCGCCGGGCATCGGAGCCAAGACCGCGCAGAGGCTCTTGCTGGAGCTCAGGGACAAGGTCTCGGACGACGAGCTCGTGGGCGACTTTGCCGTGGGCGGCGCGCCGAGCGCCGCCGTGGAGGGCAGCGCTGCGCAGGATGCGCTGGCGGCGCTGTTGGCCCTGGGCTATACGCAGGCCGAGGCGGCGACCGCCCTTTCCCGCGTTAAGGACAAGGGCGACACCGCGGAAGAGCTCATCCGCCAGGCCCTGCGCGCCATGGCGCAGATGTGAGGGAGAGAAAGAAAAGGAGAGAAATCATGCCCGAGGACAGATTGATCGGAAGCGCCTACAACCCGGTGGAGGACGAGGCGGAGGGGAACCTGCGCCCCAGAACCCTGAAGGAATATTGCGGGCAGGAAGCCATCAAGGACACGCTTTCCATCTACATGCAGGCGGCGTCCATGCGGCACGAGCCGCTGGACCACATGCTGCTCTACGGCCCGCCGGGCCTGGGCAAGACGACGCTGGCCGGCATTGTCGCGGCGGAGATGGGCGCGCAGTTCCGCGTGACCTCCGGCCCGGCCATCGAGCGGCCGGGGGACCTGGCTTCCATCCTGACGGGCCTGAACACCGGGGACATCCTCTTTGTGGATGAGATCCACCGCCTCAGCCGCGCGGTGGAGGAGGTGCTCTACCCCGCGATGGAGGACTTTGCCCTGGACATCATGATCGGCAAGGGCCCCTCCGCCCGCTCCATTCGCATGGATCTGCCGCACTTTACGCTCATCGGCGCCACGACCCGCGCCGGCATGCTCACCAACCCCCTGCGCGACCGCTTCGGCATCACGTTCCGCCTGGAGCTCTACAACCCGGAGCAACTCATGGATATCGTCCGGCGCTCGGCGCACATCCTGCACGTGGAGATCGACGACGCGGGCGCCCTGGAGATCGCCCGGCGCTCCCGCGGCACCCCGCGCATTGCCAACCGCATGCTCAAGCGCGTGCGCGACTATGCGGTCGTGCGCGCCGGCGGGCGCATCAGCCTGGAGGTGGCGCGCGAGGGATTGGACATGCTCGCCGTGGACGCCCTGGGATTGGACCACATCGATCGCATGATCCTGCGCTCGATGATCGAGAAGTTCGGCGGCGGGCCCGTGGGCCTGGATACGCTCGCCGCGGCAACGGGCGAGGACACCGTGACGATTGAGGACGTCTACGAGCCCTATCTTTTGCAGCTGGGATTCATCATGCGCACGCCCCGCGGCCGCGTGGTCACGCCGCTCGGCTGCGAGCACATGGGCTATCCCGCCAGCGCCAGCGGCGCGCTCCACCAGCAGCTCCGCATGGCCGTGGATGATTTTGGAAACGAGGATGAAGACCTGTGAATACGAAGGACTTTTTCTATGAACTCCCCCCGGAACTCATTGCGCAGACGCCCGCGCCCGTTCGGGACGAATCGCGCCTGCTCGTCTACCACCGCGACAGCGGCGAGATGGAGCACCGCATCTTCCGGGACGTCATCGACTACCTGAACCCCGGCGACGCGCTGGTCATCAACGAGACGCGCGTGCTCCCGGCCCGCCTCATCGGCGAGCGCGAGGACACCGGCGGGGCCATGGAGTTCCTGCTCCTGCGCCGGGTGAACTACGACACCTGGGAGACGCTGGTCAAGCCCGGAAAGCGCGCAAAGACCGGCGTGACCTTTTCGTTTGGCGGGGGAAAGCTGCGCGCAACCGTCCATTCCTCCACGGAGGACGGCGGGCGCCTGGTGCAATTCCACTTTACCGGCGTCTTTGAGGAGATCCTGGACGAGCTCGGACAAATGCCCCTGCCGCCCTACATCACCGAGCGTCTGGAGGACAAGGAGCGCTACCAGACAGTCTATGCCAAGGAGGAAGGCTCCGCCGCCGCGCCCACGGCCGGCCTGCACTTCACCCCGGAGCTGCTCGACCGCATCCGCCAAAAGGGCGTGGACATCGTGCCCGTGCTGCTGCACGTGGGCCTGGGCACCTTCCGCCCGGTCAAGGAGGAGCACATCGAGGACCACCACATGCACAGCGAGTACTACATGGTCACCCCGGAGGCGGCCGACCGCCTCAACGCCGCGCGGCGCAACGGCGGGCGCATCGTCTGCGTGGGAACGACCTCCGTGCGCACGCTGGAGACCGTCGCCACCGAGGACGGCATCGTCCATCCCGGCAGCGGCTGGACGCAGATCTTCATCATGCCCGGCTACCATTACAAGGCGGTGGACGCGCTCATCACGAACTTCCACCTGCCCGAGTCCACGCTGCTCATGCTGGTTTCCGCCTTCATGGGCCGCGAAAACGCCCTGCACATGTACGAGACGGCCGTGCAGATGCGCTACCGCTTCTTCTCCTTTGGCGACGCCACGCTCCTCTTGTAGAAGCGCACAGCGGGAGCCTTTCCGCCGCGGCTGCGGCAGAAAGGCTCCCGCTTTTTTGTTCAGATCCGGCTGTAGAGCGCATACAGCCCCGCTTTGACGGCACCCCCCGCCAACAGCAGGGGGAACACCGCGGAAAACGCCGCCATGTTGAACAGCGCCGCCGTCACCGTGGCGAACAGCAGCAGCACCATCAGGATGTCCAGCGCCGCGCCGCCGCTCTTGTCGTGCAGATACTGGTTGCGCTCGTCCTGCTCCTGCATCTGCTGCTCCCGCAGGCGCGCCCGATCCCGCAGCAGGCGCTTGTTGTGCACGATCCGCGAGACGACGTAGAGGAGGCTCCCAAAGAAGAGCACGCCGCTGACCATGTTGGCCAGGTCCGTCATCACCCGCGAGTCGCCGCCGCCCATCTCCGCGACGACCACCATGTAGGCCAGCATCAGGACCACCAGCGCGTAGCCCAGGCGAATCCGCCAGCGGATGATCTCCGTGTAGCGCAGCGGTTTACAGTTCTTCATTTCGCGCATCCTCCTCTTCCATGTTTTCCCGCAGGCAGCAAAGTTCCTCCACGCTCGTGCCAAAGACCCTCGCCAGCCGGTAGGCCAGCATCAGCGAGGGGCTGTACTGTCCCTTCTCGATGGAGAGAATCGTTCGGGACGAGACGTGGACGAGATCCGCAAGCTGCTGCTGCGTCAGGCCGCGCGCCGTGCGCAGCGCGCGCAGGTTCGTCTTCATCGCGCTTTCCCCCTTTGGGTGGAATATGAAGTTTCCTTCATGTGAAGCTAACTTCAGTTTAACGCGAGATCTTGGACTTGTCAAGGGGAAAAATGGGGGAAAGGGCAGGCGGAAGGCGGGTGCGCTATTGTGGAAACGGGCGTTTCATGGTAAAATGAAGGGTACACGGGCGCGCCAGAGAGGGCGGCCCGGCAAAATGACAGGGTTCAGGAGAGGTTGAGAGAGCAATGAAGCTAGGTGTAGTGGGGCTGCCCAACGTCGGCAAGAGCACGCTCTTTAACGCGATTACCAAGGCGGGGGCGCAGGCGGCGAACTATCCGTTCTGCACGATCGAGCCGAACACGGGCGTGGTGCCGGTGCCCGACAGCCGGCTGGACGTGCTGGCGGAGATGTACCATCCGGAAAAGTACACGCCGGCCATCATCGAATTTGTGGACATCGCAGGCCTGGTGCGCGGCGCGTCCAAGGGCGAGGGCTTGGGGAACAAGTTCCTCTCCCACATCCGCGAGGTGGACGCCATCGTGCACGTGGTGCGCTGCTTTGAGGATGAGAACATCACGCACGTCGACGGCAGCGTCGACCCCGTGCGCGACATGGAGACCATCAACCTGGAGCTGATCTACGCGGACATGGAGAGCATCCAAAAGCGCATGGACCGCACCCGCAAGATGGCCCAGTCCGGCGACGCGAAGAGCCGCCAGGAGATGGAGGTGCTGGAGAAGATCAGCGCCGCCCTGGACGCGGGGCTTCCCGCCCGCTCCGTCCAGCTCAGCGAGGAGCAGGAGGAGTACGCCAAGTCCCTCTTCCTGCTCACGCGCAAGCCCGTGCTCTACGCCGCCAACATCGGCGAGGACGAGATCGGCCCGGGGCAGGACGACCTGCCCATGGTGCAGGCCGTGCGCAAGGCCGCGGAGCGCGAGGGCGCGGAGGTGCTGGTCATCTCCGCCCGCATCGAGGAGGAGCTGGCGCAACTCGAGGACGAGGAGCGCCGGGAGTACCTGCAGGAGCTGGGCCTGCCCGCCAGCGGCCTGGACCGCCTGGTGCAGACGAGCTACCGCCTGCTGGGGCTCATCTCCTTCCTGACCGCCGGGCCCAAGGAGGTCCGCGCCTGGACCATCACCAAGGGCATGACCGCGCCCCAGGCCGCCGGCAAGATCCACTCCGACTTTGAGCGCGGCTTCATCCGCGCGGAGGTCGTGTCCTTCGACGCGCTGGTGGAGAACGGCTCCATGGCCGCCTGCAAGGAAAAGGGCCTGGTCCGGTCCGAGGGCAAGGACTATGTCGTCAAGGATGGCGACATCATGCTCTTCCGCTTCAACGTGTGACGAAGAGGGCGGCGGAGCGGGGAGGGCGCATGCGCC
>JBMNOF010000096.1:0-7149 GCA_050942925.1 Candidatus Spyradocola sp.
AAGGGCATGACCCACTGCGTCCCCTTCGTCCTGCTCAACGAGGGCGGCGAGCCCGTCCCCACGATCTGGGAAAAGCGCGGCCCCTACCCCATCCCCAACCAGCCGCGCACCTGACGCGCGCCCCCCATTTGCCCAAGCAGGCCCCGCTCCCTCCCTGGGGAGCGGGGCCTGCTGCGCCCTTTCATGGATCGTCCCTGCGCACCGGCTCCGCGGGACGGTCCTTTTTTCTGCGCATCTCCACACACACGCCGAGAATCCGCACCGGCAGCGCGCGAATCTGCTGCTCGCTGTAATAGGCCGGCGCAAACCTTGCGGCGTTCAGGGCCAGGACAAGCAGTCCCTCCGGCTCGCGCAGAATGCGGCGCACAGCCGCCGCCTCCTCGCCCACGGACACCACCGCGTCCTCCCCGCTCTGCACGCTGTCCTGCCGCCGGACGATGACGATGTCGCCGGCCAGATACTCCGGGTACATCGCCTCGTCCGCCACGCGCAGGCCGAAATAGTCGTCCACGCGCTCCCGTTCCAGCGGAAAGTCTTCGTACCCCACGATCTCCCCCGACGCGTCGTTTTGCAGCGCGCCGTACACGGGCACGCGCGCCATGCCCGCCACGCCGCATTCTACCCCCGATTCGCCGTTGAGCAAGTCGTCCACGGAGATGCCAAAGAAGTTTGCCAGACGCATCAGCGTCCGGGAATTCGGCTCCCGCTTGCCCGTCTCCCACATTCCGACCGTCCCGTTTGCAACGTGAAACGACTCCGCAAATTGCGACTGCGTCAGTCCTGCCGCTTTTCTGTGTTTCTTGATCTGTTCCGCGAGCACCCGCATCACTCCTTGTGAGAAGGTTATCACTAACAGTGAATTTCTTCAATTAATACTCACAATTCGTTAAATTTTGCTTGACTTTTCTTTCACCAAACTTTACAATGCTCACATAGGGTGAGGAGGCGAATTGAATGAAAGAGGCGATCCGGCGCCACCGGGAAGCCCGGGGGCTGACGCAGGAGCAGCTGGCGCAAAAGATGGGCTATCACAGCCAATCCATCGTCGCCATGTGGGAATCCGGCGACCGCAAGCCGCCCAGCGACAAGCTTCCGCTCCTGGCGCGCGTGCTCGGCTGCGCGATTGAAGACCTGTTTGCGCCCTGCAAGCCGAGGGGATGACTTAACCTTCGTAAACAAAAAGAGAAGGAAAATCGACGGAAATGAGGAGGGTGGATTTCGCTTATGACCGCACGAACCGCACAGACCGGCCAACGGAAGCGCGCCGGCCTGCCAGACAAGTACCGATTGTTTCTGATGGCGCTTCCCTTTCTGCTCCTGGTGCTGACGTTCAGCTACGGTCCCCTGTTCGGCTGGTCGTATGCGTTTTTCGACTACCGACCCGGCATTCCGCTCAGCAGTGAAAACTTCGTGGGCTTCAAGTGGTTTACGACTTTGTTCTCCAGCCCGGTGCAGCGCGCGGAGGTTCTGCGTGTGATGACGAACACCATCGTCATGAGCCTGCTCAACATCGCCTGCTCGGTGCTCCCCGTGGCCTTTGCCGTGTTCTTGAGCGAGGTCCGCATCCCCTGGTACAAAAAGAGCGTCCAGGTGCTCACGACCCTGCCCAACTTCATCTCCTGGGTGCTGGTCTACTCCTTCGCCTATGCGCTGTTCAACACGAACAACGGCTTTCTCAACCAGTTTCTGATGCGCCTCGGGGTGTTGGACCGACCGATAAACTTCCTGGCGGACCCGGACAACATCTGGCTGAAGATGTGCGCCTGGAACGTGTGGAAGACCCTGGGCTGGTCCTCGATCATGTACCTTGCGGCGATTGCGGGCATTGACCAAACGCTGTACGAGGCCGCGCGCATCGACGGCGCAGGCCGCTTCCAGATCATGTGGCACATCACCGTTCCCGGAATTCTGGAAACGTACTTCGTTCTGCTGCTTCTTTCCATCGCCAACTTCATCTCCAACGGCATGGAGCAGTACTTTGTCTTCCAAAACGCGATGAACCGCAACAAGATCGAGGTTCTGGACCTCTACGTCTACAACATCGGCCTTGGCGGCGGCAGCTTCTCCTATGCGACGGCGGTCAGCATCCTCAAGTCCGTCGTGAGCCTGACGCTGCTGTTTGTCGCCAACAGCCTCTCGCGCCTGGTGCGCGGCAACACGATCCTCTGACGGACCCGAAGGGAAAGGAGCGAACCCTCATGACCCAGCCCAAGATCGCGCTCTCCCCCCGCCGGAAGATCCGGCATACGCCGGGGGACGTCGCGTTTAACACCTTGAATTGCCTGTTCTTCGGCCTGTTCACGCTGGCCTGCGTCTTTCCATTCTACTATCTATTCATCAACACGATCTCGGACAACCAAGCCTCGAGCCTGGGGGACGTCATGTTCCTGCCCGTGGGCGTGCACTTTAGCAACTACATCGAGGTCCTCAAGATTCGCGGCATCGGGCGCGCCGCCCTGCTGAGCGTGGGGCGCACGGTGATCGGCACGACGCTGATGGTCCTGGCCAGCGCCGCCTGCGGCTATCTGTTCACCAAGGAAAAGATGTGGATGCGCAAGTTCTGGTACCGGTTCATCGTGGTGACGATGTACTTCAATGCCGGCATCATTCCCTGGTATTTGACGATGAACGCTTTGCACTTGACGAACAACTTCCTTGCTTATATTTTGCCTTCCATCGTCAGCCCCTACAACATCATCTTGGTTAAAACCTTCGTGGAATCCGTTCCCGCCTCGCTGGAGGAGAGCGCGCAGCTGGACGGCGCGGGCTATGGCACGATCCTCGTGCGCATCATCATCCCCTTAATCCAGCCGATCCTTGCCACGATTGCGATCTTTGGCGCGGTGGGCCAGTGGAACGCCTTCACCGACACGCTGTTCCTGATGTCGGACGCGGACTACTTCACCCTGCAATTCCTGCTCTACCGCTATCTCAACGAGGCGGCGTCCCTTGCGGCGTTGCTCAAGTCCGATCCCACGCTCATGTCCAGCATGGACATTGCGCACATGCAGACCCCGGAGTCCGTCCGCATGACGGTTTCCATGGTGGTCGTGCTGCCCATTCTCTTCGTCTATCCCTTCTTCCAGCGCTACTTCGTGCAGGGCATCATGATCGGCGCTGTGAAGGGGTAAAAAACACACAGCCCATGCAAAAAGGAGGAGGAACCCAACGTGAAACGAATCTCAGCCCTGATCCTCGCGCTGCTCATCGCCCTGACGCTGCTCGGCTGCACGCCGGCCGCCCAGGACGAGACCCCGGACGCGTCCCCCGCTGAAACCGCGGGCGCGCCTTCCGACGACGCGTCGTCCGACGATGCGCCGGAGGCCGGCGGTCTCAACATGGAAGAGCTCTACACCGTGGAGGTCTTCTCGATGACCTCGAACTACGCCGGCATCCAGCCCGGATGGTTCGCCAAGGTCCTCAAGGACAAGTTCAACATGGAGCACAACATCGTCGCGACGAACCTGGAGGGCGGCGACAGCAAGCTGGCAACCCTCATGGCTTCCGGCGACATGGGCGATTTGGTCATCTTCGGCGACAACTCCGTGGATACCATCAAGAACGCCATTGACGCGGGGCTCCTCCTCGACTGGCAGGACAACGGCCTGCTGGAGACCTACGGCCAGACGTTCCTGACGGAGTTCCCGGAGGCGCTGGAGTACAACAAGGTCATGTTCGGCGGCGGGGAGCACATCTACGGCATCGGCTACAACGTCTCCTACGACGACGAAGGCCCCAACGAGGGCACCGACATGATCTGGGGCCCCTACATCCGCTGGGACCTCTACGAGCAGCTCGGCTGCCCGGAGGTCGAATCCCTCGAGGACTTCCTGCCCATCCTCAAGCAGATGCAGGAGCTCTGCCCCACCTCCGACACCGGCAAGCCCACCTACGGCTTCTCCATGTGGTCGGACTGGGACAACACTCACATGATGTTCGCCAAGCAGTACGGCGCCATGCTCGGCTATAACGACGGCGATACCGGCAACCTGCTCTTTATCCACGGCGAGGAGCCCAAGTACGAGTCCTTCCTCGAGGACGGCGGCATGTACTACCGGTCGCTGAAGCTCTTGTTCGACGCCAACCAGATGGGCTTGGTCGATCCGGACTCCATCTCCCAGAAGAACGCGGACGTCACCGCCAAGATCCAGGACGGTCAGGTGCTCTTCAGCTACTTCAGCTGGATTACCGGCTACAACACGCCGGAGCACACCGACCAGGGCAAGGGCATGTACATGGTCCCCTTCAAGAACGAGAAGGTCTATTCCTATAGCCAGTCCACCTACGGCGGCATCCGCACCACCTGCATCGGCGCAAAGGCCAAGGACCCCGCGCGCCTGATGGATTTCCTCAACTGGGTCTACTCGGACGAGGGCACCATGGTCTACAACAACGGCCCCGAGGGCATGGCCTGGGTCTATAACGACGAGGGCCAGCCGGAGCTTACGGAGCTCGGCGTCGAAATCTACCACGACGCCATGACCGAGGTCCCCGAGGAGTGGGGCGGCGGCACGTTCAGCGACGGCCAGCCCAAGTTCAGCCCCGGCACCGTGACCAACACCACGATCTCCAAGGTCTCGGGCGTGCCCTTCCTCGACCAGCTCTGGCCCAGCGTTCTTGCCATGGACACCAACCCCGTCCTGGACAAGTGGCGCGAGCACTTCGGCGTGTCCACGCCCAAGGAGTACTTCGAGCAGAACGACATGCTCTCCATCTATAAGGTCCCCTTCCTGCCCGACGGCGCCCGTGTCATGAGCCAGGACCTCGAGCAGAAGAAGAGCTCCATCGGCCAGATCGTGCAGGAATACTCCTGGCGCATGGTCTTTGCCGCGGATGAGGCGGAGTTCACCGCCCTCTGGGACGAAATGACCGAAAAGGCCGACGGCCTGGGCTACCAGGAGCTGCTCGCCTGGACCATCGAGGGCGCGGAGGAAGAGTTCGCCGCCCGCGAAAACCCCCTTCCCTAACGCCGCGTTTTCTGCTACAATGACAGCGTAAGAACCGCTCGCCGCCCTTCCCTGCGCGGGAGGGGCGGCGAATCCATCCATACTATAGAAAATCGGAGGTTCCAACATGGCCATCACAGACATCACCAAGGGCTATCTCTTTTATCAGAACGGGCGCGAAAAGATGCGCATCGAGCCCTGGGGCGAGGACAGCCTGCGCGTGCGCGTCACCTATGCCGCCGCCATCGACGAGAGCGAGGACTGGGGTCTTCTGCCCAAGCCCGAACCCACGGACGTGGAGCTGACCATGGACTCGGAGAAGGGCTCCGTCTCCATCCGCAACGGCCGCATCCGCGCGGTCGTGGACAAGCACGGCTACCTGAGCTTCTACAACCAGAAGGGCGAGGAGCTCACGCGCGAATACTGGCGCAACCGCAGCGATCTGGACGAGTACTGCGTGCCGCTCAACTACAAGGCGCGCTTCTTTAAGCCCATCATCGGCGGGGATTGGCGCGTCACGGCCTTCTTTGAGGCCTACGACGACGAGCGCCTCTACGGCCTTGGCCAGTATCAGGAAAAGCAGCTCAACCGCAAGGGCCTGACACTGGAGCTCGCGCAGCGCAACTCCCAAGCCTCCATCCCCTTCCTGCTCTCCACCCGCGGCTACGGCTTCCTGTGGAACAACCCGGCCCTGGGCCGCGTGACGCTCGGCCTCAACCGCACGGAGTGGGTCGCGGACTCCACCCGCCAGATGGACTACTGGATCACCGCCGGCGACACCCCCCAGGAGATCGAGGAAAACTACACCGCCGTCACCGGCCGCCCGCCCATGATGCGCGACGACGTCCTGGGCTTCTGGCAGTGCAAGCTGCGCTACCGCACGCAGGACGAGCTGCTGCACGTCGCGCGCGAGTACCACCGCCTCGGCATCCCGCTGGACGTCATCGTCATCGACTTCTTCCACTGGACCCGCCAGGGCGATTGGAAGTTCGACCCCGCCTGCTGGCCGGACCCGGACGCCATGGTCAAGGAGCTCAACGCCATGGGCACCAAGCTCATGGTCTCCATTTGGCCCACGGTGGACGTCGATTCCGACAACAACCGGGAGCTGGCGCAGATGGGCGGCCTCATCCAGGCGGACCACGGCTCCCTCTACAGCACCTTCATGGGCTATACCACCTACTTTGACGCCACGCACCCCGGCGCGCGCGAGGTCATCTGGCGCGAGGCCAAGAAGAACTACTTCGACAAGGGCATCGACCTGTTCTGGCTGGACGAGGCCGAGCCGGAAACCGCCTCCAACGACATGGAGAACGTCCGCTACCACATCGGCTCCGGCCAGCAGGTCGCAAACATCTACCCCTTCTTCTACGCCAAGTCCTTCTATGACGGCATGACGAAGGCCGGCATGGACAAGGTCGTCAACCTCGTCCGCTGCGCGTGGGCGGGCAGCCAGCGCTTCGGCGTGCTGCTCTGGTCCGGCGACGTCTATTCCTCCTGGCGGAGCCTCCGCGAGCAGGTGTGCGCGGGCCTTTCGGCGTCCGTTTCCGGCATGCCCTGGTGGACCTGCGACATCGGCGGCTTCATCGGCGGCCACACGGACGACCCCGCCTTCCACGAGCTGTTCATCCGCTGGTTTGAGTTCGGCGCGTTCCTGCCCGTGTTCCGCCTGCACGGCGAGCGCCTGCCCCACTGGCCCTGCGACGGCATGCGCTATAAGGCCGAAAACGGCGACCCGCAGTTCGGCACCGGCGCGGCCAACGAGATCTGGTCCTACGGCGAGGAGAACTTCGAGATCTGCAAGAAGTACATCTTCCAGCGCAAGAAGCTCCTGCCCTACATCCGCCGCGCCATGGAGCAGGCCCACGAAAAGGGCACGCCCGTGATGCGCCCGCTCTTCTACGCCTTCCCGGAGGACAAGGCCGGCTACGAGCATGAGGATACCTACCTCTTTGGCGACGACATCCTCGTCTCCCCCGTGACCGAGCCCGGCGTCACCGAAAAGGCCGTCTACCTGCCCGCTGGGCAGACCTGGCGCGAGGTCGCCACCGGCAAGGAGTACGCCGGCGGCCAGACCGTCACCGCCGCGGCGCCGCTCGAGGTCATCCCCGTCTTCGTCCGCAAGGGTGCAGACGTCGACCTGTAACCCCTGGCGCCGTTCCACCGTCTTGTCGGCAGGGGCGGGAAGGGACTCTCCCCTTCC
>JBMNOF010000097.1:0-7084 GCA_050942925.1 Candidatus Spyradocola sp.
AATTTGCCTTGTCTTTTTCCTCTTATGTATCGTTTTCAAGGTTCCCCGCCGTCAGTTCGTATCTCTCGCTGACAGCTTAGTTATAATACCACGTCCTCCTTCCCTTGTCAACACTTTTTTTGAAATTTTTTTCGCTTTTTCCGTCCGTTTCCGATCCATGTCCCAAAAACTCAGAAATTCAGGCAAAAAACGAGGCCGGAGGAAATTCCTCCGGCCTCGTTTTTCAGCCGATCTCCGGCAGGGATTGCGCCGTCTCGTCATCCATGACGGGTTCCAGTTCCTCGAGCCAAGCCGGGGGTTCCTCTTCGGTCTGCTCCCCCAACCAGGCGATCATCTTAAGCGCATACTCGGTATTCTGGGTATAGGACGTACAGGCGATGTACAGGTCGCGGGTGTCCACGCCCTGGTTGAGCAGGCCGTACAGCCGCTCTGCGGAAATCCCGTAGACGTGTTCCTCTCCGTCGCTGTCCTCTGCGACAAAGGTTCCGGCTTCGATCTCCTCATCCGAGAAGATGCCATAGAGGGCGCCGCCCTCTGCCACGTCGTCGTCTAGAGGCCGGAAGGCCTGCATGGCGCTGTAGCTTACGAGCAATTCGCGGTTGAGAAGGTAGACGTCTCCTTCGCCCACGGCGATGACCACGGAGAGCTTGGTGTACCCACTGTAATCTCCCTCGCCCGTAAGGCTCAAGGGGATATTCTCAAACGTGATGAGTTCCATCTCCGGGAAGGCTTCGTACGCCTTTTCCTCATAGTATTCCAACACGGAATCCGAAACATAGTCGCCTGCAATGGTGACGTGAATGGTCTTTTCCGCGGGCGGGACGTATTCCGTCGCCCGATAGGCCATCTGCCAGCCAAAGAGGAGGACCAACGCCATCAAGGCGTACGCCCACCAGGTATATCCAATGTGTTGTCGGACGTTCACCCATTTCAAAGGGGTGTGGATCATGCGCAGCGCTCCTTCCCGCGGGGGAGTCCCTATCTTTGGTGCCGCTCGGACCCATAGCGCGCCGGGCGGAAATTCTGCTTCAGTATACCACATTGACCGCGCCGTTTCAAGCAAAGCGGGGATTCAGTGCCGGGGGTATCCGCCCAGTTCATCTTCCTCCACGGGCTGCCAAGCCTTGCCAAACTGCACATCCTGAAAGAGCGCCGTCAAACCCGTGATCTGTTTCAACCGCAGGATCTCGTCCTTCTCCATGCCCAGGTGCTTGGCGATCCAGGCGTCGGAGCGGCCGATCTCGTGCAGCTCCTTGACGATATTGCTCATCAAGTCCACGTTGTGCGAGCCGCGCGCACGGTTGTGGCGGATGGTGCTGGCCATTCGGTAGTCGATGGGTTTATCGATGACCGATACGGGCAGCATGCCCTCCTCGCGCTCGTAAATGTCGGGGTGATCCAACATGATCCGATAGCGATGAAACCCGTCGACGATGATGTACTGGTCCTTCTCCTTGTCGTAATAGCAGACAATGGGCATGGTGTACCCGTCGATCTTAATGCTTTCATAGAGCAGCTTCATCTCCGGCGGGGCGACCGCGTTGGGGTTATAGGTGTTGGGCACGATTTTCTCAATCGGCACGGCGATGACGTGATAGACGGGGCTCTTAAACTTCTTCATCCTCCATCTCCTCTACTTTGCTGTACTTCTGCGTGATGGCGTCAATGTACCGCTGCTGCTCCCGTGTCAAACCAAAGCCCATAAAGCGGCAGTTGTGGTCGTTCTTCAGGATGCAGTAACACATGCGCTTCCAGCTCGGGATGTCCTTTGTGGATCGGATGTCGTCGGTGTTGTCCGGAATTTTTCCGATAAAGACCACGCGGGACTTTCGGCTTCGCGTATAGCTGGAGACGCCGTTGCGGCGAATGTTATATCCCTTTTCCACGAGCTCGCGGATGACGCGCTCGTCCAATCCGCCGCCCGTGCGGTGCCAAAAGGTGATGGAAGTCTGAAATTTCTGTATATAGTTGTTGCGCAGGCGCAAGGGAAGCGTGTCGAGCAGAAATCGCGTATAGCTTTCCCAGGTATGGCCTTCCGGAAGCGTGACATTTCGGTACCCCATCGCCTTGCTCCGCCCATAGATGGAAGCAAAGTTCGCCCCCTGCACGCGCCCGACAAGCTTGGTCCAGATATCCGGATCGAGGACGCGGTAGAGATTCAGGCTGTCCTTGGAGTAATCGTTGAAGGGCGAGGCCACGCGCATTTGCGAGACCTTGAGCCCAGCCATATAATACAAATCGTAGAGGTGATTGTAGTCATAATGGAAGAGACAATTGGCATGCCAAATGTCGCTGAGCGACCAATCGTAGAGCGGCGAAGCGCACCAAACGTTTTTGAAGACATTGCTCACCCAGCACTCGCCCTTGTAGCCATACTTCTTGTTTAAGAAGCCGCTGTAGCGCTGCAGGGACTCCTCCGCGCGCATGCCGAGCAGACAAACCGTCTTTCCATCTCCATGAGCGATGCGATACCACCGTCCGAACTGCTTGGCCAAGTCCTCCTGATGCATCCGGTACCGATAGGTGGTCATGGGGTTGTTCTTGAGATTGATGACGTATTCGTGCTGCGGCATGGGGCGGACCCAGGCTTCCTCCTTTGTGTCGTCCCAAGGATACCAGTACATCTGATAGCTGCTCAGGGCCGTGCGCGTGGCCATGGGCAGACAGACCCAATAGGGCTCGACCTCCCCCTTGATTCGCTCAAAGGTGCGCTCAATGAACTCCGTGGTCACGGTGTACTGCGCTTCAAAGTCCTGATGAAAAACGCCAATCTTTCGGTTCGGGTAGTATTTTTTCTGAAAATCCAGCGTGAGATTGAGCAGCAGACTGCTGTCCTTTCCTCCAGAAAAGGACACGTAAATATTGTCAAACTCCTCAAAAATCAGGCGGAGCCTCTCCTGCGTTGCCTCATACACATTGCTCGACATGTATTCTCGCTTCATGACATTCCTCTGCAGATCCTGGAAGTTTTTTCCAAATTATTTTCCAGTATACCACAAATTTCCTGTCAAGACAATTCGCCTTGTGAGAGAACCCCGCCCGATATGGCCTAAAACACTTGCAGGACGAAGAACTTGAGGTACTGCGTCTCCGGAGCGGCCAACAAAATGGGGTGATCCTTGCCCTGCGTGCGCGATTCGACGATGCGGACCTGCCGGTGCGCATCCCGCGCGGCGGACAGCAGCATCTCCTCAAACGCCTGCCGGGACACGTGCTGCGAGCAGGAACACGACACGAGGAACCCGCCCTCCGGCAGCATCTTCATGGCGCGAAGGTTGATCTCCTTATAGCCGCGCAGCGCGCCGGGGACGGCGCTCCGGGTCTTGGCAAAGGCGGGTGGGTCCAGGATGATGACGTCAAAATGCCGCTTTTCGTCGTAATACCGGCGCAGCAGGTCAAAGGCGTTTTCCGCGACAAATTCCACATTTTGCAGGTCGTTGAGCTCCGCATTGCGGCGAGCCACCGCACAGGCCTCCTCGGATACGTCCACGCCCGTCACATGCGCCGCGCCAAATTTAGCCGCGTGCAGGGCAAAGGAGCCGGTGTGGGTGAAGCAGTCCAGCACTTCCTGGCCGCGCACAATGGGTGCAAGGCTGGCGCGGTTTTCCTTCTGGTCGAGGAAAAAACCGGTTTTCTGGCCATGGGCCACGTCCACGAGGAAGCGGATGCCGTTTTCCCGCATCTCCACGAGCGTGGGGAACTCGCCGCGCGCAAAGCCCGTCACCTGCTCCATTCCTTCCAACTCGCGCACGGGCACGTCGTCGCGGCGGTAAATGCCCCGGCACCCCGTGATGTCCATCACCGCATCGCAGAGCACCTCACGCCAGCGGTCGATTCCCAGCGCCAGGGACTGCATGACGCAGACGTCCGCAAACTTATCCGCGATCAGCCCGGGCAAAAAGTCGCTCTCTCCGTAGATCAGTCGGCAGGAATCCAGATCGCAAAACGCCTTGCGGTAGTCATAGGCGCGCTGTACGCGCCCATAGAAAAACTTCCGGTCGATGGGTTCGTCGTGCCGCGTGAGCATGCGCAGCGTGATCATGGATGCAGGGTTATAGTAGGCGCGGCCCAGGAACTTGCCGCGCGCAGCATGCAGGTCCACGACATCTCCGGGCTGTGCGGACGCCTCCACCCGATCAATGTCGCTGCGAAAAATCCAGGGATGCCCCATCTCCACGCGCTTTTCGCGCGCAGGTTTCAGGTACGCTTTTGGCATATTGTCTCCTCCGGTCAAATGGCATTGCGGCGCCGTGCGCCGATGCTTCATTATACCGCTTCTTTGCGCGGCAACACAAGGGCGTGCAACGGGGTTCTCGTATGGATTTTTGACGAAAATGCAAAACTTTTCGGTCTTTTTTGCAACCCCGTTGACAGAGCCGGACGCTTTGATTATAATGACTAGGACAATGTAATGAGTTGGCGGCGCACGATTTCGATCGGGAAGGTCGGAATTCGTGGGCCTGCTTGATTATACTCATGTCAATGGTTTCCGCCGGGGCGCTGCAGGCTTCCTGGCAGAATTCTTTCACGAATCAGTTTAGGAGGCAATTTTCATGGCAAGCAACGGCAGCGACGTCAAGTACTTTACCGCCGAAGGCATTAAGAAGATGGAGGAGGAGCTGGACTACCTGCGCAGCGTCAAGCGCGGCGAGGTGGCCGAAAAGATCAAGGTTGCGCGCTCCTTTGGCGACTTGTCCGAGAATGCGGAATACGATGAGGCCCGCAAGGAGCAGGCCTTCATGGAAGGCCGCATCCAGGAGCTGGAGTCGATCCTCTCCACCGCGCAGGTCATCCGCGAGGAGGATATGCCCTCGGACGTGGTCACCGTCGGCTCCACGGTCACGGTCTACAATGAAACGCGCCACAAGGAGCAGACCTACAGCCTTGTGGGTTCCTCGGAGGCCGATCCCTTTAAGGGCCGCATTTCGCAGGACTCCCCCATCGGCGCAGCGCTTACGGGCAAGCACGTGGGCGAAACGGTGCAGGTCGCCGTTCCGGCCGGAACGCACACCCTGCGCATTGAGAGCATTACACGATAAGGCAAAACGCAAAAATAGAAAGAGAGAGTTTTTCCTATGCAAGACAACCAGCAGCGGCCCGAGGAACAGACACAGGAGAACCTCAGCGAGCAGGCGCGGATCCGCCGCGAAAAGCTCGCTGCGCTCCAGCGCGCGGGCAAGGACCCCTACCACATCACGCGCTTTGACCGCACCCATCTTTCCGCACAGATCCTGCGCGATTTTGATGCGCTGGAGGGCAAGGAGGTCACCGTCGCCGGGCGCATGATGTCCCGCCGCATCATGGGAAAGGCGTCCTTTGCGCACATTCAGGACGGCGCAGGCCAGATTCAGGTTTACGTCCGCCGCGAGGACGTGGGGGAGGATGCGTACGCGGCCTTTAAGTCCTTTGACATCGGCGACATCCTCGGCGTCTGCGGCACGGCTTTCCGCACGAAGACCGGCGAAATTTCCCTGCACGCCACGTCCGTTCAGTTGCTGAGCAAGTCCCTACTTCCCCTGCCGGAGAAGTACCACGGCCTCAAGGACAACGACCTGCGCTACCGGCAGCGCTATGTCGACCTCTTCATGAATCCGGAGGTCAAGGACGTCTTCGTCAAGCGCAGCCGCATCCTGTCGGAAATTCGCGCCTACCTGGACGGCAAGGGATTCCTCGAGGTGGACACCCCCATTCTTCTGCCGATTGAGATCGGCGCCTCGGCCCGTCCCTTTGTCACCCACCACAACACGCTGGACATGGATATGTACCTGCGCATCGAGACGGAGCTCAACCTCAAGCGCTTGATCGTGGGCGGCATGGAGCGCGTTTACGAAGTGGGCCGCATCTTCCGCAACGAGGGCATGGACACCCGCCACAATCCGGAGTTCACCACGGTGGAGCTCTATCAGGCCTATACGGACTACAAGGGCATGATGGACCTGGTCGAAGAGCTGTACATCCGCTTGGCCAAGGCGATCTGCGGCGACACGCACATCACCTACCAGGGACAGGCGCTCGACATGGGCCATTGGGAGCGCTTGACCATGGTCGAGGCGGTCAAGAAGTATTCGGGCTGCGACTATGCCGACTGGAAGACGGATGCGGACGCCCGCGCCGCGGCGAAGGCCAAGCATGTCGAAGTTCCTGCGGATGCGACGCGCGGCACGGTGCTGGCAGAGTTCTTCGACGCGTTTGTCGAGGAAAACCTCATCCAGCCGACCTTTATCTACGATTATCCGGTGGAAAACAGCCCGCTGGCCAAGCGCAAGCCGGACAATCCCGCCTTTACCGAGCGGTTTGAATACTTCATCTGCGGCTGTGAGTACGGCAATGCCTTCTCCGAGCTCAACGACCCGATCGACCAAAAGGCGCGCTTCGTGCGGCAGGTCGAGAAAAAGCGCGAGGAGAACCCCAATACCACCGCGCAGGTGGACGAGGACTTTGTCACGGCTTTGGAGTACGGCATGCCGCCCACCGGCGGCCTGGGCTTTGGCCTGGACCGTCTGGTCATGCTGCTGACGGATTCCGCTTCGATCCGCGACGTCCTCCTCTTCCCCACGATGAAACCCCTGGACAAGAAGGAGGCGCGCCCGGCTGCGGAGGCCGATGCGGGCGCAGAAAAGGCCGCGGAAAGCGCGCCGGCCCCGGCACCCGAACCCATCGATTTTTCCAAGGTCGAGATCGAGCCGCTCTTCCAGGACTTTGTGGATTTTGAAACCTTTAGCAAGTCCGACTTCCGCGCGGTCAAGGTAAAGGAATGCTCGGCCGTTCCCAAGTCCAAGAAACTGCTGAAGTTCGTCCTGGACGACGGCACGGGCGAGGACCGCGTGATTCTGAGCGGCATCCACGAGTTCTACGAACCGGAGACGCTCGTGGGAAAGACCTGCATCGCCATTTTGAACCTTCCCCCGCGCAAGATGATGGGCATTGACTCTTGCGGCATGCTCATCAGCGCTCTGCACCAGGAAGAGGGCGCCGAAAAGCTCCATCTCCTGATGGTGGACGATCACATCCCCGCGGGTGCAAAGCTGTACTGAGCAAAACAACGTTTACGCCGAATCCTCTCCAAGGAGAGGATTCGGCGTTT
>JBMNOF010000098.1:0-7026 GCA_050942925.1 Candidatus Spyradocola sp.
ATCGGCGGCCGCGCAGCGGTTCGCCTGGCGATGGAGGGCGCAAAGCTCTTTCTCTTGGATGTAAATGAAGCGGGATTGGAACAGACCGCACAGCAGATCCGCCTCTTTGGCGGCGAGGCCATTGTCTGCCCCTGCGACGTCTCCGACGAGGCGGCGGTCAAGGCGGCGGTGCAGCAGGCCGTCCAGGCTTACGAGCGCATCGACATACTGGTCAACGTCGCGGGCGTGCAGATCACCAAGCTCCTCGTGGACACGACCAAGGCGGACTACGACCGCATGATGGACATCAACCTCGGGGGCACGTTCCTGACGATGCACGAAGTCCTTCCGCTCATGAAGGCGCAGCGCAGCGGTGCGATCGTCAACTGCGCGTCGGAGCTGGCCTTTGTGGGCTACCACGAGCTGGCGGTTTACACCGCGACCAAGGGCGCGATGGTGAGCCTGACGCGCTCGGCCGCGCTGGAGGCCATTCCCTATGGCGTGCGCATCAACTGCGTTTGCCCCGGGGCGACGGACACCCCTATCTTCTGGGAGGGCGAGACCGATCCCGTCAAGCGGCAGAAGCTGCTCGACCAGGTCAAGATCGAAAAGCCCATCGGCCGCTTGATCACGACGGACGAAGTGGCCAACGGCATCCTCTTCCTGGTCAGCGACGAGGCCAGCGGCGTGGTCGGCACCTCGCTCGTCATCGACGGCGGATTCACCGCCCAATAATTTTTCCCTTTTCCAAAATTGAGACAGAACAGGAGAACCACCCATGTACAGCGATGAAGAACTGCTTTATGAGGTCCGCGGTCCCAAGAACATCACGGAACTGACCGCGGCCGAGCTCAAGGAAAAGCTCAAGACTTGCAACACCATTATCTTCTCCTTTGGCGCCTTGGAAAACCACGGCAAGCATCTGCCGCTCGGCTGCGACACCTTCCAGGGCAACGTCCTGGTGCGCCGCGTCGCGCAGTACCTCGAAAAAAAGGGCATGGAGGCCGTTCCCGGCTTTGCCTTCCCCTTGGGCGTGCAGACCAACCAGTTTGAGCGCACGGAGAACTTTGGCAACGGCTACATCAGCCAAAAGACCCTCATCCGCATGACGGAGGAGCTCTGCATCTCCTTGTCCAAGAGCGGCTTCCAGCGCTTCATCTTCTGCGTCAGCCATGCGGAAAACCTCGCCAGCATGAACGTCGCCGCCAAGGACCTCTACGAGGAGCATGGTCTGACCGCCATGGTCGTCAACTGGATTCCGCCCATGAACGACGAGTGGCCCAAGTTCCTCAAGAACCCTGAGCACCAGGGCCACGGCGGCGAGGATGAGACGAGCTGCACGATGGTGGCGGTGCCCAAGCTCGTGAACCTGAACGACCTGCCCTCCTGGTATCCGCCGGAGAGCGACAAGTCCTACAAGATGGACGGCCTGGGCTACTATGGCGGAGCCATGGCGCTCTATGCGCCCACGGGCACAGCCCAGTGCCCCGGTTATGTCGGCGATCCGGCAGACGCGACGGTCGAGGCGGGCGAAACCTGCTTTGACCTCTATGCGGACTGGATTTCGGACGTGGTCATCAAGTACCTGGGGTAAATGCGCCGGGCGATCCTCCGGTACACGCCGCTGCCCGGCGGCACTTCGGCTTGCGCTCGGCATCCCCCTGCGCAAGCCCTTTCATACGATACGGAAAGGAAGGTAGGACATGCTCATCAAGGAAAACCCTGTCCGCGCTTCCCGGGTGCGGCTTGCGGGACAGCCGGTTTCGGAGATCTGTTTCGGCACCGAGCACATCAACCGCTCTCTGCCGGAGTTCGGCGCCGGCATCCTGGAGGCCGCGGCGCGCCGGCACGGCGTCACCTTCTGGGATACGGACAACGCCTATGGCAGCCAAACGCAGGTGGCTGCGGCCTTGCAGCGCTTTGACCGCGCAGAGATCGCCGTCGCCTCCAAGACCTATGGCCGCTCCCGCGAAGAGGCGGAATACGACCTGACCCGAACCCTGCGGGAGCTGAACACGCCCTATTTGGACTTTTTCCTGCTGCACGAGGTGGCGGCCGGTTCCCTGCACGAAAAGATGGATGCATTTACCTACATGCTGGAAATGCAGAAACAGGGAAAGGTGCGGGTTGTCGGACTCTCCACGCACTGCGCGCCGGTCATTGCCGCGGCGGCGGAAATCCCGGAAATCCAGGTGGTCTGCGCCCCGTTTAACCGCGAGGGTTCGCGAATTGAGCAGGGCTCGCTGCTGGACATGGAAAACGCGCTGTGCAAGGCGCACGCCAAGGGCAAGGGCGTCTACGTCATCAAGGTTCTGGGCAAGGGCGAGCTCACGTACGACATTCGCGGGGCACTCGCCTGGGCGCTGGAGCGCCGGGAGTTCTTGGACGTCTACAACCTGGGCGTTGCCAACCTCTCCGAGCTGCGGGAGAACGTCTCGATCTTTAACGAGCTCTTGGACGGAGAGGAGGAGGGCGCATGAGAACGCTCGTCAAGAATGGGCTCGTCATCACGTTCATTCATGAAGGCTACCACTCGATCAAGATGAAGTACGCGGACCTGCTCGCGGAGGACGGCGTGATCCTGGACGTCCGCGAGGAAATCCGCGACGACACGGCCGAGGTCGTGGACGCACAGGGTCTTTGGGTGCTCCCGGGGCTGGTGGATGTCGGCTCCTCCGTCGCGGGCGCGGTGTTGGGCAGCGGCCTACTGCCGGACTACTCCCGCGCGCGCTGGCAGGGCAGCATGCTGCACGGCCGCGCGCTGCCCCTGCTGGAGATCGCCGCCGAAACCCTAACCCCGGCGGAAAAGCGCGCCATCGCACGCTTTGGCCTGCTGCAGCTGCTCGCCTCCGGCGCAACGACCGTGGCAGACCTCACGCACCCGGCCTTTGCCTCCGCGCTTCGCACGGAGGGCGACGCCCTGGGCCTGCGCCTCTCCGTCTTCCCGGAGCGCACCGCGGACGGATACCCGGCGGCCGAGCACAGCGGACGCCTGTTGGTCCCGGATCGCAAGGGCGGCCGCTTCGCGCAGGGCGACGCTCTCTTCTCCGTGGAAACCACCTCGCCCCGAATGTACGAGGCGGCGCGACGCGTGACCGGTCCGCTGCTGGTGCGCGGCGCCTACTGCGAGTACGAAAAGCAGGTCAGCCGCCTGTCCTTCGGCCTGTCGCCGCTGGGCAAGCTGGATCAAGAAAAGCTCCTGACCGACCGCACCGTCGTCGTGGGCGGGTATCAGGCGGACTTCTTTGACCGCGAACGCTTGCGCACGGCCGGGGCTTCCGTGGCCATGTCCGCCGTGACGGCCATGCAGGACGGAGTGGGTTTCCCAATTGTGACAAACCTTCGCCAGGACATCAACACCTGCCTTTCCTCCGGCTTTTTCGGCCTTTCCCTGCTCGAGGAAATGCGCTGTGCGGCCTTTGGCGGCAAGCTGGACAGCAATGCCTCGCAGTTCCAGGCCTCGGACGCTTTCTACGCGGCGACCATTGCCGGCGCGCAAGCGCTCGGCGAAAAGCTCGGCCGCCTGGATGCCGGTTTTGCCGCGGACCTGCTGCTGGTGGACCCCGCACGCCTCGGTCCGAACAACTACCCGCTGATCGCCCTGTGCTACCGGGCCGAAAGCGCGGACATCGTCGGCCGCATGGTCGCCGGGCGCATGCTTTCCCTCCCCGATCTGCACAAGGCGGCGGACAAGGCCCAGTCGGCCGCCGGAAAGGTTTGGTCAGAGGCACAGCGCCTGATCCTGTAACCCCCTCGGAAAGCGCCTGCCGGAAGCGTCGGGCTCTTTGAAGATTTCGTCGAATTGGATCGGAAGCTGCATCCCCGTGCAGGCTCCGGCGCACCCGCTGCATTTATGCATTTCCGATGTATATATTCATCAGATGGGCTAATTCGATGTAAAATTATGCGGTTTTACTTGCAGATCCCAAGGAAAGTCGCTATACTGTAGTGGTAATTTCCGCTGAAGAAAAAGGAGATGGATTTACGATGAAGAAGACCGCTAAGTTCCTTGCGCTTCTGTGCGCGGTTCTGATGCTGGTTGCCGCCGTCACGGGCTGCTCGTCCGCGCCGGCTGAGGAAAGCGCGGAGTCTCCCGCGCCGTCCGAGTCCCCCGCTGCGGAGGAAACGGCTGCCCCCTCTGCCTCTGCGGAGGCGACCGAGGCTCCTACCGAGTCCGCTGAGCCCGCTACGGAGACCCCGACCCTGGATGCGATCCGCGAGCGCGGCACGCTGATCCTGGGCACGGAGTCCACCTACCCGCCCTTTGAGTTCATCGTCATGGAGAACGGCACCAGCGTCACGGTTGGCTTCGACGTTTCCCTGGCGCAGGCGATCGCCGACAAGCTGGGCGTGGAGCTGGTCACTTCCGAGATGGCCTTTGACTCCCTGATCCCCGCTGTGCAGGCCGGCAACGTCGACATTGCCGCCTCTATCACGCCCACCGACGAGCGCAAGGAAGCGGTGGATTTCTCTGACAACTACTACGACACGACCAACGTCTTTGTCGTTCGCAAGGGCGAGGAGGGCAACTTCACCTCCAAGGAGAGCTTTACCGACAAGACCATCGGCGCGCAGATGGGCACCGCCCAGAACACCCTGGTCGTTGAGGACATGACCAACGCCAAGTCCCTGCTCCTGCCCAAGACCACGACCCTGATCCAGGAGCTGAACACCGGCAACATCGACGCGATCTGCCTGGAGAAGCCCGTTGCGGACATCTACGTCGCGGCCTATCCGGACGATCTGGCGCTTTGCTCCTATGAGGTTCCCGTAGAGGGCGGCGGCGTCGCCATTCCCGTTGCCAAGGGCAACGATGACCTGCTCGCTTTCATCAACGAGGTCATCGCGGAGATGAAGGCCAATGGCGAGATGGATCGCATCTACCAGGAAGCCTGCACCCTGGCCATTGACCAGCTCGGCGACGAGTAATCGTCCTTAGCCCTGGTTTCGCACAGCAAACGACGCGGATTGGTGGAAAAAACGCTGATCCGCGTCTTTGGCATGCGAAGGGCCGCCCGACAGAGAAAGGTTGCATTTCATGGAACTCAATTTCAGCTTTTTGAGCAAATATTGGCCGATGTTTATCCGCGGTGCGGGCACGACGCTGATTCTGTCGGTCTTTACCGTGTTCATCGGTCTGATCGTGGGCATCGTGCTGGCGCTAATGCGCTTGGGCAAGTTCAAACCCATCTCCCTTCTTTCCGCCGCCTACACGGAGTTCATCCGCGGCACGCCCCTCATGGTGCAGATCTTCTTCATCTTCTACGCCCTGCCGCAGATGGGGATCAAGATTCCCAACATTTCCGGACTGGGATTTGACTTCCCGCGCTTTGCCTCCGGTATCCTGGCCATGGGCCTCAACTCCGCAGCGTACGTCGGTGAGATTGTCCGCGCGGGCATTCAGGCCGTGGATAAAGGCCAGACCGAGGCCGCGCGCTCGCTGGGCATGACCGGCTGGCAGACCATGCGCCGCGTGGTTCTGCCCCAGGCGTTTAAGAACATCCTTCCGGCGCTGGGCAACGAGTTTGTCACCGTCATCAAGGAGTCTTCCATCGTCATGACCATTGGCATCACGGAGTTGATGTTCAACACCTCGCAGGTGTATTCCAGCTCGTTCCGCTATTTCGAATCGTTGATCATCTGCGCGCTGGTCTACTTTGTGATGACCTTTACCACGTCCCGCCTGCTGGGCGTGATGGAGAGGAGGATGAAGCGCGATGCCTGAGAACTCGAACAAGGGCGACGTCATCCTGGAGGTACAGAACCTCCAGATGCGCTTTGGCAAGCTAGACGTTTTGAAGGGCGTCAACACCACCGTTCGCCGCGGCGAAGTGATCGTTGTCATCGGCGCCTCGGGCGCGGGCAAGTCCACCTTTCTGCGCTGCCTGAATCGCTTGGAAACCCCCACCGGCGGCGACATCCTCTTTGAAGGGGAATCCGTCGTGCACGCTGGGCGCAACCTCAACACCCTGCGCGAGCGCATGGGCATGGTGTTCCAGCAGTTCAACCTCTTCAACAACCTCAACGTCCTGGACAACATCACCTTGGCCCCGACCATCGTCAAGAAGGCGGACAAGGCCAAGTCCGAGGAGGAAGCGCGCGCTCTCCTGCGCCGCGTGGGCCTGGAGGACAAGGCGACGGCCTACCCTGCGCAGCTCTCCGGCGGCCAGCGCCAGCGCATAGCCATCGTGCGTGCGCTCGCCATGCACCCGGACGTCATGCTCTTTGACGAGCCCACTTCCGCCCTGGACCCCGAGATGGTCGGCGAAGTGCTCGACGTCATGCAGCAGCTCGCCGCGGATGGCATGACCATGGTCGTGGTCTCGCACGAGATGGGCTTTGCCCGCAAGGTGGCCAACCGCATCCTCTTTATGGAGGACGGCGTCATCGTCGAGGACGGCACCCCCGAGCAGATCTTCGAGCACCCCAAGAGCGAGCGCCTGCGCGAGTTTCTGGGGAAGGTCCTTCACTGATTGCCCTTGCCAAAAGAGGACGCCTGCGCGTCCTCTTTTTTCTGTCCTCCTCGCTTGGCATCCGGGCTGACGGGAGCAATGCGCTGTGGATTTGTGCGCGGCCTTGTGGTATACTCTTCCAAAGAAGGCAGGGCTGCCGGTTGTCGGTTCCATGCCTTCCGCTTTGGGTGGTCAACGGCAGCGTTTGCGCCCGCGCATCCCGCATCGGAAAGGCAGGGAGAACGCCATGGCAGGCCGCAAAAGAAACGGGATAATCCGGAAGATTGTCTGTCTCCTCTTTGCGCTTCTGAGCGCTTTTGCCGTCGTGGGCGCGTGCACCGTCACGGGGCATGGGTTTCTCGACGTCAGCAATCTCGTGCGGGCGGTTCTTGTTGGAATCGCCGCCGTGTGCGCGGTGCTTTCGTGGGCCATCCATCGCATGGGTTCCCGCGGAACCCCGGAAAGGAAATGAGTCTTCATGGCAAAAACGGTTGGATTGGTTCTCGAGGGTGGCGGCATGCGCGGCTCCTACACGCTCGGCATACTCGACGTGCTGCTGGAGAACCACCTCTATTTCCCTTATGTCATCGGTGTG
>JBMNOF010000099.1:0-6935 GCA_050942925.1 Candidatus Spyradocola sp.
CCTCGACAGATCGTAGCTGCGGGTCGCGGCCCGGCCCCCCGCTCCCCCGTCCTCCTCGCGCGCCGGCGCTTACGCGGCTCTCCCAGGCCCAGTCAGCGCGCCGCACACGGCCGCTGCGGCGCAAAGACCTCCGCGCGCAGGTGCGACGCAAGCTGCGCCCGGAGCGGCTCCAGCACCACGGCCTCGCTCTCGCCGTGCCCGGCCAGGAGCACGCACATCCCCAAGCCCTCGGCCTCGATGCGCTCGTTGTGCTTCATCTCGCCCGTGACAAAGACCTGCGCGCCCAGGCGCGCCGCCTCGCGGCAAAACTCGCCACCCGCGCCGCAGGAGGCGGCGATACGGTCGATCCGCCGCTCCCGGTCGCCGTAGAACACAGCCTGGGGATTGATCCGCTCCCGGACCCAGTCCGCGAGCGCGCCGGCGGTCTCCACCGCCGGCGTCCCGACCCGCAGGTAGTCCTCGCGCTGTTCCACCTGCATCCCGAGCGCCGCCGCGAGGCAGTCGTTCACGCCGCCGGGCGCGCGGTCCAGATTCGTGTGCGCCGCGACGAGCGCCGTGCCGCTCCGCAGCAGGCGCGTCAACAGCGCGCCCTCGTAGTCGTCCGTGCGCAGGTGCTTGGTCCCGCGGAACAGCAGCGGGTGGTGCGCGAGGATCAGGTTCAGCCCGCGCACCGCGGCCGCCTCCACGGCTGCGGGCGTCGCGTCCACACACAGGAGCGCGCCCGTGATCTCCGCCTCCGGGTCGCCCACGAGCAGGCCGGGATTGTCCCAGTCCTCTGCAAGCTCCCACGGTGCGATCCCGTTGAGGACGGACAGAAACTCCGAAATCTTCAACTTTTCTCCTCCTCCAGGCGCCGGAGCGCCTCTTCCACGCAGGCAGCCTCCTCCTCGGCGCGGGCGAGCTTCTCCGGGTCTGCGCCGCCGCGCGCCCCTGCGAGCGCGCGCGCCGCCACGCGCTGCCGCCACAGGAGGTAGTCCCGCGTTCCCTCCGGCCGGTCGCGCAGCAGCGCCGGGCCGAGCCGGAGCTCGATCTCGCGCAGGGGCGCCTGCGTGCCGGGCTCCGCACGGATCACGACGTACAGCCGCCCCCCGGCCCGGGCCACGCCCTCGCGGGCGATGTGCATCCCGACCCGCTCGACCTGCCGCCGGGCGCAGGCGAGCTCGACGTTCGCCTGCAGGACCACGGGACAGGGCAGGCCCTCCCGCAGGATCGCCGCGATCGTCCGCCCGCCCATGCCGCAGACCGCCGCCGCGTCTGCCGGCCCGGGGGCCAGCCCGGCAAACCCGTCCGCGACGGCAAATTTCGCGCGGTCGGCCAGGTGCGTCCGCGCGACCAACCCCCGCGCGCGGGTGAGCGCCTCGGCGCTCACGTCGCAGAGCACGGCGCGCCGGCACTTCCCCGTCAGCAGCATGTGCACGGCAAGAAAGCCGTGGTTGCTGCCAATGTCGTAGAGCGTATCGCACGTCCCCAGCATTTCCTCGGCCAACGCAAGCCTTGCGTCCAAGCGGAGCATCTGTGCTCTCCCCTTTCCATCTTTTTGCCTTCCCCGGCGTTGCAGCGCCCGCGGGCTTTCCGTGGGCGCACCCACGCGCCTCCGGCCCGCCGCGCTTCCGAGGGGCAGGGGGCGGGGCGTGGGCCGCAGCCACTTTCTGTCGAGGCACACGCCCCGCCCCCCGGTGTTGCGCCGCGCCCCCGGGGGAGCGATGGGTCGGGGCAGGGGCCCCGACCCGCGGTCCCCCCCCCCGGCGCGGCCGCGGCGGGGGGGGGGGGGGGGGGGGGGGGGGGCCCGCCCCCCCCCCCCCCGCGGTCCCCCCGCGCGGAGCAACGCTCCGCGCGGGGGGACACGCACAACCGGATAGAGGGCAAAGACCACGGTCTTTGCCCTCTATCCGGTTGCAAAAGCGCAGGGAAACCGGCTCACTCCAGGAAGTCCTTGAGCTTCTTGGAACGGCTGGGGTGGCGGAGCTTGCGCAGGGCCTTGGCCTCGATCTGGCGGATGCGCTCGCGGGTGACGTTGAACTCGCGGCCGACCTCCTCCAGGGTTCTGGCGCGGCCGTCGTCCAGGCCGAAGCGCAGGCGGAGCACCTTCTCCTCGCGGGGGGTGAGGGTGTCCAGCACGTCGGTCAGCTGCTCCTTGAGCATGGTGAACGCGGCGGCCTCGGCGGGCGCGGGGATGTCGTCGTCGGGGATGAAGTCGCCCAGGTGGCTGTCCTCCTCCTCGCCGATGGGGGTCTCCAGGGAGACGGGCTCCTGCGCGATCTTGGTGATCTCGCGGACCTTCTCCTCGGACACGCCCATCTCGCGGGCGATCTCCTCGGGGGTGGGCTCGCGGCCGTACTCCTGCAGGAGCTGGCGGGAGACGCGGATGAGCTTGTTGATGGTCTCGACCATGTGCACGGGGATGCGGATGGTGCGGGCCTGGTCCGCGATGGCGCGGGTGATGGCCTGCCGGATCCACCAGGTGGCGTAGGTGGAGAACTTATAGCCCTTGGAGTAGTCGAACTTTTCCACGGCCTTGATGAGCCCGAGGTTTCCCTCCTGGATCAGGTCGAGGAACTGCATGCCGCGGCCGACATAGCGCTTGGCGATGGAGACAACCAGGCGCAGGTTGCTCTCGGAGAGCTTCTTGCGGGCCTCCTCGTCGCCGGCGGCCATGCGCTGGGCAATCTCCAGCTCCTCCTCGGCCGTCAGGAGCGGCACCTTGCCGATCTCCTTGAGGTACATGCGCACCGGATCGTCCGTGGCGATCCCCTCGGGGACGGAGAGGTCCTCGTTTTCCGGGGAGAACTCCTCGGCGTCCTCCATCATGAGCTCCTCTTCCGGGGGCTCCGTCACCTCGCTCACCACGTCAACGCCCATGGCCTCCAGGCTGTCGAGCACCTTCTCATAGGCCTCCGGCGAAATCTGCATTTCGGACAGCGCATCGTTGAGTTCCTTCTGCGTCAACACGCCGTTCTTCTTTCCCTTTTCGATCAGCGCGTTGATGCGTGCCTGCTTGTTGTCCGTATTCGACAAAAGGGTCACTCCTTTCGGGTAGTGCACACGCCCCATGGCGGGGCCGTCTGCGGGCCGTCTATGTCAAGCCGACCGGACGCGCTTGGCGCCGGCGCATTTCTTCCCTTGACGGGCCTGGTTTTTTTCCTCCCGGTCAGGCGCCGGGGCTCTTTGCGCCGCGGCGGAGCCTCTCCACGCGGTCATAGAGCTCGGATAGCCGCGCGGCCACCGCGACCTGCTCCTCGAGCGTCAGCCCCGGCTTGGCCGCCCGCGCCTGGCACTCGTCGATCTCCGCCTCCAGGCGGCGGCGGCGCAGCGCGTCGGTACAGTCCGCGATCATGCGCGCCCGGCGCTCCGGGTCCACGCGCTCGCCGGTTGTCAGCAGCCGGGTGATGCTGCCGCGCAGCGCCTCGTCCTCGACCTGCTCCAGCTCCTGCTGGATGCGGCCGGTCTGGCCGGACAGGGCCAGCCGCGCGACAAACGCGCAGGCCGGGTCCGTAAAGTCCTCGGCGCGGATGAGGCCCTCCGGCACGCGCTCGCCCGCGCCCAGGAGCGCGGCCAGCTCCTGCTCGGCGCGCAGGTAGGCGTCGGCCTTAGTCTCTCCGCCGCGGGGGCGCTCCATTCCGGGCGCGACGGCCTCGCGCCCCGCCTCGCGCGGGGACGGGCGCTTGCCGACCTGTTCCAGGAGCGTTTCGCGCGTAAAGCCCGTCTCCTCGTGCAGCCGTCCCACGAACCGCTCGATCTCGACCGGGTCCTGCAGGCGGCGGATGACCTTGGCGCCCTCGACCGCGTAGCGCGCGCGGGCTTCCGGGTCGTCCAGATCGAACTGCGCGCGGAGCGCGTCGAGCCGGTAGGTCGTGGGATCGACGCTGCCCAGCGCCTCCAGGGCCTGTCCGCCGTTGGCGCGGACGTACTCGTCCGGGTCCATCTTGTCCGGGACGACCGTGACGCGCGCGGGCACGTTTTCCGCCTCAAAGAGGTCCAGGCCGCGGGCGATGGCGCGCTGACCCGCGCCGTCGCCGTCGTAGGTGAGCAGGATCTCGGGCGCATAGCGCTTCATCAGGCGGATCTGCTCCGGGGTGAGCGCCGTGCCGAGCGTTGCGACGCACCCGTCCACGCCGTGTTGGTAGAGGGAGACGACGTCCATGTACCCCTCCACCAGCCGCAGCCGGTCGCGGTGCCCGCCCTTGAGGAAGTTCAGTCCATACACATTCTTCCGCTTGTTGAACACGGGCGTGTCGCCGGAGTTGAGGTACTTCGGCTCTCCCTGGCCGATGACGCGGCCGCCAAAGGCGATGACGCGGCCTCGGGGGTCGAAGATGGGGAACATCACGCGATCGCGGAAGGTGTCAAACACGCGCCCGCCGCGCTCCAGTGCGAGGTTGGCCTCGACTAGCTCCTTGTCCGAAAAGCCCTGTTCCCGAAGGTGGGCCGTGAGGCTCGTGTGGGCGGAGCCGGTCGCGCCGAGGCCAAAGTGGCGGATGACGTTGTCGCGGATTCCGCGGCCGTAGAGGTAGCGCAGCGCGTTCTCCCCTTCCGGAGAATAGAGGGTCTTATAGTAGAACTTTGCCGCCGCGGTGAGCGCCGCATAGAGGCGGTCGCGGTTCTGCTTGGGGACGGGGTCGCTGCCCGTGCGCTCCGGCACGGCCATGTGCGCGCGCTCGGCCAAGTGCACGACGGCCTCCGGGAACTCCATGCGCTCCATGTTCATCACAAAGGTGATGACGTTGCCGCCCGCGTGGCAGCCGAAGCAGTAGTAGAGCTGCCGCTCCTGGTCCACGGAAAACGAGGGCGTCTTTTCGCCGTGGAAGGGGCAAAGGCCCCAGAACTTGGCGCCCTTGCGCCGCAGGGGCACGTATTCTGACACGACGGACACGATGTCCGACCGGTCGCGCACCTCGTCGATCCACTCGCTGGGGAACCTGCCTGCCATGGGCTCTGCCGCTCCTCCCTTCCCTTGACCGCGGCTCGAAAAACGAACCAATAGAAAGATTCGAGAAAATCGGGCAAAATCCTTCACGGTTTTGGAATTTTCCCCGGGTTAAAATATGGTTTTTTCGCGCACCCGCGCATTTTGCCGGAAATCCGGCATTTTTTGCGGCCTAAACGAGAACCTGGTGCACGGGGATGAACAGCTCCTCAAACCGGCGCACGGCGTAGTTGTCCGTCATGCCCGCGACGTAGTCGCACACGGCGCGGCCCACGCCCTCCTGCTCGGCGCACGCGCGGTACTCCTCCGGCATCTCCTCGGGGTGGTCCGTGTAGTGGGCGTAGAGGCTGCGGATCAGGAACTCGGCTTTCTTTTCCTGGACCGTGACCTCGCGCCGGGTGTAGACCTGCGCAAAGAGGAAGGCGCGCAGATCCATCATCGCGCCGTAGACGCGGGGGCTCATCCGGATCGTATCCGCGTCGCGGCTGTTCTCGTAGAGGTCGAAGATCAGGGTGTCGATGCGCTTTCCGTGCGTCTCCCCCAGGACCGCAAGGAGCTCCCGGGGCAGCTCCGAAAAGCGGAGCACGCCCGCGCGGATGGCGTCGTCAATGTCGTGGTTGACGTAGGCGATCCGGTCCGCGAGGGAGACGATCGCGCCCTCCAGGGTTTTCGGATGCCCGTGGGAGGTGTGCTCACGGATGCCGTCCCGCACGGCCAGCGTGAGGTTGAGGCCCTTTCCCTCGCCCTCCAGGCGTTCCACCACCCGCAGGGATTGCTCCGCGTGGTGGAATCCGCCGGGATAGAGGGCGTTGAGGATTCTCTCGCCCATGTGCCCAAAGGGCGTGTGCCCCAGGTCGTGCCCGAGCGCGATGGCCTCCGTCAGGTCCTCGTTCAGGCGAAGGGCGCGCGCGGCGGTCCGGGCGATCTGCGCCACCTCCAGCGTGTGCGTCAGCCGCGTGCGGAAGTGGTCGCCCTCCGGCGCGAGGAAGCACTGCGTCTTGTGCTTCATCCGGCGGAAGGCCTTGCAGTGCAGGATGCGGTCGCGGTCGCGCTGGAAGTCCGTGCGCAGGGGGCAGGGTTCCATCGGCCGCTCGCGGTCGACGAGGCGTTCGTCGCCGCAGGCATAGGGAGAAAACATCGCGCGGTGCCATTCCATGGTGCGCTGGCGCACGTCCATCGAGATCCGCCTCCTTTTTCTTTCCTTTGCACGGGAAACGCGTTCCACATGCAAGTACATTCTACATTCTTCCCCCTTCTTCCTTCTGAAACCCGTGCTGTCCGCCCAAAAAACAGCGCAGGGCGAGCGCGCGAACGCCTCGCCCCCGCCGCGCCTACTTTTTGCCACATTGCGCTTCGGGCAACGGTTTCTCCCCTGCCGCCCGGCGGCGCTCCCTTTTTTATCGCATTGCGTTTTGGGGGAACGCCCCGCCCCGCGCGCGGGTTCCGCCTGTCGTAGGTGCAAAACGGCCCGGCCTCCTCCCGGGTTGGGAGGGGCCACTAGGCCTCGGGCGGGGCGGCGTCCGCAGCGGCCGCCCGCTTTGGGCGCTGGATCGGGAT
This sequence comes from Candidatus Spyradocola sp., assembly GCA_050942925.1. Classification (GTDB taxonomy): domain Bacteria; phylum Bacillota; class Clostridia; order Christensenellales; family UBA1750; genus Spyradocola. Next base: position 6,482 of record JBMNOF010000099.1, read on the forward strand.
GCAGACCGTAAACGTCGAGCCCTCCCCGAGTTTGGAGTGCTCCGCCTCAACCGCGGGCGCAAAACGGCCCGGCCCCCTCCCGGATTGGGAGGTGGCCGGGCCGCAGCGGAGCGCGCTAGGCCTCGGGCAGGGCGGCGTCCGCAGCGGCCGCCCGCTTTGGGCGCTGGATCGGGATGCGGACCGTAAACGTCGAGCCCTCCCCGAGCTTGGAGTGCTCCGCCCCGCGCGCGGGTTCCGCCGGCCGTGGGTGCAAAACGGCCCGGCCCCCCTCCCTGATTGGGAGGTGGCCGGGCCACAGTGGGGGTGCGCTAGGCCTCGGGCGGGGCGGCGTCCGCAGCGGCCGCCCGCTTTGGGCGCTGGATCGGGATGCGGACCGTAAACGTCGAGCCCTCCCCGAGCTTGGAGCGCTCCGCCTGTCGCGGGCGCAAAACGGCCCGGCCCCCTCCCGGATTGG
>JBMNOF010000100.1:0-6898 GCA_050942925.1 Candidatus Spyradocola sp.
GTCGCATACAGTTTGACCTGCCCAGCCAATTTCGGCTCCCCGCGGCTGTTGGTCCGGAACTTCCGGTTCGCCGCATCCTCGACCGCCGTCGCCAGCCCATCCCCCGCCTTGGGACTGCTCCCCGCGTGGTTGTTGTTTCCGTTCACCGTCGCGGTGGGCCACAAACGCGATGCGTTCCCGCCGGTGCGGCGCTCCGACAGCCGCAGCTTCAAAATCAAACACGACGGCGTGATAGCCCGCACGCTCCAAGTCCTTGATAACGTCGGCTGCGGCAATGCGCAGGATTCCAGGTACGTTCTCACCGACCACCCAACGCGGCGCAAGCTCCCGGATAACTCTGGACATCTCCGGCCAGAGGTAACGGTCGTCCCCTTTGCCCTTTTGCTTTCCAGCCACGGAAAAGGGCTGACAGGGGAATCCGCCTGAAATAACGTCAACTGTTCGCAGTCCTGTCCGCTCATAAAAGCTCTCCTTCGTCAAAGTGCGGATGTCCCGCCAGCGCGGCACGTCCGGCCAGTGCTTCTCCAGCACTTTGGTTGGGTAGTCCGCCCATTCACACTGCCCGACCGTGGTAAACCCCGCCCATTCTGCGGCAAGGTCAAGGCCGCCGATTCCGCTGAACAGGCTAAGGTGGGTCAGCGCGGAGGTATTCCTGTCCATCGCTCCATTCCTCCATTTCCAGCTTCCCGTGCCCCTCCTCCGCCCGCGGGTTCAGCCACAAGCACTCCACCCGGGCCACGCCCCGCTCGGCGACCGTCCGCCACTTCACGCCGGGGTATTTCAGCGTGGGCGTCATGGCTCAACCTTCCTTTCGCAGGTCGTCGGGGATGTCGGGCAAGCTGTCGGCGCGCTGCAGTGTGGTGACAGCCTCGCGCAGGCGGTGGTAAAACATCCGCTCGGAACAGGGGTAGGAGCGGATAAAGGCATCCCGTGCGTGGGGATAGGGGTTTGCGTAATAGCCGTAGAGAATCATCGCCTGCTCTTGCGTGAGAGCGCCGGTCATCGCCCGCAGAACGTTGAAATAGAAATCCGTTAAGATCGCCATACTGCGGTTTTGTGCCTCGATCTCGTGCTGCAAATCGGCGCGCCGGTCGGCCGCCACGGCGGTGGGGTCGGAGGTCTGATTGCCGCGCGGCAAGATCACGCCCACGCGCTCGCCGTTACGGGTTTCAAAATTCGTCTCGATGGGCGCGAGGACGGGCGGAGCGGGGAGGGCGGACAAGGTGTCGCTTAGCCTCTGTAGTCGGCGGTTTAGGGCGTTGAGACGGCGTGCGGCAATACTCCATGCAAAGAGGCAGGCTTTGACTTCACTCCGCGTCATCCGCGCCCACCTCCTCAATCTCGATCTCAATTCGGGGGCGCTTGCCGTCCACGGAGAACGTGTCCGTGAAGCCGTCCACGCAGTTCCATCCGTCGCCCTTGATCAGGCCGATGGAGACGAAAGCGTCTTGGACAAACTTGTGCGCGAAGGCGATGTTGTCCTTGTCGCGCTTGCGGTCGCGCTCGAACCAATGGTAGTGCAGGATCACGGGGTGCTGGTAGGGCCGGGGCTTGTGATGCAGGCAGTCGTAAACCGCCGCTTTGACGATGGCTTCCTGTTTCGCCTTGAAGGACGAGGCCGCCACACGGTTGGTGCGGCATTTCAGGATGTACTCGTTCGCCCCGGCCAGTCTGCCGGGAATGGTGATCTTCACTAGAAGGGCAGTTGGTCGTCCTCGTCCACCGGCACGTAATCTTCCAGGACGGAGGGATGCGGTGTCGCCTTGGTCTTGGCCTTTGCGGGAGGCTGGTTTCCGGCCTCGGGCTTGCTGTCCGCAAACTCGGCGGAGTTCACGACGATGTTCGTCGCGTAGCCCTTGGTGCCGTCCTCCTTGTCCCAGGTCCGCGTCTGGACGGAGCCTTCAAGCAGGATGCGCCGCCCTTTGGAAAAATACTTTTCGATGAACTCCGCCGTCTTGCCAAAGGCAGTGCAGGAGAGAAAGTCGCTCTCGTATTCTCCCTCCTGGTTTTTGAAGGTCCTGCGAACGCCGATGCGGAAGTTGGCAACGCTGTTTCCCGATTGCGACGCCCGCATTTCGGGATCGGCGACCAGATTGCCCATGAGGATCACTTTATTCATGGTGCTTTTCCTCCTATTCCATGGTCATCTGCTCCGGCAAAGGCTCGGGGCGGGTGTCCACAAAGGTCATTTTGTCTTTGATGAATTGGGTGTATACTGTCCCCAACACGGACTGCCTCGCCTTGGCGATGTTGATCGCCACTACCGCCCGGCCCGTGTCCTTGTTCATGTCGATCAACGCCTGCACATCTGGGTCGGCGGCACTGGCGGGGCAGTAGAGCAACCAAACGTTGTCCGCATCTTGCTCGATGGAACCGCTGTCGCGCAGGTCAGTGAGCTGGGGGGTGGGGTCGCTGCGGCCCTTGGGATCGCGGTTGAGCTGGGAGAGGAGCAGGACGGGGACGTTGAGTTCTATAGCCAACTCCTTGAATGCCCAACTGATCTCCGCCACCTGGTCATTCCGGCTGCCCCTGGTACTCTCAGGATGGATGAGCTGTAGATAGTCGATGCAAACCAGATCAAGCCCGCCTTGAGCCGCCCAGCGGCGGCAGTTGGTCCGCACCTTGGTCACGGTGGTGGAGCGGTTGTCCACCAAGATGCTGCTGTACTGACGGATTCCCATGGCCTCCTGCGCGGTTTCCCAGTCGTCTTCCCGCAGCCGCCCGATGCGGGACCTGGCCATGTGCACGCCGTGCCGTGCCAGGATGCGCTCGCCGATCTGCACGTCGCTCATCTCGCGGGAGACGAATACCACGCGCCGGTTTGCCATGGCCGCACGCTCTGCGATTTGCAGGGTCAGCGCGGTTTTGCCGGTGCCGGGCCGCGCGCCGATGACCGTCATTTCTCCGGGGAATAGGCCGCCCGTCAGCTCGTCCAGCGCCGGGATGCCGCAGGAAACCGTGGTGACACTGCCGTCGGCGCGGGCCACAATGGCCTCATAGGTCCTTTCCAAGACGCCCTGCAGGCTGTGATCCTGCTGGACAGGCTGCCCACGCTCCAAGGCGGCAACGGCCTGCGCAGACTTTGCCAGCACCTCATCGACCGTCGTATCGGTTTTCAGAAGGTCGTCGCAGAGGGCTTGGAGGCTTTTGAGTGCGTCGCGGCGCCGGCGCAGCTCCCGCAGCATCGAGACGTATTGTTCAGCCTTATAGCGGTCCTCAAAGTCGGAGGCATGGCGGTAGCTGGTCACAGTGGTGACCAGGGCCATTTCGTGGGTTTCGTTGAGCAAGGTGGGGAAGTCCGGCTCGCCGCCCCTGGCCGCAATCGCCTTGACGGCCCTGACGATCCTTTGGTTGACCTCCTCAAAGAAATCCTCCGGCTCGATTTGCTCAATCAGCTTTTGCGTCTCATGGTGGCTAAACAGTGCATGGATCAAGCGCCGCTCGGCGTCGATGTTGTAAAAGCGGGTGAGATCGTCCTTCCCCATACCCCGCTCCTATCGCCTGGGCGGCAGGGTGGGGACCTCCCGCGCGATGGCCCGCAGCTCCTCAACGGCCTTGTTCGCCGCAGGCGAAGCGGGCGGGGAAGAGGGTTTCTCCGGTTGGTACTCGTTTTCCCATTCGTGAGCGTTGAGCCAGGTAGCGGGATGGGGGATGAATCCCTCTTTGAATCGGCTGTCAAACTGGATGGAGCGCCGCAGGCCGTCCATGATGGCCTCGAAGAGGGCGGGGTTGACTTTGAGTTTTTGCCAGGCGGTGAGCGCGCTGGCCTTCTTTCGCTTTAGGGGGTATGCCGACCAGAAGCGGTTGAAAAGGGCTTGCGCTTGTGTGACCGTATTCTCTTTATCGGTTCTTACATCGGTATTTATTATCGGGTATTGCTTTGTCGATTCCGACAACGGCGGTTGTTGATTTCGACAAACGCCGTTGTCGTTTTGGGAAACCGCGTTTGTCGATTTCGTGCCCATGCGATAGACCGCCATTGCCTGATCTGTCGCCGCATACCACTTTGTGCTGTCCTTGCGATCCTCGTTGTAGTTCCCAACCCGGATATATCCACACTTCTCTAATTTGGACAGTGCCGCAATAATCCCATAGTTGGTCATGTACGGGAACAACTCTGCGAAGGAAGCAACGGTAGAGAAGGTCCAGTAAGTTCCGTCGTAGAAATGCTTGTGATCTGCACGGTGCTTTGCGCACCAGAACGCAATGTTTTTGAGCAGGATCGCCGCGTTGACGCCGACCTCCGCGGCGAGATTCACCTCAAAGGAGTGCTCCATGGCCTCATCCCTCCTTTGGCTTGCATTTGTCGCAGAGCGCTTCGCCAAACTTCTGCTCCCGCATGTGGTACTCCTGGCCCGGCGAAAACTCCCTGCCCTTGGCGGAGGTGAAGCCCTTAAACGGTGCGCCGCACTTGACGCACTTGTACTCCTTGGGCTTGCTGGGTTCTGGCGTTACGGCGTCCGGGTCCTGCATCTCCTCGGTAGGGATGCAGAAAACCTGGAAGCAGGCGTATTTGAACGCGACGCTCATGGCCTTGTTGCTGGCCTTGTCGCCGCTGTCCATCGCCTCGCCAACGACCGTCGCCTCCACGTGGCTTCCATCCGGGGCAAAGAAGGTGTAACGGATGCGCAGTATGGAGTACAGCAGATTTGCCCCGCTCTTGGTGGTGCGTTCCTCCCTAGACTGCTCCAATACCTCCGGCACGACGACGATTCCCAGCTTGGAAAGGATGGGATGCAAGGCGTTCATCACGTCGTCCACGCCCCGGTACATGAACCCGCTGCCCTGCGTGTTGCGCTTGTCCTTGCTGATCGCCCCGATCTCGTCAGCCGCAAGAGCTAACAGGGAATAGATGCGAGGATAGTCCATGTCAGTCGTCTGCGCGGCGGGTGGTGTCTGAACTGACGGCGTTGTCACGGTAGTCATGTAGCAATTCCTCCAATCTCAGTTTTACATCTGAAAAACTCATTGTGTCCCCGAATTCGTCGTGCTCGTAGTCACTAAAGGTCTCGACGTTGTAATGGCCAGCGACGAGACAGCCGATCATCACCTCCGGCCCTGCGAAGGGACAAAGCTTGATATTGACCACGACGCCATGCCGTGCAAGCGCGGCCCCCGCTTCCAGCACGTAGCGCAAGACGCCCAAGTTTTCCTCTGTGATGGCTTTCATCGAATGCTCACCTCGAATCTTCCCGGCGTCTCTTCCAGCCGCGCGCCGTCCACCACCTCGCCCGTCTCCGGGTAGATGTAGCGGTCGCCGCTGACCTTGAGCACCTTCTTCAGCTCGCCCCACTTGGCCTTGGAGACGGTCTCCACGTACTCCGGGGCGCTTACTCTGGCCCAGGCAAGAAGGGCCGCGTCGTCCTTTACAGCCGCCATAGAGGGCCGTCTGTAGACCAGCTTGCCACTGGGCAAGGCGTAGGTCTCCTGCGTCTTGGTGGCCTTGTGGGGCACCCTGTCAAAGTAATTCGACAGGAGGCCCAAGAAGTAGGTCCTCTCTCGCTCGCAGTCGCGGTCCGCCTCGTCCATCTTCGCCTTGAACTGGTCGATTCGCATCTGGCATACGCGGTGCAAGCGGTCGCGTTCCGCTTCCGCCTCCGCGATCTTCTCCAAGGCCCAATCCGCCTTGGCATCGTCGTCGATGACAAAGCCCGCGGCTTTATCGTCCATTGGCATCGTACTCATGGTGTAGCCTCCTTCATCCATTCCGCGCGCGGCCTCGTCCGGGCCGCCTCGTGTACCGCATTGGCGAGCGTTCGCTTTTCCTGTTTTAGCTGCTCGCCGTTAAACCACCGGTGGCAGAGGTCGAGCGGGTAGTAGTAGTACCGCCCGACCTTCAAATACGGCATACCCTGCTGCCGAAAGGCGCGCAGTTCGTTATTCTCGGCGTGGAACTCGCCGCAGGCGTCAAGGCTGGATACGCACTTCACGCCGCAAATGACGCTGTACATACTGCCTCCTTCTATTTCGACTTTTTGATTTATTCCTTTTGGGGGTCATGTGGGTTATCATTAAAAACGATTCCTCTTGCCAGCCTCCGCTTTCGATTGAGCAGCGCCAGCATGTGGGCGTAGTCCTCGTCGCTCATCTGATGGGTAACGACATCTGCAATTTCCTGACTTGTTCGGGTGGGATTGAGGTTGGAGCGACGAAGAATGGGCATCAGGTAGACGTCTACGCCGATGCTGTCCCCAATGCGGCGGGTCATTTGACGGCCCTCCCGTATCTGCGGGCGATGCGGTCATACGCCCTGCGCCTGCGTTCTTTTGCGGTCCTCTCGTGGGCATCCTCCGCCTGGTCAATGCAATACCCAATGATGAGTTCCAAGGACAGCCACAGAGCGCCAAAGCCGCCCACGACGGAGAGGAGGCAGAGGGTAAGTTTCCAGGCCGCTTCATACAACGTCATTTCTTCGTTCTCCTCTCCGCCAGGGATTTCATGTAATCATTGTTGAGCCTCCGGGCAGCGGTCGAGGCGGCGTCGATTGCGGAAACGATGTTCCACCCAGGCGCTTGCGCAAGCTCCAGAATCTTCACTGCAATCTGCTGGATGTGGGCCTGGACTTCAGGAGTGTATCTGGTTGGCATAGTCACTTGCTCGCCGCTCCTTTCTTGTTGCACTGCGTCAGTACGTGCGTGATGAAGTTGCTTACCGCCTGATAGAGCTCGTCCTCCGGTGAAACAATCTTTTCATCCTGGGGTTCTCCGGCATACATGCCGCCGGGCGGAAAATACTGTGGGAGTTGGTGGTAAGGGATTTGTAATAGGTCCATAATGGAGTACATTTCGGCCTGGGTCCAAGGCGCTCCGTTCAATCTCTGCGAAACATAAGCCGCACTGCGTTTAAGATGCAACGCCAGATCTTCCACGGTGATTTTGCGCGCTTTCAACGCTCGTCG
>JBMNOF010000101.1:0-6853 GCA_050942925.1 Candidatus Spyradocola sp.
AGTTACGTTGATTCCGTTCTCGAAACCGTCATCGCCCGCAACCCGGGCGAGGCCGTATTCCATCAGGCGGTGCGCGAGGTGCTGGATTCCCTGCGCCTTGCGGTGGACGCCAACCCCGCTTACCAGAAGAATGGCCTGCTCGAGCGCCTGGTCGAGCCGGAGCGCGTGGTGATGTTCCGCGTGCCTTGGGTCGATGACAAGGGCAATGTTCAGGTTAACCGCGGCTTCCGCGTGCAGTTCAACTCCGCCATCGGCCCCTACAAGGGCGGCCTGCGCCTGCACCCCTCGGTAAACCTGGGCGTCATCAAGTTCCTGGGCTTTGAGCAGATCTTCAAGAATAGCCTGACCGGCCTGCCCATCGGCGGCGGCAAGGGCGGCAGCGACTTCGATCCCAAGGGCAAGTCCGATCGTGAGGTCATGGCCTTCTGCCAGAGCTTCATGACCGAGCTCTACCGCCACATCGGCGCGGACGTGGACGTGCCCGCCGGCGACATCGGCGTGGGCGGCCGCGAGATCGGCTACCTCTACGGCCAGTATAAGCGCATCACCGGCAAGTACGAGGGCGTGCTCACCGGCAAGGGCCTGCCGTACGGCGGCTCCCTGGCTCGCACCGAGGCCACCGGCTACGGCCTCATCTACTTCACCCGCGAGATGCTCGCCGGCGAGGGCATGGACTTTGAGGGCAAGAAGGTCGTCATCTCCGGCTCCGGCAACGTCGCCCTCTACGCGGCGGAGAAGGCCATGCAGCTGGGCGCCAAGGTCATCTCCATGTCCGACTCCAACGGCTCCGTCTACGATCCCGACGGCATTGACCTGCCGCTCATGAAGGAGATCAAGGAAGTGGAGCGCGGCCGCGTGAAGGACTACTGCGCGCGCAAGGCCGGCGCACAGTACATGGAAGGCAAGCGCGTCTGGTCCATCCCCTGCGACATCGCCCTGCCCTGCGCTACCCAGAACGAGCTGGACGGCGAGGACGCCAAGATGCTCGTGGCCAACGGCTGCAAGGCGGTTGCCGAGGGCGCGAACATGCCCTCCACCCCCGAGGCCATCGAGATCTTCCAGAGCAGCGGCATCCTCTACGCGCCCGGCAAGGCTTCCAACGCCGGCGGCGTGGCCACCTCCGCGCTGGAGATGAGCCAGAATTCTCAGCGCCTGAGCTGGACCTTCGACGAGGTCGACAAGAAGCTCGAGTCCATCATGGTCGGCATCTACCGCAACGCCAGCGAGACCGCAAAGGCCTACGGCGTCGAGGGCAACTTCGTCGCGGGCGCCAACCTGGCGGGCTTCAAGAAGGTCGCCGACGCCATGCTCGCCCAGGGCATTGTGTAATCGCGATCGAATCCGCACAAATCGAAAGGGGAGAGCGCCATGCGCTCTCCCCTTTTTTATCGTATCCTCGATCCAAAGGAGGGATTGTCATGATTCTTCGTCCCCTGACCCCGGAGGACGGGGCGCGCCTCCTGGACCTGCGCGCATCGATTCCCCTTGCCCCGGAACAGGACGCGCTCGACGCCGCCTTGGCCGCCGCTTTGGAGGGCGGCGCCGCCTTCGGCGCGGAGGAGGGGGAGCAGCTCGTCGGCGCCATCCTCCTCGCGCCCGGCGACGCCGAACCCTTCCGCGTGCTCTGCGGCGTGCGCCCCTCGCACGAGCGCCGCGGCATCGGCAGCCTCCTGCTGCGCATGGCCGACGACTGGGCCTGGGAGAAGGGCGCCGCCTGCCTCCAGCTCGCCCTCCACAAGGAGGACCTCGTCGCCCGCGCCTTCTTCGACAAGCACGGCTACCGCAGCGCCGGGTTCCGCCGCGGCGTCCTGGACGCCGCTGGCCAGCCCTTCGACGAGCTCCTGCTCGAAAAGCGCCTGGAACTTTAGAATGGGAAATGCAAAGCCCCCTGCCGGAACCTCTCCGGCAGGGGGCTTTGTCTTGCACGGCTCAGATTTCGCCGCTCTCCAGCCAATCGCCCTCAAAGGCGATGACCGCAGGGCCTGTCATGTACACGCGGTTGCTCGCCGCGTCCCATTCAATGAACAGGTCCCCGCCGCGCAGGTGCACCGTCGCCGCCCGCGCCGAAATGCGCCCCGTCAGCATCGCCGCAACCGCCGTCGCACAGGCGCCCGTGCCGCAGGCCATCGTCTCGCCCGAACCGCGCTCCCAAACGCGCATGTTCAGACTCCCGTCGGGGAGAACCTGCACAAATTCCACGTTCACCCGGTTCGGAAAGAGCGCGCAGCACTCGATCGCAGGCCCGACCACCGGAAGATCCAGCCCCATCGGATCCTCGTCCACGAACAGCACCACGTGCGGGCTTCCCATGCACACGCAAACGCCCTTGTGGACGCCGCCGCGGAAGGGCACCTCCACGTCCTGCGGCGTGTCCGAGAGCACGGGGATGCTCTCCGCCGTGAACCCCGGCTCGTCCATGTCCGCCCGCAGAACGCGGATGCGCCCCGCCTCGTCTCGCTGCGCCGTCACCGTGCGGATGCCGGAGAGCGTCTCAATGCGCACAGAATCCAGCGGGCAACGCTCCGGATGACGCACGAGCATGTAGTAGGCGATGCAGCGGATCGCATTGCCGCACATCCGCCCCTCGGAGCCGTCCGCGTTGAACATGCGCATCCGGCAGTCCGCCACGTCGCTGGGCTGGATGCACACCAGCCCGTCTCCGCCGATGCCCGTGTGCCGGTCGCTCATCCGCGGCGCCGCCGAGGCGATGTCGCGCGGGCCGGGGTAGAGGAATTCGTCTACATAGATGTAGTCGTTCCCAAGACCGTGCATCTTGACAAAGTGCATATTCAAGCCCCCTTTTTTCGTCGCTGGCGCTTAGAGCAGCGGAACCCCCGCCACGGAGAAGCGCTCCACCACGTCCGCCGGCCAGAGTGCACACTGCACTTCGCCGATGTGCGCCTTGCCCAGCAGGAGCATGCACAGCCGGCTCTGGCCAATGCCGCCGCCAATGGTCAGCGGCAGGCGCCCGTCGATGAGCGCGCTGTGGAAGGGCAGGGAGGCGCGCTCCATCTGTCCCGCCGCCGAAAGCTGCGCCAGCATGGACTCCGCATCCACGCGGATGCCCATGGAGGAGATCTCCAGCCGCGTGTCCAGCGCCTTGTGGTAGTAGACCAGGTCCCCGTTCAGCGCCCAGTCGTCATAATCTGGCGCGCGGCCGTCGTGCGGAACGCCCGAGGCGAGCGGCCAGCCAATGCCCATGAAGAAGGCCGCGCCGTGCTCGCGCACAAAGGCCTCCTCGCGCGCGGCAGGGGGAAGGTCCGGGTAGCGCGCCTCCAGATCCTGCGTGCGGATGAAGGCAACCTCCTCGGGGAGCTCGACGTCGATTTCCGGGAAGGCGGCGCGGAGCTTTTTCAGCGTGTTGTAGAGCGCGCGATGGATGGAACACACCGTGTCGCGGAGGAAGTCCAGGTTCCGGTCCTCGCGGCGGATGACCTTCTCCCAATCCCACTGGTCGACGTAGATGGAGTGGAAATTGTCCGTGATCTCGTCGCGGCGAATGGCGTTCATGTCCGTGTACAGACCCTGCCCCACCGGGTAGCCGTAGCGGCCCAGCGCATAGCGCTTCCACTTGGCCAGGGACTGCACCACCTGCACGCGAATGCCCGGCTGCTCCTTGATGTCAAATTCCACCGGCCGCTCCACGCCGTTCAGGTCGTCGTTCAGGCCCGTCGCCTTGTCCACAAACAGGGGCGCGGAAACGCGCGAGAGGTGGAGGAGCGCGGCCAGCTCGGCCTCAAAGTCGTCCTTGGCCTGCTTGATGGCCAGCTGCGTGTGGTAAAGGTCCAGCTTGGGCCTGTAGTTGGGGGGAAGGAAGTGTGTGTTCTCCATGCCGAATCGCTCCTTGTTGCTCATAGAGTGCCGCGGCGCCGACGCCCCGCGCAAAAACAGTACGGTATAACTATACAGTTCTCCGGCACATTTTGCAAGATTTTTTCTCCTCCGTCTGGCGTTCCCATGGATTTTGTGCTACACTATCCCTGCAAAGAACCCTCTTTCCCCATATACAAAAAAATGGAAGGAAGTGCAACCATGATCGCAAGAACCGCACCCATGGGCTGGAATTCCTGGAATACGTTTGGCGCCAATATCTCGGACGCGCTCGTGCGCGAGATGGCGGACGCCATGGTCGAGAAGGGATACCGCGACGCGGGGTATGAATACCTCGTCATCGACGACTGCTGGTCCCTGCGCGAGCGCGGCGCGGACGGGCGACTCGTTCCCGACCCGGAGAAGTTCCCGCACGGCATGAAGGCCGTCGCCGATTACGTCCACAGCAAGGGCCTCAAGTTCGGCATGTACTCCTGCGCCGGGGTCCGCACCTGCGCGGGCTATCCCTCCAGCTTTGACCACGAGTTCGTGGACGCCGCCACCTTTGCCGAGTGGGGCGTGGACTTCCTGAAGTACGACTTCTGCAACTTCCCCGCAAACGGCGACTGCAAGATGCGCTACCAGACCATGAGCATGGCGCTCAAGGCCACCGGCCGCGAGATCCTCTTCTCCGCCTGCAACTGGGGCCAGCAGGAGCCTTGGCACTGGATGCGCTCCATCGGCGCGCACATGTACCGCTCCACTGGCGACATCCTGGACAACTTCGTCTCCTTCACCAACATCGTCAAGTCCCAGCTGCCCAACTTCTGCGACAGCGGCAACTACTGCTTTAACGACATCGACATGCTCACCGTCGGCATGTACGGCAAGGGCAACGTCGGCATCGGCAAGGTCTGCACGGACGCCGAGTACCGCGTGCAGTTCACGCTCTGGTGCATGCTTTCCGCGCCCCTGATGATGGGCGGCGACCTGCGCACGATGAACGACTTCTGCGCGGATCTCCTGCGCAACCCGGCCCTCCTCGCCATCGATCAGGACGAGGAGGCCCGCCCGCCCTATGTCGTCCAGCTCGACGGCGTCACCGTCACCAACCCCAACCCGCCCGACGGCGAGTTCCCCTGGAGCCGCCAGCCCGAGACGTCCCTGACCCTGCTCAAGCACCTGTCCGGCGGCGAGTTCATCCTCGGCTACTACAACCTCTCCACCCAGGACTCCGAGATCCCCTGCATCTTTGCGGACTGCGGCCTGCCCTATGGCTCCGGCTATGGCTTTGCCATGACGGACGTCCTGACGGGCGAGGAGATCGGCGTCCGGCGCGACTACTATAACCCCGTCATCCCCGCGCACGACTGCCGCCTGTTCCGCTGCCGGCTGGTCAAATGCTGACCTGCTCGCGCTGCGGCCGCCCCATCGGCAAGGACGACGTGGGCCTGACCCGCAAGCTCATCAACCGCGGAGCCGAAAAGTTCCTCTGCATCGACTGCTTGGCCGAGACGTTTGAGGTCACACGGCAGGACCTCGAGCGCAAGATCGAGGAGTTCCGGCAGATGGGCTGCACGCTCTTCCTCTAAGCTGTTCCACGATGCGCATCGGCGCGGCGAAGGATTTCGCCGCGCCGTTTGTTTTTAACATTTGGGTGGTATACTAAGGGAAGATTCTGCCAGAGGTGACGAAAGATGAAGGTTTTTGCCTATTCCTACAGAAAGTTTGACGAAGCCCCCTATTTTGAAAAGTATTGCAAGGAGCTCGGGATCGAGCTGGGATATACTGAGGAAGACCCCACGTTGGAGAACGCGCACCTCGCCGCGGGCTATCCCTATATCAGCATCCTGCTCACGCGCGTGGACGCCGCCCTCGTCGAGGAGTTCGCGCGCCTTGGCGTCAAGATGATCTCCAACCGCCTCATCGGCGTGGACCACGTGGACGTCAAGCGCGCCAAGGAGCTCGGCATCCGCATCAGCAACGCCCCCTATTCCTCCAACTGCGTTGCGGATTACACCCTCATGCTCATGCTCATGAGCATCCGCCGCATGCGCCAGATCATGCGCCGCAACGAGATGAACGACTTCACCCTCCCCGGCATCCAGGGCCTGGAAATGGCCAACCTCACCGTCGGCGTCCTGGGCACGGGCAAGATCGGCCGCACGGTCATCCGCGACCTGCACGGCTTTGGCAGCCGCATCCTCGCCTACGACCTCTTTGAAAACGAGGAGGTCAAGAACTATGCGCAGTACGCGGACCTGGATACCATCCTGCGCGAGAGCGACCTCATCACCCTCCACATGCCCTTGACGGACGATAACTTCCACCTCCTGGACCGCGAAGCCTTCGCCAAGATGAAGGACGGCGTGGTCATCGTCAATACCGCGCGCGGCCCCCTCATCGATACGAACGCCCTGCTCGACGCCCTGGAGAGCGGCAAGGTCGGCGCCGCCGGCCTGGACGTCGTCGAGGACGAGGTCGGCCTCTATCACCACGATTGGAAGAACACCGTCATCCACAACCGCTTCATCCCCTTGCTGCGCGGGTTCAACAACGTCGTCCTGACCTCGCACAAGGCCTATTATACCGACCAGTCCATCGACGACATGGTCCGCAATTCGCTCCTGGGCTGCTATAATGCCGAGCACGGCCTGCCCAACCCCTTCGAGATCTGACCGCGCCTTGACAAACCGGCCGCCGGGGCGGATAATAGAGCCAAACGCCCGGGGGAGGTATGGATACTGTGAAGCAATGTATGGACGCCGAAAACCTGCACCGCCGCCTCAAAAAAATCATCGGCCAGGTCCAGGCCATTGACCGCATGGTGGACGAGGACGTGCCCTGCGAGGACATCCTCTCCCAGATCAACGCCGCAAAGTCCGCCCTGCACCGCGTGGGCCAGGTCGTGCTGGAGGGACACATTCAGCACTGTGTCCGCGACGGCATCGAGCACGGCGACGCCGACAAGACCATCGCCAATTTCACAAAAGCCGTGGAGCGCTTTGCCAACATGCAGTGACACACGGGCGGAAAAAGACCC
>JBMNOF010000102.1:0-6791 GCA_050942925.1 Candidatus Spyradocola sp.
ATCTGTACCCGGATACCTATGAAATCTACGTGGATTCCTCGGAGGAGACGGTCATCGGGAAGATGTTGGACCGCATGAACGTCATCTACGGCGTGGCCTACCGCACGCGCGCGGAAGAGTTGGGCATGGACATGGACGAAGTCATCACCCTGGCCTCCATGATCGAAAAGGAAGGCAAGGCCGACACCTTTGACAAGGTCAGCGCCGTCTTCCACAACCGCTTGGATCAGGGCATGGCGCTCGGCTCCGACGTCACCGTGCAGTACGCCCTGGGCGTGCGCCGCCTGGTGCTCACGCAGGAAGAACTTGCCGTGGACAGCGCATACAACACCTATGTGCACACGGGCCTGCCGGTAGGCGCGATCTGCAACCCCGGCAACGCGGCGATCGAGGCCGCGCTCTATCCGGACAGCGATTACGTCGAGGAAGGATACCTCTATTTCGTGCTCACCGACCCGGAGACGGGGGAGTTGGCCTTCACCAAGACCCTGGAGGAGCACGACGCCATCGTCGAACAGTACCGCCCGCTGTGGGAGGCCTATGACCAGGCGAGCCAACAGAAGACGGAAGAGTAAAAAAAGGGCGCGATCCGCGCCCTTTTTTGTGCATCCCATGAGAAAGAGGAGAATCGGTTTATGAATACGCCCGAATTGCTCGCCCCAGCGGGCGCGCAGAGCCAGTTGGTCGCCGCCGTGCGCTTTGGCGCGGACGCCGTCTATGTGGGCGGGCAGCGCTTTGGACTGCGCGCCTATGCCGGAAACTTTGACGATGACGCCCTCTGCCGCGCCACGGACTATGTGCACGCGCATGGGCGCAGAATCCACGTCACGCTCAATGCCTTCCTCTATAACGACGATCTGGACGGCTTGGCGGATGCGGCCCGCGCGCTGGAGCGCATGGGCGCAGATGCCGCCATCGTCGCGGACCCTGCGGCGGTGGAGATTTGCCGGGAAGTGGCGCCGCGCCTGCCGCTGCACCTCTCCACGCAGGCCAACACGCTCAACTGGCGCACGGCTGCCTTCTGGCACCGGAACGGCGTAAAGCGCGTGATCCTCGCCAGGGAACTCAATTTGGAGGACGTCCGCGGCATCCGCCAGCACACGCCCCAGGACCTGGAGATCGAGGCATTCGTCCATGGAGCGGTCTGCGCCTCCTATTCCGGGCGGTGTGTGCTGTCCAACTACCTCACGGGCCGCGACGCCAATCAGGGACAGTGCGCGCAAACCTGCCGTTGGAAGTACGCCCTGGTCGAGGAGAAGCGCCCCGGGGAATATCTGCCCGTCTTTGAGGACGCGCGCGGCACCTACTTCTATTCCGCCAACGACCTGTGCATGATCGCGCACCTGAAGGAGCTCTGGCAAGCGGGCGTGACCTCCTTTAAGATCGAGGGCCGCATGAAGACGGATTACTATGTGGCGACGGTCGTCGGAGCGTACCGCCGCGCCATCGACCGCATGCTCGAAAATCCGGACGCGCCCTTTGACGAGGAACTCCTGCACGAGGTGGGGAACGCGAGCCACCGCAAGTTCGGCACGGGCTTTTACTTCACCCGCCGGCCTGCAGACCCGCCGGGGTCCGTGGAGTACGAGCGCAATGCGGACTACATTGCCAAGGTGTTGGAAGTCCGTCCCGATGGCGTTGCCCTGGTGGAGCAGAAAAACAAGTTTTTGGTTGGGGAAACCCTGCAATGGATGTCCCCCGCGGGCAGCGTGGATTTCCTGTGCCGCGACCTGAGGAGCGAGGAAGGAGAGCCTCTGGAGAGCGCTCCGCACCCCAAACAGCGCGTCCTTCTGCCCCTTCCGGCAGGTGCGCAGCCCGGCGACTTCCTTCGCAGACGGCTGCGCTGACCCCGGTTTTGCCCAGCAGGGAAAGGTTTTTTTCACGCTTTCTTATCAAATGATAATGCGCCCCCCAAAACGTTGATATATAATAAGAGTCTAATGGTTGAGTGATAGAGGGGGGAGGGCCATGGTTGGCCGGGACTTCTACAGAAGGATCTTGGAAATTGAAGATGATGACATGCTGGATCGGATTGTGGCCATCACGCATGAGCGCCATCTCAAGAAAAAGGAGGTCCTCATTCGGGCGGGAGAGCCGCAGAACCAAGTGGTTTTTCTGGTTTCGGGAATCCTGCGCGGCTTTTTCCTGGATGAGGACGGCGAGGACGTCACCGATTGCTTTGGCCTGGAGCCGGGAACGGCTGCGATGGGCGGATTTGAGTTTGGAAAGCCTTCCACCCTCACCATCGAAGCCCTGACGGATGCGGAAGTGGCATGGTTCTCCGTTTCGGATGCACAGGAGCTGATTGCCCGCCATCCCGAGCTCTTGGCGGTCTACAACCGCTACTTGGTCCAGGCGCTGAACGTGCATTGGGAGCTCAAGACCATGATCAGCCAGAAGACGGCCATGGTTCGGTACCGCTGGTTCCTGAAGAACTATCCCGGCCTTGCCGACCACGTGCGGGACAAATACGTCGCCTCCTTCCTGGGCATGACGCCCGTGACGCTGAGCCGCCTGCGGCGCCGATTGCGCGAGGAAGGCGCCAGGCATGAAGCGGCAGGAGAATAGGCGATTCGGTGCGCGCATAGAGTTCCCTATTGACAGAAGCAAAAGAAGATGCCATAATAACAGGGATTGATGAAACGAGGAGGGGCCTTTGCGTGGACGACGGCGACGGAAACGACGACACCGCCTATTGCAATTTTATAGAGATGGAAGGTATATTCATGCCGCGTTGGCTGGCGTGAATATGCCTTTTTGCGTCTTTTTGCCCCGTTCCCAACCGACAAGAAAGGATGATTGGACCTTATGGATTTTGGCACAGTCTCAGCACTCGTCTTCCTGGCCGTTTTGGTCGCGCTATCCGCGTACTTTTCCGCAACGGAAACGGCCTTTTCCGCGCTTAACCGAGTGCGGATCAAGACGAAGGCCGATGACGGCGATGCGCGTGCCCAACTGACCCTTTCCCTCTCGGAACAGTACGACCGATTGCTCTCCACGATCCTGATCGGCAACAACATCGTCAACATTGGCGCGGCGACGCTGGGCACGGTGATCTGCATCAAGTGGTTTCAGGACGCCGGCGCGACGATTTCCACCATCGCGGTGACGATCATCGTGTTGATCTTTGGAGAAATCACGCCCAAGAGCTTTGCAAAGGATCATCCAGAGCGCTTTGCGATGTTTTCCGCGCCCATCCTCCGCGTGTTGATGTGGGTGCTGACGCCCCTCAACGCCCTGTTTGCGGGCTGGAAGAAGCTCGTCACCCGCGGCAAAAACCGCGGCGAGGAGCATCCCATGACGCAGGATGAACTCCTGACGCTGGTGGAAGAGGTGGAGCAGGAAGGCGGACTGGCCAAGGAAGACGGAGAACTTCTGCGCAGTGCCATAGAGTTTACGGACCTGTGCGCCGACGACATCCTCACCCATCGCACGGACCTGGAGGCCGTGCCGGACACCGCCTCCAAGGAGGAGGTCGCGCGCGTGTTCTCGGAGAGCCGCTATTCCCGCCTTCTGGTCTATTCGGGGGACATCGACAACATCGTGGGCGTCATTCACCAAAAGGACTTCTACGTCGGAACGGGGGTTACGAGCAAGGAGCTCGCGCAGATCATGACCGAGCCGCTCTTTGTCGCCAATTCCGCCAAGATCAGCGACCTTCTCAAGCTTCTGCAGCGGCAGAAGGCGCACATCGCGGTCGTCACCGACGAGTACGGCGGAACGCTGGGCATTGTCACGATGGAGGACATCCTCGAAGAGCTCGTGGGCGACATCTGGGACGAGCACGACGAGGTGATCGAGGCCATTCACAAGGTGGGGGACGACGCGTACCGCGTGCTGGGCACGGCGTACCTCGAGGACCTGTTCGACTTCCTCAGCATCCACGACGAGGAGACCGAGAGCGTGACCGTCAGCGGCTGGGTCATGGAACGCTTGGGCCGCATTCCCCGCAATGGGGAGAGCTTCCACTACGATGGATGGACGCTCACCGCCACAAAGACCGACCCCCGCCACGTTTGGGAGGTCGAGGTGCGCAAGGTTCCTGTCGAGCAGACCGTCGCGGTCTAAAGTCGAAAAAAACGGAAACCACTAGCCCGATGGCTGTGTGTACAGAGAAAAGAAAACCCCAACCGATGGTCGAAACCATGGGTTGGGGTTTTTCGCAAGGAATCGATTCCGGGAAAGGCGCATGCCCGCTTTCCTCGGCTCAAGGAGACGAAGTTGGTTCCAGCATTCGGATCGGGAAAAACAGGGAGTTCTTTCCCGTGAGGGGACAGGAAAAGTCGTGGACGGCGCCGGCCAAAGCGATGGAGTTCGTACGCATGTAGTCGAGCACCTCGGAAAAAGTTTGCGCATGCTCGACCTCCGCACAAAGGTATTCATAGCCGGGAATGACCCATTTTGTCCATCCTTCGGGCGCTTCCGCGGAATCCCTGCATTCAACGCCGGCAAGGTATAACCCCTTGCGGAAGTGATCCTCCCATGGCTTGTACGAATGGGAAAAATCGGACATGGCGCCCCAAATCCCCACCAGGTTGCCCTGCTCGTCTCGTTTGGCAAGCGGCTCAACTTCCTGAAAATGTGCATTTGCATCCGCCCATAGCTTTTGAATAAAGCCTTGGCCATCCAAGGTGGAGCCCAGTTTCCCAATCACGACAAAGGCGCTCTTCGTGCATTTGGCGATCTTCATGCAAACTCATCCGAAAAGAAGCGTAGTTCGGACAGCTCTTGGGTCAATAGAGGGGAAGATGCCCCGTCAATTCGTCCGCGCGGTCTCGGGGCAGGGGTTCGAGCGCGAGGCAGGTGTAGGTCGGCTCGCCATGGAACTCCGTCTTGCCGGCGTCCTGGATCAGCGAGGAGAGGATGCCCATCTCCTGCGCGCGCCGGTGCAGATCGAGCAATTCCGCCTCCGAGTCCACGTAGACGCAGATCTTTGCCTCGCCCTTTTCAAACCACTCGCTCAGCGGCGTCGCGGGCGCGTCCCCCGTCTCCAGGAAGGCGCCCGTGGCATCGGCGCGAACCTGGGTCAGCCGCCCCTCGCGCGCCAGCGCGCGGAGAACGGCGTCCACGCACGCGTGCCCGGCTTGCGCGGCAATCTTTCCCTTGCGCATCTTCAAATCCCTGCGCATGACGATCATCTGCTTGGATGCGTACATTTAGGCGTCCTCCCGTACAATTTGGATGGCCATGTAGGGCCGGCCGGGGAGATCGATGCGGAACCGGCCGCGGAAGACGCCCTTGTCCGTGGACGTCGCATTCCAGGTATCCAGGACCCGGACCCGCAACGGCGTTTCGTCGTCAAAGTAGAACTCGCGGAACGAGGGCCGCATGAAGCTGAAGTAGAGGAGGTAGAAGTCCTGCACCGCCTCCCCACTGTGCGCGGAACGCTCCGGCACGGCGGTGACACAGTCCCAGGAGAGGGGGAAGGGTTTGAGCCCAATACCGGGAACCTGGCGGAGCACGTCCAGGAGGAAGGCGAAGCACTTGTGGCTCTCCCCGTGCAGGACGCCGCCGTGGGACCACCAAAGCACGCGATCCGGGCGCAGATAGGTTTCCCCATGACCGGGATAGCCGCCCCGGCAGGCGCCCTCCCAGAAGCGGCGGAGCATCTCCTCGCCCGTGAGGTTGCCCCAGCCGTGCTGGATGTCGCCCTCATATCCGAGTTCGTCCAACACAACGGGCTTGCCAAAGCGCGCGCGCCAGGCGTCCGTCAGCTCGGCGGATTTGTACAGATCCTGCCGCTGGATGCTGCAATGCGTGACCCAAGGCCGCGTGTGGTCGTACATGGACATGCAGTTGTGGATGGAGCGCAGGTGGTGATAGGGGTCCTTTTCGCAGATCGTCGCCGCCATGCGCTCCCAGTCCGCGAGCGTCATGCTCGGAAGCAGGTCGTATTCGTTTGCCAGGGACCACCACACATTGCGGAAGGCGGAGAAGCGCGCCACGGCATAGCGCCAGTAGAGGTCGTTCTGCGCTTGGGTCATGCAGGAAAAGCCCCAGCGGTCATAGGGGTGCATGAGGATGAGATCCGCCTCGATCCCCAAGTCGCGCAGCGCGCGGATGCAGGACTCGATGTGGCGGAAGTGCGCGGGATGAAAGCGCGTGTAGTCAAAGTGGTTTCCCTCGGCGCGGCCGGAATACTTCCCAAAGTTCTCCGGCGTCAGGACGCTGGAGTCCATGGGCGTCCCCTCGTAAGGGTAGGAACGCGGCTCGCCCAGGTTGTAGTCGTAGTGCTTGGGGAAGACGCAGAAACGGATCTTGGTAAAGGCGCTGTCCCGCAGCGTCGCAAGCGTCTGCGCGATGCGCTCGTCGCTTTGCAGGTTCCAGACATAGCAGGTGGTGCCCAAGGGAATGTACGGCGTGCCGTCCTCATAGGCAAAGTGAAAGGTGTTGGCGACGCGCACGGGGCCGTGGTTGCCGGCGCCGGCGGGCAGGACGGTGAAGCTCCCGGTCACCGCCTCGGAAAGAAAGCTCGCCTCGATGGAAAAGGTGTACGTTCCAACAAACGAGGGCATAAAGCGCACGAGGTACTGTCCCTCTCCGTCGTAAAAGCCCTCGGTCACGACGCGTTCCTGTTCGCAGGTCCACGTGCCACGGACCCATTGCTCGACAAAGGGATTGCCCGCCGAAGGGCCGGAGAGACGGACCTCCTGTACGTCCCATCGCTCCACGGTCTTTGCAAATTGCAGATCCGACATTTGGATTTCCCTCCCGATTTCTCTTGTTAAGAGAGAGTATACCAGAGAATCGAGGGGAGTGCAAAAAAAAGCGTGGCGGCGCATGCGCCGCCA
>JBMNOF010000103.1:0-6742 GCA_050942925.1 Candidatus Spyradocola sp.
TGAAGCATGATCGATCATCTCCGCGGTGATAGTCTTCTGCCCGTCCACCTCGTGCCCGTACTGCCCGCGCGTGTTCATCGACTGCCCATGTCCGACCATTGCTTTGAGGAGCGCGTCCGGCACCGCGTAGTTGATGGACACAAAGGTGTGACGCAACTCGTACAAGGAAGTCCTGGGGATGCCCAACCTGTCGCAATAGCTTCGCCAAGCCTTGTAGATCGCTCGTTCACTCGCCTGACCGCCGTCCGTTGCGGGGAATACCCACGGTGACCAGATGCCTTTCATGCTCAAATATTTTTGTTGGTCATTCAAAATTTCAAGGGCTTTCGGCGGTAAAACAAAGGAGCGCCGAGCCCTCTTGTTTTTTCCGGCGGTTTCCTCGCCGTGAATGTTGATCGAGCGGGTAAGCGAGACGACGGAATCGTGAATGTCTTCATGGCGAAGGCCGATCATCTCACCGGGGCGCAGGCCAGTGGCGAGGATGAACCGCCAAGCATACAGGTAGTGCGGGTGATAGCTGCGTCCCTGCTTGCAATACGCGTCAGTTCCAAATACCTGTTTTAAGGCGTCAGGCTGCACGATGGTGCGCTCGAGCACCTTTGCCTTGGTCGGTATGGTTCCAGGCGGGCTCCCGGCTGACGCTGGGCCTCACGACCCCGCTTGCGCTGGCGGCCAACAAGGCCATCGAGGTGGCGAGCGACTTTGCCGAATCGCAGAACGTGATCGAGGTGGCGTTTGGGGATTCGGCGTCCAAGATCGACGCCTGGGCCAAGACCGTCATGGACGACTTTGGCCTGTCGCAGCTGACGGCGAAACAGTACGCGGGGCAGTTTATGACCCTGGCCAACGCCATGGGCATCGCACAGGATGCGGGCGCGGACATGTCTACGACGCTGACGGGGCTTTCTTCGGACATGGCCTCCTTCTACAACGTCCGGCAGGACATCGCGGCAAACGCCCTCAAGGCGATCTTCACCGGGGAGAGCGAAACGCTCAAGCAGTTCGGCGTGGTCATGCTGGACGCCAATCTGTCCGCCTTTGCGCTGTCCAAGGGGATCAAAACCACATACGCCAACATGTCGCAGGCGGAGAAGGTCATGCTGCGCTACCAGTTCGTGACGGAGGCGCTGTCCCTCGCGCAGGGTGACTTCGCGCGCACCTCGGACGGCCTGGCGAACCAGCAGCGCATCCTGCAGGAGCAGTACAAGGAGCTTGCCATCGAGCTGGGGGCGGAACTGCTGCCCATTGCCAAGGATGTGATCACCTGGATCAACGGCATGGTCAAGGCGTTTGCCAGCCTCACGGATGGCCAGAAAAAGGCTGTCCTGGTGATCGTCGCGTGCGCGGCGGCGCTGGGGCCGTTGGTGACGCTGGTGGGCGGAGTTTCCAAAGCGGTCGGCGCTGCTGTCACGATGTGGAAAGCATTTACTACGGCACAGGCAGCGGCAACGGCGGCGGTTGCGGCTGGGAATAGTGGAGTAAAGGCTTTCACAGCATCGCTCGTGGCGAATACGGCAGCACAGGCGGCGGCTACTGCGGGGATCAGTTTGCTTGTGACGGCGCTTGTGTCGCTAGTTACTAAAATCGTTGTATCCCAAAAGAACCTGGAAACCATGACGGGCAGGATTGATAACCTGAATCGACATATGGAAGATGTCGCGCAAAATGGATTTGAAAGTGCGCGGGAAGAGCTTGCAAAGTTAGATAACGTTGCGGAGAATATTCTGCCCAGAATTGAGGAGCTTGCAAACAAAACGAAGCGTACTGCGGAGGAAACGAACGAATTGCAGGCTCTTATTCCGATTTCTAAGCAATATTCAAGCCATGCGACAGCGCGCGGTCGCAAGCGCGGCATCTAAAGAATACGAAGACCTTGCCAATCAGCTATACGAGAATAAAAAAGATCGAAAAGAGTTGATGTCTCAACTGGAAGAGAACACAAAGGCGTACAACGAACAGACGAGAATGGGGCTTGAAGCGTCTTTAGGCACAATCATGGACAGAGAGGATATAAAGGATTTTCTTGCAGAAAACAGTTTGCTGGAAAGCGAACTGAAAAAGAGCATGGACACCCTGGCGCGCGAGTACATGATGGTGGGCGATGCCGGCACGGATGCCTTTAACAATATAGGCGAATCGATGCAAAATGTTTCCGGCGGGATGACGCGCGAGCAGCGCGCGGAGGCGTTCCAGCGCGATCAGGACGAGCTGAAATACATGCGGTCCCTCGGCATCATCGACCTGGCCGAGTACCGCAAGAACATGAACCAGCTCAACGTGAAGTACAATTCGGACAGCTCCGAGGAGTACAAAAAGCATTATGCTGAGATCAACGGGATCACCTTTGCCGGGGAGAGCGCACTCACCAAAGTCCTCAAGTCCGGCGTCGGCGCGCGCACCTCGGCGGCCAAATCGGCCCTGGCGGCGCAGACGGCGGAGGTCAAAAAGGCGTACAATCAGCAGGTGCAGATCGTCAAGAACGCCTACGAGCAGCAGAAAAAGGCCGCCAAGGACGCCTACGATGCGCAGATCGCGGAGATCGATCGGGAGTTGGAGGCCAAGGAGGCTGCCATCAACGCCGAGATCAAGGCCATCGACAAGGCCATCGAGGCCCGCAGGCGGCAAAAGCAAGAGGACAGCTACGACCAGCAGATCAGCGCCCTGCAGGCCAGCATCGACTACGGCGGGGGCAAGTTCGACGAGTTCACCCTGCGCGAGCTGCAGGCCCAGCTATCGGGCCTGGAGGAGGAGCGCGCGGACTACCGCTGGGAGCTGGAGCAGGAGGACCGCAAGGCCGAGCTGCAGGAGGAGCTGGAGAACGCCCGCACCCTGGCCGAGCAGCAGAAAGTGGCCCTGCAGGAGATGTACGACCAGCAGATGGCCGCCATGGAGGAGGAGTACCAGATGCACCTGGAACAGCTCGACGCCATCTTCAAGACCGCGGACGGCGAGTTTAAACAGATCTCCTCGGAGTTCGTCTCCGCCATGCAGGCGGGCGCGGAATCCGCCGCGGCCACGCTGCGCGCCGCCATCTCCGCCGCCCAGAGCGCCGCGCAGGACCTCTACCGGTCCCAACAGAGCAGCAGCTACACCGATTCCAGAACCTACAGCCCCAACGTCACCTTCAACGCCTCCGGCATGAGCGCCCGCCAGATCGGCGACATCGTGGACCGGCTGACCTACGAATAAGGAGGGAGCAAGTGAAATCGCTGACCTGGGTTTCCGACAGCGGCGCGGTCATTCAATTCAACCAGTCTTTCCCGTTCTATGTGAGCGGCGCTGACCTCAACACGGCCGGCGCCTCTTTTTCGGAGATGAAGCCCGCCGGAATGGACGGGGTGTACACCGCGGGCGGCAGCTATGACGTCAAGATCATCCGCTGCCCCGGGCAGATCGTGGCCACCTCGCCCGCAGACTTAGAGCGCCGGCGCAACCAACTCGCCATGGCCTGCAACGTGCGGCGCGAGGGCTGGCTCGTCTCCCATCAGCACGACGGCACGCGCCGGAAGATTCGCTGCCGCCCCACCCACAACCCCGAGTTCGAGGGCAGCTTCGGCCTGGGGGAGAAGTTCACGGTGGAGTTCCGCTGCGACCGGCCCTACTGGCTGAGCTACGACGAGATCATCCAGCCCATCGGGCAGATCATCCCCCTGATGGCCTGGCCCTGGGCCGCGCCCGTGCTCATGGGCTACGCGGTGGCGGAGCTGACCCTGCACAACGGCACGGGCATCGAAATCCCCACGCGCATTGAGGTCCTCTCCCACTCCACACTCATTAAGCTCACCCGCACCTGCGGGGCGGACGCGGCCGTGCTGGAGGTCGCCGCGGCGATTGCGGAAGGGCAGAAGCTCGTCATCGACGGCACGACGGGAGACATCTTCTTGCAGGATTTGGAGACGGGGGAGACGGCCAACGCCTCCAACCGCCTGGCCGCGGGCAGCCGGCCCATCACGCTGCTGCCGGGCGAGAACCGCATCGAGCTGGACAATGGCGTGGCGGGCGCGACGCCGTTGAGTTACATCATCTACAACGAACACAGTTTGGCGGTGTGATATGGCGACAATCTTTGTCTACGCGCCGTTTCGTGCGGCGAGCGAAACCTTTACCAGCAACCAACTCAAGGCGACCCAACTGGCCTCCGACATTATGTTTGTCGAGCGGTATTGCGAGGTCGGGGAGTTCGCCTTTTCCGTGCCCGCAAAGGACGGCATCTGCCAATACCTGAACATGGGGAATCTCATCGCCGTGGACGGCGAGTATTGGGGGATCATCCGGGAGGTGCAGCAGCGGGACGGCGTGGTCAAGGTCACCGGCGAAGACCTAAAGGGCCTGCTGGGGCAGCGCATCACGCTCTACCCGGAACAGACCGAGGGATCGGGACTGCAGGGCTACGACGCCATCAAGGACGTGTCCACCGAAACCTTGGTCAAATACTTCGTGGCCGGCAACGCGGTCACGCCATCCGACCCCAACCGCGCCATCATCGGCCTGGAACTCGCGCCGGACCAGGGCCGTGGAGAGCCCCGCGACGCCTACATGACGCGGTTCGAAACGCTCCCCGACCTGCTGCGAAAGAACCTGGAGCTGCGCAAAATGGGCTGGGAGATCAAGGCGGACCTGGCGCGCAGCAAGTACGTCTTTGACGTGGTGCAGGGCCTGGACCGCACCGGGCTTCAGTATGACAACCCGCGCGTGATCTTCGATGTGGAGCTGCGCAGCGCCCTCGCCATCGAGTACGCCCACAGCAGCAAGAGCTTCCGCAACCTCTTCTACGCCTCCCTGGCAAAGTCCCGCAGCACGGAGCAGGTGCCCACCTGCATGTACCCAAGGGACGAGAGCAAGCCCGCGCCGTCGGGCGTGGATCGGCGGGAGCAGCACCTCAACGTGTCCATTTCTGTAGAGGTGACGGACCTGTACGCGCAGCTCAAAGCCTATGCGCTCAAGGATGCGGAGCAGTACCGGGCGACGGAGACAATCTCGGTGGAGGACGCGGGCAAGTACGAATTTAAAGCGGACTACAACCTGGGCGATACCGTGACCATCCAGGCGCACGGCGGGGTGGCGGAGAGCCTGGCGGGAGATGCGCAGCTCATCAGCGTGACGACCACCTGGCTTCCCTCCGGCGGCCTCAAGCGCGACCTGCTGCTGGGCGAGGCGCGCATCACCCGCCTGGGCGCGCTGAAGAGACAGATGAAGAACGAGGGGGAATGAGACATGGCAACGAGAATGGGCTGGTTCGACGTGCCCCTGGGCGCGGACACGCGCACGCTGGTCAGCACGCCGGAGCAGGCGGTGGAGTGGATCAACCAGAGCTTTGGCAAGCCGCTCAAATACTACAACAGCGCGGCGTCCATGCGCGACATCTGGAAGGTCATGCTGACCAACGGCATCATCCCGGAGGTCCGCACCGCCCAGGCCACGACGATCATACCGGAGACACAGCTGGGCAGCGCCTTTTCCATCGCGCCGCTCACCGGGCTCAAGGTGCAGATCAACCCGGGCATCGGGTGGATCGACGGGGCCTATTGCATCGTGGACGAGGCGATGCAGCTCGACCTGGTCGCAGGTCAAGTCAACGACATCGTGCTGCGCCTCGACCTGTCCGGGAGCGACGTGCAGTTCGGCGTGGCGGTCAAGACGCGCAGCGTGAGCACCATCTACGAGGGCCTTGTCCGCTCGGGCGGCGTGTACGAGCTGGGGCTGCACACGGTGGCGGTTCCGGCGGGCGCGGCGCAGATCACCAGCGCGATGATTGCGGACCACCGTTTGGATGTCACCGCCTGCGCGGACGGCAAGCCTTGCTGCGGCCTGGTGGGAAGCCTGCTGCAGCCGGACATCTCCTTGATGTATGACCGGGCGCGCGCGGCCCTGCAGGCGGTGCTGGACAGCGCCACGCCGCCGGATGGGAACCTCGCAAGCGGCATCTACCTGACCGACAGCGGCGGGCACTATTTATCCAACAACGTGGAGGATGCCTTGCAGGACGTGGCCGGGCGGTTCAACGGGGTGCGCTACGAGATCGCGAACAAGGAGATCGTCGTGCCCGTGGGCGCGTGGACGGAGAATGCCGCCGCCATGCGCAAGGAGGCGGTGATCGCCGACGCCCTGATCCGCGCCGACACCGACGTGGATCTGCAGCTCTCCGACGCGCAGAACGGCAAGTACAGCATCCAGGCCCTGCGGCCACAGGATGGGAGCGTCACCATCTACACAACCGACAGCATCCCCGGCGAGGAGTTGTCGTTCGTTATGAGCATATCGGAGGTGAGGAGGAATGCCTAGAATAGGATTGTCGCGCATCCTTGGCGCCTCGACGGGGGCGGCCGGCGCGGGTTGGTTCGGCGACGGTTCGGACGGCGATCTGACTGTCGCCGCGGGGCAGACGCTGGCGTTGGAGGTGGCCGAGGACGAGGGGCAGATCGTCAAGAAGTACGGCAATGTGACCATCGAAGAAGGGGCCATGCTCAAGCCCGCCAACCGCTGCAACGGCATGATCCTACTGGTCAACGGGGATTTGACGGTCAACGGTACAATCTCCGTGGATAAGTGCGCGCCGCTGCTGAACGCGAGCGAAGAGATGTGCTTAAACGAAGCGCACATCAAGCTGTGCGGCGCTTTGGTTGGCGGTAGCGGAGGCAAGGGCGGTACAGCCTATGCCAGCCGGGGATATTACAGCGCAGCAGGCGGCATAGGCGGCAATGGGCATTTACTGGGCGGAGGGTATGGCGGCGGAGGCGGGGCG
>JBMNOF010000104.1:0-6718 GCA_050942925.1 Candidatus Spyradocola sp.
CGCCGCTGCGGAAGAAAAAGGAAGGGGCGCCGCCCCTTCCTTGCATCCCCGCGGAATCGGGGTGGTTTTTCGACATCCTAAAGGCCCCCGGAACCCTTGGTTCCGGGGGCCTTGTTTTTCTGCGCTCAGAGGTTTTTTACGAACAGGGCGCGGATGGCGTTGAGCACGGCCAGGATCATGACGCCCACGTCCGCGAAGATCGCCAGCCACATGTTGGCGATGCCCAGCGCGCCCAGCACCAGGCAGATGAACTTGACGCCGATGGCAAAGCCGATATTCTCGTACACGATCCGCAGGCACTTGCGGGAGATGCGGATGGCCTTGGAGATCTTCATCGGGTCGTCGTCCATCAGGACCACGTCCGCGGCCTCGATCGCCGCATCCGAGCCCAGGGCGCCCATGGCGATGCCGATGTCCGCGCGGCGCAGCACCGGCGCGTCGTTGATGCCGTCGCCAACGAACGCGAGGCGGGCGGCTTCAGGCTTCTCCGCGAGGAGCTCCTCCACCTTGGCGACCTTGTCCGCGGGCAGCAGCTCGCTGACCACGCGGTCCACGCCGAGCTCGGCGGCCACCTGCTCCGCGACCCGCTTGGCGTCGCCCGTGAGCATGACGGTCTTGCGCACGCCCGCCTGCTTGAGCTCCGCGATGGCGCGCTTGGCGGTGGGCTTGATCACATCGGAGATCACGATGTGGCCCGCGTACTTGCCATCCACGGCCATGTGGATGATCGTCCCCACGCTGTGGCAGGGCAGGAAGGCGATCCCCAGGCGGTTCATGAGCTTGTCGTTCCCCGCGGCGACCTCTACGCCGTCCACGCGCGCCACGACACCCCCGCCGCTGATCTCCTGGATGCCGGACACGCGGCTGCGGTCCAGCGCCTTGCCATACGCCCGCTGGATGCTCTTGGCGATCGGGTGCGAGGAGGCGCTTTCGGCCAAGGCCGCGTACTCCAGGAGCTTCTGGTTCTCCATCTCGCTGTGGTGGATGCCGCACACCTCAAACACGCCCTGCGTCAGCGTGCCGGTCTTGTCAAAGACCACGATCTGCGTCTTGGACAGCGTCTCCAGGTAGTTGGAGCCCTTGACGAGCACGCCCGCCTTGCTCGCCCCGCCGATGCCCGCAAAGAAGGACAGCGGGATGCTGATCACCAGCGCGCACGGGCAGGAGATGACCAGGAACGTCAGCGCCCGGTAGATCCAGGACTCCCAGTCCGCCGCAAGGCCCAGGAACACCGCCCGCACCACCGGCGGCAGCACCGCCAGCGCCAGGGCCGCTATGCACACCACCGGCGTGTAGACGCGCGCAAACTTGGAGATGAAGTCCTCCGACTTCGACTTGCGCGAGGAGGCGTTCTCCACAAGGTCCAGGATTTTGGAGACCGTGGACTCGCCAAACTCCTTGGTCGTGCGCACCTTCAGCAGCCCGCTCATGTTGATGCAGCCGCTGAGGATCTCGTCGCCGACCCCGACCTCGCGCGGAAGGCTCTCGCCCGTGAGCGCCGCGGTGTTCAGCGTCGAGGCGCCCTCCAGCACCACGCCGTCGATGGGCACCTTTTCGCCCGGCTGCACGACCAGCACCGTGCCGATCTCCACCTCGTCCGGGTCGACCTTCTCGATCTTCCCGTCCACCTCCACATTCGCGTAGTCCGGCCGGATGTCCATCAGCTCGCTGATGTTGCGGCGGCTCTTGCCCACCGCGTAGCTCTGGAACCACTCGCCCACCTGGTAGAAGAGCATCACCGCCACGGCCTCCGTGTAGTCTCCGCTCTTCTCGTAGAGCGCCAGGGCGATGGCGCCCACCGTCGCAATGGCCATCAGGAAGTTCTCGTCAAAGATCTGCCGGTTCCGAATGCCCTTGCCCGCCTTGCGCAGGATGTCGTACCCGATGACCAGATAGGGCACCAGGTACAGAAGGAAGCGCGTCACGCCCGACACGGGCAAGAAGTTCAGCACAATCAACAGCGCGGCTGCAACGAGAATGCGGACGAGCAGGATCTTCTGTTTCCGATTCATGGTTCCTCCTTCTGCCCCGGCGCGCTGTCGAGGCCATACAAATCATATATGCTTACTTGTTCATATGTTTTCGCGCGGAGAGGCCCCCTTGCGGGGGCCGGTTGGACGAGGACATCAGACGTAGACTTCGCAGTCGTCCTCGATGCGCTTGCAGTTGGCGCGGACCTGCTGCATGACGGCCTTGGGATCGTTTCCCTCCATAAACTCCACGATCATCTTCAGCGTCATGAAGTTCACCGTCGCCTTGGCAACGCCCGGGGTCCGGCAGGCGGCTTCTTCCATCTTATTGGCGCAGTTCGCGCAGTCGACGTCGATCTTGTAGGTCTTCTTCATATCTGTTTTCCTCCTGTCTGTCCGGCTCATGCCGGGAGCGTTGGGATAAACTCTTCATTTGCCAGCTTAAACAATTAAGTAATTGTTTAACTGTGCCTATAGAATACACCAACCCTGCCCGGGCGTCAAGGGGGGGCGCAGCGCTTTTTCCCATTTGGGCAAAAGGTCCTTCCAATTTGGAAAACGGGTCGAAGAAAAACGCCGAATTTCCGGCGATCCTGGACCGATCTTCGCTTTGGAGCAAAAAACCTTCCGATTGGGCGATACAAACGCGGGTCCGGCGTTTATACTAAAGGAGGATACGGATACCCCGTAGGGGTGTATGAGAAAAGGAGGAACCTGCATGCAGGAAAGATATGACGTCACGGGGATGACGTGCGCGGCGTGCTCGGCCCGCGTGGAGAAGAGCGTCTCCGCGCTGCCGGGCGTCCGGCAGTGCACGGTCAACCTGCTCAAAAACAGCATGGTGGTGGACTATGACCAGGCGGCGCTTACGCCGGAGCAGATTGTCCAGGCCGTGGAAAAGGCGGGCTATGGCGCGTCCCCGCAGCGCAAGGCCGGGGCAAAGGCCGCCGCCAAGGGCGAGGGTCCGGGCGCGGCGGCCCGGCAGGAGTACCTGGCCATGCGGCGGCGGGTGATCGGCTCTTTCGTCTTTACGGTGCCGCTGTTCTACCTGTCCATGGGGCACATGATGGGATGGCCGCTGCCGTCCGCGTTTCTTGGGACGGAGAACGCGCTGGTCTACGCGCTGACCCAGTTTCTGCTTCTGCTTCCGGTGGTCTTTTTGAACTTCCGCTATTTCCGGCAGGGGTTCAAGACGCTGCTGCACGGCTCGCCCAACATGGATTCGCTCATCGCGCTGGGCTCCGGCGCGTCGCTGGCCTACGGCGTGTACGCCCTGTACAAGATCGGCATCGGCCTTGGGCACGGGGACCTCGCCATGGTGCAGCAATTCTCCCACGACCTCTACTTTGAGGGCGCGGGCACGATCCTGACGCTCATCACGCTGGGCAAGTTCTTTGAGGCGCGGGCCAAGGGGCGCACCTCGGACGCGATCAACGCGCTGCTCAACCTCGCGCCCAAGACTGCGACGGTGCTGCGCGACGGCGAAGAGCAGGTGATCCCGGTGGAAGAGGTGCAGCGCGGGGACGTGCTCGTGGTCAAGGCGGGCGAGAGCATCCCGGTGGACGGCGTGCTGCTGTCCGGCAGCGCATCGGTGGATGAGTCCGCCATCACGGGCGAGAGCATCCCGGTCGACAAGCAGCCGGGCGACCGCCTCATCGGCGCGACGATCAGCCGCAGCGGGTACTGCCAGATGCGCGCGGAAAAGGTCGGCGAGGAAACCGCCCTGGCGCAGATCATCCGCCTGGTGGACGAGGCCACGAGCTCCAAGGCGCCGATCGCCCAGCTGGCGGACAAGGTCGCCGGGGTCTTTGTTCCGGTGGTGATCTCCATCGCCCTGGTCGCGGGGATCGTCTGGCTGCTGGTGGGCGCGACGTTTGAGTTTGCGCTGACGATCGCGGTGTCCGTGCTGGTGGTCTCCTGCCCCTGCGCGCTGGGCCTGGCCACGCCCACGGCCATCATGGTCGGCACCGGGCGCGGCGCGAGCAACGGCATCCTCATCAAGTCCGCGGAGGCCCTGGAGACGGCGCACGCCGTGCAGGTGGCGGTTCTGGACAAGACCGGCACCATCACGCAGGGGCGTCCGGTCGTCACGGACGCCGTCTGCCAGCCGGGCGTGACGGAGGCGGACCTGTTCTCCACCGCCGCGTCCCTGGAGGCGCTCTCCGAGCATCCCCTGGCCCAGGCCATCGTGGAATCGGCCAAGGCGCGCGGGACGGCCCTTCTGCCGGTCACGGACTTTGCGCAGATCCCCGGCCAGGGCATCCGCGGCACGGTCGGCGGCCGGGCGTGCCTGGCGGGCAACCGCCGCATGATGGAGGCCTTCGGCGTGCAGAGCGATTCCCTGGACGCGCTGCAGAACCGCATGGCGGACGAGGGCAAGACGCCCCTGTTCTTTGCCGCGGACGGCGCGCTGCTGGGCGTCATCGCCGTGGCGGACGTGGTTAAGCCCACGAGCCGGCAGGCCATCGAGGACCTGCAGGCCATGGGGATTGAGGTCGTCATGCTCACCGGGGACAACCGCCGCACCGCGGAGGCCATCCGCCGCAAGGTGGGGGTGGACCGCGTGATCGCGGAGGTCCTGCCCGAGGACAAGGAGCGCGAGATCCGCCGCCTGCAGGAGAGCGGCAAGACCGTGGCGATGGTCGGCGACGGCATCAACGACGCCCCGGCCCTGGCCCGCGCGGACGTGGGCATCGCCATCGGCGCCGGAACGGACGTGGCCATGGAGAGCGCCGACATCGTCCTGATGAAGAACGACCTGCTGGACGTGGCCGCCGCGGTGGAGCTGAGCCGCGCCACGATCCGCAACATCAAGGAGAACCTGTTCTGGGCGTTCTTCTACAACGCCATCTGCATCCCGATCGCGGCGGGCTGCTTCTACGCGGCCTTTGACCTGAAGATGAACCCCATGGTCGCCGCCCTCGCGATGAGCTTCAGCTCCGTCTTTGTGGTCAGCAATGCGCTGCGGCTGCGCTTCTTCAAGCCGAAACACGGCTCCTCCGCGGCGGAGGCCGCGCAGGGCCGCAACCCGTCGGACGCTTCGCCCGCGGCGTGCTGCACCGGCGCGCCGGCGTGCAGCGCTTCCGCCTGCCCCGTGCAGGCTGCTGAAAATACGGTTACAGGAGGGAATTCCATGAAAAAGCATCTGAAGATCGAAGGCATGATGTGCCAGAACTGCGTCAAGCACGTGACCAAGGCCCTTTCCGGCATCCCCGGCGCAACGGACGTCGAGGTTCGCCTGGAGGAGAAGGACGCGTTTGTCACCGTTCCCGCGGGCGTCGCGGACGAGGCCCTGAAGGCCGCGGTCGTGGACGCGGGCTACGAGGTCACTTCCGTCGAGACGGTCGCCTGACCTGGCGCGCGAGCGGGCCGCAGGGGGGAAAAGAAACTCCCCCTGCGGCCCGCTCGTTTTTGGCCGCACGGGCTTTCTCTCCCCGCCCGCTTTGTGGTACAATACAGGCAAGGAAAAGGAGTGGACCCGACATGCCCAACGCGTTTTTGCCACACGACCACGGCCAGAGCATCGAGCAGGAACTGCAGAACATGCCCAGCGTGGACAACTTTCAAACCGTCGCCGACATCTTCAAACAGCTCGGGGACGGGAGCCGCATCCGCATCTTCTGGCTGCTGTGCCACTGCCAGGAGTGCGTGACGAACCTCTCGTCCATGGTGGAGATGAGCAGTCCCGCCGTTTCGCACCACCTGCGCCAGCTCAAGGCCGCGGGGCTGATCGTCAGCTTCCGCAGCGGCAAGGAGGTCTACTACCGCGCCGCGGAGACCGACCGCGCGCAGCTTCTGCACCGCATGATCGAACAGCTCGTGGAAATCGCCTGTCCCGGCCATCCTGCGCCGGGCGCGAAATGAGGCCCGACTGCCCCTGGGCGGAGGCGCTGCAATCCGTCGCGTCCAGGACGGTGCAGGTCGCGCGCCCGGCGGGCGCCCCGCCCTGGGCGCTGCGCGGGGAGACGGACGGCCGCGGCCTGGTGGAGCTCTACGACGTCTACCCCGGCGTGAGGGCCGCCTTCGGGGTCTTCTGCGCCTCGCGCGTCGCCTTTTGGCACGAGCAGCGCGAGGACGTTCTCGCCCTGGACTTCTGCTGCGCGGGCCGCATCGGCTGGGACATGCGCTGCGGCGCGGCCGTCTACCTCGGCCAGGGCGATCTCGCCCTGCACAGCATGGCCTGCTGTGCGGACTCGGCGCTCTCGCTTCCGCTGGGCTTTGCCTCGGAAGTCACCCTGGCCGTAGACCTTTCCGTCCTTGCCCACACCTGCCCGGAGATCCTGCGGGAGGCGGGGTTCGACGCGCAGGCGCTGCGGGCGCGGTTCTGCGACGGGGGCGCGTCCACGCTTCCCGCCGGGCCGAACCTGTCGGAGATCTTCTCTCCCCTGCTCTCCGCGCCCAAGGAGCTGCGCCTCCCCTACCTCAAGCTCAAGTCGCAGGAGCTTCTGCTCTATCTTTCGCACCTGACGGACGGCGCGGCAAAGCTGACGCCGGTCCACGCCCAGCAGACCGAGCAGGTGCGCAAGGTGCACGCCTTTCTCACCGCCCACCTGGACCAGCGCTACACCATTGAGGACCTCTCCCGCCAGTTTCTGCTCAACACGGCCACCCTCAAGTCCGTGTTCAAGGCGGTCTATGGCCAGCCCATCGCCGCGTACATGAAGGAATACCGCGTGCGCCAGGCCATGCGCCTGCTGCGCGAGACGGATTCCAGCATTGCGGACATCGCCGCGGCCGTCGGCTACGAG
>JBMNOF010000105.1:0-6691 GCA_050942925.1 Candidatus Spyradocola sp.
CCAACTGAGCTAGCGGTCCAAGTGGTGGAGCTAAGGGGACTCGAACCCCTGACCTCAACACTGCCAGTGTTGCGTACTAGCCAACTGTACTATAGCCCCGAGCACGAAGAGTATTTTATCATAGAAGGTGGAACTCGTCAAGGACTTTTTTCAACTTTTTTGAGGAAAGCGCGGCGTTGGGCTATTGCCCACGCCGCGCGCCGTTCAGGGTTGCTTTGCGCTGTGCATCTTGCGAACGCTGGGGCTGTGCAGCGCCTCGTCGATGGCGCGCAGCAGCTCGCCGGAGGGATCGCAGCCGTGTTCCCAGTACATGATCCCCAGTAGCCCCCTCTCGCGCACAAAGGCGCATTTCAACCGGACCGCTTCCACGGACTCAAAGCTCACGAACTCCTCCCCGTTCCAAAGGTAGGCTGCCTGCGCATCGGCATCCCAATACTGCACGAAGCGGTGGCTGTTGAGGTAGTCCTCGTCGATCTCGCTGTAGCGCGGGCCGGTCAGGCCGACGGTAGCTGCCGGCTGCAAGAGTCCGTTATTTTCCTTGCGCACGCCCTTCCAGATTCTTCCATAAAAGGCGGCGCCGATGACGGTCTTTTCCAGGGGCACGCCTGCGCTGTGGAACATCTCGACGACGTCTTTCGTGTTGAGGTTCGTCATGTCTCCGCTGCTCGCGCCCAAGGCGGCATGGTGCCCGGCCTGGTGGGAAAAGCCGCTGCGCAGATCGTAGGTCATGATCTGCACGTAATCCACGATGCTGGCGACCTGATCCATCTGCGTGCTGCGGACAAACTCCGTAGATGCCCCAACCGCGACCGAAAGCAGGTGGTCGCCCAGCGCGTCGCGCAGGGCCCGCAGCAGGAGCGTAAAGTTCTCGCGGTCGGACGGGTCGGCATCAATGCCGGCAAGGCTGCTGCACGGGTACTCCCAGTCGATGTCGATGCCGTCCAGGCCGTACACGTCTACGGCCCTACGGCAGGAGAGGGCAAAGCGACGGCGGCCCTCCTCCGTCCTTGCCATCTCGGAAAAGCCGCCGGCGCCCCAGCCGCCGATGGAGAGCACGATGTGGATGTCCGGATTCCACTGGCGGAATCGGGGCAAAAGGTCTAGGTGGGTGAGCTTCTCCAGCGTCACGGTGCCGTCCTGGATCAGGCCGAAGGCCAAGTTGACATGTGTCAAGCGCCGCAAGTCATCCCGAGTAAAAAGAGGAAGCGATGCGTCCATCGCATAGCCAAGGATCAAATGCCGCATGGGCGAACTCCTTTCTCGCGGGGGCAAATGCGGGGGTACAGATTCTTCCAACTTTTTTCCATTGTATCCGAAAATGCCGCGGTGGTCAATCCCCAGCGCCCCCTCTTGACACAGATGGCAGACTGTGGTAAAGTAAGCAGGTACTCGGGGCTATAGTACAGTTGGCTAGTACGCAACACTGGCAGTGTTGAGGTCAGGGGTTCGAGTCCCCTTAGCTCCACCAAAGAAGCACCGGAATTTTGATACTAGGCGTATCGAGGTCACGGTGTTTTCTTTTTGTTAAAATAAACAGATATCTATGGTAAAAATACCATGTCTTGTACTTTTTAGGATAATATGACAGCATGAAATACACTTAGTTTTCGAGGGATGAATATGAAAAAGCACCTGCCAGCATTGCCGTATTTCTATGCCTGCATTACAATTATCTGTACTTTCCTGATAGGTCAGTTTATCCTATGGTTTACACCGGATGGAACAAGTATCTGGGCGTCGCTCCTTTTCATCCTCATAAACCTGCTTCCGATGCTGCTTGCCTTTGTTTTTGTGCGTATATCCGGCGAAATATCCGGAATGGGCAAAATGATAAAAGCTGCGTTTCGACTGCATGAAAGCGGGTATGCCTATGCCGCTGCTTTGGCAGTTCCGATTGTCTATTATGGAACATCCACTCTACTGGGGAATGTGACCTTTACCGGTTCTCCGTTCTCGGCCGCGATCGCCTATTTCCCCTGGACGCTTTTACAAGGTGGTCTAGAAGAGGTAGGGTGGCGATGGTATTTGCAAACCCATATTGCAATGAAGAAAAGCTTCGCGCTGAAAATGCTTGTTATTTCCGCAATCTGGTTTGTATGGCATATTCCCATCTACCGTCTGCCATGGGTCACTGCGGGTTCCTCCAATTTCCTCGTCTTTTTCCTGATGATCCTGGGCAACACCTTTACCCTTGGCGCGGTAAAAGAATTGTCTAAGGGTTCCATTCCATGCATTTGCGCCCACATGCTGATAGACACGGCGGCAGCCTGCATGCTTGTAGGAAGCGATTTAATAAAAGTGGCTTTGCTTGCCGGCGTGGAAATTGTGCTTTCTGTGATCACTGTAAACATACTTGGCGGTAGGCAGAAGCAGCAAAGCTGTGGATAACCCTCCCTCGCTCTGGTTGATCCTGCATCCAGAGCGCTTTTTTTGTCTCCTGTATGATTGGAACCCAATTCCTCTTTTTTGCATAGAATAAGGCGAGGCTCATACGGGAGGTTTTTGGGAATGTATTGCAACAACAATCGATGCGGCATGTATGGCTGCCCACCCTGTCGGTGCGTTTGCCTGGTTCCTGGGCCAACGGGTCCCACCGGACCTATCGGGCCGATGGGGCTTCCGGGTCCCACGGGCCCCACAGGGGCGCCGGGGATACCTGGACCGACCGGGCCCGTGGGCGCGCCGGGACCGACGGGGCCGACGGGCCTTCTTGGGCCGACCGGGCCCACAGGGGCAGCGGGTCTTCCCGGGCCGACCGGGCCCGCGGGTGCAGCGGGAACGCCTGGTCCGACCGGACCCACCGGTCCCACAGGCGCGCCGGGACCGACCGGACCTCCAGGGTCCGCCAGTGAAATCGGACCGACGGGACCCACCGGGGCGACGGGACCCGCCGGAGCCACTGGTCCGACCGGCCCCGCGGGTGCGGTTGGTGCGCCAGGACCGACCGGGCCCACGGGCGCGCTGGGGCCAACGGGTCCTGCCGGTGTGCCGGGTCCAACCGGGCCCACGGGTGCGTCGGGCGCGCAAGGACCGACGGGGCCTGCGGGCGCAGCGGGTCCGACCGGGCCCACGGGCGCAGCGGGCGCGCAAGGACCGACCGGGCCGACGGGCCCCACCGGCGCGTCGGGGAGTGTTGGTCCCAATCCCTACAATCTGTTTGTACAGTCCGACGCTGCGCCCGGGGGCGACGGCAGCCAGGCGGCCCCCTACCAAACCATTGAGGAGGCACTGACCGTGGCGCTGCCCGGCGGCGTCGTGCATGTTTTGCGCGGCACCTACCCCATCACGCAGCAGCTCGCAGTGAGCACGCCGGGGCTGACCATCCAAGGAGCGGCGGGGTCCACGATTGTGCTGCAGGCGCCCGTCGTCCCGTTCCTGTGCAACGGAGGGGATATCACGCTCGACGGGCTCACCATGACGAGCGACAATCCCTATCCCGTCGAATTCATCCAAGTCGCCGGGGATGGGAACCGCATCCTGAACTGCTTGATCTATGGACCCAACCAGCCGGGGGATTCCTCCACCTGGGTGGTGAACCGCGGCTTCGTGACGCAAGTGAACTCGACAAACCTGCTGGCGCGCAACAATGTCTTCCACACTTTGCGCCAACCGGCCTACTTGAACCCCGGGTCCACCGGGATGATCCTGGACAACGTCGTGTACAACACGCGGGGCTATGTCGTCGATCAAGCGGTGTTCCTGTTCTCCGGAAACTCCTGGGGGCTCCCCGCAAACGCGGTGGACCTGGCCCTGCTGGCCGGCACAATTTCCGGCGCGCCGTACGACCCACTTTCCGCGCTGGAGGCCAGCAACAGCGACGCAACCGTCAGCGACCAGCGGTGATGGTTCCTCTACCCGACATGAAAAGATCCCCAAATGCCCGCCTCTTTTTCCGGGCAGATTGGGGATCTTTTCTTGCGGACAGGGACGCGTCTTCCGCCCTGTGGCTTTGCGTTAGGGGGTCTCCTGCTCGGCTGGGTTCGATCCGGAGACCCGCGCGTGGAAATCCTCGAGCATGGATTCCAAGGTGATTTCTTCCATGGCCTGCCGGACTGCGTCCGAAATCCTTTGGTAGGGTCCCTGCAGGACCGCGCGGATGTTCTTTGCGACCGGGCACGCCCGTCCCTCGCACGGGTGGATTCCGATCAGGGCCGAAAGCCCATCCGGCTCCAGGGCGCTGTAAATCCTGTACAGCGTGATCTCCGAAGGGGGCACGCACAATTCGGCCCCGCCCGTACCGCGGGCGACCTCGATGAGGCCGGCCTTTTTCAATGCGCGAAATACATTGCGAATCACCACCGGGTTGCATCCCGTGCTCTGCGCCAGGAGATTGCTCGTCACCCGCGCCCTCCCCTTTGCCTCGTGGATAAAAATCAAGCAATGCACCGCGATGGAACACTTCATGCTGATCTGCATCGTCTTCTCCTCCCCCAACCGATTGCGCAGGTCGATGTAACTCTTGACTTTACATCAAGCCCGTGCTATACTGGGCCACAGGTTGAAAGTGCCTTTTAACTTCGAGCTATTTTACCTGTTTTGCGCAAAAAGATCAAGACCGCCTGTGGCTGGGCTCGGCGGCTGCACAGGAGAAGAAAGGGCGTCGGATATGCAAGCCATTCAGATCGACCGGTATTCCAAGGAGATCCACGTGGTTCTTCGAGAGATCCCTTGTCCGGAAATTGGGCCGAACGAGGTTCTGCTGCGGGTCAAGGCTGCGGCCGTCAATCCGCTGGACATCCTGATCCTGACCGGCAGCGTGAAATGGATTCAGAACTATGCCATGCCGCTCACACTCGGCAACGAGTGCTCCGGCGTGGTCGAAAAGGTGGGGGCGAACGTGACGGGCTTTCGGGCGGGCGACGCCGCCTATGCCCGGCTGCCCCTGGGGAAAATCGGCGCGTTTGCGGAATTCGTTGCAATTCCTGCATCTGCGCTGGCAAAGATGCCCTCCGGATACGACTTTCCCACCGCCGCAGCTCTTCCGCTCGCGGGGCTGACCGCCTGGCAGGGCATCACCGAGGAGCTTGCGGCCAAGCCCGGGGAAACCGTTCTCATCCCCGGAGGTTCCGGGAGCTTTGGGCAGGTCGCCGTGCCCATCGCCAAGGCCCTGGGGCTGCGGGTGATCGTGACCGGCAATGCGCGCGCACAGGAGTCCCTGCAGAGCGCGGGCGCAGACCGGTACCTGGACTATCGAAGGGAGAACTACTGGGAGGTCCTGTCCGGCGTGGACCACGTGATCGACACGCTGGGGGCGGCGGAATTTGAGCACGAACTGTCCGTGCTCAAAAAGGGGGGCCGCCTTCTGAGCCTGCGGACGGGGCCGAACCGCGCGTTCGCCGAGCGAAACGGCTATCCCCCGCTCCATCGAATGCTGTTCACGATCGCAGGAGCCAAGTATGACCGCGCGGCAAAACGCCAGGGAAAGGAATATCGGTTCCTCTTTGTCCGCGCCGATGGCGCACAGCTCGAGCAGCTCACCCAAATCTTCGCGCAGAAGCGGATCGTCCCCAAGACAGACCCCCGGACCTTTTCCCTGGCGCAGGCACAGGAGGCCCTTGCGCTCGTGGCGCGGGGACACACGGACGGCAAAGTTCTCCTATTGGTTGGAGACTGACGAAATACAAGGGAGGCAAAAAACATGAAATGGGTTGAAGTGGTGTTTAGTCCCACCGGCGGAACCCAGAAAGCAGCGGATCTTCTGGCAAACGGGCTTGGCGAGGAAACCATCCAAATGGACCTGACGGACAGCCAGGCGAATCCCTCCGCCCTTTCCCTCCAGGAGGGGGACGTTGTCCTTCTCGCGGTCCCGTCCTATGGCGGGCGCGTGCCGGGTCCTGCCGCCCAGCGGATCGCGGCGCTGCAGGGCAATGGCGCAGACGCCGTTCTCCTTTGCGTGTATGGCAATCGCGCCTACGAGGACACGCTCGTGGAATTGCGGGATCTGGCCGTGCAGACGGGCTTCCGCGTGCGCGCGGCCGTGGCCGCGGTGGCGGAGCACTCCATCGACCGCCAGTTTGCGGCCGGCCGCCCGGATGCGCAGGACGCCGCACAGCTGGCGGCGTTTGCAAAGCAAATCCGTCAAAAGCTGGCCTCGGGCGACGAGGGAGAGCCCTCTCTCCCCGGGAACCGTCCCTACAAAAAGAGCGGCGGCTCCGGCGTGGTGCCCAAGCCCACGAAGGACTGCGTGCGGTGCGGCCTTTGCGCACGAAGCTGCCCGGTGCAGGCCATTGCCCCCAACGATCCCAAGGAAGTAGACGGCAAGGCGTGCATCTCCTGCATGCGCTGCGTCGCTGTCTGCCCCCATTCGGCGCGGAAGGTCAATCCCGTTCTGCTGGCGGCCGTGCACGCCATGCTGAAAAAGGCGTGTTCCGACCGGAAGGCGTGCGAACTCTTCCTGTGACGCATAGCGCAGGGGCTTGCACCGATTCTGAAGCCCTGGTCTTGCAGAAGCGCCACGTTTTCCCTGGAATTAACAAAAATCCTCCTTGACGATCCAGGGAAAACGTGGTATTCTTATATTCGTGCTCGGGGCTATAGTACAGTTGGCTAGTACGCAACACTGGCAGTGTTGAGGTCAGGGGTTCGAGTCCCCTTAGCTCCACCACTTGGACCGCTAGCTCAGTTGGTAGAGCACCTGACTCTTAATCAGGGTGTCCAGGGTTCGAGTCCCTGGCGGTCCACCAAGCGCCGC
>JBMNOF010000012.1:0-33165 GCA_050942925.1 Candidatus Spyradocola sp.
ATTTGGCCAAGGCCAAATCGGCTGTTTTGCGGGGAACCCGCAAAACAGGTCGGGCTGCGCCCGACACGCAGGGGCGCCTGGCGCGCGAACGGAGGGCGGCGCAGCCCCCAAGGGGATGTCGCCCTCAGCCCAGCAGGACATCGAGAAGCATCATCACGAGAAAGCCGGTCAGCACAGAGATCGTTCCCGCGTTTTGCCGGTCTGCGCAGCAGGCCGTGGGGATGAGCTCCCGCACGGAGACCAGGAGCATCGCGCCGGCGGCAAAGGCCAGCAGCCATGGCATCGCAGGCTGGGCAAAGGAGACCACAAATACCGTGAGAATCCCGAACAAGGGCTCCACGATCGCGGTAAGCGCGCCGATGAGGAACGCGCGCACGCGGGATGCGCCCTCTTGCAGGAGGGGCAGCGAGATGGCCGCACCCTCCGGAAGGTTTTGTACGCCAATGCCCAACGCCAGGGACGCCGCGCCCAACAGTGCAGGCGTGTCGCCGCTCTGAGCGGCCAGCGCAAAGGAGAGACCGACCGCCATGCCTTCCGGGATGTTGTGCAGCGTCACAGCGGCCATGAGCAAGGCCGTTTCCCGGCTGGAATGGCGCAGGGGCGCGGGAGCGCGGCCCTTGCAGCGCAGGGTGTCCATCCATGCGCTGAGCAGAAGCAGAAAGGCCGTGCCCAGCGCGATGCCGCCCGCCGCGGGCAGCCAAGCCGGCATGCGCAGCGCCTGCGCGCTCTCCATGGCCGGAAGAAGCAGCGACCAGATCGTCGCCGCGAGCATGACCCCGGCCGCAAAGCCAAGGCAGACGCGCTGCGCGCCTGAAGAGATCGAACGGCGGCGAGGGGAAATCAAAAAAACCACCGCGGCGCCCAGCGCGGTCATCCCGAAGGTAAAACCCGTGCCCAGCGCAGCGAATGCGAGTGCGTTCATGTCCATCTACCTCCCCTGCATAGGGTATGCGTAGGCGGGGGTGCGCGTGCAAAAAGAAACGGGAAGGACCACCACTGGGTGGCCCTTCCCGCTGAACCGGAGGAGATTAGTCGTAGATGGATTCGGATTCCCAATCGAGCACATCGCCGGAGTTCGCATCGATCGTGAACTCGTATTCGCGCTCGCCGTAAACCAGCTTGCCCTCGTAGACCATGCGTCCGTCATCGCGCTCCAGAACCAGGCGGACATCGGAAGCGGAGGCGCCGGAGACGCGGCTGGCAACGATGGAGCGCGCCTCGCTCTCGCTCACGGCCACACCGGAAGCTGCAGAGGAGCTAACGTAGTCATCGTCGATCTCCGAGTCATAGCTGCGGATCTCGCCGGTGGCGGCGTTGATGTCGTAGTCGTATTCGCGGTTGCCCACGTAGAAGTTCACTTCGTACTCGTCCACACCATCGTCACGGCCCAGCTTAACGGTCATGCGCTCGGTCTCGCTCTCGCTGACGCCCGCATGGTTGAGGGCGATCTGCTTGGCTTCCGACTCGGTTACGGCCTTGGCAGTCGTCGCGGCAGCCGTGGAAGTGGGCGCGGTGGCGGCGTTGTAGTCGTTCTCGATCTCGGAGTCAAAGCTGCGGATGGTTCCGGTCTGGGCATCGATGTCGTAGTCGTACTCGCGGTTGCCGACGTAGAAGGTCACTTCGTATTCCTGAACGCCGTCGTCATAGTCGAGCCTGACGCGCAGGCGCTGGGTGTCCGACTCGCTGACGGAGGCGTGCGTAAGAGCGATCTGCTTGGCCTCTTCCTCCGTGAGTCGGCCGGAAACATCGGTCGGCTGCGGGGTGTTGATGGAGAGCGAAGCGCCGGGGGTGGGCAGGGGATCGGAGGAACCCTCGGTCTGGGAGGAGACCACCGAGGAGGTCTTGGTGTTGGCCGGAGCGTTCGCGCCCGGAGAAGCGATGGGCTGGGTCACCTGGGAGGAATCGGCCGGGGCCGTGCACGCGGTGAGCAGAGCGGCAGAGAGGCCGAGAGCGGCAACGAGAAGAGCGAAATTCTTTTTCATATTTTTGGATCTCCTTTCGGGTTTGTTTCCCTTGTTGTTGACTATAGAATAAAGCCCGAAGATGAAAGAGACATTAAAGTGAAAAAGAATTTTGTTAAGAACGTGAAAAATGCAGGACTTCAGGCAACCGAGATGTTTCGCCCGTCTGAGGTCAGAATCACGTCGCCGTAGACCGTGCCGTAGACCTTGGCGCCCAAGGCTTTGAGCATCTGGACGACGCTGTCGTCCGGCATGTTGTCCGCATCGCACGTGATGACCGCATAGGAAGGCGACACAGAGGTGAAAAACGCCTCAGAAAGCGCGCAGGCGCGGCCGTGGTGCGGGACCTTGAGCACATCGTACGTCCGAGCGTCCGGATCGTCCAGGTATTCTGCCAGGCGTTCCTCCTCCGCATCGCCCGCAAAGAGGAAAGAGGTTTGGCCGTATTGCAGCGAAAGCAGGATGGAGTAGTCATTGGACTCCGCATACTCGGACTTTTCCCCCGGCAAAAGGGTCAGATCGGCCTGGCCAAAGGAAAGCGCAAGGGGCGATTCGGGGTGGACGGGCGCAATGCCGGTCTCTTCCAGCGCGGCCATGTACTGCTCGTACTGCTTGTTGCCCTTGTCGTAGTCCGGGGCGTAGATCGTGCCGATGGGAAGGGTTTTCATCAACACATCCGCACCGCCGATGTGATCCTTGTCCAGGTGCGTCAAAAGAAGAAACTCCAGCGAGGAGATTCCCTTTTCGTCCAGCAGCGCCAGGATTTCCTCGGCATCGCCCTGGTTGCCCGCGTCAATCATCGCGGCGTGACCGTCCACTTCCAGGAGAATGCAGTCCGCCTTTCCCACGTCCAGAAACGTCACCGTGAGGGTGGGCAAGCGTCCGCTTGCCGCGCAGCCCGACAAAAGAAGCAGCACAGCCAGCAGAAGCGCAAACAGTCGCTTCATAAGAGAACCTCCTTTCCCTTTCTTGGCATGTATGCGGAAATCCATACAGAAATGCCCCCCTGCGCAAGGCGAAGAGGGGCACGGCGTCATGCGATTTCGTTCTGGAAGGCCACGAGCGTGGCATCCAGCACGCCGGGCACGGAGAGCAAGTTGTCCACGATGTTGGAGCGGCTGCCCTGCAGTCGAAGCTCCAGCGTCATTTCCACGCCATTGCGCGTCGCCGTCTTGGACTTCAGGCGATAGCGGGGAACCATCTTGTTCACCGCGCCGGTGACTTCCTTGGCGTAGCGATCGTCGTAGTGCACGACGAGCAGA
This sequence comes from Candidatus Spyradocola sp., assembly GCA_050942925.1. Taxonomy (GTDB): domain Bacteria; phylum Bacillota; class Clostridia; order Christensenellales; family UBA1750; genus Spyradocola. Next base: position 3,224 of record JBMNOF010000012.1, read on the forward strand.
TAGTTCTGGCCGGTGTGGTTGGTGGTGAAGGAGAGAATGAGCAGAATCGCGGCAATGACCAGCGTGCCGATGATGGAGAAGAGGATGAAGTTCGCGCCGACGGTGATGCCGACCGCAATGGCCCAGAACATGTAGACCGTGTCCATCGGGTCCTTGACTGCGGTGCGGAAGCGGACGATGGACAGGGCGCCGACCATGCCCAGGGAGAGCGCGGGCGCAGAGCTGATGCACATGATGACCAGGGTCGTGACCATCGACAGCATGATCAGGGAGAGGTTGAAGCTGTGGCTGTAGAGCACGCCGCGGTAGGTCTTCCTGTAGATGAAGTAGATGACCATGCCCAGCAGGAACGCGATGCCCAAAGAGATGAGCACGTTGGGCAGCGTCAGGTTCTGCGTGGAGAGGGAGAAGCCGGACAGGAATTTATCCTTAAAGACGTCCGAAAAGGTGGTCGTGGTGCTGTTGTCCATGGGTGAGATCCTCCTCCTTATTGGTTACAGGTTGAACTCATAACGCCGGCAGAGCGTGTACTTGGAGATGGCGCTGCGCTGCGCCGGGACCGAGGACACGATCGGCAGTATGTACGAGGGAAAGCGCCGGTTGTACTTGATCTCCAGAATCGTCTGGTTGTGGTCCAGGCAAGGGTAGGTGGGCAACTGTGGGTTGAACAGGTCCGTCGAGAGATACCCGGTGCGCAGCTGCTTGTCCAGCGTCACGCGCGTCTCCTCACACGGATGGACGTAGGCCTCCCGCACATAGTCCACGATCACCGCCGGCCGGAGAAGGCGGGTCGTCATCATGCGGTAGACATCGTGCAGAAGGGGGTGGTTCAGCCGCTCCAAGCCATAGGGATCGCCCGCGATGATCTGCTCGGCCAGGTCCCGGGAGATGGCGCAGCTCACCTTGCTGATGTAATCCCCGCCCTTGGTCTTGCGCTCCAGCCGAATGACCTGGTCCGAAAAGTTGTAGATGCGGATGCGGTACTTGTTGCGGTTCATGACGCCGTCAATCTTGTCGCTCATGGCAGAATTGAAGCAGTCGTCAAAGTACAGGGAACGGATGTGGTATTCGCCGCGACCGTTTGCGTGCCGGTCCGTCTGCATGGTGTGTTGGAGCAGCTGGGAGAGATAAAAGGCGTCCCCCTGACTGATGAAGTACTTTTGCTCGTGCCGCTGCGCGGGTTGGTTTGCCATGCTCATCCTCCAATCCCTCCAAAGAGCGACTGCACCTCGGCGTCGCTCAGGCCGAAGTATTCCTGCGCGCCCTGTACCACGTACTGCGGGCGCTGCTGCACCCAGGTGCGCAGGCGCTCGACATGCCGCTCCCAGGACTCCACGGAGCCGTGGTCGGGCCAGCGCTCAAAGTGCATGGCCATCTCCGGCTTCATGGTCTCGTACATCTCGTCGATGGCGGCGAGCAGCTTGTCGGTGGTAAAGACCTCCGTCATGTAGTAGGACAGGCGCTCCAGGAACAGCTCGCGCATGTCGTCGTTTGCCAGAAGCGAGGTCGACAGCACCGTCTCAAAGGAGTTCCCCACGCCCGTTCCGTTCGGGTCGAAGACGTGGTTGAACGTGTTCCAGGACACGGGCATGCTTTCGCTGTTGTTCATGGCCCAGTCCATGTCGTAGAGAATCCACTTCCACTTTCCGCCCGGCACCTTGTAGTATTTGATGTTGCCATTGTCGGAGTTCGCCCAGAAGATCTCCGCGATCTGGTAGTCGAAGTAGTTCTGCACGTCCACGCGGTCGGTGACGTACTGGAGGTTTTCCGGGTCCTTGAGGCTGTTGTTGCGGCAGAAGTCGATCAGCTCGCGGTACTCCGTGTTGTCGCCGTTGAGCGTGCGCGCGGCGCTGTTGCCGTTGCCCTTGAGCAGGTCGATGTTGTCGATGACGTTCTCGTCCGTCACGCCCTCCCACTGGGCGACGGACCACTTGTTGACGCGCTCGCGCATGTTGTACTGGCCCCAGTATTTGCCGTTGAGGTAGAGCACGCAGACCTCCGTCTCCTGATACATGACGTCCTGGCCCTCCATGGTGCCGGTGATCATGGCGTCGCGCATGCGGGAGCGGTTGTAGTCCTGGCCCGTGCAGCGCAGCACGAAGGACTTGTAGTCCGTGTAGTCGCGGTCGGAGAAGAGCGGGGCGTAGAAGCGGTCCTCATCGCCGTACTCGCTGCGCGCGTACACCGCGAAGGACTTCTGGTCCAGCGCGCGGGAATACTGGCCGTTGAGCTTGAAGGAGCCGTCCTGCTCGATCAGGTGCGTGCCGTCCGCCTCCCAGATTTCCACGTGCACGGGGTACTCCCAGTCCATCCAGAAGTTGGCGCCCTTGCCCGGGCTGCCGTGGGGATACGCCTCCTGGTAGTTCGGCCCGTCGGCGTACATGCCCATCTCGTCGGAGAAGAGGTACTTGTCGTCCGTGACCAGGGACACCACGCGCACGGTGTGCGTGCTGGAGGTGATGTATGTGCGGGTGGCGGTGGTGGAGGTCATGTATCCGTCCCGCACGGCGATGGCGCGGATGACGGTGTCCTCCGCAATGGAGATGGGTCCCGTATAGGGCGTGGAAGCCGTGGTGGGCGTGGAGCAGTCTGTCGTATAGTAGATGGTGGAACCCTCCGGCGCGGTGAGCGTCAGCTCCAGCGAAGAGGTCTTGATTCCGCCCTCATCCGAGAAGGAAGGCTCCTGGCAAACCCCCAGGTAGGCCGTCGTGGTGTTGGCCGCGCCGGGCGTGGATTCTGCATAATAAAAAAAGCCGGTGCGCGCTTCGTCTCTGCCGTAGGAGACATCGGTCGCCAGCGCGGGAACGCTGACCTTGTCCACGACGTTCTTTTCCGCGTCGTAGAGGTAGAGCATCTCTCCGGAGGAAGAGCCCTTGAAATCGGCGGATTGCGCGGCATAGGAGGAGCCCAGATCCACGTCTGTGCCCGTCAAGTAGACCAGCGTGCTCTCCCCGTTGGCAAGCGTCACATCGGGAAACGTGTAGCGCGCCGTCGCCCCCGCTTTATTGGTCAACCGGTACCCGGACAGGTTGACCTCTGCGCCCGAGGCGTTGGTGATCTCCACCCAGTCCGGGGACTGCGTCCCGATCTCCAGCGCGGTGGAGTTGGCCGTCATGACCTCCGAGATGTAAACGCCCTTGTTATGCTCCTGAAAAAAACGATTGGAGAGCGTCGTCTGGCTCTCCAACGTGTTTTCCAGGTTGGGGGTAGGGGTCTGCTCGACGACAAAGTCCCCCGTGGCATCCGGCGAGCGCGCATACGAGGTGTCCGTCGCAAGCTCCGGCACGTCCACGCGGTCGAGGAGATGGCCCTCCGCGTCATAGAGGGAAATCGTCTCTCCGCCCGAAGAGATGGAGAAGCTCGTGTGCGGCGTCTCCGCATCCCGGTTGTCCGTTCCGTCGGCAAAGACGACGATGCGCTCGCCCGGGCCGATCGACATCGAGGGGAAGAGCCAGTCCATGGGCTTATTCACATCGTCCGAAAGGCCGTAGCCGGTCAGGTCCACGGTCTCGGAACCGGTGTTGACGATCTCGATCCAGTCGGGATAGAGGCCCTGCTCATCGGCGAGTGTCGTCGCGTTGGAGGACTGCACCTCGTTGATCTTCAGAACGCTCTCGTCCCGCTTGTCCCACAGGGCAAGGTATGCCTCATGCCCCGCCTCGGTGTTCTCAAACCCGGGGGAATAGGCTTCCGTCTCCTCCCACGTGGAGCCGACCTTGATTTTGGAGACGTTCTTTGCCGTCGCCGCGCCGGATACGGAGTCCACGATCGTGTTTCCGGAGAAGAGGTAGAGCGTCTCCGACGCGTTTACCTTAAAGCTCGCGTGCAGGTTGCCGTCCACGGCCGTGCGGTTCTTGCCGGAGAGGAAGACCACGCGGTACTCGCCCGGCGCTAGGGTGATGGCGGGAAGGGGAAATTTGGTTGCGTCGTTCTCGCGGTCGGAGAGCGAGTAGCCCGAAAGCGAGAGCTCGGAGGAGGTGGAGTTGTAGAGCTCCACCCATCGGGGGTATTCGCCATCCTCGTCGCGCACGGCGCTGTCATTTTCTACCATGAGCTCGGAGAGAACCAGGCCCGCCGTGCCCGAGGGCAGCGAGGCGTCCGATGAGGAGGAAGAGCCGTCCGCCGGGGCATAGCTCGGTGCGAGCTGTTTGTCGGAGGCGTAGACGATCACGCCCACGATCACCACGACGAGAAGCAGGAGAATGAGGAGGTTCGACGCGCTACGCTTCATTTCAACAGTCCTTTCCACAAAGCGAATCCATTCGGCCTGGATAGTGTAACATAAAGGAACCCGGATTGCAAACCCTGTCGGGTTTTTGGAAAGAAAAAAGTGCAAAAAATAGGAATTTCCGGGGACCTTCCCCGCTTTTTCGCGCAAAAGGAAGGCGTTCCTCTATTAAGACGAAGAGGGACTGTCGAAAGATTCATCCAAAGTGTAAATGAAAAAGTTTTTTCTCGAAGACCGCGCAGGTCCCGGAGATTGACGTTTTTGATGCCGCAGGGTACAATACCCTTAGCGGAAAACGAAAGCGGAGAGCTTCACTGCGGAGTGTAAAAAAATGAGAAGAATTGGATTTCGAACCTGGGTGCAGGCCATCACTGCCCCGCAATCCCTCGCGCGACTGAAGGTCAAAAAGGCGATCACCTCGCCCTCCCGCGTGTTGATGCTGGGCTTTGGCGCGCTCATCTTTCTCGGGGCGCTGATCCTGCACCTGCCCCTGTCCAGCACGGGCGAGCGGCTGTCCTTCCTGGACGCGCTGTTCACGGCGACGTCTGCCGTGTGCGTCACGGGGCTGTCGGTCATCAATCCCGGAAGCGATCTCACCTTTTTCGGGCAGGCGGCGCTGATCGTGCTCATACAGGTCGGCGGCCTGGGCTTCATGACGTTGAGCACGTTGATCCTGATCCTGCTGCGCCGGCGCATCACGCTCAGCGAGCGGTTGGTCATCTCCAACAGCTTGAATGAGGAGGGCCTGCAGGGCATGGTCGCCCTGACTATGCGCATTGTCGCCCTGGTCTTTGGCGCAGAAGGCATCGGGGCCGTGCTGCTCATGACGCGCATGATCCCCCAGCATGGCGTGGCCAACGGGGTCTGGCTCTCGGTTTTCCACTCGATTTCCGCCTTTTGCAACGCCGGGTTCGATCTGGTGGGCGGGTTTTCCTACTATAAAAATGACCCCGTCGTGCAGCTGATCATCTGCGCGCTGATCACGGTGGGCGGCTTGGGCTTTTCGGTGCTGTTTGATTTGCAGCGTAATCACATGCGCTTTGCGCGCTTGACACTGCACTCTAAGCTGGTGCTGGTGATCTCCGCAATCCTGACGCTGGGCGGCGCGGTGTGCTTCCTGGTGCTGGAGATGGAAAATCCCAAGACGCTCGCAGATCCGGAAATGCACGTCTATATGCGCCCCATCAACGCGCTGTTCCAGTCCGTCACCTCGCGCACGGCGGGCTTTAACACGATCAACCAGGGCGACCTGACTGCCCCCTCGCTCATGCTGACGATGATCCTGATGTTCATCGGCGCGTCGCCCGCGTCGACGGGCGGCGGCTTGAAGACGACGACGTTTGGGCTCTTCTTCCTGTTGATCTACAACGTCCTGCGCGGTCGGGAGCGCGTCGTCGTCTTCCGGCGGACCGTCAACCAGGGACAGATGAACCGGGCCGTCGTGCTCTTTACGCTGGCGCTGTCGCTCATCATCGTCTCCTATGTGGCGCTGACGCTCCTGCTGCCGCCGTCGGAGGCGGTCAATTCCAGCAACATCATGTACGAGGTGATCTCCGCCTTTGGCACCGTGGGCCTCTCCATCGGCGTCACGGCAGAGCTCAACGCGGCGGGGAAGGTGCTCATGTGCATCGTGATGTTTGTGGGCAGAGTGGGACTGCTGACCATCGCCCTGGGCATCACGCGCCGGCATCCGAAGGGCCAGAACCACCTCATCTACCCCCAGGGCAAGGTCATGATCGGGTAGAAGCGCAACACGACTCACGGGAAGGGAAGGAAATACATGAAGCAATTTGTCGTCATCGGCCTTGGACGCTTCGGCGTTTCGGTGGCAACGGAGCTGTACCGCATGGGCCACGAGGTGCTCGCCATCGACCGCAGCGTGGAGCGCGTGGAGGAAATCGCCGATTCGGTGACGCACGCGGTCTGCGCGGATGCGACGGACGAGGGGGAGCTCGGTTCGCTGGGCCTGCGCAACTTTGACGTTGCCGTGGTCTCCATCGGCAGCGATCTGCAGGCGAGCATCCTGGTCACCATGCTCTGCAAGGAGCTGGGGGTCAAGTACGTCCTGACCAAGGCCAAGAGCGAACTGCACGCCAAGGTCCTGCAGCGCGTCGGCGCGGACAAGGTGGTCTTTCCCGAGCGGGACATGGGCACGCGGACAGCCTACAACCTCGTGTCCACCAACATCCTGGACTACATTGAGCTCTCGCCGGACTATTCGCTTGTGGAGATCAGTGTGCCGCCGCAGTGGGTCGGCAAGAACATGCGCGAGCTCAACCTGCGCGTGCGCTACGGCATCAACGTCATGGCCATCCGGCACATCAACGGGGACATCTCCGTCGCGCCGCAGGGCGTGGATGCGCTGGAGAAGGAGGATGTGCTCGTGGCCATCGGCTCCAACGCCAGCATTTCCAAGCTGGAGGACTTCACGAGCCGATGAGCGCCGGGCGCGCGCCTATTCCCCGTAGACCCGCACGATCTCGATGTCCTGGTAAAAGGCGGAGATGATCTCCAAGGCGTCCTTGCCCTCCATGGCCATTTCATAGGCGCCCCACTGGGACATGCCCACCCCGTGACCGTAGCCGGAGCCCGAGATCGTCACGCCGTCCGCATCCACGACCAGGTCCGTCAGCAGCGTCGACTTCATCTCCGTGCTCCCGATCTCCCGGCGGAAGTCCACGGCGCGGATGGAGACGCCGTCGCCGGCCGTCAGCGTCGTGACGCGCCCGGACGGCCCGCGCTCCCCGATGGCGAGCGACCCTGCGTCCCCGCCGCCCAGCGCATCCAGCGCGGACTGCACGCGGGAGAGCGGGAAGACCGCTGTCCACGCGCGCACGTCCTCCGGCGCATCCGGCGATTCGCGCACCTGAACCGAGCGCGTGTAGGGCGGCTCCGGATCGTCATAGCCCAGCCCCTCCTGCGCAAGGGCCGTCACACCCCCCGCATGCGCGTGAAACCAGGCCTGAATCGGCTCCCCTTCGCTGAGGATGATGAGACCGCGTGTCTCCCGAACCGCCTGTAGAATGCGCTCGTTGACGCCGTTCATGTCGTAGGCCTGCGCTTCCTCGACATCCGTGGAAAGCTGTGCGCCCGCGTATTTCGAGCCGCCATCCTCGATGAAGCGCAGCGCGAACGTCCGGGCGATGATGGCCTGGGCCTTGAGCGCCTCCAGCGGCCAATCATTGTGCATTTCGCCGGCCAGGACACCGGCCAGGTAGCTTTCAAAGTCCATGGTCTCCACGACTTCCTCTTCGGCGAGGTAGACCTCCACCAGCGGCACGCCGCTTTCGCCGAGGGTGAGCGTCTCCGGGAGCGCGTATTCGGAAGAGGGCGCCGGCGAAGCCGTCGCCGCCGGGCTGGGGGAGGCGGAGGCGACCGGCCGCAGAGAGGGAGAGGGCAGGGCCGTGCCGGGCGACGTGGAGCAGGCGCACCCCGTCAGGGATGCGGCGAGCAGAAAAAGGAAAAGTATGCGTTTCATTTTGTTACCCCTTTCCAAGGTGCGGAAACTCCGTCCGCAGTCTGCCCCCAGTATTCCCTGCCCGGAGGAATTCCTTGCGCAGAAGCTCGAAAAATCTCTTGCAAGCAGATAGGCGAACTGCTACCATTAAAGAACCGAACGCTGAAAAGGAGGGGAGAAAATGCCCCGGTATTCCATCCAGTCGCCCAATGGGCGCGTGAAATTGACCGTCACCCTCAGCGAGGGCGCGCTGCACTTTACCGCGGAGAAGGACGGCGTCACCGTCGTCGACCGCTCGCCGCTCGGCCTGGTGCTGCGCCAGGGCGACCTGAGCTGCGGACTCGTCCTCGTGTCGAGCCACTATGCCTCCATCCAGGAGAGCTATACACTGCCCGCCTTCAAGAAGAGCGTGTGCGAAAACCACGCCAACACCTTGACCCTGCTGCTGGAAAAGCACGAGGAAACCCTGCAGGTGGAAGGGCGCGCCTATGACGACGGCGTGGCCGTCCGCCTCATCGCCGGCGGCGAAGGCTCTGCCTCGATCCTCGGAGAAAAGACCGGATTTGCCCTCCCCGCGAATGCGGGCGACGTCTATGGCATGAAGTACATCTTCTCCTACGAGGACATGTACCACCCCATCCCCAAGTGCGACCTGTGGCAGAACCGCCTGGCCTTCCCGGTGCTGGTGGACTGCGGATCGGGCGTTTGGGCGCTGTACGCCGAGGCCGCGGTCTTTGGGGACTACGGCGGAAGCAACCTGCTCTCCACGCGCGAGGACCCGCAGCTGCTGATGGTGCAGCGCGCTCCGGACCAGGTCGGCGCGACGCCGGCGCACTTCCCCGTGACCACGCCCTGGCGCGTCGTGCTCTGCGGAGACCTCAACGACATCGTGACCTCCAACACCCTGGAAAACCTCAACCCGCCCTCCGACATCGAGGACCTCTCCTTTGTCCAGCCGGGCGTGGCGGCGTGGAGCTGGATGACGGAAAACGCGTCCACGCGCGACCCCAAGCGCTGCCGCGAGTACGTGGACTATGCCGCGGAGATGGGCTTCCCCTACTACCTTGCCGACGGCGGCTGGCCGGGCCATGTCGACATTCCGGAGCTGGTCAAGTACGCCGCGGAAAAGAACGTCAAGATCTGGCTCTGGGAGCACAGCAAGGACGTGCGCTCCCCCGAAGTCGCGGAGGAGAAGTTCCGGCTCTGGGCGTCCTGGGGCGTTGTGGGCGTGAAGATCGACTTCTTTGAGAGCGATCGGGCCGAGCGCGTCAAGCAGTACGGATACCTGGCGCGCATCGCGGCCAAGTACCGCCTCATGGTCAATTTCCATGGCTGCATGAAGCCCGCGGGCGAGATCCGCACCTGGCCGCACGTTTTGACGCGCGAAGGCGTGCTCGGCGGCGAGTACCTGCAGAACTTCTCCACGTTCCTGCCCATGGGCCCGGACGCGGCGCACAATTGCACACTGCCCTTTACCCGCAACGCCATGGGGCCGATGGATTACACGCCCGTTTGCTTCAAGACCTACCTCACCGGCACAACCGACGCCCACCAGACGGCGCTGACGGTGATCTTCACCTCGTACATCCTGCACATCGGCGAAAATGCGGAAATCGTGCTTGCCCACCCGGCGCGGCCCTTCCTGTCCAAGGTCCCCACGGCCTGGGACGAAACGCGCGTGCTGGAGGCCTATCCCGCGTCGTTTGTGACCATGGTGCGGCGCAAGGGCGAGAATTGGTTTGCCGCGGGCATTTGCGCGCGTCGGCCCCGCAACGTCCGGCTGGAGCTGGACTTCCTTGCGGAAGGGGCCGCGTATACCGCCTCCCTGTTTGCCGACGACCTCTCCGACGAGCGGCCCTTTGACGTGGCCGAGGGCGCGCTGCCCCCGGCAGACGCCGAGCTCTGCGCGCGCCTGGACGCCATGCCGGGCCGTCCTTCCCTGCACGGACACGATCTGCACCGGATGCGCGTGGAGTCCTTCTCCGTCAAGAAGGGCGACGTGCTGGAGATCCCCCTTGCCGCAAACGGCGGCTTTGCCCTGATGCTGGAAAAGAGTGCCGACGCGAAGTAGGCACAGCCACAACAAAAAACCGCGAATCCTTCTCGGGATTCGCGGTTTTTTCTTTCGTCTATCGATCGAGGAGCCGGCGCACGCGCTCTTCGGTCACGGGATCGACCAGCGCGCAGATCCGGCAGCCAGCCTCCCCGTATTCTTCCGACTGCACGGAGCCGTACTTGTGCAGATAGGAGACCACGTCGCCCCGGTCGTAGGGCACGGTCAGCTCGATCTGCCGGTGCAGGTGCTGCAGGCGCGACTGGATGGCGGCAAGAAGCGCCTCCACGCCCTCGCCCGTCTTGGTGGAGAGCAGAACCACGTCCTCCCGCTCGGCGCGGACCTCCGGGACGAGATCGTGTTTGTTGTAGGCGCGCAGGACCGGCTTGTCGCCCGCACCCAGGTCGCTGAGCACCTGGTCCACCACTTCCGCCTGGTCTGCGAAGTTCGGGTCGGACACGTCCTGCACGATGAGCAGCAGGTCTGCGTGCAGCGCCTCCTCCAGCGTGGATTGGAAGGCGTCTACCAGATCGTGCGGGAGCTTGCTGATGAACCCGACCGTGTCCACCAGCAGGCAGTCCATCCCGCTGGGCAGGCGGATGCGCCGCGTCACCGGGTCCAGCGTGGCAAAGAGCTTGTCCTCCGCCAGGACGTTTGCGCCGGATAGCCGGTTGAGCAGCGAGGACTTGCCCGCGTTTGTGTAGCCCACCAGCGCCACGACCGGAACCTCGTTGCGCTCCCGGCGCTCCCGCCGCTGGTTGCGCTGGCGCTTGACTTCCTTGAGCTCGCGGGAGATGTCCGTGATGCGGCGGCGGATGCGCCGGCGGTCCACTTCGAGCTTGGTCTCGCCTGGTCCGCGCGTGCCGATGCCGCCGCCCAGGCGGGAGAGCGCCACGCCCAGGCCCGTCAGGCGCGGCAGCTGATACTGCATCTGCGCGAGCTCCACCTGCAGCTTGCCCTCGCGCGTGGTCGCGCGCTGGGCGAAGATGTCCAGGATCAGCGTGGTGCGGTCCACCACGCGGCAGCCCACGATCTCCTCCAGGTTGCGAACCTGGGCGCCGGTCAGCTCGTCGTCCACGATCACAAGGTCGATGTCCGCGCTGCCGACCAGGAGCGAAATCTCCTGCGCCTTGCCCGAGCCGATATAGGTGCCGGATTCCGCGCGCGAGCGGTTCTGGAACAGGCGATAGACCACCTGCGCCCCCGCGGTGTCCGCAAGGCGGGCGAGCTCCAGAAGGGAGGGAGCGTCCTCGCTTTCGCAGAGCCCGACCACGATCGCGCGCTCGACCGTGCGCTGGGCCGGCGGCACCGCCGCGCTGATGCGCGCATCCGCATCGGCGATCTGCTGCATGAGCCCGGCTTGCGGAATGCGCTGCGCGGGAAAGGGCCCCGCGAGCAGCAGCTTGTACTGCCCTTCTGCGCCGGGCTCGTCCAAGAAGGCGGCCGAGAGCGCGCGGGCCCGGCCCTCCGCCGTGACGCCAATGGCCGCCATGGCGTCGAGCTTCAGCCGCTGCAGGGATTGCAGGTCCACGTCGGAGAGCGTGCTGTCTCCGCCAGGATGGGTGTGAATGCAGCGCACGCCCGAGAGGCGCGAGAGCGAGCGGCGCTTGTGGACCTCCGGAAGGCCCACGGTTTCCGCATCCCCCACGGTCACGTCCAGAACGCTGCCGCTTCGGGAGAGGTAGACGGAAATTTCGCGGTTGAGCAGGCCCGTAAAGCGCGCCATCGCCTGCATCAGTTCCTCGGGGACGAACACGTCCCGATCGCACTCGATTTCCTGCATGGCCTCCATCTGGGAAAGGAGCGCCTGCCGGATGCCTTGGGTGTTGCCGTTGATCATACAATGCCTCCAGAAGGGAAGGAGAACCGCGTCTCCGCCCTGGTTTCTACTGCTATTATACACGAAAGCGCGCGGCAAGAAAAGCGCGGCAGCAAAACGCCCCCTGCGCTTCGCGCGCAGAGGGCGTCAGCTTTTTTTACTTCGCTTCGTTGACGGTGTTGACCCAGCCCATGGCCAGAAGCACGCCGGTCTGCGTGTCCGTCACGGCCAGCAGGAAGGGGCGGTCGAACGTGAGCTCCACGCTCTCCTCGGAAGCATCGGCCTGTACGGGTTCCGCCCCCGCTTCGGCGTTGATGCCGCTCTCGGAAACGGTCAGGCTCGCCACGGAGAAGATGTCGTTGAGCGGCGTCGGAAGGACGAGGTCCGGGCTCAGCATCCCGCTAAAGTCCACGGACTGCGCGCGCAGGGCCGTGCTCAGCCCCATGGAGGTGAGAATCTCCAGGTAGCTTTCCCCGCTGTTGAGGGTAAAGGCGGGCAGGCTCAGGTGCACGGACTGGGCGGAAGGCGTCTCCGGCGCCAGCCACGTGTCCGCGTACTGCGGGAAGGCCTCGTTAAAGGCCTGAAGGCCGCCGTTCCGCGGGAGGATGAGCTTGAGCTCCATGGCGCCGTCGTTCATGGGCAGGCTCACCATCTGCATGTACTCGTCCTCCGCATAGCCCGTGGTGAAGTCCCCCACCATCATCTGCGTGGAGACCAGACCCGTCGGGCTCTCAAAGGACGCGGTCACGGTGTTTTCCGGATCAAAGGGGAGGTCGAAGGCGCCGTTGAGGTTGAAGGCGGACAGAAGGTAGAGCGTGTCCGCCGCGGCCGTGGAGTCGAGAATGGTCGAAACGCGGCCGTCGGTCAAGAGCTCGGCGCAGGCGTTGATGGATTGGAAGGTGGACTGATCCGAATAGTCCTGCGAGTAGGTGCTGATGCGCAGGGGCGTCGTCACGTTGTCGATGTAGGACTCCGAGAACCCGACGCGCTGGGTCAGGTGCAGGCTGTCTCCCAGGGAGAAGCGCGCGCTGTCCACCGTGGACAGGAGATACGTCAGCGTGTTCACCGTGTCGGCGGGCTCGGTCTGGTAGCCCATCAGCACGCGAAGCTCTTCCTCCGTGTCCCCCTCGGCAGCGGCATAGAGCGCAGCCATGGAGACGTTAAAGGCGAGCGGCGAAAAGAGGGTGTTCCGGTCCGTGTACGCGGTGCGCAGGTTCTGCATGAGCTGCAAGGAGAACGACTCCGTCTGCATCAAGGTGTCGGACACCAGCGTGGCGTCAAACGTTCCCGACGTCGCCGGCTCGGACGACCCCTCTGGTGCAGGGGATTCGGCGGAAGCGGAAGCGTCGGGCGAGGCGGATGGCGCGGGGGATTCCCCGGCAGCATTGCGGTTTGTGCAGGCCGTTGCGGCCAGCAGGCAGAGACACAACAGGAAGAGCAGGATTTTACGGATCATGGCGGCCTCCATTTGGTTCAAGGTAAAATAGGAAAATCAAAGAGTCCAAAACCGAAACCCATGCCCGGCTTGCGCCGGGGAGCTGATGATTAAACGATGCGCAGTGCGCATTTGTTACGGCGGGGGCGCTCAGTTCAGCTCGTCCATCGTAAGGCGGAAGGAGGGCAGGAATTCCTCGAGAAAGGCCTGCGCCTCGGGCAGCGCCATCGCCGAGATTTGGGCAAGTATGGATTCCCCGGCGCGCGTGAACTCGTCGTTGCCCGCGCGCAGCTCCTCCACGCACTTGATGTAGGCGGCGATCTTGTCCGCCGCCTTGACGCGCGGCCACTCCGGATCGCGCTCTGGGTCGAGCAGAAGGTGCGCATACTCCGGCTGCAGGTCGTCGGGCAGCATGGAGTGCAGCTTTTTTGCGGCGATGCTCTCGATCTCCTTGTAGGCGGAGCGGATGCCGGGGTTAAAGTACTTGATGGGCGTGGCCAGGTCCCCGGTGATGACCTCCGGCGCCTCGTGGTAGAGCGCGAGCAGCGCCGCGCGCTCCGGGTCCGCCCCGCCGCCAAAGCGGCGGTTGCGCAGCAGCGCCAGGGCGTGGGCGATCATGGAGACCTGCAGGGAGTGCTGCGCGATGTCCTCCTGCCAGGTGTTGCGCATCAGCGCCCAGCGCTTGATGTGCTTCATCCGGGACATGTAGGCGAAAAAATGATGCCGCAACGAAAAATTCCCCCTTATGTGTCAAAAATCTGCAAAACGGCACTTGACAAGCGGAAGTTTTCCGCGTATGATCAACATCGAAAAAGCTGGGGGAGCCCTCGGGCTGAGAGAAGCAACGCTTCAACCCTTTGAACCTGTGTAGATAATCCTACCGTAGGGAAGCGCATAAGTCAAGGTTGGCGCGCAGGCGTTTGCGCGGTTTTCTTGGCGCGCATCCCGTGTTCATTGGCTGAGCACGGTTTTTTTTCGCCCACTTGGTCCCCTCCGGTGCAAGAGAGAGGAGCCTTCTTCATGGAAGAAATTTTCGGCAAGTTCCTGGAAATCCCGGTCGGGACTTGGATTGCGTTGGTGCTCATCGTGGCCTTTGGCGTGATCCTGGCCATCGTCACCCCGCGCGTCAAGTGGAACGCCAAGATGCTCGCCACTGGCGCGCTGTGCATCGCCATTAGCTTTGTCCTGTCCTACATTCGCCTGCTGCACATGCCGCAGGGCGGTTCCATCACGCCTGCGTCTATGCTGCCGGTGATGATGTTTGCCTACGCCTACGGCTTTGGGCCGGGAATCCTCTGCGGCGTGGCCTACGGCGTGCTGCAGATGTTCCAGGACCCCTACATCCTGGGCTGGGTGCAGGCCGCGCTGGACTACATCCTGCCCTTTGGCCTGCTGGCCCTTGTGGCGCTCTTCCGCAAGTGGAACTCTCCGCTCAACTTCTCCGTCGGCGTGATCGTGGCCGGAGCCGTGCGCGTGATCTGCCATGTGCTCTCGGGCGTGGTGTACTTTGCGGACTATGCGCCCGAGGGAATGGACCCCTTGGTCTACTCCCTGGGCTATAACCTCACCAGCGTGGGCGTGGATGCGCTCATCTGCGCGGTGATCGGCTTCATCCCCGCGGTGCGCAATTTTGCCCGCAAGCTCGGCGTGCGCGCTGCCCAGGCGTAATTCCCGGACGACCATTGCAACGACCTCCCTGCAACGAAATGTGCAGGGAGGTCGTTTTTGCGGGAAAGAGCCGGGGTCTGCGCGCTTTTCCGGTTGAGAGAAGGGCAAGACTATGCTATAATAAAATGCTGATATATGCGCGCAAAGCGCAGAATTTTCGGCGGGAAGGCGCTGAGAAACCATGGAGGAAGCAAGGGTGCGCGGGCTCAACGGGGTGCAGCTCGCCTTTGTTGGAGATACGATCTACGACCTATATGCGCGGACGCAGGTGCTCGAAGCGCATGACGGCTGCGTGCGCGAGCTCCATCGCCGCGCCGTTGCGCACGTCAACGCCCGCGCGCAGGCGCAGGCCTTTGCAGCGGTCGAACCGCTCTTGACCGAGGAGGAGGCGGACGTGGCCCGGCGCGGCCGCAACGCCCACTCCCGCCCGCCGAAAAACCAGGACCCCGGAGACTACGCCCGCGCCACCGCACTGGAGGCGCTGTGCGGATATCTCTTTTTAATGGGAAGAAAAGAACGATTGGATGAACTGATGCGCGTCATCCGTGAGCAAGAAGGGGAAGACAATGTCTGAAAAAACACTCCATGTGACGCTGATCGCCCACACGCCGGAGCCGGAAAAGGTCATCGCCATGGCCTCGCGCACCTGCTATTCCGCCATGGATCTGGAAGGGCTGCGCGATAAGGCGGAGACCGCGGACAACGCGGCGTATATCCGGCGGGTGCTCTCCAGCGGCCACACCTCGGTCGTGGAGCACGCCTCCTTTACCTTTGGCATCGAGGGCGTCTCGCGCACGCTCCTTGCGCAGATTACGCGCCATCGTCTGGCCAGCTTTTCCGTGCAGAGCCAGCGCTACGTCTCCGTCGCGGGGGCCGAGGTGTTTGACTATGTGTGCCCGCCGCGCATCCGGGACCTCGGCCCGGCGGCGCAGGAGAAGTTTCGGGAGCAGATGAAGACCATGCAGCGCTGGTACGACGAGTGGTCCGAGGCCCTGGGCGAGGGCTCGGCGGAGGACGCGCGCTTCGTCCTGCCCGGCGCGGCCGCCACCCGCATGACCGTCACCATGAACGCCCGCGAGCTCCTGCACTTCTTCTCCCTGCGCATGTGCAACCGCGCGCAGTGGGAGATTCGGGAGCTTGCCTGGGAGATGTACGCGCTCGTCGCGCCGCTTGCGCCGGCCGTGTTTGCGGACGCGGGACCGGGCTGCGCGCGCGGCGCGTGTCCGGAGGGCAAGCGGAGCTGCGGCCGGGCGGACGAGGTCCGCGCGCGGCTGGCCAAATGCCGGGAAGGGGGAGAAAACGAATGACGGAGCGATTTGCCGGCAACCGGTCCCGGCGCGAGGCGCCCCGGGAGCTGCCCAAGGAGGCGCCGGAAAACCTCATCGTCGGCCGCAACGCCGTGCGCGAGGCCCTGCGCGCCGGGCGGGACATGGAGAAGCTGCTCGTGGCAAAGGGCGAGGCGACCGGCTCCCTGCGGGAGATCCTGGCCCTTGCCCGGGAAAAGGGCGTCCTCGTGCAGGAGGTGGACCGCCGCCGCCTGGACGAGATGGCGGAGAACCACCAGGGCGTGGCGGCGCTGGCCTCCATGTACCAGTATTCCACGGTGGAGGAGATCCTGGAGCAGGCTAGGCAAAAGGGAGAAGCGCCCTTCCTCGTGGTGCTGGACGGCATTACGGACCCGCACAACCTGGGCGCCATCGTGCGCACGGCCGAGTGCATGGGCGCGCACGGCGTCCTCATCCCGGAGCGCCGCGCCGTGGGGCTCACCCCCGCGGCGATGAAGGCCGCGGCGGGCGCGCTGGAGTGGGTCAAGGTTGCGCGCGTGACGAACCTTACGCGCGTGCTGGAGGACCTCAAGGCGAAGAACATCTGGACCTATGCCACCGACATGAACGGGGAAGACTACCGCCGGGTGAACTACTCCGGCGGCTGCGCGCTGGTCATCGGCGCGGAGGGGCAGGGCGTGAGCCGCCTGGTGCGGGAAACCTGCGACCAGGTCGTTTCCATCCCCATGAAGGGGCACATCGACTCGCTCAACGCCTCCGTGGCCGCGGGCGTTGTCATGGCCGAAATCGCGCGCCAGAGGGGCTGAAGCCATGTTGTACCTTGTGGATGGTTACAACATGATCGGCGCCTGGCCGGAGTTTCGGGAGATTCGGGACATCTCGCAGTCGCGCGAGCTGCTCATCTCCATGCTGGCGGACTTTGCGGGGTTTACCGGGGACGAATTGATGCTCGTCTTTGACGGCTACAAGGGCGACAAGCCCAAGACCAGCGTCGAGCGCATCGCGGGCATCGACGTCATTTTCACCAAGCGCAGCGAGACGGCGGACCGCTTCATCGAGCGGACCGTGGACGAGAGAATGGCGAACCTGCCGCGTTTTTCCCGGCAGGCGATCCGCGTGGCCACCTCCGACGCGACGGAGCAAAACGTGATCTTCACGCGCGGCGCCGTGCGCATTCCCGCCAAGGAGATGCGCTCCATCGTTCGCAGCGCCAAGAGCGCGCAGGCCGGGCACCACCGGCCGAAAAAGGCCGAGCAGGTCAAGACGATCGAGGACCGCTTGCCTGAGGAGGTGCGCAGGCGCCTGGAAGAGATGCGCCGCGCACCCGGCGAGGAATAGGGCCGAATAGGCAGCGGAAGGGAGGATGGACGGATGACGGAGGACCGCAAAAAGGATCGGTTCGAGGGCATGACGGATGAGGAAATCGCGCTCCTTGCCCGAGACGGCGACGATGCGGCGCAGGAGCTGCTGCTCAACAAGTACAAGAACTTCGTCCGCTCCAAGGCGCGCTCGTATTTTCTGATCGGCGCAGACCATGAGGACATCGTGCAGGAGGGAATGATCGGGCTGTTCAAGGCCATTCGGGACTTTCGACCGGACAAGCTCGCCTCCTTCCGCGCCTTTGCGGAACTCTGCGTCACGCGGCAGATCATCACCGCAATCAAGACCGCCACGCGGCAGAAGCACATTCCGCTCAATTCCTACGTGTCGCTCAACCGCCCCATCTACGACGAGGAGTCCGACCGCACGCTCATGGACGTGCTCTCCGAAGTGCAGATGGCCGGGCCGGAGGAACTGCTCATCTCCCGGGAGGACTATTCCAGCGTGGAGAACCGCATTTCCGAGGTCCTCAGCGATCTGGAGATGGAGGTCCTCACCTCCTACCTCGAGGGAAAGAGCTATCAGGAGATCGCCCATGACCTGCACCGGCATGTGAAGTCCATCGACAATGCACTGCAGCGCGTCAAGCGCAAGCTGGAAAAATCCCTCAACATCAAGGCGGATTTCTAAGAGGAGGAAGGGCGAATGTTGACCTTTGTCACGGGAAACGCTGGGAAGCTGTTGGACGCGCAAAAGGTGCTCGCGCGATTTCATTTGCAAGTCCGCGGACAAGCCGTAGACTTTGACGAGCCGCGCAGCGACGATTTGGCCGTCATTGCGCGCGCGAAGATCCGCCAGGCGGCGCGGCAGATCCCCGCGCCGCTGTTCGTGCAGGACTCCGGGCTGTTTATCGACGCGCTGCGCGGGTTTCCGGGCACACAGGTCAACTTTGCGCTGCGCACGATCGGCATGGAGGGAATCCGCAAGCTCTTGGTGGGAGAGAAGAACCGGCGCTGCTGCTTCCGCCAGTGCGTGGGTTACTGGGACGGGGCGCAGGAACACCTCTTTTTCTCCGAGATGCCCGGGGTCTTGACGGAGGAACTGTGCGGCGTGGAGCGGCCGGAGCAACCGAGCCCGCTTTGGCGCATCTTCCGCCCGGATGGCGCGGACAAGACGGTGGCGGAATTCACGCAGGAGGAACTGGAAGCGTACATGGATCGGGATGGACGAGCGCTCCGGGAGCTGGGCTGCTTTTTGCAAGGGAAGGAACAAAAGGAATGAAGAGAGAAGACACGATCCGCAATTTTTGCATCATCGCGCACATTGACCACGGCAAGTCCACGCTGGCGGACCGGCTGATCGAGCGCACGGGCGTCATGGCCAAGCGCGAAATGAGCGACCAGATCCTGGACAACATGGACCTGGAGCGCGAGCGCGGCATCACCATCAAGGCGCAGGCCGTGCGCATGCCCTATACGGCAAAGGACGGCAAGACCTATACGCTCAACCTCATCGACACCCCCGGCCACGTGGACTTTTCCTATGAGGTGAGCCGCGCGCTCGCCGCCTGCGACGGCGCCCTGCTCGTGGTGGACGCCTCCCAGGGCATCGAGGCGCAGACGCTGGCCAACGCCTATCTCGCGCTAGAGCACGACCTGGAGATCATCCCGGTCATCAACAAGATCGACCTGCCCAGCGCCCAGCCCGACTTTGTCAAGAAGGAGATTGAGGACGTCATCGGCTTGGACGCCTCCGAGGCGCCGTGCATTTCCGCCAAGACCGGCCTGAACATCGACGACGTGCTCGAGGCCGTTGTCCGGCTCATTCCCCCGCCCCACGGCGACGAGGACGCCCCGCTTCGCGCGCTGATCTTTGACAGCGTCTACGACAACTATAAGGGCGCGCTCTCCTTTGTGCGCGTCGTGGACGGCGGCGTGCGCGTGGGCGACCGCATCCGCATGATGTCCTCCGGCGCGGAGTTTGACGTCACGGAGGTCGGCTATTTCCGCCCCGGCGAGCTCGTGCCCGTGGAGGAGCTGCGCACGGGCGAGGTCGGCTACATCGGCGCCTCGATCAAGGAAGTGGCGGACACCCGCGTGGGCGACACCATCACCCTTGCAACAAACCCCGCCAAGGAGATGCTGCCCGGCTATAAGCAGGTGCAGCCCATGGTCTTTTGCGGCATCTACCCCGCGGACGGCTCGGACTATGAGAACCTGCGCGACGCGCTGGAAAAGCTCAAGCTCAACGACGCCTCCCTCTCCTTTGAGCCGGAAACGTCCGTGGCGCTGGGCTTTGGCTTCCGCGCCGGATTCCTGGGGCTCTTGCACATGGAGGTCATCCAGGAGCGCCTGGAGCGCGAGTTCGACCTGGACCTCATCACCACCGCGCCCTCCGTGGTCTACCACGTGGTCAAGCGCGACGGAACGGACTTGTACATCGACAATCCCACAAACCTGCCCGATCCCGCGGACATCGAGTACATGGAGGAGCCGATGGTCTCGGCGCAGATCTTCTCGCCCTCGGAGTACGTCGGCACGATCATGGAGCTGTGCCAGATGAAGCGCGGCGTCTACGTGGACATGAAGTACATCGAGGCCGGCCGCGTGCAGATCCACTACGAAATGCCGCTCAACGAGATCATCTACGACTTCTTCGACTCGCTCAAGTCCCGCACGCGCGGCTACGCTTCCTTTGACTATGAGCTCAACGGCTATGCCCGGTCGGAGCTGGTCAAGCTCGACATTCTGCTCAACGGCGAGGTCTGCGACGCGCTCTCCATCATCGTGCACAAGGACCGCGCCTATCCGCGCGGCCGCGCCATCGCCGAAAAGCTCAAGGAGGTCATCCCGCGCCAGCTCTTTGAGATCCCGATCCAGGCGGCTGTCGGCGGCAAGATCATCGCGCGCGAGACCGTCAAGGCCATGCGCAAGGACGTCTTGGCCAAGTGCTATGGCGGCGACATCACCCGCAAGAAGAAGCTGCTCGAAAAGCAGAAGGAAGGCAAAAAGCGGATGCGCACGCTGGGCAGCGTCGAGCTCCCCAGCGAGGCCTTCATCGCCGTGCTCAAGGCGGATTGATTCCGGCGGCCCGCATTCCTCGGGATGCAGGCCGCCTCTTTTTCAAAGGAGAATCCCATGATTGCTGTGCGAAATTCCCTGGAAATGACGGAGGAAGCGCGGGAAGCGGCCGTGCGCGGCGCGCTGCGCCTGGGCCTTTGCCCGGGAAAGGGCTGCGATGCGCAGGACCTTCTGCGCGCGGTCGGGGCCGCGCGCCCGGGAAGCCTTCCGCAGTTCCTCTTCCTCGAGGTGGACGGCCGGCTGCGCGGCTACTGCTTCTGCATCGCGGAGTGGGAGCAATACAGCCCGGCGCTGCCCTGGTGGGCGGTGCACAATGCGGACGAATTGCCGGACGACTGGGCGCGTCCGCTCCTGGACGCGGGCGCCAAGCTTTGCGCAGCCTGCGGCGCGGCGGTGCTCTGCCGGCGCCTGCGCGCAGAGGAGGCGAGACGCCCATGATGCTCTACCTGCACATCCCCTTTTGCGCGCGCAAGTGCGCGTACTGCGACTTCGTGTCCTACGCCGGCCAAGCGGACAAGATGTCGCGCTATGTGGACGCCCTCCTTGCCGAGATGGACCGCCGCCCCTGCGCCGAACCCGTCACGAGCGTCTTTTTCGGGGGCGGCACGCCGTCCCTGCTCCCCGCAGGGGAGTTTGCCCGCGCGCTCGAGGGGCTGCGGCGGCGCTACGTCTTGACCCAGGACTGCGAAATCAGCGCGGAAGTCAACCCCGGCACCGTCACAGCCGACTGGCTGCGCGCGGCGGTGGAGGGCGGCGTCAATCGGCTCAGCGTGGGGATTCAGGCCGTTCAGCCCGAGCTGCTGCGGCGCATCGGCCGCATCCACGACTTTGCGCAGGCGCAGGAGACCTTTGCCCTTGCGCGGGAGGCGGGACTGACCAACCTTTCCGCCGACCTCATGTACGCCCTCCCTGGGCAGACGATCGAAGACTGGGAGGAGAGCCTGCGCGCCGTGCTGTCGCTCGCGCCGCGGCATCTCTCCTGCTACGCGCTGACGGTGGCCGAGGGCACGCCCTTTGGCGACCTGGATGCGCGCGGCCGCCTGCCGCGCCCCAGCGAGGACGAGGAGATCGCCATGCAGGACCGCACGCTCCGCCTGCTCGGGGAAGCGGGATTTCAGCGCTACGAGGTCTCCAACTACGCGCTGCCCGGCTTTCCGTGCCGGCACAACCTGGGATACTGGATGCGGAAGGACTACATCGGCCTGGGATGCGCGGCGCACTCCCTGGAGGGGAATCTCCGGCGCGCCAACCCCTCCGGCCTGGACGACTATCTTGCCGGCGCGCCCCTGGCGCTGGAGGCGCGCCTTTCCCCCGAGGAGGAGGACTTTGAATCGCTCATGCTGGGCCTGCGCCTCGTGGACGGGGTGGAGCTGTCCGAGCGCGCTTTCGCCCGTTTTTCGGACGGAATCCATCGCTTTGCCGGCCTTGGGCTGCTGTGCGCACAGGGCCGGCACGTCCGCCTGACCGCCCACGGCATGGACGTCATGAACGCCATCCTCGAGGAATTTCTGCCGTGAAACCCGCCCCGCATTGGAACGGACTCCCAATGCGGGGCGTTTTCCTTATTATAAAAGCCGGGGAACCTGCACAAACTGGCTTTGGATGGCAAGATCGAGGACCTGCAAACTTTCGTAAGTTTTTTTCCATAAAACCCTTGACAAGTTTTGCAAGTGGTGCTATGCTTACATCATGAGTTAGCACTCGGGCAGCCTGAGTGCTAACAGGATGCCCGAAAGGGCAGGAAAGGAGCCGAACGAGACGTGGACTTGGACGAGAGAAAGTTTAAGATTTTGCAGGCCATCATCGATGACTACATCACAACCGCGATGCCGGTCGGCTCTCGGACCATCTCGCGCAAGGAGGGAATGGGGCTGTCTTCGGCCACCATTCGCAACGAGATGAGCGATCTGGAGGAACTGGGGTACTTGGCCTCTCCGCACACATCGGCGGGGCGGGTGCCGTCCTGGCGGGCCTATCGGCTGTACGTCGATCAGATCCTGCGGGTCAGTTCCCTGCCGCCCAGCGAATACTCCTTGCTGCGGAAGATCTTCTCCAGCCGCATGGGCCAGATGGAGGATGTTCTCTCCTCGGCCACGCAGGCGCTGTCGGCAATGACCGACTACACCTCGGTGATGATCGCGCCGCAGATCCGCTCCATAGCGCGGGTTCAGCTGGTGCCGCTCACCGACACAACCGCATTGATGGTGACCGTCACGGACGAAGGCGTGCACAAGGATTCGGTCATCACCGTCCCGACGGGCGTGACGCCCGACCACCTCTACGCCATCAGCAACCTCCTGACGGAGCGCCTTGCCGGCAAGGATGTGAGCGAATATCCCGCGGTGTTGCAGGAGCTCGGCACGGAGATGAGCGGCCAAAGAGAGCTGTTCTCCCGGCTGATGGACAGTTTGCAGAAGCAAATGAAGCCGGACGTGCATTCCGTGCACGTTGCAGGCGCAGCCCGAATGCTTTCCCATCCCGAGTACAGCGACCTAAAGAAGGCGCGCAGCCTGCTTTCCACGCTGGAAACGCAGGATAAACTGGCAAAGCT
This sequence comes from Candidatus Spyradocola sp., assembly GCA_050942925.1. Taxonomy (GTDB): domain Bacteria; phylum Bacillota; class Clostridia; order Christensenellales; family UBA1750; genus Spyradocola. Next base: position 26,121 of record JBMNOF010000012.1, read on the forward strand.
CCTTCTTCGCCGGTCGGGAGTGGAGTTCTCGGTGGCCATTGGCCCCGAGCTCTCGGAGGAGGGCATGCAGGACTGCTCCCTGGTCACGGTCTCCTATCGCGTGGGCACGGGCGTTGGCACGATGGGCATCATCGGTCCGACGCGCATGCACTACGGGCGCGTGATCTCCGTGCTGGAGGCCATGAAGAACGTGATGAATGAAGCGCTGCTTTCGGAGGGAAACCGGAAGGAAAGCGAAAAGCGGAAAGAGGAGAACCATGAAGGAAAATAAGAAGAACAAGGCACAGGAAGCGGCAAAGGCCGAAGAAAAAAAGGCCCGCGGCGCTGCCGAGCCCGCGCCGGAGGACGGAAAGCCCGAAGGCGCGCAGGAGGAGCCGCCCAAGGAGAGCGGCACCGTTACCGTCACGCGCGAAAAGCTGGAAGAGCTCAACGCCTATGTCAAGGCCGCTGAACAGAAGAGGGATGAATATTTGGCCATGGCGCAGCGCGTGCAGGCAGATTTTGACAACTATCGCAAGCGAAACGCCTCTTTGCGCACCGAGGTCGCAGACGATACCGTCCGCGACACGGTCAAAGAGGTCCTGCCCGCACTGGATAACCTGGAGCGGGCGCTCGCCGCGGCGAAGGCCGCCGGCGACGAGGGAACCCTTTACAAGGGCGTGGAGATGACGTTCCGCGGCTTTGAGGAGGCGTTGATCAAGCTGGGGCTGGAGCGCGTGGAAGCGGCGCCCGGCACCGCCTTTGACCCGGAAAAGCACAACGCCGTTATGATGACGGAGGCCGACGAGGAACACCCCGAAGGCACCATCATCGAATGCTTCCAAACCGGTTTTGCCGTTCGCGGCAAGGTCGTGCGCTACGCGATGGTTCGCGTGGCCAACTAAAAATTTTTGAATGGAAAAGTCTTGAAGGAGGCTTCAACAGTTATGAGCAAGATCATCGGTATTGACCTTGGTACCACCAATTCCTGCGTCGCCGTCATGGAGGGCGGCGAGCCCGTTGTCATCCCCAACGCTGAAGGCGCGCGCACCACGCCGTCCGTCGTTGCCTTTGCCAAGAATGGCGAGCGCCTCGTTGGCCAGATCGCCAAGCGCCAGGCTGTCGTCAACCCCGACCGCACCATCATTTCCATCAAGCGCAAGATGGGCACCAACGAAAAGATCACCATCGACGGCAAGTCCTACACCCCGCCGGAAATTTCGGCCATGATTCTGCAGAAGCTGAAGGCGGATGCGGAAGCGTACCTCGGCGAGAAGGTCACCCAGGCCGTCATCACCGTCCCCGCGTACTTCAACGACTCGCAGCGCCAGGCCACCAAGGATGCCGGCCGCATCGCGGGCCTGGAGGTTCTGCGTATCGTCAATGAGCCGACGGCTGCGTCTCTGGCCTACGGCCTGGACAAGGAAGGCAGCCAGAAGATCCTGGTCTACGACCTGGGCGGCGGCACCTTCGATGTCTCGATCCTGGATATCGGCGACGGCGTTTTTGAGGTGCTGTCCACCAACGGCAACACGCACCTGGGCGGCGATGACTTCGACCAGCGCATCATGGACTACCTGGTTGCGGAGTTCAAGCGCACCGAGGGCATTGACCTGTCCAAGGACCGTCAGGCCATGCAGCGCCTGAAGGACGCCGCGGAGAAGGCCAAGATTGAGCTGTCCGGCGTCATGAGCACCAACATCAACCAGCCCTTCATCACGATGGATGCTTCCGGCCCCAAGCACCTGGACGTGACGCTGACTCGCGCCAAGTTCAACGAGCTGACGGCGGACCTGGTCGAGGACACCATCAAGCCCCTGCGCCAGGCGCTCTCCGATGCGTCCATCACGGCCAAGGACATCGACAAGGTCATCCTGGTCGGCGGTTCTACCCGTATCCCGGCCGTGCAGGAGGCCGTCAAAAACGAGACCGGCAAGGAGCCCTTCAAGGGCATCAACCCCGATGAGTGCGTCGCGGTCGGCGCGGCCATTCAGGCCGGCGTCCTGGGCGGCGAGGTCAAGGACGTCCTGCTTCTGGATGTCACGCCTCTGTCCCTGGGCATTGAGACCATGGGCGGCGTCTTCACCCGCCTGATCGACCGCAACACCACCATCCCGACCCACAAGAGCCAGGTGTTCTCCACTGCGGCGGATGGCCAGACCCAGGTTGAGGTCCACGTGCTCCAGGGCGAGCGCGAGATGGCGGCTTACAACAAGACGCTCGGCCGCTTCAACCTGACCGGCATCGCGCCCGCACCCCGCGGCGTGCCGCAGATCGAGGTTTCCTTCGATATCGACGCCAACGGCATCGTGCACGTTTCCGCTAAGGATCTGGGTACCGGCAACGAGCAGAAGATCACCATCACCGCTTCCTCCAACCTCTCCGAGGAAGACATCAAGAAGGCTGTCGCCGATGCGGAGAAGTACGCGGACGAGGATAAGAAGAACAAGGAGAAGGTCGAGACCACCAATAACGCGGACTCCACCATCTACCAGATCGAGAAGACCCTGAAGGATCTGGGCGACAAGGTCGATCCCGCGGATAAGGCCAAGGTCGAGGATGCGCTCAGCGAGCTGCGCAAGGCCAAGGACGGCGGCGACGTCGAGGCCATGAAGGCGCAGATGGAGAAGACCAACCAGATCTCCATGGAGGTCTTTGGCAAGATCTACCAGCAGCAGGCGCCCCAGGGCGGCCAGGCCGGAGCGGGCACCAACCCCGGCCCCGATGCCAACGGCAACGTGGAGACCGACTACGAGGTGCACGACGACAAGTAAGCGGAGATAGAGAGAGGGAATGGCGCAGTTCCGGCGTCATTCCCTTTCGGGCGAGGAGGAAACACCTTTGGCAAAACGCGATTATTACGAAGTGCTGGGCGTAGAGCGCGGCGCATCGCAGGCCGAGATCAAGAGCGCGTACCGCAAGCTTGCCAAGAAATACCATCCGGACCTCAACCCGGGCGATAAGCAGGCGGAGGCTGCGTTTAAGGAGGTCAACGAAGCATACGAGGTGCTTTCCGATGACCAGCGCAGAGCGAGATACGACCAGTTTGGCCATGAGGACCCGACCGCTGCGGGCGGAAACTACGGCAGCTATACCACCTATACAGGCGGTGCGGGCGGCTTTGACGATATTTTCGAGAGCATTTTCGGCGGCTTCGGCGGCTTTGGCGGCAGTACCCGCCAGGCGCAGAACGGGCCCGTGCGCGGCGATGACCTGCGCTACAACCTGACGATCAGCTTTGAAGAGGCGATCTTCGGCTGCAAGAAGGAAATCAGCATCACCCGCGACGAGAATTGCGATTCTTGCGGCGGCTCGGGCGCGAAGCCCGGGACCAGCCCCAAGACCTGCGACCAGTGCCATGGCACGGGCCAGGTCACGCGCATCCAGCAGACCATGCTCGGCTCCATGCGCACCAGTTCGCCCTGCCCCAAGTGCGGCGGCAGCGGCAAGGTCATCACCGATCCCTGCCCCAAGTGCAGCGGCAAGGGCACCATCCGCCGCCAGCGCGGCATCACGGTGACCATTCCCGCCGGCATCGACAACGGCCAGGCCTTGACCCTGCGCGGCCAGGGCGAGCCGGGACGCCGCGGTGGCCCCGCGGGCGATCTCTACATCGCCATCACCGTGCGGCCCAGCCGCAAGTTCCGCCGCGACGGCGTGAACCTCTACAGCGAGATGACCATCAGCTTCGCGCAGGCGGCCCTGGGCGATGAGCTGGAGATCGAGACCCTCAAGGGCTCGGTCAAGGAGACCATCTCCGAGGGAACGCAGCCCGGACAGGTGCTCCGCGTCCGCGGCGAGGGCGTGCCCAGCTTGCGCAATCCCTCCCAGCGCGGCGACCTGTTCGTCACCCTCAAGGTCGAGGTGCCCAAGCGCCTCAACGAGCGGCAGCGGATGGCCCTGCGCCTCTTCGACGAGGCCATGGGCGGCAAGACCGCCGGCGCGAGCCGCGGCGACAACTGGAAGAAGTCCGTCAAGGAGTTCTTCGACAAGTTCAAGGATTGAACAAAAAAGCAGCCTGTGCTTCCCAACACGGAAGCACAGGCTGCTTTTTTGTCCCCGAAACCTCACAGGTCGTCCAGCTTCATGCGGTCCATTTCCCGATCCTTGCGGTCCTGTTCCTCCCGCTGCCGCTTTTTCGCGCTGCGGTGCAAAAGATAGCGAACCAGAAAGAAGATGCCAACGCCGATGGCTGCAAAGGCTAGGCACAACCCCACCAGAAACGGGAGAAGCAGAAAAAGAGCTCCGGTCGTAGACATCAGAATCATTCTCCTTTCGATGTCGCTTGGGCGGCACGGGCGGGGACGTCCTTTCGTCCCCCGGCCTTTTCGACGACTTTTCGGTATTCGGTAATGAGGATTTTTGCCGTGTCAAAGTCGAGTTTGTCGTTGATGGCGAGCCGCTTGATCAGCAGGACGTAGGGGTCCCCCGCGGCATCCTCGCTCAGGCGAATCTTTTGAATCAGCCGGTCCAGGCGCAGGCGCACCGTGGGATAGGTCACCCCATATAGCGCCGCCGCTTCCTTGAGCGACCCCGAAACGAGCAGAAAGTTCTTGATGAACGTCACATCTTCGTCGTCTAGGTTCGCCATCCATTCGGGCAGAATTTCCATGCGCTCCTCTCCCATCCCCTCTGGCGTGGGCACCCACGTGATTTTAATTTAATTCAATTATATCTTTAATTTTATTAAAGTCAAGAGGGAAGCATGGGTTTTGTTTTATTTTTTTCGCCAGACCTTCCGGCCATTGCCTGCATGCGCCCGGCGCGCGGCCCCAATACTAGGGACAAAGGAGAGGGGAAGAAGAAATGGCGCAATACGTAATGGAAAAAAGCCCGGCACTGCGCGGGGAGGTGCGCGTGCAGCGCTCAAAGAACGCGGTTTTGCCGATGATGGCCTGCGCGCTTCTGACGCAGGAGGCGCTGGAACTGACGGAGGTCCCGCGCCTTACGGACGTGGAGGGGATGGCGGCGCTCCTGAGCGGGATCGGGGTGCGGGTTTCCCGGGTGAAGGAGGGCCTGCGCCTTTGCGCGGAGAACCTGGACGGCTGGCGGGCGGAGGGGATTTTTGCCGAGCGCATGCGCGCCTCCGTGCTCCTTCTGGGGCCGCTGCTGGCCCGGGTCAAGCGGGCGCACCTGAGCTTTCCGGGCGGGTGTGCGATTGGATCGCGCCCCATTGACCTGCACCTAAAGGGATTGCGCGCCATGGGCGCAGACTTTTCCCTGCAGGAGGGCTGCGTCGAGGCGCGCACGGAGGGACTGCACGGGGCGATCATCTACCTGGACTTTCCCTCCGTGGGCGCGACGGAAAACCTATTGATGGCGGCGACGCTGGCACGGGGCACGACCATCATCGACAATGCGGCCAAGGAGCCGGAAATCGCGGACCTCGCGCGGCTGCTCCGGCGGATGGGCGCGAAGATTTCGGGCATCGGGCAGAGCCGGCTGACCGTGGAGGGCACGCAGTCGCTCAAGGGCGCGCGCTATACGCCCATGCCGGACCGCATCGAGGCGGGAACGCTCCTGCTCTGCGCCGCCGCAACGCGCGGCGACGTTTTGCTGCGCGGGGCGCAGGCCGGCACGCTGGGCGCGGTCATCGCCAAGGTCCGGGAGTGCGGCGCGCAGATCACGGTGGAAAGCGCCGGGCTGCGGGTGCGCGCGGGATCGCTGCAGGGCGTGGACGTGGAAACGCTGACCTATCCCGGATTCCCCACGGACCTGCAAGCCCCCATGATGGCCCTATTGTGCCGCGCAGAGGGCACCTCTATCCTGACGGAGAACATCTTTGAGAACCGCTTTTTGCAGGTGCCGCAGCTGCGGAAGATGGGCGCTTCCATTGCGGTGCACGGCCGCAGCGCCGTGATCCGCGGCGTAAAGACATTGCACGGCGCGCACGTGGCGGCCACGGACCTGCGCGCGGGCGCGGCGCTGGTGCTGGCGGGCCTGATGGCCGAGGGGCACACGACGGTCTCGGACATCGGGCACATTGAGCGCGGGTACGTGGACCTGGCCGGCGCGCTCTGCGAACTGGGCGCGCCCATCGTCCGCGTGGAGTAAAGAGGGCATCAAGCGGAAGTTGCTTGCGTATACATCCACCGAAACGAGGTGAAGAAATGCGCAAGTTTTGTCTGCTGCTCTGCGCGCTGGCCTGTGCGGCGGGGTGGTATTGGTTTGCCGGGGCGGAGGAAGGCGAGACGGCCACCCCGGTGCAGGCGGAAAACCCTGCGCCGCGCGCAGAGACCGTGCGCGTGGACGGCGCGCGCGTCCTCGCACTGGAGGCGCAGGCGGACCCCATCTACCTGTCGGTTTGGGATGAGGGGCGCACGGTGCGCATGGACATGGAGGACTATCTCGTCTGCGCCGTGGCCGGAGAGATGCCCGCCTCCTATGAGATGGAGGCGCTCAAGGCCCAGGCCGTGGCCGCGCGCTCCTATCTTGCGTGGAAGATGCCGGCCTTTGGTGGCGGGGGGTGCAGCCAGGGCGTGGACACGGACGTCTGCACGGACTCCACCCATTGCATGGCCTATTGGAGCGAGGAGGACATGCGCGCGCAGTGGGGTGAGGACTATGCGGAAAACCGCGCCCGCATCGAGGAAGCCGTGCGCGCCACGGCGGGCGAGGTCATGCTCTACAACGATAGCCCGATCCAGGCCCTGTTCCACTCCTCCAGCGGGGGACAGACCGAGGATGCGCAGGCGGTCTGGGGGACGGCCTATCCCTACCTGACCTCCGTGCAGAGCGAGGGAGAGGAGGAAAGCGGACAGTACGCTGCGGAAGTGCGCATGCCGGTGGAGGAGCTCGTGGACGCGCTCAACGACGCCTTTCCCGGGGCGAACCTCACGCGGCAAAACGTCGAGACCGCGTTTTCTGTGCGCAGCCGCACGGAGAGCGGACGAGCCGACGTGGTGCAGATCGGCGAGGTGACGGCGACCGGCCGCGCGGGGCGCACCGCGCTCGACCTGCGCTCCACAAATTTCACGATCGACTACGAAGGGGACGAGGCCGTGCTCTCGACGTTGGGCTACGGCCACGGCGTGGGCATGAGCCAGGTGGGCGCGAACGTCATGGC
>JBMNOF010000106.1:0-6613 GCA_050942925.1 Candidatus Spyradocola sp.
CGGGGTTGGCTCCCACAGTTCTTGGGCCCCCCGGGTTTTGGCGGGGGCGCCTCTTCCTGTCACCCTCCCCCCGATTCCTCGGGGATGCAAGGAAGGGGCCGCAGCCCCTTCCTTTTTGATCCGCAGCGGCGGCGTGTACGCCGCGAGGAGCGGCCCCGGGGGCCGCTTCCGATATCCTTTTCCGGCCGTCGCCGAAGGCGACAGGAAAAGGATGTCCCTCCGGAAAAGGAATTCTTCCTTTTCTGGATTTACGCCTCCTGCAGGAAGCGGTACTGCGCGGCGCAGAGCTCTGCGTAGTGGCCGCCCAGGGCGATGAGCTCGTCGTGGGTGCCGCGCTCGGCGATGTGGCCGTCCTGCACGACCATGATGCAGTCCGCCTTGCGGATGGTGGACAGGCGGTGCGCGATGACGAAGGAGGTCCGGCCCTGGAGCAGGGTCTCCAGCGCCTTCTGGATGAGGATCTCCGTGTGCGTGTCGATGGAGGAGGTCGCCTCGTCCAGGATCAGGATCTTGGGGTCGTTGAGCAGGGCGCGCGCGAAGGAGATCAGCTGCTTCTGGCCGGTGCTCAGGCGGCTGCCGCGCTCGTTGACCTCGGTGTAATAGCCCTTTTCCATGGCCATGATCGTGTCGTGGATGTGCACGGCCTTTGCCGCGGCGATGACCTCTTCCTCGGTGGCGTCGAGCTTGCCGTAGCGGATGTTGTCCAGGATCGTTCCGGAGAAGATGAAGCTATCCTGCATCATGACGGACATCTGCGCGCGCAGGGAGTGGAGGTTGACGTCGCGGACGTCGTGGCCGTCGATCTTGACCGCGCCGCTGTCCACGTCGTAGAAGCGGGAGATCAGGTTGACGACCGTGGACTTGCCCGCGCCCGTGGGGCCGACCAAGGCGATGGTCTGGCCGGGCTCGACGTGGAAGGAGACGTCCTTGAGGATCACCTTGTCCGCGTCGTAGGAGAAGGTCACGTCCTCAAAGTCGACCTCGCCCGAAATCGGGGGCAGGTCCGGCGCGCCGGGCTTGGAGTCGATCTGGATGGGCGTATCCAGGATCTCGAAGATGCGCTCGGTGGAGGCCATGGCGACAAGGACGTTGTTGTAGAAGTTCGCCAGGTTGTTCAGCGGCGTCCAGAACCGCCCGAGGTACCACAGGATCAGCAGCAGCGTGCCGACCGTGATCTCGCCCGCGGCCACGTTGTCGCCCAGCATGGCCACGCCGAAGATGTACACCAGCACCGTGCCGATGGCGGAGACCGTGTCCAGGCTCGGCCAGAACAGGTTGTTGAGCTTGATGGCGCGAATCCAGCTGTGGCGGATGTCGTCGTTGGTCTCCTCGAAGATGTCGCAGTTCTCGTTTTCGCGGGTAAAGGCCTCCGTCACGCGCATGCCGGAGAGGCACTCGTGCAGGTAGCCATTCATGTTCGAGGTCTTGTTGCGCACGACCTGCCAGTTGCGGCGCATCTTGCGCTTGAGCCCGAAGAGGATCAGCAGCAGGAACGGCAGCATGCACATGGAGATGAGCGTCAGCTTCCAGTTCACCACGAACATGAGCGTCAGCAGCAGCACCAGCGTCACGCAGTCGATGAAGACGTTGACGATGCCGTTGGTGAACAGATCGTTGAGCGAGTTGATGTCGTTGATGACGCGGACCATGATCTTGCCCGCGCTGCGGGAGTCGAAGAAGTTGAAGGACAGGTCCTGGATGTGGTTGAAGAGGGCCTCGCGCATGTCCGCGATGGCGTTGCGGCCGGCGGTATCCATGATGCGGGCGCGGTAGCGCACGCAGATCGAGCCCACCGCGGCGCACACGACCATGGCGATCAGGAACTGCGGGAAGGAGGAGGAGTTGCCCACGTTGATCTCGTCGATGGCGCGGGACATGAGCATGGGCAGCGCGAGCGAGCAAACGGCGTTTGTCACCATCAGGCATAGCGAGAAGGCGATGGGCTTGCGGTACGGCTTGAGGAACGTCAGAAGGCGCAGGAACTGACGCTTGTCAAATGGTCTTTCGATGACCTCGTCGTCGATGACGCGCAGTCTGGGCATTTAGACCACCTCCTTGGAAGCGTCTGCGGCGGCTGCGGCCTGCTGCTGCCGCCGGGCAGTGATGTTGGCAAAGTCGCGGTACTGGTCCTGGTACATCTCGTAGTAGAGGCCCTTCTTGGCCAGCAGCTCGTCGTGCGTGCCGCGCTCGAACACCGCGCCGTCCTTGAGCACGACGATCTGGTCTGCGCTCTTGACCGAGGAGATGCGGTGGGCGATGATGAAGGTCGTGCGGTCGCGCATCTCGCGCTTGAGGTGCATCTGGATCTCGTGCTCGGTCTCCATGTCCACGGCGCTGGTGGAGTCGTCCAGCACCAGGATCGTCGGGTCATAGGCCAGGGCGCGCGCGATGGCCACGCGCTGCTTCTGTCCGCCGGACAGGCCCAAGCCGCGCTCGCCCACGACCGTGTCGTACCCCTGGGGCATGTCCGCGATGAACTCCGCGGCCTGCGCCGCGACCGCGGCGCCCTCCACGACGGAGAACTCGGCGTGCGGACGGCCGAAGCGGATGTTGTTTTCGATCGTTTCGGAGAAGAGGAAGGTCTCCTGCATGACGTAGCCGATGCGGTCGCGCAGGGACTGGATGGGCATGTCCTTTACGTCCACGCCGTCGATGCGCACGTGCCCCTCCCGGCACTCATAGAAGCGGCCGAGCAGGTTCACCACGGACGTCTTGCCCGTGCCCGTGGCGCCCATGATGGCGCAGGTCGTGCCCGCGGGAACGTCGAGGTTGAAGTCGCGCAGGACCGTTTCGTCGCCATAGCCGAACGTCACGTGCTCGAAGGTGACGTGGCCGCGGAAAGGCTTGGGGAACTCGGTCTGGTCCTTGTCGCGGATCTCCGCGCCGAGGTCCTCGTAGTAGAAGAGCTTTTCGGCCGAGGTGATGGCCTGGGTGAGCATGTTGATGAGGTTGCCCAGGATGCGCATCGGGTCCGTGATCATCCAGATGTAGCCCGTGAAGGCGACAAGGTCGCCCAAGCTCATCGAGCCGGCGATGACCATGGCGCCGCCAATGCCAAGCAGCAGCGGCGTGCAGAACGCGCCGAGGAAGTCCAGCAGCGGCACGTAGTCCGACCAGATGTAGGTGGTCTTGAGCAGGAGCCGGAGCTGCTTGCGGTTCTCCACGGAGAAGGCCTGCTTTTCGTGCTCCTCCTGGGCGAAGGCCTTGACCACGCGCACGCCGGAGATGTTCTCCTGCGTCTTGGTGGAGAGCACGGCGTTCTGCTCGCGCACGTCCTTAAAGGCGACGTGGATCTTGGAGTGGAACTTCAGGGCGATCACCGCGACGATCGGCGCGACGAACACCATGACCAAGGCCAGCTTCCAGTTGATGAAGAAAAGCAGGATGAGCGAGCCAAAGAACCAGATCGAGTTTTCGCAGATCTGAACCACGCCGCCGGCGAGCAGGTTGCGGATGCCCTCGATGTCGCCGGTCATGCGGGACATGATCTCGCCGATGTAGTTTTTGTCGTAGAAGGAGTAGCTCATCTCGCTGAGGTGGCGGTAGAGGCCGGTCCTCAGGTCGTAGACGTAGTTTTGCGACAGCTTTTCAAAGGAGACGCCGCGGATGTAGTTGCACACCGCGCGCAGGACCGTAAGGCCCAGGATTCCGGCGCACAGGCCCGGCAGTTTTTCCACCAAGCCGCCCTCGATGACGTCGTCCACGATCCAGCCGGAAAACAGCGGCAGGATCAGTCGGGTTGCGTTGGCCAGGATCAACGCGGCAAAGCCGATTGCGGCAAAGCGCGCATGTGGCCGGCACTTGCGACAGATGCGTTTGATGGTCTCCATGCGTTTTCCTCCCCCTGAGGGCGAAGGCGCGGCGCCAAAGAGCGTGTGTATTTTCGGGTTGGTTCCTCGTCGTTTTACAGGCGCGGCCCTCGCGTATTCCATTGCAGTGCGTACCTATATGATAGCCCTTTTTCGCCCCCGCGTCAAAGGGTTTTGCGCATAGATGGCGGATTTTTTCCGCTCGCGTCCCATGGGACGGAAAAAGAGGCGGTTGCGCGCGGCGAAAAAACTGGTATACTGTTTCTGGACGCGCGCGGCAAAAAGGGTGCGGCGCGCAAGGGAAGGAGAGGAAAGGTATGCGCAAGGCGGATGTGGTCGTCTGCGGCGGGGGCTTGACGGGCGTTGCGGCGGCGGTGCAGGCGCGGCGCTCCGGCGCGCAGAGCGTGCTGCTCATCGAGAAAAACGGGTACCTGGGCGGCATGGCGACGGCGGGGCTGGTGCAGCCCTTTATGACCTATTGCAAGGAGGGCGTTCCCCGCGGCGAGGGCGGGCAGCTGATCTTCGGCATCTTTGAAGAGATCCTGGACCGCCTGGAGGCGCTGGGCGGCCTCGGCCCCGGGCGGGACGTGTTCGACGACGAGTGCATGAAGCTGGTCCTGCAGCGCCTCTGCGCGGAGGCGGGCGTGCAGCTGCTTCTGCACGCGGAGGTGGAGCAGGTCCACGTAAAGGGCGAGCGCCTGGCCGCGGTGCGCATCAGCAGCGCCAGCGGCATCGAGTTTGTGGCGGCGGAGTGCGCCGTGGACGCCACGGGCGACGCGGACGTGGCCTACCTGTGCGGCGTGCCCTGCGACAAGGGCCGCGCGGCGGACGAGCGCTGCCAGCCCATGACGCTGTGCTTCCGCATGGCGGGCGTGGACCGGAGCCGGATGCCCAGCCGCGCGGAGATCAACGCGCTCTACGACGCGGCCCGCGCGCAGGGGCGCATCCGCAACCCGCGCGAGGACGTGCTCTTTTTCGACACCCTGCACGAGGACGTGATCCACTTCAACACCACGCGCGTGCTGGGCGCGGACCCGGTGAGCGTGGACGACGTCACCCGCGCCGAGCAGGAGGCGCGCGAGCAGGTCTTTGAGATGGTGGCGTTCCTGCGCGCGAGCGTGCCGGGGTTTGAAAACGCGTATTTGCAGCGGACCGCGGCCGTGACCGGCGCGCGGGACAGCCGGCGCATCCACGGCCAGTACACCCTGACGGTGGAGGAGGTGCTGAACCAGGCGCGGTTCCCGGACGCGGTCTGCCGCTTTGCCTACATGGTCGACGTGCACAGCCCGGACGGCGCGGGCACGCTGCGGCGGCACCTGCCCAAGGGCGGGTACTACGAGATTCCGTTCCGGTGCCTGGTGCCCAAGCGCGTGGAGAACCTGCTGGTGGCGGGGCGGACCATCTCCGCGGACCACGAGGCGCAGTCCTCGCTGCGGGTGATGCCGGCCTGCACTGCGATGGGCCAGGCGGCGGGCCTTGCGTGCGCGCGGTTCCTGCGTACGCGCACGCCCTTTGCCAAGATGAACGGCGAAAAGCTGCACAGGCTCCTGGTCGAGGCGGGCGCCATGCCCCCGGAGGCCTAGGCCGAATCCAGAAGGGAAGAAAGGGAGAACGGGTTTTTATGGAGAAGGAAATTTCCCTCGTGGGCAAAATCGGCTCGATGGCGCTGATCCGCAGGGGCGACAGCGACATCGACTACAACATCTTTTCCCGGCTCGGGTCGGAGCTGGCGCCGGGCATGGTCTGGGTGTCCTCCGGCGCGGTGGAGATCGGGCGCATCGACTACATCAAGCGCGCGGGGCACGAGCTCAGCGGAGACGCGGACGAGGTCAAGACCGACTACTCCGCGCAGGGGCAGGCGATCCTGATGGAGAACTACCGCCGCTTCATCCGCCCGGAATACTCGGTCCGGCAGTTCCTGGTCGAGCACACGCACTTCAACTCGCGCCTGACGCGGGAGTACATCCGCCACGCGCTGCTGCGCTGCGCGGCGCAGGGCGCGGTGCCCATCGTGAACTACAACGACACGGTCTCCTTTGAGGAGCACCGCAAGATGGAACTCATGCAGCTGCGGGACAAGACGCAGGACGTGGTCGAGTGCGTGGACAACGACGAGACCGCCGCGGTGATCGCGCAGCTCGTGGGCGCCAAGACCCTGCTCATCATGACCAGCGCGGACGGGATCTACGCCGACCCCAAGGACCCCAAGACCCTGGTGCGCGAGGTCACGGCCGCGGACGGCGAGGAGATGGAGCGCAAGATCCGCGACCTGCAGGCGCACTGCGAGGGCGCGAGCCGCGCGGGCGCCAACGGCGCCAAGGCCAAGCTGGAGTACATCCTGCCCTGCGCGCGGGCGGGGATGACGGTGGTGATCGGCAACGCGCGCTACCGCATCTCCGAGCTGCTGAACGGCTCGGCGCCGAGCACGCGCTTCAGCCTGCGCTGAGGTCGGAAGCGAAAAGGGCTCCCCACAAGGTGGGGAGCCCTTTTGCGACGCGCGGCGGAGCCCCGCGGTTTTTTTCGGGGCACATGGTGCAGCGGTGGGCCCCGGCGGGCGCTCGGAAACCCCCTTTTGCGGAATAAAGGAACTGTGCTCCCCGCGGGGCGGGGAGCACGGTTGGAATGCGTGGGCGCTCGGCCCCCCCTGTTGCGACGCGCGGTGGAGCCCTGCGGGTTTTTGTGCGCAGGTCGCAGCGGTGGGCCCCGGCGGGCGTTGGGGAACCCCCTTTTGCGGAATAAAGGAACCGTGCTCCCCGCGGGGCGGGGAGCACGGTTGGAATGCGTGGGCGCTCGGCCCCCCCTTT
>JBMNOF010000107.1:0-6611 GCA_050942925.1 Candidatus Spyradocola sp.
TAGGTGCCCATGTACGCCGGATCTTCGGAGTAGTAGAAGGCCTGATCGTACATCTGGGTGAAGCCCGTGGCCAGGTTGAACATGCCGTAGGTGGGCACGCCGTAGCGCTCGTCCACGGTGGCATCGCGGTACATGTAGTTGAGCAGGTCCGTAAAGCTCATGACCGTCATCTCAATCTCCATGCCGGCAGCCGCCGTCTGCTCGCCGTTGGCCAGCATGACCGCCAGCAGCTCGGAAACGGGGTTGTCCTCGGAGGAAGCCCACATGATGTGCAGAGGCATCAGGATGCGGCCATCGTCCAGGGTCACGTTGAGCGCGTAGTCGCCCGCTTCCTCAGCGGTGACTTCCTTGTAGCGCACGCCGGTGCCGGAGTAGGGAGTGCCGTCCGCGTTCAGCGTCCAGCCGTCCGCCTCCAGGATCTCCACAGCGCGGTCGGGGTTGTAGGAGTAGGTGTCGATGTTGTCCGCGAAGAACTCCGCAGACTCCTTGTACATCCACATGCACAGGCCGTAGGGGCCGTCCACGACGGAGCCGTAGCCCGCGCAGAACTGGTTGGCGAACTCATTGCGGTCCAGCAGCAGGGCAACCGCCTGGCGCACCGCAGTGAACTGGGTCGGGCCAAAGTCGCAGGCAAACTGCAGCTTGCCGTAGCCGTTGCGCTCGAAGGAGACGTAGTCATAGCCGCCCTCTTCCACCAGGTCCAGAGCGGGGTTGATCTCGGTGTTGCCGTCAGACAGGGTATCCAGCAGGTCAATGGCGCCAGTGCGCAGGGAGTCGATGGCCGTGGAGACCTCGGACTTGACAATGACCAGGGTCTGGATGGTGGGCTTCTGGCCCTCAAAGTTGCCGGCGTAGTTGGGGTTCAGCTCCAGCGTCGCCTGCAGGGTGCCGGTGTCCAGGCTGACCAGCGTGTAGGGGCCAGCGGACACGGGAGAATCATACATGTAGCGGGTGGCGTTGATCTCATCCGCGACCAGCTCGCCGCCGTCCAGGTACACGCCCTGGCCGTCGTCCTTGACCGTCAGCGGAGCGCTGGCGTACATGGGCAGGTACAGGGGAGACAGGCTGGCGTAGTACTCCTCATAGTAGTAGGGCAGCACGTCCGCGCTGATGGTGATGGCGTAGGTGTAGTCGTCCACCAGGTGCAGGCCGCTGATGTAGTTGACCTCACCACTCTGGTACTCCGCAGAGCCCACGAGCTCCAGCGCCACAATGCCCGCGCCCGCTTCCAGAGCGGCCGGAGAGTAGGCAACCAGAGAGTACGCGCAGTAGTTGGCGGCGGTGATGGGCTCGCCGTTGTTGAAGGTCAGGCCCTGCTTGATCTTCACGGTGAAGGTCTTGGAGCCGTCCTCGTTTTCCACGCTGGTGACCGGGCCGTCCAGAACGGAGGCGTTCTCCACCATGGCGCCGTCCTGATCAAAGGTGATGACCGCATAGTCATTGATCAGGTTGCGGATCAGCTGGTCCGTGGCGTTGTTCGTCCACCAGGCGCCCGGGCCGATATCGCCGGAAATCTCGGTAGAAGAACCGTAGATCAGGCGGTTGGGGCGCGTCTCGGCGGGCTCTTCGCTCGCAGCGGGGGCTTCGGTGGCCTCGGCGCTTTCCGTCGCGGCAGGGGTCTCTGTCGCCGTGGGGGTGCTGCTGCATCCCGCCAGAAGCATCATGCCCATGGACAGGACGAGAAGCAGCGCAAGGATCTTCTTGCTACCCTTCATGTTCGTTTCCTCCTCAATTTGAACTATGTAAGCGGGTCTTGTGACCCATAGTTCGCAAGCGAATCTTCGTTCTGCAAAAAATGCAAAAAACCAGGTTGCAAGTGGAAAATCTTCCCTTTGTCGGCTTGCTTGGGGCAAGTCTTCCGCTCGTTCCAAGATGGCTGGTTTTACGGATATACCAGAACGTAGACCATTAACATTATAGAGAATATCGTCGCAATAGTCAACGAATTCATGCGAATTTTCTTTGAATCCATGGAATTT
Organism: Candidatus Spyradocola sp.; assembly: GCA_050942925.1. Taxonomy (GTDB): domain Bacteria; phylum Bacillota; class Clostridia; order Christensenellales; family UBA1750; genus Spyradocola. The sequence goes on from JBMNOF010000107.1 coordinate 1,980, forward strand.
TGCCTTTCTGCAAAAAGCGATTTTATGCATTCATAAATTATACACATTCTTATGCAATATAATTCCGTATATTTTTCTTGTTCTTTGAATATATTCCGTATATTTTGAAGTTTTCTCCCCGTATTTTTTCACAGTTATTCCTTCGCATTTTGATGAATTGTATAAAAAACCGGTCATCTTCAGGTTTTTTCATTTTTTCGTTTCGATAAAGAAATATTATTTCGATTTAGTTTTTGCAAAAACTCTTTTTATTCTGCAAGGGAAAACGAAATCTCGTCCGAAGTTAATTCTCTGTTTTTTGCAATCTGTGCCGGACCAGATTGCAAAATTCCTTTCCGGACGAAAAAGCGGGCAGCAGGAAAGGATTCCTGCCGCCCGCAAGAGGAGCGCTTCCGCTTAGAGCGCGTTTTCCGAGAGCCACTTGGCCACGCCGCTCCCGACCTGACGGATGCAGCCCGGCGCATAGGGGAGCTGCAGCCCGGCGTCCGCCACGAGGGAGGCAAACGTCTTGGCTCCGCCGCCGTCCACGAAGCGGAGATACCGCTGCCAGGCATCGGCGCGGTCCGCGAGCGAGGCCATCCAGAACTGGAAGGCCACGGTCTGGGCCATGCAATAGTCGATGTAGTAGAAGGGATAGAGGTAGATGTGCAGCTGGCGCTGCCATCCCGCGCCGCGGCCGTAGAAGGGCAGGCCGTCCATGTCCTGCCACGGGCGGTACTTCTTCTCCAGGTCCAGCCAGACCGCGTTGCGCTCCTCGGGGCGCAGCGCGGGGTTCTCGTACATGCGGTGCTGGAACTCGTCCACCATGCAGCCGTAGGGGATGAAGGTCAAGGCGTCCTCGCAGTGCGCCAGCTCGTACTTGCGCACATTCTTGCCGAAGAAGCGCACGTGCCAGGGCGCGGTGAGGAATTCCATGGACATGGAGTGCACCTCCGCCGCCTCCATGGTCGGGGTCTGCAAGTTGGAGAGAATCCCCCGGCGCATGGCGCGGTAGCTGGCAAAGGCATGGCCGGCCTCGTGGGTGAGCACGTCCACATCGCCGCTCGTTCCATTAAAGTTGGAGAAGATGAAGGGCGCGCCATAGAGTCGCATCTCCGTGCAGTAACCGCCGGGGGCCTTGCCCTCCTTGCTGAGCACGTCCAACAGGCCGTTGTCCCAGAGGAAGTCGGCGAACTCCGCGGTCTCGGGGCTCAGCTCGCGGTACATTTCGTGCCCTTGGGCGAGGATTTCCTCCGCCGTTCCCTGCGGGACGGCGTTCCCATCCGGGAAGCTGATGGTGCTGTCGTAAATCGTCAGTCCCGGCAGACCCAGGCGTTTGGCCTGCGCGGCGCGGACCGCATTGACGATGGGAACGAGATCTCCGGCGATCTGGTCGCGGAAGGCCTCGACCTCCTTGGGGCCATAGCAGTTTCGCCCGAGGCGGTCGTAGCCCAGGGGCAGGTAGTTGGCATGTCCCAGGTTGCGGGCCTGCTGGGTGCGGTTCTGGACCAGCGCGTCGTAGAGGCGGTCCAGCTCTTCGCGATGGGCGTCAAACCAAAGGCCTTCCGCCTCATAGGCCTGGCGGCGAACGGAGCGATCGAGGCTCTGCTTGTAGGGCCCGAGCTTGGGAAGGGGCAGCTTTGCGCCCTCCCAGTCCACGAGCGCGGAGGCATAGAGCTTCTGGTACTCGCTCTGCAAGCGGTTTTCCTCCTGCATGAGCGCGAGGTTCTTCGCGTCAAAGCTGCGGACCTCGATTTCCAGGTTGGTAAAGAGCAGCGCGCCCAAGCGCTGCTCCAGCTCGCTCCGGAACGGCGAGCGCAGCAGCGCCAGGTTTACGGCCTGGGCCATCTCCTGCACGGCGGGGTTGTTCTCGTCGGCGAAGGTGTTTTCCGCGTCATAGAACTCGTCGCGCGTGTCGATGGTGTGGCGCACATAGGCCAGGGTGGTCTCCGTTCCATAGGCCTGGGAGAGCGCGTCAAAGTCTCGATAGGCGCGCTCGGCTTCCTCTGCAGAAGACGCGCCCTCGATGCGCGCGCGGAGGGCGTCGATCTTCTGGCGCAGCGCCGGAATATCCGGGCGCTGGTAGGGCATTTCCGTGAACTTCATGGCATACCTCTTTCCGCCGCCGACAGCTGGGCGGCCGGTTCTCTCCTTCATAGCATACACCACTTGCGCGGAAATTGCACGGGGTATGTGCGGCGATCCCGCGGGAGAGGGATTACCGGGCGCCGAGCTTTCGGTTCATCCGCCTGGCGCTGATCCAGATGCACAAGAAGATGACACCGTAAATTCCTGCGTAGATCACCAAAAAACTCGGCAGCACGCCCAGCATCGTCCGGAAGCTGTCCGCATAGCCCAGCACATAGGCGGCCGTCACCGTCACCCCCGTGCAGAGCAGCAAGTGGATGGCAGTTGCCGCGGGCAGGGGCAGCGCGTCCACCTCGAACAGCAGGGAGATGGCGCCATAGCAGACCGAGGCGATCATCCAGACGAGCACCTGGCGCATGGTTTCGTTGGGGCCCTCGAGATTCCACATGCAGAAGGTCGTCACGAGGAACCCAATGGCCAATCCTCTTTCCAGATAGCAAAATACCTTTTTCAACATCTACGTTCCCTCCAAAATCGATTTGCGGAATGCGCGCATATAGCTGCGCGAGATCGTCAATTTGGTCTTTTCATCGCGGAGCAGTGCGGTGTAGTTTCCGCTGAACTCCGCCTCCACCGCGCGCACGGCGTGCAGGTTGACCACGATGCTCTTGCTGATCTGGAGAAAACCGTGCGCGCGCAGCATCTCCTCCAGCTCATAGAGCCGCAGCTTGGACTCGTACTCCACCCCGCCGGCCCGGGCAAAGACGCGGCCCTCCCGCGCGGCAAAGTAGTCCACCTTGTCCGGCTCGAGCAAGTAGTCCCGCTCCGTTCCCACCCGGCGCAACAGCAGCCGGGACTGCATGCTCCCCACCATCTGCAGGGCGGCCAGGATTCTCGGCACCTCCGGGTCCCCGAGCGTGCCCCGCACCACGACTTCCACCTCTCCTGCGGCGGGTTCATACGTCAGTTTCATGGGCTCCCTCCTCTCTACGGCTCCAAGTATATCGCTTTTTTCCCGCGCTGTCCGCCGCTTTTCGACCACCGGAGTCTCTGGGCGGATGACCGGTCGAAAAGCGGCCACAAACGCAAATGCGGAGGGGAAAGGCCTTAGTCTTTCCCCTCCGCAACCGGAGTTGTCACGCCCCGCAGTCCACCGCCACCTTGAACACGCCGTCGCGCCGCGCGGCAAAGAGTTCGTATGCCTCCTCGATGCGCGACAGGGGATACGTGTGCGTCAAGAGCGGTTCGGTGTTCAGCCCGCCTTCCGCGATTCTGCGCAGGATTTCCGCGCAATCGCACCCATCCACGCCGCCGGTCTTAAAGGTAAGGTTCTTTCCATACATGTCCGGCAGGGGCAGGACCTGCGGTCCATCGTAGAGCGCCACGATCGTCACCACCGCGTTCGGCCGGGCGCACTCCCAGGCCAGACGAAAGCTGTCGGGCGAACCCGCGACCTCAAACACCGCGTCCGCGCCGCCGTGCTCACTGTGGGCGCGCACAAAGTCCACGGCCTTCTCCGGGGAGATGACGAGCGCCTGGGGGACGAGCGCGCGCACAAAGTCCCGGCGCTGCGCGTCCGGCTCGCAGACGATGACGCGCCCGGGCGCGTACAGGAGCGCGCTGAGCAGCGTGCAAATCCCGGTCGCGCCCGCGCCGAGGATCAGCACCGTATCGCCCGGATGGATCTCGCCGATGCGCGCGGCCCAATACCCCGTGGCCAGCACATCCCCGACGAGCAGCGCCTTGCGGTCGGAAACGCCCGCCGGAATGCGCGTCAGGCCCTGGTTGGCAAAGGGCACGCGGACAAACTCGGCCTGTCCCCCGTCGATCCGGCAGCCGAGCGCCCATCCGCCGTTCGGGTCCGTGCAGTTGTTGACAAACCCCTGCTTGCAGAAAAAGCACGTTCCGCAGAACGTCTCGACGTTGACGGCGACGCGGTCCCCGGGCTGCACGGCGGTCACCTCCGGGCCCACCTCCTCGACGACGCCCACCATCTCGTGCCCGACGGTGATCCCCGGCACGGCGCGGGGTACCGAGCCGTGGAGGATGTGCAAGTCGCTGGTGCAGATGCTGGCTAAGGTGACGCGGACAATCGCGTCCTGCGGTCCTTGCAGGCGCGGCCGCGGCTTCTCCTGCAAGGCAAACCGTCCCGGTTCCACATAGGTATAGGCCAACATGGTCTTCCCCTCCTTTGTCCTTCAGTATACGGCAGCGCGCCGTCGGGCGCAAGCGGTCTTGACCGTCCGCCCGCGCCGCCCTATACTCTTTTGCATGGGGAGGGAGTGCACATGGATGGAAAGCGGCGGGCGGACATCGCCCCGGGAAAGACAGTGGACATCGTGCTCAAGGCGGACCAGCGAACGGGCCGGCTCACGCGGGGCGTTGTGGAGCGGGTTTTGACCCGCAGCGCCACGCACCCGCATGGGATCAAGGTACAGCTGACCGACGGACAGATCGGGCGGGTACAGCGCATTCTCTCCGACGAAGAGGGTGCACCCTGATCCGCATGAGCGCAGAGAGGCCGGGAAAGCGCGCGGGTTGGCGGCCGCGCGGCGCGTGTATATG
>JBMNOF010000013.1:0-32923 GCA_050942925.1 Candidatus Spyradocola sp.
GGTTTTCCGGTCAAGACCTGAAAACCTTCTCAATTTGCCTTGTCTTTTTCCTCTTATGTATCGTTTTCAAGGTTCCCCGCCGTCAGTTCGTATCTCTCGCTGACAGCTTAGTTATAATACCACGTCCCTCTTTCCTTGTCAACACTTTTCCGAAAGTTTTTTGACAAAAAATAGAACTTTTTCTCCATCCCGAACGGTACCCCGTTTTCTCGCCGGTGTACGGCAAGAAACGGGCATCATTCCCTCTGCGACGCTTTCTATCGTTCGGAATTTAGTTCCAGCGCAGGCCTTTGGGGTAGTGGTTCTTGATCTGCCCGCCGCTTCCCTTGCCCCATCCGAGCGCGCACCCCTCGTAGGTTACAAGCCCCCAGCCTTTCCACGCCCCCGGAAGCACCTCCCCCCGGAGATAGCGCAGCGCATCCTCGCGGGACAGCGCCTCGGCATTCTTCGCCTGTTCGGGATGCAGGAACAAGGCGAGCGCATGAGCGGGCTCCAGCCTGCCCTTGGCGAGCTTGCCGAGCTGCAGTCCGGCGCGCAACACCTTCAGCCCTCGCACATCCGGCATGCCCTCGGGCAGCGCGTACAGCCACTCTCCCTGGGCGCGGAGGTTCCAAGCAGGAACCTCCCGGAGCGCCTCGGCGGCAAACTGCGTCCAGCGCTCCTCCTTGCCCCCTGTGGGCAGCTCTGGCAGCTCTGCGCGTTCCTCTCCCGCCTTCCGTAGGCGGGCTAGGAAGTGGCCTTCTCCGCGGATCTGATGGGGGTAGAGATGGGCCATGCCGCCGTTGTAGGGGATTCCTGGAAGGCGCAGCGTCTCGTCGAGCGAAAACTCCGGATGGGACCGCAGGAATTCCTCCAGGGTCTGCTCGTTTTCCACGCGGTTAAATGTACAGGTGGAGTAGACCATCGTGCCGCCGCCGCGCAGGCAGCGCGCTGCGGACTCGAGGATCTCGATCTGGCGAGCATGGCAGCGCGCGGGCGCCTCCGGCGACCACTGTTCGACGGCCTCGGGATCGCGCCGGAACATGCCCTCGCCCGAGCAGGGGGCGTCGACGAGCACCGCGTCGAACCACGGGCCGAACTGCGCGGCCAGCCGGGCAGGCGTCTCGTTGCAGACGACGGCATTTCCCACGCCCATGCGCTCGACGTTTTCCAGCAGGATGCGCGCACGGGTCGGATGGATCTCGTTGGCCACGAGGAGGCCCGTGCCGGCCAGGTGGTTGGCGATCTGCGTGCTCTTCCCGCCCGGGGCCGCGCAGAGGTCGAGCACGCGCATGCCCGGCTGCACGCCGAGGGCCTCCACCGGCGCCATGGCCGACGGCTCCTGCAAATAGTAGGCGCCCGCCGCGTGCAGGGGCTCCTTCCCCATGCGAAGGCCCTGGGGAACGTAGTATCCGTCCGGACACCAGGGCACGGGGAGAAAGTCCGCCGGGGGGACCCAGCCCGTTCCGCGGCGAACGCGGAGTCCGGCCGCCCCTTCCTCCGCATACGTAGAAAAGAAAGCGGGCGCTTGCGCGCCCAGCTCTCCTTGCATCTGCCGAACAAACGCTTCAGGCAGGTTCATCGCTCTTCCTCCGGTTCTTCAGCGCTTGCCGCCCACGCGCGCAAGGTCCACGCCCAGCGCGGTCAGCTCCGCCTCGCTCTTCTGCACGTTGGGGTAATAGGAGCGATAGAGCACGCCGCCCTCCAGCGCATACTTGCCCAGCGCGGCCGGGATCAGGAAGCTGTCGCCCGCGCGGTACTCCCGCTCGCCCCCGTCCCAAAGGACCTTGCCCGCCGAGACCGCGGTGTAGGCGTAAAAGCGCGTGCCATCCGTCTCCAGCGGCATGCGTCCGGTGGCGGTGAGCCGCTCCAGGGCAAAGCAGGGATCGAGGATCAGCATCTCGCGCACGCCGCCCTCGACCGGGATCGGAACGCCCGCGATGGGCTTTCCGCCCTGCTTGGGGTCGATGACGTCCAGCGACTTTTCGATGTGCAATTCCGCGTTGCGGCCCCAGGCGTACAGGCGATAGGTGCGGTCCGAGGACTGCTGCACCTCGTAGATGAGCATGTTCGCGCCGATGGCGTGCACGGTGCCGGCGGGGATGTAGAGCACGTCCCCGACCTTGACGTCGACCTTCTTGAGGTGCTGCTCGAGGCGGCCCTGGGGAATCTCACGGCGCAGGGTGTCCACGTCGCAGTCGATGCCGAAGATGAGCTGCGCGCCGGGATCGCAGTCCAGCACGACCCAGGCTTCCGTCTTGCCATAGGGGTCGCCCTCCACGCGCTGGGCATACGCGTCGTCTGGGTGGACCTGCACGGAGAGCCACTCCCGGGCGTCGATGAGCTTAATCAGAAGGGGAAACGCGCCATGGACCTCGGTGCCGCAGAGCTTCTCGCCGTACTCCTCGATGAGCTCCGGCAGCGTCTTTCCCTCGCAGCGGGACACGCCCATGGGATGCGCAGAAACCTCCCAGCTCTCCCCCGTGTGATCGGAGGGGATCTTCTTCCCATAGACGCTGGCAAGGCGCGTCCCGCCCCAATCCTTGATGTTAAAGTACGGCTCCATAAAGAGCGGCTTCCACATATCCCGTTCCTCCCTTTTCCGCATTTTCTCGCATTTTCCAATACATAGGATACCATTTTGGCCATCCGTTTGCAACCGCGCAGCGTTCATCCTTTCTTAACAAACTCCCTTGAAAAAAAGCTGTTGACAAATTCGGACGAAAGGTGTATTCTATTCTAGCACTAAGGAGTGCAGGGCATGAGCTCGTAGCTCAGCTGGATAGAGTGTTTGACTACGAATCAAAAGGTCGTGGGTTCGAATCCCTCCGGGCTCGCCATGAAAAACCCCTGAAAACAATGGTTTTCAGGGGTTTCTTCTTTGCGTTCGAGGCCCTTTTTCGCTAGAGCTTGAGCTTAAAGAGCACGACGCCTCCGACCAACAGGGCGATGCCCGCGAACTGGTTCCAATGGAAGGCGACTTTCTCCGCGCCGAGCCACCCAAAGGCGTCGATGACGGCCGCGACGAGCAGCTGGGAGATCAGGATGGTCGAGATGGCGACCGTGGGCGAGAGCCGGCCAATGGCCAGCATCACCGTCAGGGTGATGGCGAGGCCCAGCGCGCCCCCCAGCAGATAGACCTTGGGCGTTTGGCCGATCTCCCGAAAGCTCCCCTTGCCGAGAATCCACATCGCCAGAAGCGAGAGGGCAAACGCCGTCCCCTGCACCCACACGTTGGACTCATACAGTCCCAGCTTTTCCGAAAGCCGCGTATTCATCACGCCCTGGACGCTCATGGCGGCGCCGGCCAGAATGGCAAACAGAAATCCCACTGCAAATTCCCCCTTTGCCCCTAGTGTTCTCCTGCGGCGGAAAAGTATGCAAAAATGCGGGTTTTCGGCGGGACTTAATGCAGGTTTCATCTCAGCGCCGTAGAATATAGACAGGGAAATCAAGGAGGAACGCCTATGCGATTGCTTTATGCGGAGGATGAACGGGATCTCAACGAAATCGTCACCCGAACGCTCATCAAAAACCATTACAGCGTGGACAGCTGCTTTGACGGCGAGGAGGCGCTGGACTGCCTGGCTGCCGCGGAATACGACGCGGTGATCCTGGACATCATGATGCCGCGCGTGGACGGGCTGGAGGTGCTCTCGCGCCTTAGGTCGCGGGGAAACCGCGTGCCCGTGCTCCTGCTCACCGCGCGGGACGGGGTCTCGGACCGCGTCAAGGGGCTGGACGCCGGCGCAGACGACTATCTGGTCAAGCCCTTCGCCTTGGAGGAGCTGCTGGCGCGCGTGCGCGCCCTGCTCCGCCGCGACGCGGGACGGACGGACAACTGCTACCACTTGGCCGACCTGACGGTGGACTGCGACGCGCGCACCGTCCGCCGCGGGGACGTGGAAATCTCGCTGTCCTCCAAGGAGTTCTCCATCTTGGAGTACATGATCCGCAACCAAGGCGTCGTTCTGTCACGCGACAAGATCGAGCAGCACATTTGGAACTACGACTATGCGGGCGGGTCCAACGTTGTGGACGTCTACATCCGCTACCTGCGCAAGAAGCTCGATGACGGCTATTCGCCCAAGCTCATCCACACCGTGCGCGGGGCGGGCTACGTTTTGAGGGACCAGTCATGAAACAGAGAGTCGGCTTCTTTCTAGGGAACATCCCCATCCGTTGGCGGATCACGCTCTGGTACACGATCCTGATGACGGCGCTGGTCGTCGCTGTGCTCTGGCTTCTCTTTCACCTGAGCTCCAACCAGATGCTTTCAGAGGCGGAGCTGCGCCTGCAGGACACGGTGGAGCGCAGCTTTTACGAGATCGAGTACGAGGACGGCGTCCTGACCTTTGACGACGACATCAACCATCTCGGCACGGGCATCAGCATCTCGGTTTACGACTCGCAGGGCAATCTGGTCTACGGCCGGATTCCGGCGAACTTCAACGGCGCGCCGATGCTCATCATGGACGAAATTCAAAAAGTCGAAGAGGGGGATGGCGGCGTCTGGTACGTCTACGACACGTGCCAAACCATTCCGGGCTATGGAAACCTTTGGGTGCGGGGCGTGGTCTCCCAGGCGGAGGCGGACGCGAGCCTGCACGCGGTGGTCCGGCTGTCGCTGATCGTGCTGCCCTTCTTCGTTCTGCTGGTGGCGCTGGGCGGCTACTCGATCACGCGGCGCACGCTTGGCCCGCTGCAGGACGTCACGGACACGGCCCAGCGCATCAGCCAGGGCAGCGACCTGACGGAGCGCATCCGCATGGGTCCGGGGGAGGACGAGGTACACCGCCTGGCCCACACGTTCGACCACATGATGGACAAGCTGCAATCTGCCTTTGAGAGCGAAAAGCAGTTCACCTCCGACGTCTCGCACGAGCTGCGCACGCCCGTTTCGGTGATCCTCTCCCAGTGCGAATTCGCCCTGGGGGACGATGCCGAGGAAGGGGAGCGCCGCTCGGCCCTGCAGGTGGTTGCGGCGCAGGCGCGCAAGATGTCGACGCTGATCGCCCAGCTTCTGACCCTGGCGCGCACGGACAGCGGCCGCCAGAGCCTGCACATGGAGACCCTCAACCTGAGCGAGCTGGCGGAAATCACCTGCGAAGAGCAAGCGGACGCTGCCGCCGCGCGGAACATCACCCTGCACACGGACATTCAGCCCAACGTGCTCCTGCGCGCAGACGAGACGATGATGATGCGCCTGCTCATCAACCTCATCCAGAACGCCGTCTCCTACGGGCGGGAGGGCGGCAACATCTGGGTGACGCTCCGCGACGAGGAGGGCGTTGTCCAGGGCTGCGTGCGGGACGACGGCATTGGCATCGGGGCGGAGCACCTGAACAAGATTTGGAACCGCTTCTATCAGGTGGACCCGTCGCGCACGGCCAGCCGCAGCGGCGCGGGCCTGGGGCTTCCCATGGTGCGATGGATCGTGGAGGCCCACGGCGGATCGATCGCCGTCGAGAGCGAGCCCGGAAAGGGTTCGGCCTTTACGTTCACCTTCCCGAAGTAAAAAAACGGGGGAGCGCCGGATTTTCCGGTGCTCCCCCGTTGCTTTTGCAGGTTACTTTGCGAACTCCGTTGCACGGGTTTCGCGGATGACGTTGACCTTGATCTGGCCTGGGTATTCCAATTCCTTCTCGATGCGCTTGACGATCTCCTTTGCCATGAGCACGGAGTCCGCGTCGCTGACTTGGTCGGGCTTGACGATGATGCGCACCTCGCGGCCCGCCTGGATGGCGTAGGACTTTTCGACGCCGTCAAAGGAGTTGGCGATCTCCTCCAGCTTCTGCAGGCGCTTGATGTAGCTCTCCAGCGTCTCGCGGCGGGCGCCGGGGCGCGCGCCGGAGATGGCGTCTGCCGCCGCCACCAGAACGGCCTCAATGGTCGTGGGCTCGACGTCGCCATGGTGCGAGAGAATGGCGTTGACGACGTCCGGGCTCTCGCGGTACTTGCGCGCAAGGTCCGCGCCGATCTGGATGTGCGTGCCCTCCACGTCGTGGTCGATGGACTTGCCGATGTCGTGCAGCAGTCCCGCGCGCTTGGCCAGCGCAACGTCTGCGCCGAGCTCCGCCGCCATGACGCCCGCCAGGTGCGAGACCTCGATGGAGTGCTTGAGCACGTTCTGGCCATAGGAAGTGCGGAACTTCATGCGGCCGAGCAGCCGCACCAGCTCGTGGTGCAGGCCGTGGACGCCCGTCTCAAAGACCGCCTGCTCGCCGGCCTCGCGCATCTGCGCGTCGACCTCCTTGCGGGCCTTTTCGACCATTTCCTCGATGCGGGCCGGGTGAATGCGGCCGTCGGTGATGAGCTTTTCCAGGGCAATGCGCGCGATTTCGCGCCGAATCGGGTCAAATCCGGAGAGAATGACGGCCTCGGGCGTGTCGTCGATGATGAGGTCGATGCCCGTAGCGGTCTCCAGGGCGCGGATGTTGCGGCCCTCGCGGCCGATGATGCGGCCCTTCATCTCGTCGTTGGGCAGGTTGACGACGGAGACCGTGGTCTCCGCCACGTGGTCCGCCGCGCACTTCTGAATGGCGAGGGACACGATGTTGCGCGCCTTCTTGTCAGCCTCGTCCTTGGCCTTGCTCTCAATTTCGCGGACCATGACCGCCGCGTCGTGGTAGGCCTCGCGCTGGACGTTGTTCATGATGATCTGGCGGGCTTCCTCCGCGGTCATCTGGGCGATGCGCTCCAACTCCGACTGCTGCTGGGCGCGCATGGCTTCCACTTCCTGGGCGCGCTGCTCCAGCTCGCGGCTGGTTTTGTTGAGGCCTTCCTCGCGAACTTCCAGGTTATCCAGCTTTTTGTCGAGCATCTCCTCGCGCTGCAGGAGCCGGCGCTCCGTGCGCTGGGTCTCGTTCCGGCGCTCGCGGAGCTCCTTTTCGGTTTCGGTCTTCTGGCGAAGGATTTCCTCCTTTGCCTCCAGGATCTTTTCCTTCTTCACCGCCTCCGCCTTTGCCGTGGCATCGTCCACAAGCTTTTTCATGGCGTCCTCGGTGCGGCCAATTTTGCCTTCGATTTCCTCTTTTTTCTTCTTGCCGCCGAAGACAAAGCCCGCGTAAAGGCCGCCGGCCAACGCGACAAGAATTCCCAAAATCCAGAAAAAAGTCTGCAACTGTTTCACCACCTAACATTTATGATAAACAGTTGTCGCATGCCGCGTTCCAACAACAGGGCGCGCACGACCTTCCCGCTCTTTTCCGGGCTGTCCCTCGCTTCCAAACCCTGTCCCTTTGTACAGGCGACTCCGGGAGAATATTCACTTTTTATCTATTCCATAAAAAATTGTTCTTTTCCCATCTCGACTCCTGTCATACAGATTTATTTTACTGTCCTTTGCGGCATCTGTCAATAACCCCTCCGCGTTTTATGAATATTTCGTAAAGAAAAGCCGGCTGTGCGGTCCAATGCTGCCGCACAGCCGGTTTCTTGTCACCGGGCGTAGTAGTTGATGAGGCACCCGGCCAATATGATGTCGCGCTCATCCTTTGTGAGATTGGGGAGCGCGAGCTGGATTTCCCGCTTGTCTTCCCCGGAGAGCAGCAGCGCCGGAATGGCGTCGGTCTTTCCGGAAAGGAGCGCCTCGCGGATGCCCGGGATGACCACGACGTCCCCGACCGCGATCCCGGAATCCTTTGCGCCGTCCAGGATGAAGGGGAGCATGCCCCAGTTGACGACGTTGCTGCGATAGCGCTTGGTGGCGTACTCCTGGGCGATGTTCGCACAGCCGCCGAGCACGCGCTGGCAGGAAGCCGCCTGTTCGCGCGCAGAACCGTCTCCGGGCTTGAGCGCAAAGACCAGGGAGCCGATGCCCGTGTTCTCCGGGGAAAGGCCCGCCTTTTGGAGCAGGGCGGCGGCGTCCGGGCTGAGCGCGCCCTGGCGGCGGCTCATCTCCATAGCCTTGACGGCCTTTGCGCGCGGCACGTACTGCGGGTCCTTGCGCGAGAGCGCAAACTCCGAGAGCTTGAGCGGGTTGGAGCGGTAGGACGAGGTCTCGCCGGAGGGGATGAGCTCGTCCGTGGTGGTGACGGGATCATAGATGGCCGACGCGACCTCCAGAACGAGATTCTCCGGCAGGGCGATCTGCTCGGGCCAGTCCGCAATGTTGGGCCCAAAGACCAGCTCCGCCTCGGGCTGCGCCTTGCCCCAGCCGTCGTAGACGCGGTTGTCGTAGATGGTGGGGTCATAGGTGTAGGGGTATTCCTTTTCCTCGGGCAGGTCGATCTCATCGGCCGCGGTGAGCCTTCCGCCGTTGAGGGCGGTGGCGGCGATGGAGCGCGCGTCCATGAGGGCGACATAGGCCATCTGGCCGTTTGCGGGCTTTGCGCCCTCGCGGTTGGGGAAGTTGCGCGTCGCGTGGCGGATGGAGAGGCCGCCGTTGGCGGGCACGTCGCCCGCGCCGAAGCACGGTCCGCAGAAGGCCGAGCGCAGCACCACGCCCGCCTGCATGAGGTCCGTGGCCGCGCCGCTCTTCATCAGGGCAATGAACTGCGGCTGCGAGGCCGGGTAGACGCTCATGGTGAAGGCGCCGTCGCCGATGCTCTTGCCGCGCAGGATGTCGGCAACGGTCATCATGTTCTCATAGGTGCCGCCGGAGCAGCCCGCCACAATGCCCTGCTCGACGTAGACCTGGCCATCCTTCACCTTGTCGGTGAGGGGCTTGAGGGGATACTTTTCGTCGAGCATGGTGCGCGCCTTCTCCTCGACCTGGCCCAGGAGCGCCTTGGCGTTTGCGCGGAACTCCTCGATCGTATAGGCGTTGGAGGGATGGAAGGGCAGGGCGATCATGGGCCGGACGGACGAGAGGTCCACCTCGACCAAGCCGTCGTACACCGCGCCCTCCTGCGGGTGCAGGGGCTTGTATTCCTCGGGGCGCAGGTGCGTTTCATACCAGCCGCGGACCTTTTCATCCGTTTCCCAGATGGAGGAAAGGCAGGTGGTCTCGGTGGTCATGACGTCGATGCCGTTGCGGTACTCCACGGAGAGGTGGCCGATGCCCTCGCCCACGAACTCCATGACCTTGTTCTTGACAAAGCCGCAGGCAAAGACCTCGCGGATGATGGCCAGGGCCACGTCCTGCGGGCCGACGCCCTTTCCGGGCTTGCCGGTCAGGTGGATGGCGACGACGTCCGGGTAGGCGATGTCATACGTGCGCTCGCAGAGCTGCTTGACCAGCTCCGGGCCGCCCTCGCCCACGCCCATGGTGCCCAGCGCGCCGTAGCGCGTGTGGGAGTCGGAGCCCAGGAGCATCTTGCCGCAGCCGGCCATGCGCTCGCGCATGTACTGGTGGATGACGGCCTGGTGCGCGGGGACGAAGATTCCGCCGTACTTCTTTGCGGCGGACAGGCCAAAGAGGTGGTCGTCCTCGTTGATGGTGCCGCCCACCGCGCACAGCGAGTTGTGGCAGTTGGTCAGCACATAGGGCAGAGGAAATTTCTTCATGCCCGAGGCGCGCGCCGTCTGGATGATGCCGACGTAGGTGATGTCATGCGAGGCCATGGCGTCAAATTTGATCTTGAGATCTGCGTCGCTGCCCGAGGTGTTGTGCGCGGTCAGGATCGCGTGGGCCATGGTCTTTTCCCGTCCCTCCGCGCTTTGGGCGGGGGTGAAGGCGCCGTTTTCATATTTGTACATGCCGGAATGCAAGGTTACCATTTCTCTGCCTCCCTGTCCGAGTCCTTTTTCCCCATGATACCGCAATCCGCCGCATGGAGTCAACAAAAAATCCGAGGGATTCGGCTGTACTTTTTCCGCGAAACCCGCTATACTGGAGGGGAAGAAATTCCACCTTCGAGGAGGGGTTGTCATGATTCGCGTCACCGTTTGGAACGAATTCCGCCACGAAAAGGAGATGCCGGAGGTTGCAGCCATCTACCCCAACGGCATCCACGGCGCCATCGCCGAGTTCCTCGGCAAGAACGAGGACATGGTCGTGCGCACCGCCACGCTGGACGAGCCGGAGCACGGTTTGACCGACGAGGTACTGCAGAACACGGACGTCTTGCTCTGGTGGGGCCACATGGCGCACCAGGAGGTCTCCGACGCGGTGGTCGCCAAGGTTTGCCAGCGCGTCAACGACGGCATGGGCTTCATCGCCCTGCACTCCGCGCACGCCTCCAAGCCCTTCTCCCGCCTGCTGGGCACCCGCACGGACATGCTCCGCTGGCGCGAGGACGGCGACATGCAGCGCCTTTGGGTGACCAGCCCGGGCCATCCCATTGCGCAGGGCATCGGCGACTACTTTGAGGTTCCCCACGACGAGACCTACGGCGAGCAGTTCTTCATCCCGCAGCCGGACAACCTGGTGTTTATCTCCTGGCATCCGGGCGGAGAGGTGTTCCGCTCCGGCTGCTGCTTCGTGCGCGGCGGGCGCATCTTCTACTTCCAGCCCGGTCACGAGACCTTCCCCGTCTACTACCAGAAGGAGATCCAGACCGTCATCACCAACGCCGTGCGCTGGGCCGCCCCGCTCTACACGCAGACCTATTCCACGGGTTGGCAGAAGTCCGTCGAGCCCATCCACACCTACGAGGACAAGTAAATCTCCCCTTTCGCTCCACAAAAAAGCGCCCTGCGAATCTCTTGGATTCGCAGGGCGCTTTTCCCTTCCCGGCATCTTAGAGCTTGGCCAGGACTTCCTTCTCGAAGAACTCGGTGGTGGTCTCCGGGCTCACGGAATAGAGCGTATCGCCGATGGTGACGCAGACGCCCTTCTGGCAGTTGCCGGTGCAGAACGTGCCGGCCAGCGTGACCTTATCTTCCACATGGTGCTGCTTGATCAGGGACTTGAGGCCCTCCAGCACGAAATGAGAACCCTTGACATGGCAGGCGCTGCCCAGACATACGGTGACGGTCATCGTAAAAACCCTCCTTACTTACTCGCAGACACTTTGCTATCCGCCAGCATATCCAGCTTCCGGTTGCGGAAGTAGAGCATGACGTCGATGAAGATTTCGCAGAAATTCAATACGTAGAAGAACCAGCTGAGGTAGAAGATGAAATTCGTATCCGTGGCAGGGTTCGCAAAGAGGATGAACTTGCGCGCAATGCCGAAGATGTAGCCGATCAGCAGGAACACCTCAAAGAAGAGGCTCTTGCCCTTGGCGGTACGGGAGATCCAGGACTTCCGGATGGAAATCGGCCATGAGAGGCCGAAGCAGAGAATCATCAAAGCTTCTAGTAAATCCGTCAACATGGTTTTTCGTCTCCTACTTTACTTTTTTCTGCGATAATCGGGCAGGAGCTTGGGCGAAACGACCTGGTCCGTGATGCCGGCCTGCTCGCACTCCTTCTCAAAGGCGTTGACATGCTCGAGGGTCAGCTGGCCGACCGAGACGTTCTTGGAGCGCAGCGCGGCGTTGCGGCCCGCATTGCGGCCAAAGACCACGACGTCCAGCAGGGAGTTGCCCATCAGGCGGTTGCGGCCATGGATGCCGCCAACGGCCTCGCCCGCGACGAAGAGGTTCTCCACGCCGCTCTGGCAGTCGGGGGTGATGTCGATGCCGCCGTTCTGGTAGTGCAGGGTCGGGTAGACCAGGATCGGCTGCTTGCGGATGTCGATGCCGTACTTGGCGAACATGCGCATCATGGCGGGGATGCGCTTCTCGATGGTGCCCTCGCCGTTCTTCATCTCGATCATGGGCGTATCGAGCCAGACGCCCACGCCGTCGCCGGTCTTGACGCCCTTGCCGCGGGTAGAGCACTCGCGGATGATGGACGCGGCGGAAACGTCGCGCGTCTCCAGGGGATGCATGAAGACTTCACCGTCCGCATTGACCAGCTTCGCGCCGACGGAACGGACCTTTTCGGTGACGAGCGCGCCGAAGATCTGCTCCGGGAAGGCAGCGCCGGTGGGATGGTACTGCAGCGTGTCCGCGTAGAGGAGCTTTGCGCCCGCGCGGTAGGCCAGCACCAGGCCGTCGGCCGTGGCGCCATAGTGGTTGGACGTCGGGAAGCCCTGGTAGTGCAGGCGTCCCGCGCCGCCGGTGGCGATGATGACGGTCTTGGCGCGCGCAATGAGGATCTCCTTGGTCTCCATGTTCAGGAGCACCGCGCCGGCCGCGCAGCCCTTTTCGTCCTTGATGATCTCGATGGCCGCGGTAAAGTCTACGACCGGAATGCCGCGGTTGAGCACCTCGTCGCGCAGGGTGCGCATGATCTCCGCGCCGGAGTAGTCCTTGGCCGCGTGCATGCGCTTGCGGGAAGTGCCGCCGCCATGGGTGGTGATCATGGTGCCGTCGGGCGCCTTATCGAACTCCACGCCCAGGTTGTTCAGCCACTGGATGGCTTCCGGCGCCTCGGTGACGAGGGTGCGCAGCAGCTCGGGCTTGGCCGCGAAGTGGCCGCCGCCAAAGGCGTCCAGGTAGTGGATGGCGGGGGAATCGTTGGGCTTATCGGCCGCCTGGATGCCGCCCTCGGCCATCATGGTGTTGGCGTCGCCCATGCGCAGCTTGGTCACGACCATGACCTTGGCGCCCGCGTTGTCCGCCTCGATGGCCGCGGAAGCGCCCGCGCCGCCGCCGCCGATGATGAGCACGTCCACGTCATAGTCGGGGTTGGACAGGTCCAGCTCCGCGGGGTTGACGCGGCTCTTGCCCTGCAGCAGGGCGCCCAGCTCCTTGGGGACCTTGTCGCCCTTGTTGGGGCCGACAGAGAGGTGGACGAACTCCGCGCCCTCCTTGTAATCCGGGTGATAGGCGCGCAGCAGCGCGTCCTTCTCCTCAGCGGTCATTCTTCTGGGTTCAAGCGCGGCGTTGGCCTCGCGGTTGGCTTCCACCTTCTTGATGGATTCCAGCATTTCCTTGGTGTACATCAGCGCTTCCCTCCCTTATTTCTCGATGTCGCGGTTGTTGTAGAGCTCCTGCAGCTCCGAAATCGGCTTGTTCATGAGCTTCTCGATCAGCTCGTTGAAGTCGCCGTTGCGGATCTCCTGCACGCGGTCCTCCAAGTGCTGGGACTTGGGGGCGAGGTACTTGCCGTTGAGGCGGCGCGCCAGCATGGCCACCTGCGGGTGGGAGATGCCGGCCGGGCAGCGGGAGGAGCAGACGCCGCACATCACGCAGTCAAAGGACTCCTCGGCGCACTTCTCAAAGTCGCCGCGCTGCGCATAGGCGATGTACTGCATGACGTTCAGGCCCTGGGTGCAGCTCTTGGTGCAGGCGTTGCAGCCGATGCAGGAGTAGATCTCCGGGTAGAGCTGCATCATGATGGCCTGCTCCGGGCGGACCTTCTCGATGTCATAGACCTGCTTGATCAGCGGGAAGAAGGGGAGGGTGGCGACGTACATGTTGTCCTCGACCTGGGTCTGGCAGGCAAGACAGACCTTGAGCTCGCGATCCCCCTTGACGCGGTAGATCGTGGCGCACGCGCCGCAGAAGCCGTTGCGGCAGCCGCAGCCGCGGATGAGCTGATAGCCCGCGTACTCCATGGCCTTCATGATGGTCAAATTGGAGGGAACCTCGTACTTTTTTCCGAACAGAAAGACGCGAACCATATTCTCCATGTGTGAACTCTCCTTTTAATACTCGTTGGGCAGAGCGTCCAACTGGTCAAAGCGGAAGACCGGGCCGTCCTTGCAGACGTACTTGCTGCCGATATTGCAGCGGCCGCACTTGCCGACGCCGCACTTCATCCGCAGCTCCATGGTGGTATAGACCTGCGTCTCCGCAAAGCCCATCTCCTTGAGGTTCGCAAGCGTGAACTTGATCATGATGGGCGGCCCGCACATGATGACGGTGTAGTCCTTGGAGGGGTTGAGCTCCTTGACGTAATTGGGAACAAAGCCTACGTGGCCGTCCCAGTTGTCCTGCGGGCGGTCGATGGTCAGGTAGACATCCACGCCGTCGTCCTGCATCCACTCCGAGAGGATCTCGTTGTAGTCCAGCAGGTCTTCCTTGGAGCGGGAGCCGTAGATGATCATGACCTTGCCGTAGTCCTGCCGCTTGGCGCGAACGTAGTTGATGACCGAGCGCACGGGCGCCAGGCCCACGCCGCCGGCCACGACCAGCAGGTCCTTGCCCTTGAACTCATCTTCCACGGGGAAGTGCTTGCCGTAGGGCCCGCGGATGGTGATCTGCTGGCCGACGTCCATGGCGTGGAGCCAGGTCGTCAGGCATCCGCACTTCTTGATGCTGAACTCCATGTACTCGGTATTGGTCGGGGAGGAGGTGATGGAGAACATCGCCTCCCCAACGCCCGGGATGGAGAGCATGGCGCACTGGCCAGGCATGTGCTCGAAGACCTTTTTGCCGTCCAAACCCACGACCCGGAAGGTCTTGATGTCCGGGGTGTCGATGCGGATGTCCGTCACGACGCCAATCTTGGGAATCAAAGTCTCCTGCATCATCTTATCTCACCTCTTCTGCCAGGGCCTTGGCGACCTTCACGATGTTCATGGAGATGGGGCACTTGGCCAGGCACCGTCCGCAGCCGACGCACCCGTACTCGCCCTCGTTGTTGGCGGGGAAGTAGACCAGCTTGTGCATGAAGCGCTGGCGGAACCGCTCCAGCTGCGTGAGGCGCGGGTTGCCGGCCGCCATCTTGGTAAAGTCGGAATACATGCACGAATCCCAGCAGCGGAAGCGGATGACGCCGTCGCCGGTCTTGAAGTCGCGGATGTCGTAGCACTGGCAGGTCGGGCAGACGAAGGTGCAGGTGCCGCAGCCCAGGCAGGCCTGGCTCAGATCCGCCCACTTCTTGGAGTCGAAGAGCTTGAGCATGTTCTCGCCGTTGAAGCCGGTGAGGTTGAGCTCGTGCAGCGGGAGCTTCTTGGCGACCTCGCGGGTCTTCTCCTGCTGGGCCTTGACGGCCGCATCGTCGCACTCGCTGGTGAGGCCCTCGATCGCGGCGAGGAACTTCTCGCCCTTCTCCGTCAGCGCCTCGACGTAGAGGTTGCCCTCCGCAATCCAGCAGCGGGCGTCGCCCTCCGGGGCGGCGGGGTCGATGCCGAACGTCGTGCAGAAGCAGGTCTCCTCCGGATGCGTGCAGGCGAGGGAAACGATCGTGCCGTGCTCGCGGCGGGACTTATAGTAGGTGTCCACGGGATCGGCCAGGAACACCTTGTCCAGGATCGTGAAGCTCCGGGCGTCGCAGCCGCGCACGCCGAAGATCACGAAGTCCTCGTGCTCGGTGCGGGGATCGATGATCTCGATCTCCTTGCCCTTGAGCTTAAAGTCCACCAGGTTCTCCGTCTGGGGGAAGAAGAAGTCCTTCGCGCTGCGAACGGTGTTGAGCGCGTGGGTCATCTCCATCCCCTCGTGCCAGCGCTGGTAGCGCGCCTGGCCAGACTTGTCGTCCGCGGGGATGTAGAGCGCCTCCTTCTCCGAGATGGCCTGAAAGAGGGCGCTGAGCTGATCGATGGGGAGCTTGCGCATCATTTCTTCCCTCCCTTGCCATAGACGATGCTGGGCTCGACGTCGCCCGGGTCGTAGTTCGTCAGCGGCGCGCGGCTCGTCGTGTCCTCACCCGCCTGGTAATCGCCGTAGAACGCGTCGATGTCCTTGATGAACTTGCGGTTCAGCAGGTGCAGGGGGATGTTCTGCGGGCAAACGCGCGAGCACTCGCCGCAGTCCGTGCAGCGGCCGGCGACGTGGAAGGCGCGGATGATGTGGAACATGTTCTCCTCAAAGCTGTCGGCCGCGGCCTTCTGCGCGATGCCGGAGGCGTCGTTGTCAAAGACGCACTTCTCGCAGGAGCAGGCGGGACAGACGTTGCGGCAGGCGTTGCAGCGGATGCAGCGGGAGAGCTCGCCGCGCCAGAACTCGAAGCGCTCGTCCGGGGTCATCTTCTCGAGCTTTTCGACCATGTCGAAGCGGTGGGAGTCGAGCACTTCGCCCTCCTCGCCCAGCAGCTCGTCGTAGACCATGTGCTTCTTGCTCTTGCAGTTGAGGCAGCGCTCGGGAAGGGCCTCGGCCTTGGCGATGGTTTCCTCGCCGTAGAGGGTGTCCACGACGAAGTTGTCGCCCTCGGTGCGGATGCCCAGGATTCCCTTGATGCCCTTGCTCTTGAGCGTCTCGCCGTCGGTCTTGCCCTCGCAGGGCACGCCCACGACGTAGACGTTGTCGCGCAGGATGCGGTGCTCCTTGAGGAGCTGGTTGAAGCTATAGGTATCGCAGGGCTTGAGGAAGACGAGGATCTTCCCCTCCTTGCGGGATTCCTTGATCAGGTACTTGGAGAGATTGTTGCCGCAGAAGTCGTTGTAGACGAAGTCCTTCTCCAGCTCTTCCTCGCTGGTAAAGACGGCCGGCGTGATGTCGTAGACGAACTCACCCGCCTTCCACCCGA
This sequence comes from Candidatus Spyradocola sp., assembly GCA_050942925.1. Taxonomy (GTDB): domain Bacteria; phylum Bacillota; class Clostridia; order Christensenellales; family UBA1750; genus Spyradocola. The sequence continues at coordinate 16,270 of JBMNOF010000013.1, forward strand.
GAACCCGATTGACGGCGCCGCTGCCGAGGAGTTCCTTGGCCTTGGCAATCATCATTTCTTGCATCTCAGATCCTCCAATCTCTTGTTCTCGCCAAGCTTGGTCACGGCATCCACGAACTCGGTCATGGTCTGCGCGAACTTGGCGCCCTCGGCAGCGGAGACCCACTCCACGCGCGTGCGCTCCTTCTCAATGCCCAGGTAGTCCAGCATCGAGAACAGCAGCGTCATGCGGCGGCGGGCATAGTAGTTGCCGGTGGTGTAGTGGCAATCCCCCGGGTGGCAGCCGCAGAGGATCACGCCGTCCGCCCCGCGCTGGAAGGCGCGCAGGATGAACATGGGGTTTACGCGGCAGGAGCAGGGCACGCGGATGATCTTGACATCCGCGGGATAGTTCAGGCGGTTGGTGCCCGCCAGGTCCGCGCCCGCGTAGGAGCACCAGTTGCAGCAAAAGGCAACGATCTTGGGTCGGAACGTCTTTACATCTTGCATAGTGCGTCAACCTCCGCCATAATCTGGCTGTTCGAGAAGCCCTTGAGGTCCATCGCGCCGGAGGGGCAGGCGACCGTGCAGGCGCCGCAGCCCTGGCAGACGGCCTCGTTGACCACCGCGACGCGGCGGATGGCCGTGGTGCGGTTGGGCATGCGGAATTCCTTGTCCACATAGGAGATGGCGCCGTAGGGGCAGACCTTTTCGCAGGAGGAGCAGCCGTTGCACATCCACTCGTCCGGATGGGCGATGCAGGGGTTGCCGGTCAGCTGGTCCTTGGCCAACAGGCCGATGACCTTGGAGGCCGCGGCGCCCGCCTGTGCGACGGTGTCCGGAATATCCTTCGGGCCCTGGCACGCGCCGGAGAGGAAGATGCCCGCCGTCGGGCTCTCCACGGGACGCAGCTTGGCGTGGGCCTCGGTGAAGAAGTCGTTGGTGTCCATGGAGGCGGTGAGCATCGTGGCCAGGGGCCGCGCGGACTTATCCGGCTCGATCGCCGCGGCAAGGACCACCATGTCCGCCTCGATGTGGAGCTGCTCGTTGGCCAGGAGGTCCGAAGCCTGCACCAGGAGCTTGCCGTCCGAGCGCGGCACCACCTTGCCGACCATGCCCTTGATGTAGTGGACGCCGTACTCCTCGACCGCGCGGCGGTAGAACTCGTCGTAGTTCTTGCCGGGGGAGCGCACGTCGATGTAGAAGACGTAGACGTCCGTATCAGGGTACTTTTCACGGGTCAGCATCGCGTGCTTGGCCGTGTACATGCAGCAGATCTTGGAGCAGTAGGTCTTGCCCTTGCCCTCGTTCGAGCAGCGGGAGCCCACGCACTGCACAAAGACGATGGTGTGCGGATGCTTGCCGTCCGAGGGGCGCAGGAGCGTGCCGCCCGTAGGGCCGGCCGCGTTGGTCAGGCGCTCAAACTCCAGGGACGAGACGACGTCCTTGCTCTGGGAGTAGGCGTACTCGTCGTAGTCGTCCAGCTTGATGGGATTGTAGCCGGTCGCAACGACGATGGCGCCGTACTCGCGCTCGACGATCTCATCCTTCTGCTTGTAGTCGATGGCGCCGGCGGAGCACACCTTGGCGCACAAACCGCACTTGCCGTTCTTGAGCATGTTGCAGTGCTCGGGGTCGATGGTCGCGACCTTGGGAACGGCCTGCGCAAAGGGAATGTAGATGGCGTGCCGGTTGTCCAGCCCCAGGTTGAACTCGTTGGGGATCTTCTTCATGGGGCACTTCTCGGTGCACTCGCCGCAGCCGGTGCACTTGACGGGATCGACGTAGCGCGCCTTCTTCTTGATCTTGACGGTGAAGCTGCCGACGAAGCCCTTGACCTCCTGCACCTCGCTGTAGGCGAAGATGTTGATCTTGTCGTTCTGCGCGCAGTCGACCATCTTGGGGGTGAGGATACAGGCCGCGCAGTCCAGGGTCGGGAAGGTCTTGTCGATCTGGGTCATCTTGCCGCCGATGGTGGGCTGCTTTTCGACGATGTCGACCTCAAAGCCCGCGTCGGCGATGTCCAGCGCCGTCTGGATGCCCGCGATGCCGCCGCCGATGACCAGCGCGCGCTTGGTCACGGGGCTGGTGCCGGGGGTCAGGGGCGCGTTGAGCTGGACCTTGGCGATGGCCGCGCGGCCCAGGATGATGGCCTTCTCCGTTGCCTGCGCCTTGTCCTTGTGAATCCAGGAGCACTGCTCGCGGATGTTGGCGATCTCCAGCATGTAGGAGTTGAGGCCTGCCGCGGCGACGGTCTTGCGGAAGGTCGCCTCGTGCATGCGCGGCGAGCAGGAGCAGATGACCACGCCCGTGAGCTGATGCTCCTTGATGGCGTCCTTGATCAGGTTCTGTCCGGACTCGGAGCACATGTACTGGTAGTTGGTGGAGAAGACGACGCCGGGCTCGTTCTTCAGAGCCTCAGACACTGCGTTTACGTCCACGGTGGCGGCAATATTGCTGCCGCACCAACACACAAATACGCCAATTCTTTGCATCTTGTCTCCTCCTTACTTGCTGTATTTGCGCATCGCGGTGACGATGGCCTGCTGGGGCAGGTCCTCATCCAGAAGCGCGGGGATGTCGTCCGGGGTCAGGTGGTTCATGCCCTGCTGGCGGATGACCTGCAGGCGCACGGCCTCCACGACCTTGGCGGGCTCCACGCCCCGGGGACAGCGTTCCACACAAGCATAGCAGGAGAGGCACTTGTAGATGGAGGGAGACTGCATCAGCTTGTCGATCTCGCCCTTTTCGACCATGTAGACAAACTGATGGGGATGGTACTCCATCTCATCGTAGGAAGGGCAGGTCGCGGAGCACTTGCCGCATCTCATGCACTTGAGCACGTTGACGCCGCTGGTGCGCAGGATCTGCTCCTTGTCGAATTTGCTCATCTTGGCTCTCCTTCCTTTATTCCTTGACGCCCAGCGCCTCGGCCAGCAGCTCGGTGAAGTAGTAGACCGGCAGACGGCCTTGTGCGGGGGTGTTCTTCTTGAGGTTGTACTCGCACAGAGGACAGGCGGTGACCATCATGTCCGCGCCCTGGTCGGCGGCGTTCTCCATGACCGCGGTGCTCTTCTTCTCCGCGATCTTCCGATCCTCCAGGACCGCGTAGCCGCCGCAGCACTCGTTGCGGTTGGCGTAGAGCACGGGCTCTGCGCCGATGGCGCGCAGGAAATCCTCGATGATGGTGGGATTTTCGGGGTTGTCCATCTGCATGACCTTGCTCGGGCGCAGCAGCAGGCAGCCGTAGTACGCGGCGACCTTCTTGCCCGTCAAGGGCTTTACGACCGCCTTCTTGAGGTTGTCAAAGCCCACGACGTCGCGCAGGAGCTCCAGGTAGTGGATGACGCGGGTCTCGCCCTTATAGGGCTTCTCCAACTGCATGTAGTTGTTGGCGTGGTCGGAGAACTCCTCGTCGTTGGCCATGGCGTCGTTGGCCTGCTTGAGCACGTTGTGGCAGGCGGAGCAGAGGGTCACAAGGTCCTGTCCCTCTTCCTTGGCGGCGTTGAGCGCGCGCACGGCGGCCAGCTTGCTTGCGATCTCGTCCTTGCCCATGGAGAAGGCGCCGCCGCAGCACTGCCACTCCTTGAGCTCCTCCAGGTGAATGCCCAGCTTCTCGGCAGAAAGGCGGGCGTAGCGATCCAGGTCCTGCGCCTTGTTCTTGAGCGTGCAGCCGGGATAGTAACTAAAGTTCATAGCTTTCCCTTCCCTTGTTTCGGTTCAGTCTCTAGGCCATCTGCTCGGGATGGAAGACCTCGTCGAACTTCTCCGCCGTCAGGAATCCGAGCGCGACGCACGCTTCCTTGAGGGAGATGTTCTCCTTATAGGCCTTCTTGGCGGTCTTGGCCGCGTTCTCGTAGCCGATGTAGGGGTTGAGCGCGGTGACCAGCATGAGCGAGTTGTAGAGGTTGTGGTGCATCTTCTCGCGGTTGGCCTTGATGCCCACGGCGCAGTTGTCGTTGAAGGAGACGATGACCTCCGCCAGCAGGCGCGCAGACTGCAAGAAGTTGTAAATGCACACGGGCATGAAGACGTTGAGTTCAAAGTTGCCCTGGGAGGCGGCCATGCCCACGGCCACGTCGTTGCCCATGACCTGCACGGCGACCATGGTCATGGCCTCGCACTGGGTGGGGTTGACCTTGCCGGGCATGATGGAGGAGCCGGGCTCGTTTTCGGGGATGAAGATCTCGCCCAGGCCGTCGCGGGGGCCGGAGGCCAGCCAGCGCACGTCGTTGGCGATCTTCATCAGGTCCGCCGCCAGCGCCTTGAGCGCGCCGTGCGCAAAGACGAGCTCATCCTTGCTGGTCAGGGCGTGGAACTTGTTGGGCGCGGTGACAAAGGTCTTGCCCGTGAGCTTGGAGACGGCTTCGGCCACCTTGACGTCAAAGCCCTTGGGGGCGTTGAGGCCCGTGCCGACGGCCGTGCCGCCCAGCGCCAGCTCCTTGAGCTCCGGCAGGGCGATCTCCAGCATCTTCTTGTCCTTCTCCAGCGAGGCGCGCCAGCCGCTGATCTCCTGGGAGAACTGGATGGGCGTGGCGTCCTGCAGGTGGGTGCGGCCGGACTTGACGATGCCCGCGTTCTCCTCCTCCAGGCGGCGGAAGGTCGCAACGAGCTTGTCGATGGCGGGGAAGAGCTTGTCCTCAATGGCAAGGACGGCCGAGATGTGCATGGCCGTGGGGAAGGTGTCGTTCGAGGACTGGCTCATGTTGATGTCGTCGTTGGGGTGCAGCAGCTTTTTGCCGGCGATCTCATTGCCGCGGTTGGCGATGACCTCGTTGGCGTTCATGTTGGACTGCGTGCCGGAGCCGGTCTGCCACACGACCAGGGGGAAGTGGTCGTTGAGCGCGCCGGAAATCACCTCGTCGCAGGCCTGGGTGATGGCGCTGAGCTTTTCGTCGGTCATCTTCTCGGGCTTGAGCTCATGGTTGGCCAGGGCCGCCGCCTTCTTGAGGATGCCGAAGGCGTGGGTGATCTCGCGAGGCATGGTCTCGATTCCGACGCCGATCTTGAAGTTCTCGTGGCTGCGCTCGGTCTGGGCCGCCCAGTACTTGTCGGCCGGCACGCGAACCTCGCCCATCGAGTCGTGTTCAATGCGGTAATTCGACATTTCTCTTCACTCTCTTATCGCAAAATTCAAAGCAAGCATTCCCGGCGCCCGAAACGGTGGCCGGGAATCCTGCGTTTTTTTAGAGCTGAATGCCCGAAAGAACGGCCTTGAGGCTGTCGGAGCTCTTCTTCAGGAGCGCATTCTCCTCCGCCGTCAGCGGCGCGATGACCTTGCTGGCGACGCCGTTGGGGCCGACCAGGGACAGCGTGCTCAGGCAGACGTCGTCGATGCCGTACTCGCCGTGCATCATGCTGGAAACGGTCATGGCCGTGTCCGCACCGGAGAAGACGCACTTGCAGATGTGGCAGACCGACACGGCAACCGCGTAGAAGGTCGCGCCCTTGCGCTCGATGATCTTGCCGCCGGACTTGCGGATGTAGGTCTCCACCTCGGAGTGGACGAGCTTGGGCTCCACAAAGTCGGTGTTGGTCAGGCTCTCGGCGTACTTATCGATGGGAATATTGGAGATCGTGGCCATGGACCAGGGCACGAACGAGGTGTCGCCGTGCTCGCCAAAGACGTAGGCGTGGACGTTCTGCTGGTTGATGTTGTAGTACTCCGCAAGGCGGGCGCGCAGGCGCGCGGTGTCCAGGATGGTGCCCGAGCCGAACACCTGGCGCTCCGGCAGGCCGGAAACCTTGGTAAAGACATACGTCAGAATGTCGACCGGGTTGGCGACGATGATGTAAACCGCGTTGGGAGCGTGCTTGACGATCTGCGGGATGATGGACTTGGTGATGTTGACGTTGACCTGCGCAAGCTCCAGGCGGGTCTGGCCGGGCTTTCTCGCGATGCCGGAGGTCAGAATGACGATGTCGGAATTCTCCGCATCCTGGTAGCTGCCCGCATAGATGGAGACGGGGGGACAGAAGGGAACGCCCTGGCGGATATCGAGCGCCTCGCCCATGGCCTTCTCCTCATTGATGTCGATCATGACGATCTCCGTTGCGATGCCGTTGACCGCCATGGTATAGGCGATGGTGGAACCTACGCTGCCTGCTCCGATGATCGTAACTTTCTTACCCATGTCTGTTTCCTCCATTTTTCATCTTTTCGTCTGCAATCCGCAGCTTTGCGCCGCGGGGTTGTACGGACCTGTTTTCCGCCGGCCTTTCCGCCTGCTTGAGATGGTAGGACAAAAGGGCCAGGGAACTTGCCATGTTTTCACGCTGAACCAGCACGCCTTCCGGCGCCGTAAGGTGCACCGGTGCAAAGTTCCAGACCGCGCGCACGCCGCCCTCAACCAATGCGTTCAGGCAGCCCTGCGCCGCCGAAGCCGGCACCGTCAGGATTCCAATCTGGATCTTTTCCTTCTGGCAGAAAGCGGGCAGCGCCTGGATGTCCAGGACGGGACGCCCGTCCACGAACGATCCGATCAGAACGCTCTTGTTGTCGAACGCCGCGACAATGTTCAGCCCGTAGTCGGCAAATCCGCTGTAGGAAAGGAGCGCAAGCCCCAGGTTTCCTACCCCGATGAGCACGGCACGGTTCCGCGTGCCGTATCCGAGAAAGTGCTCCAGATCGCGCATCAGGTCGGCAATCAAGTACCCGACCTTCGGTTTCCCCGCATCGCTTACGGTTGCAAGGTCCTTGCGCACCTGAACTTCGCCCAGCCCCAGCGCCGAGGCGATGGCCGCCGCTGAGATGGCCGCGCCTTCTTCCTGCGGCAGGGTCCGCAGGTAGGATAGGTACATGGGCAGGCGCTGCAAAGTGAGCTTGGAGATGCCGCCCGTTTCCATGATCGCTCTCCTTTCTTTTGCCGGTTTTGCGGATATTTCCCAGCATTATCTTACCATATTCGACCGGGCCTGTAAATGCGAAAGCGCCTCCTTTGTACGGCATTTTATCGATATAAAAATATCGATATGGGGCAAAGAAAATGACTCTTTCCCCGCATCTGGAGCGCTGGGGGGGTGCCCCGGCCCTTCTGGATGCGGCCCGATCAAGTCCGGTATTACTATAGCACAACGCCGCCCGCATGAAAAGAGGGAACCACACAAAAAGCGTCATTCTTCTCGAAAAGTTTACACCAAATCCGACATTTCCTGTATGGATTTCCATCGTCTTCCGTTTTTCCGACACGGTTTGTTGGAAATTCAGAAAAAGGATGACATTTTGTGCGCTCCGTGCTAGACTGTCCCTAGAGAACGATACAAAAAGGAGGCCGATTGGCATGAATAGGCTGCAAAAGATTGCGGAGGTCGTTCGCACGCTGGACCTGGATGCGCTCCTCCTGACGCACGAGGAAAACATGCAGTACGCGACGCTCTTCCCCCATCTGGAGGGGATGGTGCTGGTGCTTCGCAGCGGCGAGGGCGTCTGCTTTACAGATTCGCGCTACATCGAAAACGCGACGCAGGTCATGGCGCCGCAGGGCTGGCGCGTCATAGAGCCGGAGGGGTCCTACCCGACGGTGGGAACCATCCGGGACTTTGTGGCGGAAAAGGGCATCCGCACGCTGGGCTTTGAGGACGAGAAGATGACCGTCGCGGAATACGAGTCCTACCGGGCGGCGCTGCCCTGCGCGCTGCGCCCCCTGGGCGACGCGCTCTCGCGCCTGCGCCAGGTCAAGGAGGATCGGGAGATCGAGTGGCTGCGGCAGGCGCAGGCCATCGCGGAAAAGGCGCTCTTTGCGCTTCTGCCGGACATCCGCCCCGGCGCCTATGAGGATGAGCTGGCGGCAAAGCTGACGTACCTGATGAACCTGGGCGGCTCGGAGGGCGCGGTGCTGCCGATCTTCGTCTCGGGCAAGAAGAGCTCCATGCCGCATGGCCGGCCCTCGCACAAGGCGATCGAGGCGGGCGACTTTGTCACCATCGACATGGGCGCGATCGTGGCCGGCTACATGTCGGACATGACGCGCACCTTTGCCGTGGGCTACGCCACGGATGAGATGCGCCAGGTCTACCAGGTGGTCCTGGATGCGCAGGCGGCCGGCATCGCGGCCTTTGCCGAGGGCATGCGCGGGTGCGACGTGGACAAGGCGGCGCGGGACGTCATCGAGGCGGCGGGCTACGGCGCGTACTTCGGCCACGGTCTGGGCCACAGCCTGGGCCTGAACATTCACGAGGACCCGCGCGCCAGCCGCACCTATACGGGCACCTTCCCGGCGCGCAGCATCGTGACCATCGAGCCGGGCATCTACCTGCCCGGGCGCTTCGGCGTACGCATTGAGGACATGGTCTGGCTGGCACCGGAGGGCAAGGAGGACCTCACCCACTTCCCGAAGGAACTGATGGTCCTTTCCTGACCGGCCCGGCAAGGGCGCGGCGCAGCGAACGGGGCTGCCCCCATTCTGGGGCAGCCCCGTTCATTTTTCTTCCTCCCGCAGGGAAAAGCGCCAGGCGCAGGCGCAGGTATCGTCGCACTTGTCCGGGTAGCAGCTCAGGCACTCGCACGTCAAGCGGTCGTCGATGGTGCGGGCAAACCCGCCGTACTCGACCAGGCCCACGCGCTTGCAGGGGTGCAGGGGCATTCCCTTGCGCGTCCGCGCGCTCTGCACCCGGCAGTCCACGACGCGGTAGACGAGCGCCTTTTCCTCGTGCAAGACCTCGTCGCAGTTGAGCTGGCCGTAGAAGCGCAGGCGGAGCGCGCGCTCCAGCCCTTCGAGTCCGGGATGCTCCGCAAGGCCCAGCAGCGCCTTGATGCGCCTGGCCTCCACCTCGGTATACCGCCTCCAGGCCTCCTCGTCCAGGTCCATGGCCGCGTCCATGCCAAATCGCCGCTCCGCGGCCTGAAACCAGACGCCGTCCAGCGCCAGCCAGTTCTTGGCGTACATGCCGATCAGCGCCTCGAGCTGGTCCCGACTCATCTCCCGCAGCGGGGAAGTCCGCCCGTTGTCCTCCATCTTCCGTTCCTCCTTAATTTAGTACGAAAACTGTCCGTTGCCGATGAACTCGCGGATCATGGACCCGCGGGGCACGCAGGCCTCCGGCACGGGTTCCGCCTCCCGCAGAATCTGCACGAGGTCCTGCATCGGCGCGAGAAGCTCTTCCTCCAGCTTGAGAAGGTCCTGCAGCAGCAGGGGGCGGTACGCGCCGATCTCATAGGCAAAAAAGGTGTCGATCTCGTGCGTGGCGCGGCGCTTGTGGGGCATGATGTACAGCCCCTCGCCGCGCTGCACGCTGGCATAGAGCCGGAGAGTCTCCTCCACGCTGCGGTTGCGGTACAGGCGGTCGCGCACCATGCGCCGCAGCAGGCGGATCTTCGCCGGGTGCAGAAGGATCTCGCCGTCGGTGACGCGCGTGCGCACGCTGATGTACAGGCGGGCGCTCTGCTCGTCCGGAATCTGCACCACGTCGTGGTTCAGGGCGTGGATGCCCTCGACGATGACCAGATCGCCGCTCTTGCGCTCGAGCACCGCGCCAGGATAGACCCGCTGGGAGGTGGTGAAATCGTACTTGGGCAGCGGCACCGGCTTCTTTTGAATGATGTCCTGCAGCTGGCTGCTGAGCAGCTCCGCGTCCACGCGCGCCGGGGATTCCAGGTCGATCTCCCCGCGGGCGGCTCGCTCGCGCTGCTCCGGATCAAAGGGGTGAAAGTAGTTGTCCATGGATAGGGTGTGGGCCTCACAGCCCCAGCTGTCGAGCAGGGCTTCCAGCTTGAGCGCGGTGGTGGTCTTGCCGCTGCCGGAGGGGCCGGAAATCAAGATGACGGGATGTTCCTCGCGGTGGGCATAGATGTCCTTTGCAACGCGCAGAAGTTTTTCGTCATATTCCGCGTCTGCGCGGGCCGCAAACGCCGCCGGCGCGGCCGCGAGTTCCCGGTTGATGGTGTGGAGATACTGAACCAGAATGGAGATCACCTGCTTTCTTTTTTGCCGCATTTTTCCGCCATGGCCAAGGCGAAAAACGGGCATTCTATTCTTCAAACGAGTTTGCCCTGCAAAATGGGACAGAAAGGATGCGTGCGTTCCGAAATGAAGGCCTATACAATGCAAAGGATCGGCCGCAGCGGCTGGATGGAAAAGCGCAAGCCCAGCCCTGGGCCGATGGACGCGATCTGCCGGCCCCTGGCGGTATCCGTGTGCACCTCGGACGTGCACACGCTCTTTGAGGGCGCGCTGGGCGAGCGGGAAAACCTCACCCTGGGCCACGAGTGCTGCGCCGAGGTCGTGGAGGTCGGCTCCCTGGTGAAGGACTTCCGCCCGGGAGACCGCGTGCTGGTTCCCGCCATCACCCCGGTGTGGAACAGCTTGGAGGCGCAGGCGGGCTTTCCCATGCACGCGGGCGGCATGCTGGGCGGATGGAAGTTCTCCAATGAAAAGGACGGGGTGTTTGCCGAGTACTTCCACGTCAACGACGCCGACGGAAACCTGGCGCGCCTGCCCCGGGGAATGACGGTCGTGGACGCGTGCATGCTCTCGGACATGGTGCCCACGGGCTTTCACGCTGCGGAGCTTGCGGACGTGCAGTTTGGAGACACGGTGCTCGTCATCGGCATCGGGCCCGTGGGGCTCATGGCGGTTGCGGCGGCCGCGCTGCGCGGTGCGGGGCGCCTCCTCGCGGTGGGCACGCGGCCGGTCTGCCAGGAGGCGGCCCGGCGCTACGGCGCGACCGACCTAATCAGCTACAAGGACGGCGACATCGCCGAGCAGGTCCTGCGCCTCACAAGCGGCCGCGGCGTGGACCGCGTGCTCATCGCCGGCGGAACCACCGACACCTTCAGGCAGGCCATCCGCTGCCTCCGCCCCGGCGGCTGCGTGGGAAACGTCAACTACCTGAGCGCGGGCGACACCATCGGCATCCCCCGCCTGGCCTGGGGCGTGGGCATGGGCCACAAGCGCATCGAGGGCGGGCTCATGCCCGGCGGTCGCCTGCGCATGGAAAAGCTCGCCCAGCTCCTCCTCTGGAAGCGCCTGGACGTGCGCCCGCTGTCCACGCACGTGTTCTACGGCTGGGGCCACCTCGAGGAGGCCCTGTTCCTCATGCGGGACAAGCCGCCCGAGCTGATCAAGCCAGTCGTCGTGCTGGACGAATAGGCCGCCGTTCCCTGTAACAAAACAAAAACAGTTCTGCGCTTGCAACGCGCCCTCCGTTTCCTGTATGCTGGAAACTGCGATCTAGCATGGAAAGGAGGGCGGTTTTATGCCCTTTACACACGCGTTTCTCGTCCCCGACATCTATCCGTCCTTCCATTGCAAGGGGGGAAGCTGCCGGTCCACCTGCTGCAAGGGCTGGGGCATTTCCGTCAGCATGGAGGAATACTTCCGCCTGCTGGGCATGGACTGCCCGCCCGACATCCGCCGCCGGCTGGACTGCGCCTTTTACGCGCCCAAGGACGCCAGCCCGGAGCGCTTCCGCCTGATCAACCCGCGCTTTGACGGCGACTGTCCCCTGCGCGCCGAGGACGGGCTCTGCGCCCTGCAGCTCGCCTGCGGCGAGGCGGCGCTGCCCCGCATCTGCCGGGTCTATCCGCGCGCGTTCCGCGGGGAGTTCGCCTACGAGTGCTCCTGCTCCAACAGCTGCGAGGCGGTGCTGGAGCAGCTCTTCGGCCGGGAGGCGCCGCTGACCTTCCGCAGCGTGGAGCTGACGATCCCCGATGCGCCACCCGCGGGCAAGGCGCTGCGGCATCCGCGCGGTTACTACGGTGCGATCCGCACCCTTTGCTGCAAAATCCTGCAAAAGCGCGCCCTTCCGCTGCCCGAGCGCATCGCGCGCGTGGGGCTCGCGCTCCGGGCGCTGGAACCCTTGCTGGATGCGGAGGCCGGCCGCATGGGTGAGGAGATCGAGCGGCAGGCCCTCTGCCTGGACCCGCTGCCGCCCTTTGTGCCGGACGCGGCCGCGGGGCTTTCCGCGGTACAGGCTCTGCTCGCCGCCTTTGCCGAGAACAGCGAGAGCCTCTCCCCGTATCAGGAGACCGCGCAGGCGCGCCTTTCCTCTGCCGAGCACTTTGCGCAGGCGCGCGACGCGTTTGCGGCCCGCTTCCCCGACTGGGAAAAGACGTTCGAGCACATGCTGGTGCACCATCTGTTCTACGAGTGCTTCCCCTTTTCCGACCGGCACGAGACCTTTGCGGACGAGTTCTCCGCGCTCTGCGCGCTGTACGCCATGCTGCGCTTCCTGCTGATCGGCTACACGGCCCAGGAGCCCTCGCGCGAGGGATTTGTGGACGCCGCCGCCGCGGCCTTCCGCCTGATCGAGCACTCGCGCTTTGACCACAACGCGGCGGTGCTGCTGCGCAGGCAGGGCGCGGCGGACGGCGTTTCCCTGGGGAATCTCCTCTCGATCTAGGCGCTCACGAGAGGTGCCGCGCGAGGAAGCCGCAGACCACGTCCAGCGTCTTGGGCGCCCAGAAGGCCGGGCCGCCGTGGTCCGCGCCCTGGATGCGGTAGAAGGTCACGTCCTTGCCCCACTTGCGCATCTCCTCATAGAGCAGAATGCTCTGGTGAAAGGGTACAAGCCGGTCCTTTGTGCCGTGCAGGATGAGCAGGGGCGGCAGGGGGTCCGGGCCGACGTAGTGCATGACGACGGTCGGGGCGGCCTTTTCCGGGTTTTCCAACACGTTGCAGCCGCCGATCAGCCGCCCTTCCGGGCTGTCGGGCGAGATGTGATCCTGGGTGGAAGGCCGCTCGTTCATGCGGCGGATGTCGGTTGGGCCGTAATAGTCCACGATGCAGCGCACGCCGCAGGAGAATTCGCCGTACAGGGGCGTGTCCAACTCCGGGCGGTTGGGCGTAAAGCCCGCCAGCAGCGCGGTGTGCCCGCCGGAGCTGTCGCCCATGAGAGCGACGCGCGCGGGATCGATGTGAAAGCGCGCGGCCTCCTTGCGCAGGAAGCGAATGGCGGTCTTGGCGTCCTGCACCTGCGCGGGGAACGGGCGGAGCGTCGAGGGCCGGTACTGCACGATCGCCACCACAAATCCCCGCGCGGCGATGCGCTCCAGCTGCGCCATGTAGCGGTAGATCTCCTGCTCCATCCAGGCCGAGCCCTGCACGTAGACCACGAGGGGATAGCGCGTCTCCGCTCCGTCGCCGTGGCGCGTGGGCACGAAGATCTGCAGGTGCAGCTCCCGCCCGTCCCGCTTCGCGTAGGGCACGTCCAAGTGGAATTCCACCCCGATCGCCGAGCGGTCCATGTCCAGGGTGCGCATGCCCTCGCACGTCTCCTGGCTCTCCGGAAAGTCGTCGTAGGATTGTTCCTGAAAGGGTATGATTGCCATATTTCTCCTCCTCTCCAAGGCGCAATCTCCGGTGCTTACGCCTTCGGGCACTCCAGAAGGTCCCAGACCTTCTGCGGAATCTGCGCGTAGAAGTGGGCATAGCCGGTGTCGTTGGGATGCCAGGGATCGTTCTCCCAGCCGGCAGGGTAATGCCCGGTCTTTTCCACCTCGAGGCCGTCCAGCCACTGCAGCACGGGCACGTCCCAGGCATCCATCTCGTCGCGGACGCGGTGGAGCCACGCGCTCTGCTCCGGGGTGTAGTCGTTGTTGGGATAGACGCCGCCGACGATCGGGAAGATGCCGGCGCTTTCCAGCGCCTCCACGATCTTGCTCAGGTTGTTCAAAAAGATCCCGCAGGGCACGGCCGGGTTTTCCGCCGTGGAAAGGCCCTCGTTGGACAGCCCCAGGCCCACAAAGCAGACCGCCGGGCGATGGGCGATGACGTCGCGCTCCAGGCGCAGCAGGATGTCGGCCGTGTTCTGGCCGCCGATGGCACAGTTGCGGGCCGTCCATCCGTTGCGCGCCATGCGCTCGGCCGCCATGGCGCTCCAGCCGCGCTCCTCCGTCGCGCCGCAGCCCTGGCAGACGCTGGAGCCGATGAAGATCGCGGTCTTTCCGCGCGACCAATCGATTGCCTGCATGAAATCCCCTCCTAAAAAAACCGTTTTCTACATTATACCATGATCCTGCCGCGCCGCAAACGCCCCTCTTGCTCCGTTTTTCCGCCCGCAGCGCACAAGGCGAGGCCTTTTCCTGTTAAAATCGCGAGAGAAAGTGAATTCAGCGGTTGCGTGCGGGGGAAAATGGTGGTATAATTGCAGAGCGTGTGAATGACACACTCCGCGCCTTGGGCCCTTGTGACGGAAACCCGTTGGCCGCCCGAAAGTTCCCGCGCGGAGGAGGAAAAAACAAGGAGGTAGACACACATGGCAGTTATTTCTATGAAGCAGCTGCTGGAGGCCGGCGTGCACTTCGGCCACCAGACCCGCCGCTGGAACCCCAAGATGGCGCCCTACATCTTCACCGAGCGCAACGGCATCTACATCATCGACCTGCAGAAGACCGTCCGCAAGATCGACGAGGCCTACATGTTCGTGCGCGACCTGGCGCTGGAGGGGAAGAGCATCCTCTTCGTCGGCACCAAGAAGCAGGCGCAGGAGTCCGTGGAGCAGGAAGCCAAGCGCTGCGGCATGTACTACGTCAACAACCGTTGGCTGGGCGGCATGCTGACCAACTTCCGCACCATCAAGACCCGTATCGCCCGCCTGAACGCCATCGACAAGATGGAGGCCGACGGCCAGTTCGACGTCCTGCCCAAGAAGGAAGTCGCCAAGCTGACCCTGGAGCGTGAGAAGCTCGAGAACAACCTGGGCGGCATCCGCGAGATGAAGAATCTCCCCGGCGCGCTGTTCATCGTCGATCCCCGCAAGGAGCGCATCGCCGTGCAGGAAGCCCGCGCGCTGCACATCCCGATCGTGGCCATCGTCGACACCAACTGCGATCCCGATGAGATCGACTACGTCATCCCCGGCAACGACGACGCCATCCGCGCCGTGAAGCTCATCGCCGGCAAGATGGCCGACGCCGTGCTCGAGGGCCATCAGGGCGAGCAGAGCGAGGAGGCCGCTCCCGCGCAGGAAGCGCCCGCCGCGCAGGAAGCCGCTGAATAATTTCTAACGACCAAGGGGGGCTGGAAACAACCTCCCTTTTATCAAGAACAGGAGGATGAGAAAATGGCAATCACTGCTGCACAGGTTAAGGAGCTCCGCGAAGCGACCGGCGTTGGCATGATGGAGTGCAAGAAGGCGCTGACCGAGACCAACGGCGATATGGAAAAGGCGATGGAGTGGCTCCGCAAGAAGGGCATTGCTTCCGCCGAGAAGAAGTCCGGCCGCGTGGCGGCTGAGGGCATCGTCGAGGCCTACATCCACATGGGCGGCAAGATCGGCGTCATGGTCGAAGTCAACTGCGAGACCGACTTCGTCGCCAAGACCCCGGAATTCCACTCCTTTGTGCGCGACATCGCCATGCACATCGCGGCGGCCAATCCCACCTACCTCAACCGCGAGGAGGTTCCCGCCGAGATCCTCGACAAGGAGCGCGAGATCCTGCGCGCCCAGGCCCTGAACGAGGGCAAGCCCGAGAAGATCGTCGACCGCATGGTCGAGGGCCGCGTCGAGAAGTTCTACAAGGAGAACTGCCTGGTCGATCAGCCCTTCGTCAAGGACCCCGATAAGACCATCGCGCAGTACGTCACCGAGCGCGTGCAGATGACCGGCGAGAACATCAAGATCCGCCGCTTCGTCCGCTACGAGATGGGCGAGGGCCTGGAGAAGCGCCACGACAACTTCGCGGAGGAAGTCGCCGCGCAGACCAAGAAGGCTTAAACCGAAAACACCAGCAAAGGGGAGCGCAAGAAAACCGCGTTCCCCTTTTTCTCCGAAATGGATCGATGCGAAAAGGAGCAGTCAGCATGAAACCCATCTATAAGCGCGTACTGATCAAGCTCTCCGGCGAGGCGCTGGGCGAGAACGGCAAGGGCTTCTGCGCCGAAACCCTGGAAAAGGTCGCCGAGGAGGTCGTGGAACTGGCCGTCAGCGGCTTGGAGGTCGCCCTGGTCATCGGCGGCGGCAACATCTGGCGCGGCCGCGAGGGCGCCATGGTCCAGATGGACCGCGCCACGGCCGATTATATGGGCATGCTCGCCACCGTGCTCAACGCCTTGGCCGTGCAGGACGCCATCGAGCGCCTGGGCGTGGGCCGTGGCCCGGACGGCAGCGACGTGCAGTGCCGCGTGCAGACCGCCATCGAGATGCGCCAGATCGCCGAGCCCTACATCCGCCGCCGCGCCGTGCGCCACCTGGAAAAGGGCCGCATCGTCATCTTCGCCTGCGGCACCGGCAGCCCCTTTTTCACCACCGACACCACCGCCGCCCTGCGCGCCGCCGAAATCGGCGCCGAGGCCCTGCTGCTGGCCAAGAACACGGACTACATCTACACCGCCGACCCCCGCAAGGACCCCAACGCCAAGCCCATTGAGGAGATCAGCTACCTCGACGTCATCGATCGCGGTCTGACCGTCATGGACAACTCCGCCCTCACCCTGTGCATGGACAACCACATCCCCATCCTGGTCTTCGGCCTCAAGGGGGAGAACAACATCATGCGCGTGGCCTGCGGCGAAAAGATCGGCACCATCGTTCGCTGAGGTCCTCCCAAGAACGCCCGCTCCGAAAGGCGCGTGCCCATAAGGAAGTAATTTAATTGTCGCAGGACGGCATGGCGGAAAAGTCATGCCGTCCTGCCTTTTCTTTGCCGTTCCACATTTTGATCGTCGCCCGGCAGGTTGACTTCTCCAATGAAGTTCCAGACCAGTTCAATCTTCTGCCTGCGGTGGCCGCTGGACTT
>JBMNOF010000108.1:0-6511 GCA_050942925.1 Candidatus Spyradocola sp.
CGCCGCTAGAATCATTTCCGTGCAAGCACTTCCATGATCCCCGCTCGACTTGCATGTGTTAGGCACGCCGCCAGCGTTTGTCCTGAGCCAGGATCAAACTCTCATATTTGATCTCTATCGCTCAGCTCTCGCTGTGCTTCTTCTCGTTGTCCGTCTTGGAATCGACTTCGCTTTTCAAGTTCGGTTTTCCGGTCAAGACCTGAAAACCTTCTCAATTTGCCTTGTCTTTTTCCTCTTATGTATCGTTTTCAAGGTTCCCCGCCGTCAGTTCGTATCTCTCGCTGACAGCTTAGTTATAATACCACGTCCTCCTTCCCTTGTCAACACTTTTCCGAAAGTTTTTTGACAAAAAATCGAAGGAATTTCAGAATCCGAACGATTCTGAAATTCCTTCTCGTTTCGTTCCCAAGTAAACCGCTGCTCTCTGCGATCAATCCATGTTATCGTTCATGAATTTTACGGCGGCGTCGAGCAAGTTCTGCGTGAGCTTGGCGGAAGCCTCGTGGCTCTCCGCGACGGCGTTGCAGTAGACCTTCACCTTGGGTTCCGTGCCGGAAGGACGGATGCAGACCCAGGCGCCGCCCTCGAGCTCATAGAAGAGCACGTCGGAGGTGGGGTAATCGAGCTTCGTCTCCACGCCGTTTTCCGTGCGGACGCCCTTCTTGTAGTCGCGGACCGCGAGCACCTTCTTGCCGGCAAAGTCCGCGGGCGCGCCCTTGCGCAGGTTGCCCATGAGGGAGACCATCTTGGCCAAGCCGTCCTTGCCCTCCAGGGCGAAGGAAGTGACCTTCTCGCTGTAGTAGCCGTACTTCTCATAGAGGGCCATGAGTCCCTCGTACAGGGTCATGCCCTGCTTCTTGTACCACGCGGCGGTTTCGGCCAGGAGCATGGAGGCGATGACCGCGTCCTTGTCGCGCACGAAGGTGCCGGCGAGGAACCCGTAGCTCTCCTCAAAGCCGAAGAGGAACTCGTGCGAGCCCGTGTCCTCGAACTGCTGGATCTTTTCGGCGATGAACTTAAAGCCCGTGAGCACGTCGAAGGTCTCCACGCCGAAGGCCTTGGCGATGGCCTTGGCCATGTCGGTAGAGACGATGGACTTGACGACCGCGCCGTTTGCGGGCAAGGTGCCGGCGGCCTTCCGGCCGGAGAGGACGTAATTTTCCAGGATGCAGCCGATCTGGTTGCCGGTCAGGACGATGAAGCTGCCATCCCCTGCGCGCACCAGGCAGCCCAGGCGGTCGCAGTCGGGGTCGGTGGCGAAGATGACGTCGGCGTTCTCCTTGACGGCCAGCGCGCGGGCCAGGTCAAAGGCGGAATAGTTTTCCGGATTGGGCGCGGCGCCGACGGTGGTGAAGTCCGGATCGGGCAGCTCCTGCTCGGGGACGACGAAGACGTTCTCGAACCCGACCTCCTTGAGGATGCGGCGCACGGGCACGTTGCCGGAGCCGTTGAGCGGCGAGTAGACGATGCGCATGGTCTTGCCCATCTCGCGGCAGAGCTCGGGCTGGACGCAGAGGGCGCGCACGCGGGAGATGTAGACGTCGTCGACGTCCTTGCCGATGATCTTCAGGAGTCCGGCGTCCTTGGCGGCCTGCTCGTCCATGACCTTGGCCGAAGCGTAGTCCAGCTCATTGATATAGGAAAGGACCTCGGAGGCGCGCTCGGGCGGGAGCTGGCCGCCGTCCTCCCAGTAGACCTTGTAGCCGTTGTAGATCTTGGGGTTGTGGCTGGCGGTGATGACGATGCCCGCGATGCAGTGCAGGTGGCGGACCGTGAAGGAGAGCACGGGCACGGGGCGCAGGCTCTCAAAGAGGTAGACCTGGATTCCGTTGGCGCACAGAACCTTGGCGGCCTCGCGCGCGAACTCCGGGGAGAAGCGGCGGGAGTCGTAGGCAATGGCGACGCCGCGCGCCGGACCGCCCGGCACCTTCTCGATGAAGTTGGCCAAGCCCTGCGTCGCCCGGCGGACGTTGTAGGCGTTCATGCGGTTGGTTCCGTAGCCGATGACGCCGCGCATGCCGGCCGTGCCGAACTCCAGACCGCGGTAGAAGCGGTCCTCGATCTCCTTGTCGTCCCCCGCGATGGCGGTCAGCTCCTGGACCAGGTCCTTGTCGTCCGCAAAGTCCCGCAGCCATTTTTCATACGTTTGCCGTGCATCCATGGGAATTCTCCTCCTTATCTCGTTCGGTATCCTGCGCGATTTTGAAGGGAAGCCGCGCCCGGGGCCCCGCTATGCCGTGGCCTCCAGGAGCTGCTGCAAGTCATAGAGATGCTTCTTTTCCTCTTCGATGATCCCCTCCAGCGTCTTGCGGTAGCTCTCCTTCCGGGTCTTGAGGAGCATCTCCATGTAAAAGAGGAGGCTGTCCTTTTCCGACCCGATGGCGTAGAGCAGCACGTCGCGCACGGTCTCGAGCCGCCGGTTCATCAGCGACGCCAAAACCCCGCCGGGGAAGACGATCTCGGCCGCGATGGCCGACAAAAAGGCGTTGGCCTCCGCGTCGTAGCTCTCCTCCTCCGCCTCGTCCTCCGGGAGGTCGGCGAGCATCTGCTCAAAGCGGGCGGCGTGCGCCTCCTCCTGCGCGCGGAGCATCTCCATGAGCGCGTGGGCCTTTCCGCCGCGGGTCACGCCCATGGCCATGCGGTAGAACCGCTCGCCCTTGCGCTCGATTTCCGCTGCAATGCGCAAGGCCTCGCGGTCCGAAAACTCGTGTACGACCATACTATCCCTCCGGTTGCGTTCAATCTTGTTCTCCTTCTTAATGGTACACAGTTTTAACAGAAATTGCAATATGCAATCGCTCTCTCCGTGCAGCTTTCACTTTTTTGCGCGGGCGTCATACGGTATACTGTGAGAAAGGAGGTCTTCTCCGATGAAGAACCCGCCCGCAAAGGGCCTCAACACCTACCTGCTGCCCTGCGTGCGCGACATCGTTCGCCTGCGCCCGGGCCGCCAGTGCGCGTGCCTGCGCACGCGCGAACCCATCCCGCCCTGCTTCCAGTTCGAGGGCGGCCATCTCTGCGGGGCGCCCGCGCTCCAGGACGTCTGCCTGACGCCGGCCCACTGCGGCTCGTGCCTGACCGGCCAGCTCTGCCTGCCGCTGTGCCTCTGCCTTCTGTGCGACTGCGAGCGCCGCAACCTTCTTGGCACCGTTCTTGTGCCCATCGAGGCGCTGCTGCGCGATTCCGCCTGCACGCCGATGCAGTTTGTCGTGCAGGCCGAGGCCTGCGTGCTGGACGCCCAGGTGCAGGACGGCTGCCTCTGCGTCTACTTTGACCTGATGCTCACGCTCTACGCCGCGTGCCTGGCGCCCGTGCAGCTTGCCGCCGCCTGCCCGCCCGCGTGCTGCGCGCCGGACTGTTCCCCCTATTTCAACCTGCCCCTCTACCCGGAGCTGCGGCCCCCGCGGCCCTGACGGCAAGACTACATAGGAAAAGAGGAAATACCCGATGATCGAATGCAAGGTGACGACGCTTTCCACCTTCCTGGGGCCGGTGACGGTCGTGGAGACCGCGCGCGGCGTCCGGCACGTGGACCTGCTGGACGACGGCGCGCGGCAATTTGCCCGCGAGGTGCGCGGAACGCTTCGGCGCCTCCCCGGCGAGCCGGACTGCGCCGCGGAGTTCCGCGCCTATTTTGCGGGACAGCTGCGGACCTTTCAGTGCCCGATGGACCTTGTGGGCACGGAGTTTCAAAAGCGGTGCTGGCTCGCGATCGAGGCCTACGCCCCCTACGGCGAGGTCCTGACCTACGCCCAGGAGGCGCGCTTTGCCGGGACCACGGGCTACCAGGCCGTGGGGCAGGCCAACCGCCGCAACCCCTTGGCCATTCGCATTCCCTGCCACCGGGTCGTCGCAAAGGACGGCCCCGGCGGCTACTTTGCCGGCCGGCTGGACGTCAAGCGCGCGCTCCTGCGCCTGGAGGGCTGGCCCTGGCCGCCGGAGTGGGACGCATTTGTCCCAAACCCGGCGAAAATCCCGGACGCGGACGCATTGACGCATCCGGTCCAAAGGTGATACACTATCGACAATACGTAAGGGAGGGAATGCCATGTCGTTAACCCAGGAAGAGATGAAGGTCTTGGAGCTCCTGTACGAGGACGCGCGCGTGACGCCCGAGCGGGCCGCGGTGCTTCTGGGCATGCAGGAAGAGGCGGTCCGCGCCGCCGTGGACAAGCTCGAGAGCGAGCGCGTCATCGTGGGCTATCCTGCCCTTGTCAACTGGGACAAGACCCCGATCGAAAAGGTCAAGGCCGTCATCGAAGTCAAGGTCACGCCCCAGCGCGACATGGGCTTTGACGCCATCGCCGCGCGCATCTACCGCTTTGACGAGGTCACGGCCGTCTACCTGATGAGCGGCGCCTACGACCTCATGCTCGAGGTCCAGGCCGAAAGCCTGCGCACCCTGGCCAACTTCGTCTCGCAGAAGCTGGCCACCATCGAGAGCGTGCTGTCCACCTCCACGCACTTCGTCCTCAAGAAATACAAGGTCGACGGCGTGATCCTCGACGAGGAGCACGCGGACCACAGACTGGCGGTGACGCCGTGAATTACGCAGACATCGTCAACCGCACGGTGCGGGACATCCCGCCCAGCGGCATCCGCAAGTTCTTTGACATCGTCAGCACCATGAAGGACGCCATCTCCTTGGGCGTTGGCGAGCCGGACTTCGTCACGCCCTGGAACATCTGCGAGTCGGCCATCTACTCCATCGAGCAGGGCCACACGCACTACACCTCCAACTGGGGCACGATCGAGCTGCGGCGCGAGATCGCCGACTACCTGCGCGACCGCTGCGGGATCTCCTATAACCCGCAGGACGAGATCGTGGTGACGGTGGGCGCTTCCGAGGGCATCGACCTTGCCCTGCGCGCCCTGGTCGAGCCGGGGGACGAGGTGCTCGTGCCCGAGCCCTCCTACGTCTCCTACTCGCCGTGCGTGCGCCTGGCCGGGGGCGTCGCGGTGGGCGTTCCCACGGACGCCTCCCTCGGCTTCCGCCTGACGGGCGAGCAAATCGCCCGCCGCCTGACCCCGCGCACCAAGGCCCTCATCCTGCCCTATCCCAACAACCCCACCGGCGCCATCATGGAGCGCGCGGACCTGGAGGACGTCGCCCGCGCCCTGGCCGGCACGAACGTCATGGTCATTTCGGACGAGATCTACTCCGAGCTCACCTACGGCGGCCGCCAGCACGTCTCCTTCGCCTCAATCGAGGGCATGTTCGAGCGGACGATTACGCTCAACGGCTTCTCCAAGGCCTTTGCCATGACGGGCTGGCGCATGGGCTACGCCTGCGCGCCAGCGCCCCTGGCCAAGCTCCTGTGCAAGATCCACCAGTTCACCGCGCTGTGCGCGCCCGTGCAGGGCCAGGCCGCGGCGCTGGAGGCCCTGCGCAGCGGCCGCGAGAACCACTACGCCTCCGTCGTCCACATGCGCGAGGTCTACGACCGCCGCCGGCGCCTGCTGGTGCAGGCGTTCCGCAGCATGGGCCTGCCCTGTTTTGAGCCGCTGGGCGCGTTTTACGTCTTCCCCAGCATCGCCCCGACCGGCATGACCAGCGACGAGTTCTGCGAGCGCCTGCTGCGCGAACAGCGCGTCGCCACCGTCCCGGGCACGGCCTTCGGCCCGAGCGGCGAGGGGCACATCCGCTGCTCCTACGCCACCTCCACCGAAAAGATCGAGGAAGCCATTCGCCGCATCGAGACCTTTGTCCGTGCGCACAAGGAGGCCTGAAGATGCAGCAGCCGGAGCGCATCTCCATCAACCGCTCGCGTCCCTACGTCACCTACGCCCTGATCGGGATCAACGTCGCGGTCTTTCTCGTGGAGCTGTTTCTGCAGTACGTCCTTCGCTGGCCCTATGGCCAGACCATCCTGACCCTGGGCGCGAAGGAGAATCTCCTCATCGCGTCCGGGCAATACTGGCGCCTGCTGACCGCCTGTTTCCTGCACGCCAACTTCATGCACATCCTCTCCAACCTGATCGGCCTGTACTTCTGGGGCCCGCATGCCGAGCTGCTGCTCGGCCGCATGCGCTACCTCGTGGTGTACCTGGCGGCGGGCCTCTTCGGTTCGCTCCTGTCCTTTGCCGTCTCGGACCCGCTGTCCGTGTCCGTCGGCGCCTCGGGCGCGATCTTTGGCATCTTTGGCGCGCTGCTCTACTTCCGCACGCGGCACAAGCAGGTCTTTAACCAGGTTTTCGGCATGCAGGTGCTGGCCTTCATCGGCCTGAACCTTCTCAACGGCTTCCTGAGCACGGGCATCGACAACCTCGGCCACATCGGCGGCCTGATCGGCGGCTTTTGCGCAGCCTACGCCGTCGGCCTCTACCGGGAGCGGCTCTCCTGGAAGCGGATTCTGGCCGCCGTCGGGCTGGTGCTTCTCGCCGTGGGGCTCTTTGCCATCGGCTACCTGCGCAGCTTGCACTTTCTCCTAACCGGACCCGTATAAGCGCGCAAAACGCGCCGCCGGAAGACCTCTCTTCCGGCGGCGCGTTTTTTATCTCCGTCTCAGGC
>JBMNOF010000109.1:0-6495 GCA_050942925.1 Candidatus Spyradocola sp.
TTGTTCAACTTGTCGGTCGCTGTGTCCTTGGTGGGTTGGGGGGGGGGGGGGGGGGGGGGGGGCCCCGCCCCCCCCCCCCCCCCCCCCCGCCCGTTTGTTTCGGAGGGAGGATGGAAAATGACGAGAGAGCAGCTGTTCCGGCACGTGCGGGAGGCGTTCGGCGTCGAGGCGGACTATCCCTTTGTGGGCGACCCGGAAAGCGCCGTGCTGCGGCATCCGGCCAACGGAAAGTGGTTCGGCCTGGTGATGAACGTGACGCGCGCGCACCTGGGCCTGCCCGGGGAGGGACGGCTGGACGTGCTCAACGTCAAGGCCGACCCGATCCTGGTCGCCTCGCTGCGGCAGGCGCCCGGGTTCCTGCCCGCCTACCACATGAACAAGGCGCACTGGCTCACCATCCTCCTGGACGGCGGGGCGGACGACAGCCAAATCCTCGCGCTGCTGGAGGAGAGCTGGGAGCGCACCCGGCCCCGCGCGCGGCGGCGCTAGAGGATGCGGGCGGCAATCGCCCGGCACAGGCCGCGGATGTCGAACCCCGCAGAGAACTCAAAGGTGGCCTTGGAGCCGGAGGGCAGGTGGAGCGTCAGCTCGCTGTCCAGATCAAAGACGTCCGCCGTCTCAATGCAGAAGCTCGAGACGCGGGTGTAGGGAAGGCTGCAATAGCTCACCTTTTTGCCAATGCCCTGAATGTCCACCGCGATGACCCGGCGGTCGGTAAAGACCACCTTGTCGCGCACGGTGGCAAAGGCCGCCGTCACCGCCTCGCCCGGGATGAGAAGGGGTTCTACGGCCTTTTGCCCGGCGGCAAGGTCGATAGGGTGGAGGTTGAACACCACGTCGTCAAAGGATTTCAAAGAAAATCGCCTCCTTTTGTCGGTCTATAGAAAAAACGAGCCTGCGCCCCGCAGCGTTTGCGGAAGCGCAGGCTCGTTGCCGTTCAAAATGCAGGATTACGCCTCGGGATTGGCGCCGATGACCGCCTTGATGCGGCGCACGCCGGCGGAGGAGGACTCCTCCTTCAGGATCTTGAAGGAGACGAGCTCAGCGGTGTTGGAGGCGTGCGGGCCGCCGCAGATCTCCTTGGAGGCCGGGCCCATGGTGTAGACCTTGACGCGCTCGCCGTACTTGGACTCGAACAGGCCGATGGCGCCCTCCTTCTTGGCCTCTTCCACCGTGGTCTCTTCCACCGTGATGGGGTAGGCCGCCTGGATGTTGGCGTTGACGATGTCCTCCACCTGCTTGAGCTCCTCCTTGGTCACCTTGCGATGGAAGGAGAAGTCGAAGCGCAGGCGCTCGGCGGTGATGTTGGAGCCCTTCTGCGCGACCTCGTCGCCCAGGACCTGGCGCAGTGCCGCGTGCAGCAGGTGCGTCGCGGTGTGCAGGCGGGCCGTCTGCACGCTGTGGTCGGCCAGGCCGCCCTTGAAGCGCTGCTCCGCACCGGCGTGGGAGTTCTGCTGGTGCTTCTTGAAGTTCTCGTCAAAGCCGTCCTTGTCCACGGTCAGGCCGCGCTCCGCCGCCATTTCCATGGTCAGCTCGATCGGGTAGCCGTAGGTGTCGTAGAGGTGGAAGGCGGTCAGGCCGTCGATGACCGTGGAGCCGTTCAAGCGGGACACGGCCTTGTCGAACTCCTTCTGGCCCTGCTTGAGGGTGCGCTGGAAGCGGTCCTCCTCCAGGCGGAACTGCTCCAGGACGAAGTTCTCATTCTCCACGAGCTCCGGATACACGTCGCGGTACTGGTTGATGACCACCTGCGCGATGTCGGCCAGAGACCCCTCCGGCAGGCCCAGCTTCATGCCCATGCGCACCGCGCGGCGGATCAAGCGGCGCAGCACGTAGCCCTGGTCCACGTTGGAGGGAGAGACGCCCTTGCGGTCGCCCATGATCATGGTGGCGGTGCGCGTGTGGTCCGCGACAATGCGGAAGGCGCGCACGTTCTCCTCGTCCGCGGGATCGTAGGTCTTGCCGCAGAGCTGGCCGATCTTGGCCAGGATGTCGGCAAAGGCGTCCGTCTCGTAGACGCTCTTCTTGCCCGTCAGCACGCAGATCGTGCGCTCCAGGCCCATGCCGGTGTCCACGTTCTTCTGCGCAAGGGGCGTGAAGCTGCCGTCCGCCTGCTTGTTGTACTGCATGAAGACGTCATTCCAGATCTCCAGGTAGCGGCCGCAGGAGCAGGCGGGGGAGCAATCCGGGCCGCAGGGCTCCTTGTCGGTGATGATGAACATCTCCGTATCCGGGCCGCAGGGGCCGGTGATGCCGGCGGGACCCCACCAGTTGTTCTCCTTGGGCAGGTAGAAGATGTGGTCCTCCTTTACGCCACAGGCGCGCCACAGGTCGTGGGCCTCGGTGTCGGCGGGGGCGTCCTGGTCGCCCGCAAAGACGGAGAAGGCCAGGCGGTCCGGATCGATGCCCAGCCACTCCGGGCTGGTCAGGAACTCCCAGGACCAGGAGATGGCTTCCTTCTTGAAGTAGTCGCCGAGCGACCAGTTGCCCAGCATCTCAAAGAAGGTCAGGTGCGAGGCGTCGCCGACCTCGTCGATGTCGCCGGTGCGGATGCACTTCTGCACGTCGGTCAGGCGCGTGCCCTCCGGGTGCTTGGCGCCAAGGAGGTAGGGGACCAGCGGGTGCATGCCGGCGGTGGTGAAGAGAACCGTCGGGTCGTTTTCCGGGATGACGGAGGCAGAGGCGATGACGGCATGGCCCCGCTCCTGAAAGAAGCGCAGGAACATCGCGCGCAGCTCTGCGGAGGTGACGTTTTTCATGGAAAAAAGACTCCCTTCCAGATTGAAAATAGGAAAAAGAAAACCCCCGCCCAAGTGCTTCTTGGGACGAAGGCGAGGCTTCCGCGGTACCACCCAAGTTGGCGCAGAGTCCGCGCCCAACTCGTATCCCCTGTAACGGTGGGAATCCGCCCGCATTGGCTTGCGGGTGCTCCGAAGCGGCGCGCTCCGCGCCGAACCCTGCCCGCTTTCACCGTGTGCGGGCTCTCTTGTGAGGGACGGACTGCGTGCGCATGACTTCTTCATCGCGTTCCCGTCTATTATAGGATGGCCGCAGCCGCGGTGTCAAGCGCATTTTCCGCCCCGGCGGTTAAGTTTTGCGCAAGGCTTTTCTCTTGCAAAAGCCGCGTGCCTTCCTGTATAATGAAAGACAGAGAAAAAAAGAAGTTGGGGGAGGGGAATACATGACCCCGATGCAGTTTGCACGCACAACGCCGGAGGCGCAGGGAATCGACTCGGCTTGGCTCGTCCGCACGCTGGAGGCGGCGCGCACCGGCGCAATGCGCGGCATAGAGATTCATGACTTCCTGTTGCTTCGGCACGGAAAACTGGTCTGTGAGGCCTATTTTGCGCCCTACGGCCCGGAGACAAAGCACGCGATCTACTCCCAGACCAAGAGCTTCATGGCCACGGCCCTGGGCCTTGCCCTGGGCGACGGACTCCTGAAGCTGGAGGACCGGGTTCTGCCCTATTTTCCGGAGGTGGACCCGGACACGGTCTGTGAAAACGGAAAGAAGATGCGCGTGTGCGACCTGCTCGCCATGGCCAGCGGCCACGCGGAGGACGCCATGGAGGCCTTCCGCCAGGGCGGTCCCAAGGCCTATTTCGCGCTGCCCGTGCCCTATGCGCCGGGCGAGCGCTTCGTCTACAACACGGGCAACAGCAACATGCTGGGCATGCTCGTCGAACGCGTGACGGGCAAGTCCCTGTACGCATACCTCCGCGAGCGCGTCTTTGACAAGATCGGCATCGAGATAAAGGACGGCGACTGGGATCGCGTCCAGGGCGCGTGCTCGGGCGGCTTTGGCCTGCACGCCACGGCCATGGACGTGCTGCGCCTGGCCAACCTCTACCTGCTGCGCGGAAAGTGGCAGGGCGAGCAGATCCTTCCCGAGAAATGGGTGGACCTCGTGTCCAAAAAGAAGATCGACAACGGCGACGGGAGCAACTCCTGGGGCTCCGGCTACAGCTACCAGTTCTGGATCTGCGACTACGCCGACGCCTACCGCATCGACGGCGCGGGCGCCCAGCAGGCGGCTATCGTCCCGTCCGAGGACATGGTCATCCTCTTTAACTCCGCGCTGCACGGCGAGGTCTCGGACTACGCGCAGGTGCTTGCGCGCTTCTTCGTGATGCCCGGCGTGAAACCGGCGCCCCTGCCGGAGAACCCGGCGGCGTGCGCGCGCCTGGCGGAGCTCACGGCGGCCGTGGCGCATCCGCAGCCGCACGCCTTTGTCCCCGTGCCCGAGGCGGCGCTGGGCGCCTATCGCGCGCAGGCGGAAGGGGCGGAATGGAGCGAGATCGCCCTGGCCCGTGGGGAGGGAAGCCTGGTGCTCTCCCTGACGCTGCGCGGCGCGCGGATGGACATGGAGCTTGGCCTGGACGGCGTTCCCCGCCTCAGCCGGTGGAAGGACCCGGAGGGACAGGCGCTCCAGTCCTGCGGATGGGGCGCGTGGGAGGGCGGACGCTTCTTCGGCCGCGTGACCCTCTATCCGGACATTCGAACGATCTGGGTGGACCTGGAAAAGACCGACGCCGGCCTGACCGCGTGGCTGCGGACGGAGTGGATTCCGGCCATTGGCGCGGGAAAGCCGCAGAAGTTTGTGAGGAAATCATGAAGATCACGTATCTGGACCACAGCGGCTTTGCCGTGGAGCAGGGGGACGCCCTGCTGGTCTTTGACGAGACGAATCCCCATCCCGCCCCCGGAAGGACGGGCCTTGCGGGCGGGGTCGTCACGGAGGCGGACGTGCGCGCGCATGCGCGCAGCGCGCTCTTCCTCTCGCACAGCCACTCCGACCACTATTGCGGGGAGGTGCTGGCGCTGCCCTTTGAGCAGATCGTGGTGAGCGAGGACTTCCCCGCGTCCATCCCCGGACGCCGCATGCGCGAAGGGGAGAGCGGGTCGGTGCTCGGAATGCCCGTGCGCGCCTTCGGGTCGACGGACCTGGGGGTGAGCTTCCTCGTGGACGTGGACGGCAAGCGCATCTTCCATGCCGGGGACTTCAACCTCTGGCACTGGGAGGACGAGAGCACGCAGGCGGAGATCGACGAGGCCACGGCGTGGTTCGAGCGCATCCTGCAGGAGCTGTCCGCCTATGCCGGCACGATCGACGTGGCCTTCTTCCCCCTGGACCCCCGCATGGGGAAAAACACGGACCGCGGCGCGCGGCGCTTTCTGTCGGCCGTGCAGCCCAAGGCGCTCGTGCCCATGCACTTCCAGGGCGACGTTGCCCTAGTGCGGCGCTTTGCCGCGCAAAACCCCTGCGTCCGCGCCCTGACCGCGCGCGGCCAGACGCTGGAAATCGGATAAGCCGCCCCGACCGGGGCGTTCCAAAAAAGAGAATATTGGGAGGAAACAGAACATGAAGTTCGTCATGAACCACAACAACATCAACGTGCGCGACCTGGAAAAGAGCGTCAAGTTCTACCAGGAGGCCTTTGGCCTGACCATTGCCCGTACCCACGAGCCCGAGGACAAGAGCTTCAAGCTCGTCTTTCTCGAGGACGAAAACCACTACTGGCGCCTGGAGCTCACCTGGCTGCGCGACCACGCGGACAAGCCCTATGACCTGGGCGAAAACGAGATCCACCTGGGCCTTGTGACCGACGACTACGAGGCGGCGCACGCCCTGCACGAGAAGATGGGCTGCATCTGCTTTGAGAATCCGTCCATGGGCATCTACTTTGTGGAGGACCCCGACGGCTATTGGGTGGAGGTTGTGCCGCCCGATCATCGCTAAACGCGCAGGCGCAAAGGGGAACGGCAGACGGCCGTTCCCCTTTGCATGCCGGAAGGGAGCCTGCATGGGCAAACAAAGATGGGTCCGGGGCGCCGTGCTGGCGCTGGCGCTTCTTCTGCTGGCGGGCTGCGCGCCGTCCACACAGCCCCCACAGACCGCGCTGCAGACCGCCGCGCCTACGGCAACCCCCGAGCGGGAGGCGGTGCTCACGGTCTGCCTGGGGGATGAGCCGGACAGCTTGGACCCGCAGCTCGCCGGAGAGACGGGCGAGCGCGCCCTTGCGCGCTTGCTCTACGAGGGGCTGACGCGGCCGGATAATTCGGGCGGCTGGACGATGGGCGCGGCGGAGAGCTACGTCCTTTCCGAGAACGGCAAAACCTGCACCCTTACCCTGCGCAAGGACGCCCTATGGTCCGATGGCGTGCCGGTCCAGGCGGAGGACTTTGTCCGGGCGATGGAGCGCCTGCTCACGCCCGAGAGCGAATCGCCCTATGTCATGGACGTGGCCATGTGGGTCGAGGGCGGCGAGGCGCGGGTCTACGGGGACGATCAGGCGGAGCTGGGCGTGCGCGCCCTGGACGAGCGGACGCTGGAGATCCGCCTGGTTGCGCGGTGCCCGTACCTCGAGGCATTCCTGGCCCTCCCGGTGTTCGCGCCGCTCCGGGATGAGGAGGGGACGTGGACCAACGGCGCCTTCCGCGTGGAGGCCGAGGAGGAGGACTGCCTCGTCCTGCGGCGCTCGGAAACCTATTGGG
>JBMNOF010000014.1:0-32342 GCA_050942925.1 Candidatus Spyradocola sp.
CGCCCTCAATCACGTGGTAGTTCGTGATGACGTAGCCGTCCGAGGAGTAGATGACGCCGGAACCGGAACCAGCCAGCTGCTCTGTGGTCTGGGGCTCGCTGTTCTCACCGCCGCCGTAGTAGGGGAGGTAGAAGCCACCAAAGTATCCGCCGTAGTTGCCGCCGGTGGTGACGGTCTGGTAGTTGTGGATGCCGACCACGCTGTCCTGCACGGACTCCACGACATCCGCGATCTGCTCAGAGAACGCGGCGAGCGACGTAGTGGCCGAGCCCGAAACGGTCTGCGCCTCAGGCGTGGCCTCCGGCTCCGCCGTGGGCTCCGCCGTCTCGACGGGCGTCGTCGTGGCTTCGCTGCCCAGCTGCGCCTGCTGGCTGGTATTCATGCCCTGCATGATGGCCACGCCAAGCAGTCCGCCCAGGATCAGCATCACCAGCGCAATGGAAACAATCACAACCGCGTTGCTGTTGTGGCGGCCATTGTGATTGCCTCCATGCTGCGGGCCGTTGGAGCCGGGGAACGAGTTGGGCGCATTCTGGTTGTTGGGGTATCCGTTGTAGTTTGTGTTGTTGGTATATCCATTGTAGTTGTTGGAATTATCTTCATGGAAATTGCTCATACAAGACGCCTCCTAATCTTGCTTATCAATTCTGAATATAGTATACCCCGGAGTATTTGCAAAGTCGTGAACGCCGTATGAACATTCGTAACGCTTTTGCTACTTTTTTGTGCCAACACTTGCCGCCATATCCAGGGTGAACGTGAAATTGGTCCCCTGGCCCTGCGTACTCTCGACGGTGATGTCGTGGCCGTGCTGCCGCAGGATCTGCTTGACGATGGAAAGCCCGAGCCCCGTGCCCTTGCCGGATGTATGCGCCTTATCCACCGTGTAGAACCGGTCGAAAACGTGCGGCAGGTCCTTTTCGTCGATGCCCGCTCCGTCGTCGATCACGGAGACAAAGCAGATCTGCTTGTCGACCTTGGTCACGAGCGTCAATTTGCCATATTGGCCGCAGAATTTGATGGCGTTGTCCACGAGGTTGGACACGACCTGCTCAATCCGGTCCATGTCCGCATGGACCATGCAGGGCTCGTCGGCAAAGTCGGCCTCCACCTCCATGTTCTTTTCCTCGATGCGGCCCTCGTACTTGATGAGCACGCGGCGCATGAGCTCGTTGATGTTGAAATCCACGGGGTTCATGGGCACGTTGCCGGACTCAATGCGGGAAAGATCCAGCAAATCGCGGATGAGCCGCGTCAGGCGCTGGGTTTCATCGTAGACCACCTGCATGTACTTGCGCTGGTCCTGCGGGGGGATGGTTCCATCGAGCATCCCCTGCAAGTACCCGGCAATGGAGGTGATGGGCGAGCGCAGCTCGTGCGAGACGTTGGCGACGAAGCCCTTTCTCTGCTCCTCGATGTTCTTGAGCTCGTCCACCATGTTGTTAAAGGCCTTGGAGACCTCGCCGATCTCGTCGTCCGCATAGACCCGGACCTTGACGGTCATGTCTCCCTGGCCGAGCTGCTTGGCGGCGTGGGCGAGCTCCCGCAGGGGCCGCGTGATCCGCATGGCCGTATAGGCCGTCAGGATCAGCCCCAGCAGGCTCGCCATCATGGCGGCCATCCACAGCTCCTGGAACAGCGGCACAAACCCCACGTTAAACAGCTCGAGCTGTTTGTGGATGAACACGGCGCCCACCGTCTCCTCCCGGTTGGTCAGCGGCATGGCCACGGTGATGACGGCGTTTTTTCCAAAGTAACTGTCAAACCCGCCCTGGAAGGTCATGGGTTCGCCGCTCTCCAGCACGACCTGCATGTACTTCTGCACGTCCTCGCTGGAGAGGTCCGGCGTGGAAGCATCCAATCCCGTCACATTGAGCTGCAATCCGTTGCGATCCACCAGCCATACGGAAGAATCCGCCGCGATCTCGTTGATGCTCTCGACAAAGACGCGCGTGGTGATTTGGTACTCGCTGAGGTTTTCGTAGTTGTCTGCGATCTCCTCGGCTTCCTGCTTCATCTCCTCCACGCCCGTGTTGAACTCATTGATCCACATAAACCGGGATACCAACGCGCCGAGCACCAGCAGAACGATCATCAGCACCGCCATGAAGTTGGCAGACAGGCGCAAAAGCAGCTTGTGGAACATGGATTACTTCACCTCGAACTTATAGCCAACGCTCCAGATGGTCTTGATGTGCCAACCGTATTCTTCGCAGCCCACCAGCTTTTCGCGGATGCGCTTGATGTGCACGTCCACGGTGCGGGAGTCGCCGAAGTAGTCAAATCCCCAGACCTGCTCCAACAGCTGGTCGCGGGTAAAGACCTTGTTGGGATGCGACGCCAGGAAGTAGAGCAGCTCGATCTCCTTGGGCGGCATCTCGATGTCCTTGCCGTTGTAGGTGACGAGGTAGGTACTCATGTTGATGACCAGGTTCGGGTAGGCGACCTCCCGCTCCGGCGCCACGACGGACTGCGTGCGGCGGATGACGGCCTTGATGCGCGCGATCAGCTCCTTGGGGTCAAAGGGCTTTGTCATGTAGTCGTCCGCACCGAGCTCCAGGCCCAGGACCTTGTCGAAGGTCTCGTCCTTGGCGGTGAGCATGATGATGGGAATGGTGCTGATCTTGCGGATTTCCCGGCAGACCTGCCAGCCGTCCATGCCGGGCAGCATCAGGTCCAGCAAGACGATGTGCGGCGGGTTCTTCTTAAAGAGGTTTAGGGCATCGTCGCCGCGGGTCGCCGTCTCGGTCTCAAAGCCCTCCTTCTCCAGGTAGAGCTTGATGAGCTGGTTGATGTTGGGATCATCGTCCACGATGAGTACGCGCGTGTTTTCCATTCTCGTTCACTCCTTCTGTCTTCCCCCCAAAGGGATTTCTCACTTCAGCGTCACGATGGTGACGCCGGTTTCCCCTTCTCCGTACCGGCCCAAGCGGAACTCTGCAACGTGCGGATGGTGCCGCAGGTGCTGGGAGATCTCGTTGCGCAAAACGCCGGTGCCCTTGCCGTGGACGATGGAGACCTCGCTGACGCCCGCCAGCATGCAGTCGTCCAGGTACTTGTCCACGTTGTCGATCGCCTCCTCCGGCAGCTGGCCGCGAACGTCCAGCTCCAGGGAGACCTGGGGCGCAGCCACCTTGATGGCCCGGCGTCCCTTTTCCTTCTTGGGAGCGGAAGCCTGCGCCGCGGCGCGCAGCGCGGAAAGGGGCTGCTTCATCTTCATCAAGCCGACCTGGAGCTGCACCTCGCCGTTCTTGTCCGGCAGGGCGAGGACCGAACCTGTGCACCCCAGGCTTGGGATGAGCACGGTCTGTCCGAGCGTCACGGCTTTCAGCGGCGCTCCCTCCGCGCTGGCGTTCTCCTTGGTCATGGGCTCTGCAAGCTGATCCAGGTCGCCCTGGAGCTTCCTGCGCGCCTCCAGAATCTCGCGGTCCTTGGCGTTCTGCTCCTGCGCGGCCTTCTTCAGGTCGCGGATGATGCCCTCCGCCTCGGCCTGGGCGCTGTGGAGAACGCGCCTCGCGTCCTCGCGCGCCTTGCGCAGAATCTTTTCGCGCTGTTCTTCCAGCTTTTTGCGCTCCTGCTCGGCCTGGTCGCGCAAGCGCACGGTCTCGTTGTGCGCTTCCTCGGCAAGCTGGCGCTCGCGCTCCGCGGTCTGGCGCTGCATTTCCGCCGTGGTGATGACGTCCTCAAAGCGGATCTGCTCGCCGCTGAGCCATTCCTTGGCCGCGTCGATGATCTCCTCGGAAAGGCCGAGCTTGCGGGAGATCTCAAAGGCGTTGGACTTGCCCGGAATCCCGATGGAAAGGCGGTAGGTGGGCCGCAGCGTCTCGACGTTGAACTCCACGGACGCGTTCTCCACGCCCTTGTGCGTCAGCGCATACGCCTTGAGCTCCGAGTAATGCGTGGTGGCGAGCGTCCTTGTCTTGTATGTGAGGAGCTTGTCTAAGATGGACATGGCCAGCGCCGCGCCTTCGGTGGGGTCTGTGCCCGCGCCGAGCTCGTCAAAGAGCGCCAGCGAGCGCGGCGTGACGCTCTTTAAGATGTGCACAATGTTGACCATGTGCGAGGAAAAGGTGGAGAGCGACTGCTCGATCGACTGCTCGTCGCCGATGTCGGCAAACACGTCGTCAAACACGGCCAGCTCCGTACCCAGCATCGCGGGAACCTGAAGCCCTGCCTGCATCATGAGCGTAAAGAGCCCGACGGTCTTGAGCGTCACGGTCTTGCCGCCGGTGTTGGGCCCGGTGACGACCAGCGTGGTAAAGTCCTTTCCGATCCAAAGATCGCTGGGCACGACCTTCTCCGGATCGATGAGGGGATGCCGGCCCCGCTTGATCTCGATGTACCCCGCGTCGTTGATCTTGGGCTGCACGGCGCGCATCTGGCGCGCGAGCGCGCCCTTGGCAAAGATGAAGTCAAGCTCGGCAAGGATGCGCTGGTTGTCCAGCAGCGCCGAGGCCTCTGCGGCAATTTCCTCCGAAAACTGCTGCAGAATCTTCTCGATCTCCGCGCGCTCCTCCCCCATCAGGCCGCGCAGGTCGTTGTTGATCTCCACAATGGCCATAGGCTCGATGAAGAGCGTGGCACCGCTTGCGGACTGGTCGTGCACAATGCCCGGCACCTGCGAGCGGTATTCCGCCCGCACGGGCAGCACGTACCGGCCCTGGCGCATGGTGATGAGGGTGTCCTGCAGGTAGCGGGCCATGGTCCCGGAGTGCAGGTAGCTGTTGAGTTTGTCGCGGATGCGCTCGTTGGCGGAGCGGATTTTGCGCCGCACGGAGGCAAGCCCCGGGCTTGCGGAGTCCGCAATTTCCTCCTCGGAGAGGATGCTGGCAAAGATCTCGTCCTCCAGCCGGCGCATGGGGAACAGCGTGCGGGCCAAACCGACCAGGTTCGGGGTCTCCGCCTCGTCTGCGTCCTCCTTATCCCCGACCAGCGTCCGGCGGACCGAGCGCGACGCCTGCATCAGCCGCGCACAAAGGAGCAAGTCCTTGGGCGAGAGAATGCCCCCCACCTTGGCGCGGGCAATCTGCGACTGCGCATCGTCAAAGGCGGGAATGGGCTGCACGCCCGTGCGGGCGATGAGGGTTGCGGCCTCCTCCGTCTCGGCCTGCATCCGCGCAATCTCCCGGATGTCGTTGACCGGAACGAGGGCGGCGCAGCGCTCCTTGCCGAGGCTTGAAGCCGCCCGCTCCGCAAGCATGTCCCGAATCTTATAGAATTCCAGGACCTTTAGTGATTTTTCCTGCATGGTTTCCAACCTCTCGTATCATTCCACACCCTTGTACAGGTGTCCAACCATCGTTTCCTTTGCGCTCTCCTCCACCCGTTCGCCCGAGAGCGCGCGGCGGCAGAGCCGGAGATCCTCCAAACCCCCGATGACGCGCACGGCCGCAAACCCGGCCCGCGCAATGCGCGGCATCTCCGCCAGCGCGGAAAACGTCTTTTCGGGGTAGACCTGCACGCGGCAGCCTGTCCCCGCTCGATAGGGCCGGAGCAGGAGCCGCTCCCCGCGGCGATCCACCAGAGCCGAGCCCTTTCCGCCGCACAGCCGGCAGCTCTCGCGCCCCTTGGCGCCCAGACCCTTTTCCGCTCGAATGGGGCAGTGCCGCAGCGTCATCCACGGCACGTTTCCGCGCACGATCATCTCCATCGGGGCGCACGTTGCCAGGCGTTCCGCCTGCGCAAGCGTGCACTCGGCCGACGCCGTCACGCGCTGTGCGCCCGCGCGCAGGAGCTCCTGTACCGCTCCTGCGTTCATGGCGCCGAGCCCCGCGTCCGCGATGCACCCGTCCGAAAGCTGCGCCACGTTGTTGCACACGAGCGTCCGGCCCTGGAGCAGCGGCCAAGCGGCGTCCATCTCCGCATCTGTGAGCTGCGGCGGCAGGACAACCGCCACCTCCGCCGGCAGGCGTGCAAGTTCCGTCCCCAGCGCATCAGGCGTCCAGTCCCTCGGCGCAAAGTAGAGCGCGTCCGCCTCCCCCTGCGCCGCCAAAAGCTCGTCTACCCGCTCCGACTGGAAGAGCAGCAGGGGCGCCTTGGGCGGCCGGTACGCGTTCTCCGGCTGTGCGGGTTTTTCCCGCACGGTCGGGGGCGGCGTGTTGGCGCGAAGGCAATTCTGTTCCCATTGCTCCGCTGCCGCGCGCCGCAGCGCGTTGAGCGCAGACACCGGCAGGAAGGCGCCTTCGTCCAGCTCGACCTGCAAGCTGCCGAGCTCCAGCACGGTGTCGCCCAGCTTTTCGATTTGGCGGCGCACCGACGCCTCGTCTAGCGGGCGGCCGCGCGCCGGCTGCACGACCTCGCCCACGGCTTCGCACCCGCCCAAGGACAGCCGGCAGGCTTCCCCGATCCGCGCACGGAAGCGCGCGTCCACGCGCGTGCGTTGCCTCTCGCCCTGCCAGCTCTCCTGCGCGCGCCGAAGCTGCGCTGAGTCCGTCGTGCGGAACAGGACGTCTCCGGGCCGCACGCCCTCGGGCACGCGCAAGGTTCCATCCGGCGCGATCTGCACCAGGATGCCGTGATCCCCGCCCTTTCCGCGGGCCTCGAGCCCGTCGCCATCCTGCAGGGGCACTTCCAGCCGGACGCTCGCCCGGCCTGCGCGGACGCGCAGAACCTCGCCCACGCGCACGCCCCAGTGGTTGGGACGAGCCGTGGCCATGATTTCCACGTCGTTGCCGCCCGTGGCGTAGCCGCGTGTAAAGCCGCCGCGGTTAAACACCGCGAGCAATTCCTCCCGGTCGCCGGGCTGCGGCGGCCGGCCCTCCAGGGCGTTGTCCAGCGCGCGGCGGTAGGCGGCCGTGACGACGGCCACGTATTCCGGCCGCTTGAGGCGGCCCTCAATCTTCAGCGAGGTTGCGCCCGCGGCGACGAGATCCCTGAGGTCATCCAGCGTGCAGAGGTCCGCCGGGCTCAAGAAATGCTTTTTCTTGCCCTCCATCGCATAGGGCAGGCGGCAGGGCTGCGCGCACCTGCCCCGGTTGCCGCTGCGCCCGCCGATCATGGAAGAGAGCAGGCACTGCCCGGAATAGCAGACGCAGAGCGCGCCGTGCACAAAGACCTCGACCTCCAGGCCGACCTGCGCGATTTTGCGCAGGTCCTCCAGCGTGCACTCCCGGGCGGGAACGACGCGTGTCATGCCGAGGCGCTTGGCATAGGCCGCGCCCCTTGCGGTTGCGATGGCCATCTGCGTGCTGGCGTGCAGGTGCAGGTCGGGAAAGCAAGTGCGAAGGAGCGCGGCAACGCCCAGATCCTGCACGATGGCCGCGTCGATGCCGGCTTCTACGGCCTCCCGCACAACGGCGTACACCTCGTCCATCTCCTCGTTGCGAACGAGCGTGTTGACCGTCATATAGAGCTTTGCGCCGCGCTTATGGCAGTATTCTGCGGCCTGGCGCAGGGCGGGGCCGTCGAAATTCGCGGCGCCCGCGCGCGCGCCGAAAAGGCGTCCGCCGACATAGACGGCGTCCGCGCCATTCTGCACGGCTGCGATGAGCGCCTGCATCTCTCCCGCAGGTGCGAGCAGCTCCACTTTGTTCAATCTTTTCCCTCCCGCACTCGATGTCATTGCCATACAGTATAGCACTTTTCCCCCTCTTCACACAAGAAAGGCGGAAGAAAGTTCACAGAATCAATGATATCTTGACTCTGTTGTACGCTCTCCTCCGCCTTTTTTGGGGTCAACGCTTACTTGCCCAGCATGGCCGCGCCGATGATGCCCGCGTCGCTTCCGAGCGTGGCGATCTCGATCTTGGCATAGGGCAGATCCTTATAGAACACGTACTGGGCGACCTTCTCGCGCAGGGGCTTGAGCAGGAAGTCCCCGGCCTTGGAAACGCCGCCGCCCAGGGCGATGATCTCCGGGTCAAACGCGTTGATGAGGGCCACGATGCCGATGGCCAGGTAGTAGATGTACTTATCGTAGACCTCGCAGGCGACCTTGTCGCCCTCGCGCGCGGCGTCGATGACCGTGCGCGCCTCGATCTTGCTCAGGTCCCCGTTGACCATCTTGACGATGAGGCTGTCCGGATTCTTCTCCACCGCCTCGCGGCCCTGACGGATGAGCGCAGTCGCAGAGGAGTACTGCTCCCAGCAGCCGATGGAGCCGCAGGTGCAGGGACGGCCCTCGCACTGCACGGTCATGTGGCCCAGCTCCGAGCCAACGCCGTGCGAGCCGGAGTAGATCTTGTGGTTGATGATCACGCCGCCGCCAACGCCCGTGCCCAGCGTCAGGAAGATGGAGTTGGCCACGCCCGCGGAAACGCCCGCAACGGACTCCGCCAGGCCGGCAACGGTCGCGTCGTTGTCGATGAAGATGGGCTTATCGATGATGGACTGCATGATCTCGCGCAGGGGAACCATGTGCCAGCGGAGGTTCGTGCAGAAGATGACCACGCCGGTCTTGGGGTCCGCAAGGCCCGGAACGCCAACGCCCACGGCCTTGACGTCGTCCAACGTATAGCCCGCGTCCTTGATAACCTTCAGCGAAAGATTCGCCATGTCCTTGATGATGGGTTCGGGGCCGCGCTGCAGGAGCGTGGGCACGCTGTCCTTGTGCAGGATTTTGCCGTTCTCATCCACAAGGCCGACCGCGATGTTCGTTCCACCCAGATCCACACCAACGTATACCATAAATGCTACCTCCCAAGTCTTTGCAAGATATGTAACGCGCTTGTGAAAGCGTCTTTACCGGTTTTGAATTTTGGCTGAGAGCCTGTCGTTGAGCTCCTGCGCGCCGTTGTAGCCCATCTTCTTGAGGCGATGGTTGCTCGCCGCAACCTCGATGACGATGGCCAGGTTGCGTCCGGGGCGCACGGGCAGCGTCAGCTTGGGGAGCTTTACCCCCAGCACCGCTGTGAAGTCCTCGTTGAGGCCCAGGCGGTCGTACTCCTTGTTGTTGTCCCAGAGCTCGAGGTGGATGACCATGTCGATGGACTTGGAGTTGATGACCGCGCCCACGCCGTACATGTTCTTGACGTTGATGATGCCCACGCCGCGGATCTCCATGAAGTGGCGCACCATCTCCGGCGCCTCGCCCACCAGGCGGACGTCGGAAACCTTGCAGATCTCCACCACGTCGTCGGCGACCAGGCGGTGTCCGCGCTTGACCAGCTCCAGCGCCGCCTCGCTCTTGCCCACGCCGGATTCGCCCGTGATCATGACGCCGATGCCAAACACGTCCATGAGCACGCCGTGGCGCGTGATGCGCGGGGCAAGCTTTGCGCCGATGAACATCGATGCCTGCAGCATGAACCGCGTGGTCACAAGGCGCGAGCGCAAAAGCGCGACATTGTGGCGCTGCGCCGCCTCCACCATCTCCGGCGGCACGGGCATGTTGCGGCAAACCACCACGACCGGGATGTTGTAGGACATGTACTTGTCCAACCGCTCCTTGCGCACCTCCGGCTCCAGCGCCAGGAGGTACTGCATCTCCGCCTTGCCGATGACCTGCAGGCGATCCGCCGCAAAGTAATCGAAGAACCCGGAGAGCTGCAGGCCCGGGCGGTTGACGTCGCTGGTTTCCAGGTTGATCTCGTCGCGGTCTGCCATGACGACGGGTTCCAGCTCCAGCGTGTCGATAAACTCCTTGAGCGAGATCATTCCATCACCCCTGCAAAACGTACTGTTCGATGACCTGCGCCACGCCCTCTTCCTGGTTGGTGGGGGCAATCAGGTCGGCATGCGCCTGGATTTCTGCGCGGGCGTTGCCCATGACCACGCCGACGCCGGCGCTCTCGATCATGGACAGGTCGTTGCCGCTGTCGCCAAAGCACATGGTCTCCCCGGGCAGGAGCCCGAACCGTTCGGCCAGGTACCGAACCGCCGCGCCCTTGGTCGCGCCGTGGTCCGTCATCTCCAGGTAAAAGGGCTTGGAGTCAAACACGCACAGCGCCTTTCCAAAGCGGGCGAAGGCCTGCTCCTTGAGGCGCGCCATCTTCTCCATGTCCGTCTGCACAAAGAGCAGCTTAAAGGGCGGGGCCTGCATGTACTGCAGCAGATTCCCCACCGCCTTGCCCATGTGGTTCGAGAGCCGCGCGTAGAGCCGCGTCTCTTCCGTCTCCTCCGCAAAGAAGTAGTCGTCCTCGGAATAGCCCTGGACGTACCAGCCGTTCTCCTGTGCGAACCGCACGATCTCGCGGGCGAGATCCAGCGGAACCGGGCACTCCCGGATCGGGTTGCCCGCGCCGTCGTAGACCTGGGCGCCGTTTGTGCAGATGGCGGCGTCTGCCACGCCGATCTGCTGCACGTAGTTCCACATCGAGTGCTTGCCGCGCCCGGTGGCCGGAACGATTTTCACGCCCTGCTCGTGCGCCGCGCGCAGGGCGCGCAGCGTGCGCGCCCCGATGGTGCGGTCGTCGAGCAGGAGCGTGTCGTCCATATCGAATGCGATGAGTTTAATCGCCATAGCGTCTTCCTCCGCGTCGAAATCCTCTTTCATTATATCGGGTAATGGGGAAATGTACAAGCCCGGATTTTCATTTCGCATGGAAGAACGCATACACGGCTTCCGCGGCCGGGCGGTTCATTCCCGGCACGTCCAACAGCTCCTCCATCGTCGCTTCGCGGATCGCCTCGATGTTGGGAAAGTGCGTCAAAAGCGCGCGCCGGCGCGTGGCGCCGATGCCCGGGATTTCCTCCAGACGGCTGGCCACGGATCGCTTGGTGCGCAGGCCCCTGTGGTGCGTGATGGCGAAGCGGTGCGCCTCGTCGCGCACGCGCTGGATGAGGCGCAAGGCCTCGCTGTGCTCGTCCAGGCGGATGGGGTCCTCGCGCCCGGGCAGGTAGATCTCCTCCAGGCGCTTGGCCAGGCCGAACATGGCGGGGTATTTCTCCATGGGCACCGCGTGGATGGCCTCCTGCGCAAAGCGGAGCTGCTCCGGGCCGCCGTCGATGAGCACCAGGTCCGGAAGGTCCGCAAACCCATCCGGCACATTTCCGCTCTTGACCGCCTCCAGGCGTTCGCGCTCCCCGCGTGTGAAGCGCCGGGAGATGACCTCCGCCATGGAGGCAAAGTCGTTGGCGCCCACGACCGTCTTGATGCGGAAGTGGCGGTACTGGTTCCGCGCCGGCTGGCCGTTGATGGCCACCACCATGGAGGCCACCGAGAGCGTGCCCTGCGTGTTGGAGATGTCATAGCCCTCGATGCGACGCGGCACAAAGTCCAGGCCCAGGGCCTGCGCCAGTTCCTTGCAGGCGCCGATG
This sequence comes from Candidatus Spyradocola sp., assembly GCA_050942925.1. Classification (GTDB taxonomy): domain Bacteria; phylum Bacillota; class Clostridia; order Christensenellales; family UBA1750; genus Spyradocola. The sequence goes on from JBMNOF010000014.1 coordinate 11,197, forward strand.
GTGCGGGCCTTCTGCCGGACGAACTGCTCCCGCCGCTTGGAGGCGATGTCCTCGGCGTTTTTTCGCGCCATGTCCACCAGTTTCTTCTTGTCTCCCCTCTGGGGAACGAGGATATGGACGCGCGCGCCCTTTTTTTCGCTCAGGAGCTTTTCCATGACGTCCAGGTCCTCGACCTCTTCGTCCAGCAGGATCTCCTTGGGGATGTAGGACGCATTGTCGTAGTATTGCAGCAGAAACATGGCCAAGCTCTCCCGTTCCTGCGCCTCCGCGCGCTGCATGATGAAGTGATCGCTGCCCAGGATCTTGCCCTCGCGCATGTAGATGACCTCGATCACCGCGTCCACCCCGTCGGTGGAGACGGCCACCACGTCCTGGTCGCCCCCGGCAACGGCCAGCGCCTTCTGCTTCTGGAGCACCTGCTCCATGGCGACGATGCGGTCGCGCAGCATGGCCGCCCGCTCAAACTCCAGGTTCTTGGAGGCCTCCATCATCTGCTCCCGCATCTTTTTGACCACGTCCTCGTGCTTCCCATTCAAAAAGGCGATGATCTCGTCGAGCATCTGCCGGTACTGGCCGGGAAAGACGTTCCCCGTGCAGGGCGCAAGGCACAGCCCCATCTGATAACGCAGGCAGGGCCGGTGCTTTCCGCCCATGCCGTGGCCGAAGGAGAACTCGTGCCGGCAGGTCCGCAGGGGAAAGGAGTTGTGCAGGACCTCCAACACGTCGCGCACAACCGTGGCGCCGATGTAGGGCCCAAAGTACTTGGCGCCGTCCTTTTCCACGCGGCGCACGAGCTCCACGCGCGGATAGTCCTGCTTGAGGTCGATGCGGATGTAGGGGTACTGCTTGTCGTCCTTGAGCAGGATGTTGTAGTAGGGACGGTACTTCTTGATGAGGTTGCACTCGAGGATCAGCGCCTCCAGCTCCGTGTCGCACAGGATGATGTCAAAGTCGTCGATGTTGGCCACCATGGCCTGCACCTTGGGCGTGTGGTCGCGCGAGCTGTGAAAGTACTGCCGGACGCGGTTCTTGAGGTTGATCGCCTTGCCGACATAGATGATCTCTCCCCCCTTCTTCATCTGGTAGACGCCCGGACTCTCGGGGAGCTGGGAGATCTTGAATTCCAACGTTGGGTTCATCGATGCCTCCTAGGGGTGAAAATGGGACTCACGGCTTTGCCGCCCCGCGCCAGCGCTCCGCCTCTTCTGCGCTGGGCTCGCGCTGGCCATAGCGCACGCGGTCGTAGAGCTCGGCAAAATCGGGGTCCAGCTCCGCGCTTTGGCAGAGCTGTTCGGGGGTCATGGCGACAGCGCCCGGCGCCACCTTGCTCTGGCGGCGCAGCAGGCAGGCGTACACATAGCGCACCCGCTCGCTCGGGGTCATCGCGCCCCAGCGCGGGGGCGGTGTGAGCGCGCGGCGGACGGTTTTGCGGATCTGTCGGCCGATCTCCCGGCGCATGGACTCCGCGCTGAGCATCTGCTCGCTCTCCTCGGAATACTCCTCCGCGCCCTCCTCCTGAAAGCGCTGCAGCCACGCGCGCAGGCGCTCGGCCAGCGTGCGGAACGCCTTCCAAAGGGCGTAGACCACAAACCCGGCAAACGCCAGGAGCGCCGCGACCGCAAACAGGGTCAGGATCACCGTTCCCAGGACCTGTAGCCATTCGGGCAGGGCTCCGCTCTCCCCTAGGCTGCTCAAATCCATCTGCCCCATTCCGCCGCCGGACTCGACCGTTCCCGTGCTCTCTCCGCCGGAGAACAGGCCCAGCAGCGCGGAAATCGCGGCGCGCAGGCCGCGTCCGACCGCCTCCCGCAGCGCGCCGAAAAACGCCGCAAGCGTCAGCACCACCATGAAGATCCACGTCAAGGCTTGGTTGCCGCGCATCATCCGCCGGGCTTGACTGCCCGCGTTGGAGCGGACGGACTGCCGGTTGATGAGGAGCAGCGACACCATCAGCTCCGCATAGGCGAGATAGCCCACCTGCATTTGTACCGCCGGCAGGCCGTTGAACAGGCCCATGAGGTAGATCACCGCGCAGAGAATGAGCCCTGCACCCATCACGCGCGCGTCGAGGAACTCCGTCTCGGCGTCCTGCCACCGGCGCCGCGCGCCGGTCAAGGCGACCACCGCGTTGAGAAGGGCCAGCAGAAAGCTCCAGGGCCGCATGGGCAAAAGCGCCGCCCCCACCGCGGCAAGCGCCGCAACGAGCAAGGCCAGGGGCGCGCGGTGCGACCGCAGAAAGCGGGAGACGGCATTCCCCGCAAAGCTTGCGCCGGCCAGAAGCAGCAGCGCCGGCCAGAGGGCTCCCCCTGCCGAATCCACCGCATACAGCACAAGGGGGGACGCCGCCAGCGCGAGGTACGCGCTGTGCAGGAGGTAGAGCAGGATTTTTCGGGTCATGCCGCTTCCCCCTTCCCGATGGGCAAAACCGTCGCGCTGTTCCCGCAGGCGCGCAGGCGCTCCACCTGCGCGCGCAGGAGGTCGTTTTCATACCCCGTCACGATCACCACGTCCGCATCCTGCGGCAGGCGAAGCCGCTCCAGGAAGACGTGGAAGGGCAGCACGCGCCGGATGACCAAGCGCGCACAGGTTTCCAAAAGCAGCTCGCTCTGCTGCGGGCCCGCGGCCGGCGCCAGGTAGACCGTCTCCTCCTCCGCGGGCTTTGCGTACCCGTTGGAACCAAAGCCGACCTCCAGACCGTCCTGAATCGCGTAGCACATCAGCGATGCGGCCAGGCGGATGCCCTGTTCCACGACGGCGCTGTCCGCTTCGTCCGCCCGATCCCATTGGTTTTCGCGGGCCACGACGTTGAGCAGGACGACGAGGCGGCTGGCGGCGGTGAAGTCGTGCTGCTTGACCTCCAGCCGGCCCGTGCGCGCAGAGGCGCGCCAGTGGATGTCGCGCGGCAGGTCTCCGGGACGGTAGTCGCGTATGCCGCTGTAGAGGAAGAGGTCCGGGTTGATGAACCGGCGCACGATGGCGTCCCCCTGCCACTTGGTGGCGGGCAGACGCACTTCCTCGCGGGAGAGCAGGCGCGGGTACACCACGAGCGAGCAGTTCATGGGCATTTCCACCGAGCTTTGGCTCGCGCCCAGCAGGTCCCCGACCGTCACCGCATAAGAGGAAAGCGCATAGTATCCCCGGTGCATGGCGCGCACCTGGTGCGTGCGCCGAACGCGCTGCCAAGCGCCCAGGAAGAACACGGACCGGTGGTAGCGCTGGCCGCCGATCTCCAAATTCTCCTGCCGGCCAAAGAGGAGTTCCGTGGGCATTCGCGTCTCGATGCGCATCCAAGGCACGGGCAGAAAGCGGCGGTTTTCGATCGTCTCGATCATCTCCAGGCTCTCGCCCTCAAAGACGCGCGACTTGGTAAAGCGCCGCCGCACTGCGACGCCCCGCAGCCCGGCCCGCTTAAAGAGCAGCATCTGCGCAAGGGCCAAAATCCCGGCGACCAGCAGCAGCCAGAATACGTTCATGCTGCACCCCGCCTATTCCGCAATCGTCTCTGTGGGAACCGGCACGGCGTCGAGCGCCTCGCGCACCGCCTGCTCCCCCCGACCGCTCTGGCCAAAGGCCGTGCGCAGGATGAGCCGGTGGGCGAGCACCGGGACCGCCATGCGCTTGACATCCGCGGGGACGACGTACTCCCTTCCGCAGATGGCGGCATAGCTCTGGCTGATGCGCATCAGCGCCAGCGCTGCGCGGGGGCTTGCGCCCAGCAGCGCGTCCTCCATCTCCCGGGTCTTTTCGCAGATCGCCCCGATGTAGCGCAGGAGGTCCTCCTGCACGCGCACGCCGGTGATGGCCTTTTGTGCCTCCAAAACCTCGCCGGCCGAGGCGACGGGGGCAAGGGTTTCCTGCGGTCGGTCCTGCATAAAGCGGAGCAGGATGGCGCTCTGCTCCTCGAGCGTGGGGTAGCCCATGCGCAGCTTGACCATGAAGCGGTCGAGCTGGGCCTCCGGCAGGGGGAAGGTTCCCTGCGTTTCCACGGGATTCTGCGTCGCGATGACGAAGAAGGGCGCGGGCAGCGGATACGTCGTTCCGTCGGAGGAGACCTGTTTTTCCTCCATGCACTCGAGCATGGAGGACTGCGCGCGGGGCGTGGCGCGGTTGATTTCGTCGGCCAGGACCACATTTGCAAAGACCGGACCGGGCTGGAAGGTGAACGCACCGCTCTTCTGGTTGAAGATGGAGGCGCCCGTCACGTCCGAGGGCAAGAGGTCCGGCGTAAACTGAATGCGGGTGAACTGCGCGTCCATGGACTTTGCCAATGCGCGGGCGAGCATGGTCTTGCCCGTTCCGGGCACATCCTCCAGCAGTGCATGCCCTCCAGCGAAGAGCGCGGCGAGCACAACGTCGATGACCGCATCCTTGCCTACGATGACCTTGGCAATGTTCTTGCGGAAGGCGTCCGCCAGGGGCTTGACCTGGGATATCTGCATGGCCATATTCCTCCTTGTGCTGTTCTTGATTTCTCTATTGTACTCCATACGGGCCGCGCTTTCAAAGACAAATTGTGCGGTTTTTAGTTTTGCGCAGGCTGGACGCTCTCGATCGCCTTGGACATCACCTTGCCGGCCAAGCGCGCCGCCGCCGAGCCGCCGGAGCCGCCGTTTTCCACCACCACGGCAATCGCGTACGGGGTCTCCTCCTCCGCGCAATAGCCGACATACCAGGCGTGCGGGCTGTAGCGCCCGCCGGAGGAATTGACCTGCGCCGTTCCCGTTTTTCCGGCGATGACGTGTCCCTCCACCGCCGCGCGGGTCGCGGTGCCGTTCTCCACGGTTTCAATCATGTACTCCTCGATCGTCGCCGCGATGGAGGCGTTCATGCACACGAGGGCCGTATGCGTGTTCAGCCGGTTCGTCACGCCCCCCGCCGCGCCGCGCACAGACAGGACGAGCTGCGGCTCCACCATCGTGCCGCCGTTGCCCACGGCCCCCGCGATCATGGCCATATGCATGGGCACGGCCATGAGGTTGCCCTGTCCCACGCCCGTCCAGGCTAGCTCCCCGTCGTCGGCAATGGACTTCGGGAAGAGGGATTCATAGACGATCAGGTCCTCAAAGAGGAAGTTGCCGTTAAAGCCCATGCGCTCGGCCGTGCTGCGCAGCTTCTCCTCCCCAAGCTCCAGGGCGAGCTCTCCAAAGGCGATGTTGCAGGATTTGGCAAAGGCTTCCTTCAGGGTGAGGGTTCCATGGCCCTCGCCGTCTGTATCGGTCAGGTTCATTTCCTCCGTCACGGGAACTGTGCCCGTGCAGGTAAAGGTCCGGTTCTCCACGCCCGGGATGTTCTCCAGCGCGCAGGCCAGCGTCACGATCTTGAACACGGACCCGGGGGCGTAGCGGCCCTGAGTCGCCCGGTTCAGAAGCACGCCCGTCTCGTCCTCGACATCCTCGTAGTCCTCCGGGTGCTTGGCGTCGTACTCCGGCTTGGAGTACAGCGCCAGCACCTCCCCGGTCTCATAGTTGAGCAGGGCGACGGCGCCGTTGTATTCGTCGGGAAACTGCTCCGCAATATAGGTCTGCAAATCCGCGTCGATGGTCAGCTGCACGTCCGACCCGCGCCGCTTCTCCGCAAAGAGCTGCGAGGCGCGGTCGACAAGGCTTGCCCGGAAGCCCAAAAGGTCGGCGGCAAGGAAGGTCTCCGCTCCCGTCGGGACGTTGCCGTCCACGTCTCCCAGGACGTGGGAGAGCGCCTTGCGCGTCTCCCGGTCGGTCGGGTACTCGCGCGAGCCGTCCGCAGCGCTGGTGACCAGGACCGTGCCGTTCCGGTCGAGGATGTCGCCGGCCAGAACGGTCCCTCGCGCCTGACGCAGCCGGGTGTTGTAGGGCGTCGTGAACCAGCGGCTTCCGTTTGCATACACGGCGTAGAAGAAATATCCGCTCAAGGCGGTAAACAGCGCTAGCATCGTGCACAGCACGGCGCGGACGTTCTTTTTCATTTGCTTCATGCTTCCGGGACCTCCTCGCGCCTGCGGGCCATGCGCCACTGGTTTTCATCCTGTTCCCCGACCGAGATGGAAACGCCCTGCAAGATCCCCAACATTAACATGCTGGACAGCATGGACGATCCGCCGTAGCTGACAAAGGGAAGCGTGACGCCCGTGAGCGGAATCATCTTGATGACCCCGCCGACGATCATCACCGTCTGCAAGGCGAGCGAGGTCACCGCTCCAACGGCCAACAGCGCGTGGAAGGAACTCCTCGCGCGCATGGCGAGCAGCAGGCCGCGCGCAAAGACGATGACGTAGAGCAGGATCAGAATGAGTCCGACGAGGATGCCAAACTCCTCGCAAATGGCGGAGAAGATGAAGTCGCTCTCCGCAACCGGGATGATGTCCGGGCTGCCCAAGCCAAGCCCCATGCCCGTAAGGCCGCCGGAGGCAATCGAGATCAGCGACTGAATGATCTGGTACCCGCTGCCCTGCGGCGACGCCCAGGGGTCCTGCCAAATGGCCACGCGCGTGCGGACGTGGTCAAAGAGCCGGTAGAGCACGGCGGAACCAGCCGCAGCGCACACAAGCCCGCAAAGAGCCAACAGCCAGTTGCTCGTCGCGACGTAATAGACCGTGAGGCAGGTCAAAAAGCAGATGAGCACCGCGCCCAGGTCCTTTTGCAGCACGATGAGCCCCACGCACGCGACCGCAAACAGCCCCACGGGCACGAGCTGGCGCACGGTGCGGCGCTCGCTCAGGTCCATGGCCAGGCAGAGCACCAACGCAACCTTGACAAACTCCGAGGGCTGAATGGAAATGACCTTGAGGTCGATCCAGTTCTTGGCCCCGCCGTTCTCCTCGCCGATGACCAGCGTCAAGGCAAGCATCGCCACGGAAAGCAGCATGATGGGCAGGCGCAGCTTTCTCCAGCCGCGGTAGCGGGCGACCAGGAAGGTCATCACCACCATGGCCATGACGCCCACGCCGTAGAACAGGAGCTGCTTGAGCGCTCGCTCCGCATCCAGGCGGTAGAGCATGATGAGGCCCACCCCGCAGAGGAAGTTGACGATGATGAGGATATAGCTGTCCATGTGCGGATAGGCATGTGCCAGCATCCAAACCTGGGCCACCAACAGGAGCGGGATGGATACCGCCAGGATCAGCGGCACAAAGTCAAAGCCGTCCCGGAAGGCCAGAAGAATGAACCCCGTGGCCTCGAACAAGGTCATGGCCAGAAGTACCCAATCGGTCTCCGGCATTTTCAGTTCCTTAGATCGCATTTTCTTCCTCCAGACGCAGACGGAACACCAGCCCGCCCATTTGAATTGTGGAGCCGTCCCGCGCCAGCGCGCGCCGGCCCACGATTTCCCCGTCCACCACGACAAAGGCGTCGCCGACGGGCACGACGTTCATGCCATCCCCCTCCATGTTGAGGATGCAGTGCGTGCCCTTGAGGGACGGGCTCCCGATGCGCACGTCGCAGTTTCTCGACCGGCCCACGGTCGTCTCCCCCTCCACGGCGTAGAGCTTGCCGCGGCGCAGCCGCCTGTCCTCGTCCGAGAGCAGGATGAGGGTCGCGTTGATGCTCGTTCCCGCTTCGGAGATCTCGCGCTGCACGCGCCACTCGATGCGCATCTCCCGCACGACCGCGAGGATCATGCGCACCGCGATCACCAGAGCGAGGCCCAAAAACCAGTACCGCGCGATGTTGGCGAGCAGCTCATAGGCCGATGCATTCATTCCCGTTCGTCCTCCGTTCCCATTTCCTACAGTCAGTATAAAGCAAAGCGGGGCGCAGAAGAAAGAGGGCCGCAAAAAAAATCTCGTCTCTGCGCTCCCGACGCCCTGCAAAGGCCCCCTTTGAGGAAACGGAAAAGCCGCTTGCTCCGTTCCCCCTGCTTCCGTTCCGGCAAACAAACGGCGCTTCGGAAGGCCGTGCCCTCCGAAACGCCGTTGTTCTCCTCTTGCCCGGATTATGCCGTCTCCTCGGCGAAGTTTCCGGTGTAGAGCTGGTAGTACTTGCCCTTCTTGGCGATGAGTTCGTCGTGCGTGCCGCGCTCGATGATGCGCCCCTGCTCCAGAACCATGATGCAGTCGGCGTTGCGCACGGTGGAAAGGCGGTGTGCGATGACGAAGGTCGTGCGGCCCTTCATCAGGGCGTCCATGCCGGCCTGCACCAGCGCCTCGGTGCGGGTATCGATGGAGGAGGTTGCCTCGTCCAGGATCAGCACGGGCGGATCTCCAACCGCGGCGCGGGCAATGGCCAGAAGCTGCCGCTGTCCCTGGGACAGGTTGCCGCCGTCGCCGGTGAGGATCGTGTCATAGCCGTTGGGCAGGCGCTGGATGAAGCCGTCCGCATTGGCCAGCTTAGCCGCTTCGATGCACTCCTCGTCCGTGGCCGTCAGCTTGCCGTAGCGGATGTTGTCCATGACGGTGCCGGTAAACAGGTGCGTGTCCTGCAAAACGATGCCCATGGACGCGCGCAGCGCCGGCTTCTTGATCTTGGTGATGTTGATGCCGTCGTAGCGGATCTTGCCGTCCTGGATGTCGTAGAAGCGGTTGATGAGGTTGGTGATGGTGGTCTTGCCCGCGCCGGTGGAGCCGACGAAGGCGATCTTCTGGCCCGGCGTCGCGTACAACTTGATGTCGTGCAGAACGATCTTGGAATCGTCGTAGCCAAAGTCCACGCCGTCAAAGACCACGCCGCCCTCCAGGCGCGTATAGGTCACGGTGCCGTCCGCCTTGTGGGGATGCTTCCAGGCCCAGATGCCGGTGCGCTCCTTGCACTCGGTGAGGCTGCCGTCGGGCAGCTCCTTGGCGTTGACAAACTCGACGTATCCGTTGTCCTTTTCGGACTCCTCATCCATCATGGCAAAGACGCGCTTTGCGCCCGCGGAGCCCATGACGACGAAGTTCGTCTGCTGGCTGATCTGGATGATGGGCTGGTTAAAGCCCTTGTTCAGGGAGACGAAGGCGACGATGGTGCCGATCGTCATTCCCGGGAACCCGGCCAGGGCCAGCAGCGCGCCCACCACGGCGCAGAGCACGTAGCTCAGGTTGCCGATGTTGGCGTTGACGGGCATCATGAGGTTCGCAAAGCGGTTGGCCTTGTCGGCGCTGTCGCGCAGCTCGTCGTTGCGCTTGCGGAAGTCCTCCTTGGCGCGCTCCTCATGACAGAAGACCTTGACGACCTTCTGGCCCTCGAGCATCTCCTCGATAAAGCCGTTGACCACGCCGAGATCCGCCTGCTGGCGGACGTAGTACTTGCCCGAGTTGCCGGAAATCTTTCCCGAGACGTAGAGCATGACGCCCGCCATGGCCACCGTCACGATCGTCAGCGGGATGTCCAGAATGATCATCGAGACGAAGGTGAAGATGAGGTTGACCATGGAGTTGAACATCTGCGGAATGCTCTGGCTGATAAGCTGGCGCAGCGTATCGATATCGTTGGTGTAGACAGACATGATGTCGCCGTGCGCATGGGTGTCAAAGTACTTGATGGGCAGCGTCTCCATGTGCTTAAAGAGCTCGTCACGGAGCTGCCGCATCGTGCCCTGGGTGACGTTGACCATGATCCGGTTATAGGTGTAGAAGCACACAATGCCGATGGCAAACAGCGTGCCCAGGCGAAGCAGTGCGCCCGCCAAGGGAGCAAAGTCCGCGTTCCCGGTCGTAACCATGGGCAAAATGTAGTCGTCCACCAGGGACTGGGAGAAAAGCGTGCCCTGGACCGTGGTGAATGCAGAAATCAGAATGCAGGCCGCCACCACGAGAAGATGAAACTTATAGTAGCGGAACATATACCCCAGCAGGCGCTTGATGGTCGCAATGGCCTCCTTGGGAGAGACGCGCTTGCCGTCCTTGCTGCCCCTTCTCTGCATGATTACTCACCTTCCCTTCCGGTATTGTCGAAGTCGCCGCCGCCCTTGATCTGCGACTCGTAGATCTCGCGGTAGATCTCGTTGGTTTTGAGCAGATTCTCGTGCGTGTCAAACGCATTGACGCGGCCGTTGTCCAGCACGAGGATGCGGTCAGCGTCCTGCACGCTGGAAACTCTCTGGGCGATGATGATCTTGGTGGTGCCGGGGATGCTCTGGGCGAACGCCTTGCGGATCTTGGCGTCCGTCGCCGTGTCCACGGCGCTCGTGGAGTCGTCCAGGATCAGGATCTTCGGGTGCTTGAGCAGAGCGCGCGCGATGCACAGGCGCTGCTTCTGGCCGCCGGAGACGTTGGTGCCGCCCTGTTCAATCCACGTGTTGTACTTGTCCGGGAAGCGCTCGATGAACTCGTCCGCGCAAGCCGCACGGCAGGCCGCAATGCACTCCTCGTCCGTGGCGTTCTCGTCGCCCCAGCGCAGATTGTCCAGAATCGTTCCGGAGAACAGGACGTTCTTCTGCAGCACGACGGAAACCTGGTTGCGCAGCGCCTCCATGTCGTACTCGCGCACGTCGCGCCCACCGACGCGCACGGCGCCGGAGCTGACGTCGTACAGACGGCTGATCAGGTTGACCAAGCTCGTCTTGCCGCTGCCCGTGCCGCCGATGATGCCGATGGTCTCGCCGGAGTTGATGTGCAGGTTGATGTCGCTCAGGGTGTTGCGCCCGCTGCCATGCTTATAGGCAAAGCTGACGTTGTCAAAATCGATGCTGCCATCCGCCACGACCAGGATGGGGTTCTCCGGATTGTGCAGGTCGGACTTCTCGTCCAGCACCTCGGAGATACGGCGGATACTGGCCAAGCTCATGGTGATCATGACGATGATCATGGAGAGCATCATCAGCGACATCATGATGGACATGACATAGCTGAACAGGGAGGTCAGGTTGCCCGTGGACATCGAACCGCCCACGATGAGCTTGGCGCCCACCCAGGCGATGAGGATGATGCAGGAGTAGATGACCAGCATCATCGCCGGGCCGTTGAAGGCCAAAAGGCTTTCCGCCTTGACCGAGAGGTTGTAGATGTCGTTGGCCGCCTTGTCAAACTTCTCGTCCTCGTGCTCCTCGCGGACGTAGGCCTTGACGACGCGGATGGCTGAAACGTTCTCCTGAATGGAGGCGTTCAGCGCGTCGTACTTCTTGAACATGACGTTGAACACCTTGGTGGCAAAGATCATGATCAAACCCAGCACCAGCGCCAGGAAGAAGATGGCGATCAGGAACATCGAGCTCAGACGCGGGCTGATGATGAAGCTCATCACCATGCTGCAGATCAGCATCAGCGGCGCGCGCACCGCGATGCGCAGGATCATCTGGTAGGCGTTCTGGACGTTGGTGACGTCCGTGGTCATACGGGTGATGAGTCCCGCCGTGCTGAACTTATCGATGTTCGAGAAGGAGAACCGCTGGATATTGTCGTAAATCGCCTGGCGGAGATTGCAGGCAAGGCCCGACGAAGCGCTCGCGCCGTACTTGCCGGCCAATGCGCCAAACGTCAAGCTCAAGCAGGCCATGACCAGCATCAAGCCGCCGTAGAGCAATACCTTGTTAAAATCGCTCTTTTGAATTCCTTGGTCGATGATCAGCGCCGTGGCGTAGGGCAGCAGCACCTCCATCAGGACCTCCAACGCCGTAAAAATGGGGGTGAGGATGGAGTCCTTCTTATACTGCTTGACCTGAGCCAAAATGGACTTCATGGGTGGATTCCTCCTTTTCTCTTTCCTTTTTTATGCGCGCAATCGCAGGGGCAATATTGTGAAGCATCTTCTGCAAGAGCAGGTTTAGCGCCGCCTGCTCCTCTTGGGAGAAGTCCTGAAAGATCATTCCGTCCAGCTCCTGCTGCCAACCGCTGAGCGCATCCCGCAGGGCCTTGGCCTTCTCCGTGACGAGAATCGGCTTCTGTCTGTCGTCCTTATCGCAGCTGGAGAAACACACATACCCTTTTTCCCGCAGTTTCTTGATGAGTCCGGATACCGTTCCGCGGGAAATCCCAAGCTGTTTGTGGATCTGCGTGGAATGCGCGCCAGCATGCTCCAACACATAGAACAAAACGTTCCCCTGCGCCGCCGTAAGGTCCGTTGTCGCCAGGCATTCGTTCATGTAGGTCTCGATCGCGATGTTGATCCGCTTGACGTTCCGCATCGTGCCGCTGGCCGTCGTTTCCATTTCTTTCACCTCGCTTCCGTACTGTTTGCCTCCTAACCTTTAGCTTTCATTATCCTACAACACTTCCGCTTGAAAGTAAAATCGATTTATGTTATAGTTGATAAAAGGCTTTTATCGTTAATAATTAATTTACTTATTCATACTTTTCTAACAAAGGAGCGCTTTTTATGAACACAATGCAGCTGGAGTGCTTCATGGCCGTTGTCCATACCCTCAACTTCTCCAAGGCTGCCGAAAGCGTGCGCATCACGCAGCCCGCGGTCAGTCACCAGATCCGCACGCTGGAAGAAGAGCTGGGCGTCCAGCTCTTTTCCCGCACAAACAAGAGCGTGACCCTCACCCGCGCCGGGATGCAGTTCATTGGCGACGCCGTCTCCATCCTGCGCATCGCCACGACCGCGCGCACGCGGTTGAACGAGCCGTCCGCGCAGGGCGCGATCTTCTTGGGGATCGGCTGTCACAACCATCACGAACTCGATCTGACGCCGCCAATCCTCCGGCGCCTGCGGCAGGAATATCCCAACCTTCGCCCCACGCTGCGCATCGCTCCCATGCAGGCGCTGGAAGGTTTGTTGGAAAACGAGACCCTGCATGTGCTCCTGGGGTTTTCCAACGAACAGCACACCAGCGCATTTTCCGGCGGCTATGAAGAGCTGTGCCGGTGCCCGATCGTCTGCCTCTGCGACGAAAGCCATCCGCTTGCCTCGCGGGAGTGGGTCGAGGAATCGGACCTCAAGGGCGGTCTGGTTCTCTGCGGCCCCTTCCGCAGCGCCGACCTGCTCTTCCACCTGTCCAATCGGGCCGCCGCCAATCGCTCGGAGGGCGAGGTCTACGTTTCTGAAGGATATGAAGGCTGCATTGCCATGGTGAAATCCGGTTTGGGATTTTCGCTCCTGCCGTATCTTCCCTCGATGGAGGAGCCGGGGCTGCGCTGCATCCCGGTGCGCGGGTTTTCCCGCATTCCGTTCGGCGCCTACTTCCGGCCGAACCCTTCGCCCGTCGTGCGCCGGCTCCTCGCCATCGCGCGGGAAGAGCTTCAGGTTGTGGAGGAGGTGGCCTCGCGATGATCATCAGCGCAAGCCGCAGAACGGATGTGCCCGCCCTCTATCTTCCCTGGCTGGTTCGCCGCCTGCAGGAGGGCTATTGCCTGGTGCGCAATCCGCACAACCCGCATCGGATCTCTCGGGTCGATCTTCGGCCGGAAGCCGTGGACGGCATGGTCCTCTGGACGAAAAACCCGCTTCCCCTCCTCGACCTCCCGCCCGAACTCCTGCGGATTCCCTTCTATCTCTTCTGCACGATCACGCCCTATGGCCGGGATTTGGAGCCTGGGCTCCCGCCCAAGCGGGAGATCGTCGAGGCGTTTCGCCTTCTTTCGGCAAAGCTCGGGCCTGTGCGGCTCGTCTGGCGCTATGACCCCATCCTGTTCAGCCCCGCGCATTCCCTGGAATGGCATGTGGCGCGCTTTGCGGACCTGGCGGCCTCGCTCCACGGCGCCACGGATACGTGCGTCCTGAGCTTTCTGGACTCCTATCGCTGCACCGCCCGGGCCGAGCGCGCGCTCAGCCTGCGCCGGCCCGACGAAGGGGAAATCTCCGCGCTTCTGCGCGCGATCTCTCCCCTGGCGCAAGCACATGGCATCTCCTTGCAGGCTTGCGCCGAGGCGATGGACGCAACGTCCTTGGGCGTCACCCCAGGACACTGCATTGACCCGGCGCGGCTGCAGCGAATCACGGGAAAACCGCTCCGCGTCCCCCGCGACAAAAACCAGCGCCCCGCCTGCGGCTGTGCCGCCAGCGTGGACATCGGCGCCTACGATTCCTGCCTGCACGGCTGCGTCTATTGCTATGCCAACCACGGCCGATCGGTTGCGCGACGGGTGCAGCAGCACGACCCGGCCTCCCCGCTTCTTCTCGGTTGGCCGGACCCGGAAGTTGATTGCGTGCAGGACCTTCCGGCCCACCGCCGTTTCCCTGCGGATTTGGAGTAAAGAAGCGCTTGCCCGCGCCCCGTCCGCTTCCTATATTGAAGAACCCTCTGTATAGCTGGAAAGGAGTGCAAAAAAATGCCGATGCTTGGCGCGGTTATAACACCGCATCCCCCTGTTTTGTTTCCCGAGGTGGGCAAGGGCCGGGAACGGGAGCTCGCCGCCACGGACCGGGCCCTGCGTGCCGCTGCGGCGGAAGTGGCCCGTTGGAATCCCGACGTGCTCCTTGTGGCCTCGCCCCATTCCCCCTTGTACGGCGACTATTTCCACATCGCCCCGGGGAGCGGCGCATCCGGCTCCATGGCCGCCTTTGGCGCGCCGCAAGTGCGCATCGATGTGCAGTACGACGCCCCCTTGCGAGACGAAATCGTGCGCCGGGCCGAGCGCGCGGGCCTGCGGGCCGGAACGCTGGGGCAGCGCGACCCGCAGCTCGACCACGGCGTTCTGATCCCGCTGCGGTTCCTCCGAGAGGCCGGGGTGACCTGCCCCATCGTGCGCATGGGGTTGTCCGGCTTTCCGGCGCTGGACCATTACCGTCTGGGCCAGTGCGTGGCCGAGGCCGTGAACGCCTTGGGCCGCCGCGCCGCATTCGTGGCCAGCGGCGATCTCTCGCACAAGCGGAAAGCCGACGGCCCGTACGGCTTTGCTCCGGAGGGCCCGGTCTTTGACGAGGCCGTCACCTCGGCCATGGCTTCCGGCAACTTCCTGGACTTTCTCACCCTGGACCCCTCCCTGTGCGCGCGTGCGGCGGAATGCGGCCTGCGCGCCTTCCAAATCCTGGCGGGGGCCTTGGACGGCCTCTCCGTCCAGCCGCGTCTGCTCAGCCACGAGGGTCCCTTTGGCGTGGGCTATGCGGTGGCGCTGTTCCCGGTCACCGGGCCGGACGCGACCCGCTGCTATGCCGCTGCCTGTGCACAAGCCCAGCGCGACCGGATGGCCAAACGCCGCGCCAGGGAGGACGCCTGGGTCCGACTCGCCCGCCTCTCTCTGGAGACCTATGTCCGCAAGGGGCTCTCCTTGACCGTTCTTCCCGACGATTTGCCCGACGGCCTGACGCAACCGACCGCAGGCGCCTTTGTCTCTCTGCACAAGGAGGGCCGCCTGCGGGGCTGCATCGGCACCATCTCGCCCACCGAGGCGAGCGTCGCATGGGAGATCGTCCGAAACGCCGTTTCCGCGGGAACCCACGATCCCCGGTTCCCGCCCGTGCGCGCCGAGGAGCTGGACGATCTGGAGTACAGCGTGGACGTGCTCGGCCAACCCGAACCGGTAACCTCGCCTTCCCAGCTGGACCCCGAGCGGTACGGCGTCATCGTCCAGTCCGGCGGACGGCGCGGTCTGCTGCTGCCCCACCTGGACGGCGTGGACACGGTGGAAGAGCAGTTGGACATCGCCCGTCGCAAGGGCGGCATTCGCGCGGACGAACCCTATGCGGTCGAGCGGTTTTCGGTGGTGCGTCACACATGAGCGCCCGGTGTGAACTCTGCTTTCATCGCTGTATTCTGTCCGAAGGGCAGACCGGGCTCTGCCGCGCGCGGGCCAATCGGGGCGGCCGGATCGTGCCGTTGAACTACGGCCGGTTGACCGCGCTGGCCCTGGACCCCATCGAAAAAAAGCCGCTGCGCCGGTTTCATCCCGGCAGCCGGGTGCTGTCGGTGGGCAGTTTTGGCTGCAACCTGCACTGCCCCTTCTGCCAAAACGCCGGCATTGCCGCAGCCGGCGTGGAGATTGCCACGCGGGATTGCCCGCCCGAGGCCCTGGTGCGCGAGGCTGTCCGCCTGCGCAGCTTCGGCAACATCGGCTTGGCCTACACGTATAACGAGCCCTTGGTGGGCTATGAGTACGTCCGGGACTGTGCCGCCCTGGCGCACGACGCGGGATTGTACAACGTATTGGTGACCAACGGCACGCTTGCGGAGACGCCTTGGCGCGCCCTGCTTCCCCTGCTCGACGCGATGAATATCGACCTAAAGGGATTTACGCAGCGCTGGTACCGACGCCTGGGCGGCGATCTCCCCACGGTCCAGCGCTCCATCGCGCTGGCCGCCGCGCACTGCCATGTGGAGGTCACCGCGCTCATCGTGCCCGGGGAAAACGACAGCGACGAGGAAATGCGCGCGCTGTCCGGCTGGTTGGCCTCCGTTTGCCCGGAGATCCCGCTGCACGTGTCCCGCTTCTTTCCCCGGCACGAGATGGCCGACCGCCCGCCCACGCCGGTGGAGACCATCTACCGCCTGGCCGACGTGGCCCGAGAGCGGCTGTCGTACGTGTACACAGGCAACTGTTGACACCTTCTTTGCGGCACGCACGCAAGCCCAGTGCCGAAAAAAGCCCCTGCGGGGTTGCCCTTTGGGCAAGTCCCTGCAGGGGCTTTTTTTCGGTTAGGAGAACGCAATTCCAGGGCCATAAGAAGCCATTGCGGTCATGATGTACGAGTTGACGATTCCGTCTTTGTGTTCATAGGCGAACTTCCACATACGACGGCTATACTCTTCCACGATGGGTTGGAGCTCCGGGCAATCAATCCGGTTCACCATCTCGTTGGGATCTGCTTGCAGGTCATACAACTCGTCGTAGTCAAATGCGTTGAACACAAATTTATACCGATCGTCAAACACCGCACGCTGAATCCCCAGCGCCTCGTTTCCATTGGATTGGGTAAACAGCGTATCCCGCCAATCCTTCGGATTCTCGCCCCGCAGGAATGGGGCGAGAGAACGCCCAGTAAAGCGGGGCTCCACGGAAATACCTGCCAATTCCAGGAAGGTTGGGGCATAATCCGCGAGAGAAACTTTTGCGTCTTCTACGCGCCCAGGATTTGCGATACCGCCATAGCCCATCACCGAGCAAATGTGGTACGCCTCTCGGAAGCAAGGCAGTCCTTTCGTCCACAAGCGGTGGGCTCCCACATAGTCACCATGATCGGAGACATAGAGGACGATCGTATCCTCCAGAAGCTGCCTCTCTTCCAAGATGTCGAGTAAACGCCCAAACTGCCAATCCTCATAGCTGCAAAACGCCAGGTACCGGCGAATGGATTCCCGATGTTCTGCCTCTGTCAGCTGGGCAAAGCGATCCCGCTCACGGCGGTAGAGCGCAGGCTTATCCTTCATGTCGTCGCAGAAGCTTGCAGGCAGTTCGATTTCTGCTGGATCGTAGAGATCCAAAAACCGCTGCGGCGGCGTGTAGGGATCATGCGGACCCAACGGTCCCACATACAGGAAAAACGGTTGATCCGTTCCCACCTCCCGTAAGGCTTTGCAAGCAGCCTCCACGACGTTGTTGTCGCCGAACGGATTTTCAGACACGCCGTACTGGATGTACGGCGGATAGTACGGGCGCAGGATTTCTGCCTCACCGCGCTTCTTTCCCGCCGTGGGACCGCACTGTCCTCGGGCATACTGTCCCCACTCGGACATATCCGGCGTGCGTGGGTAACGATGATAGTGCTGCGGATGATACACCAATTCAAAGCCACGCTGGTCAGGGCCTTCTTCTGCACTCACATGCCATTTTCCGCTGAACAGCATTCGGTAGCCACTTTCGCGCATGTCCTCTGAGAAAAGGCGTACACCGTCATTGAGTCCTCTGGACAACGTGCTGGAAGCATCCACGTTATTCCAAACGCCATGCTCACTGGGATAGAGGCCGCTAAAGAACGTGGCGCGGCTGGGGCAGCAGTGCGGGGCGGGACAATACGCCTGTCGAAACGCCACGCCGTTCCGATATAAGCGATCGAGGTTTGGTGTCTTGGCCCATTGAAACGGCGGCTGTGTATCGCCGCGCTGATGATCGGTCATGAACACCAAAAAGTTTGGTCTGCGCATAGACGTCACCCTTTCTCTAACCCTCATGCTAACTCATTCTAGCACAAGCGAGAAGGGCTTGTCCAGCCGTCTTGCGCACATCTAGGCGCAAGGTCTGCATTGGGGACGGTGGTGATCTTTTCCGCCGCGCATTCGTTTTCTCTCCACAAAAACAGTTTGCTGGAACCAAGCCGTCCCCTCCCTTCCCAAAATATTGCAAGCTTTCTTTGCTCGCTAGGCTTGGAAATACGCCCGCGCCATCTTTTCCACGGCATGCTTTTCGATTCTAGAAACGTAGGAGCGGGAGATCCCCAGGACCGTCGCCACCTCGCGCTGCGCGTGCGGCCGGCTTCCGCCCAGCCCGTATCGCATCTCCAACACGATCCGCTCGCGCGCAGAAAGCGTCGTCTCCATCAGTCGGTGCAGGCGGGCCGCGCTCATCCGGCGCTCCACCTCCTCTTCGACCTCGCCGCGATCCGTCCCCAGAATCTCCAATAGGGAGATCTCGTTTCCCTCCTTGTCCGTCCCCACCGGCTCCTGCAAGGAGACCTCCCGCCGCTGCTTTTTCCCCGTCCGAATCACCATCAGGATCTCGTTTTCGATACAGCGGGCCGCATACGTCGCCAGCGAGGTCCCGCTCACCGGGGAAAAGGTCTTGACCGCCTTGATGAGCCCGACCGTGCCGATGGAAATGAGGTCGTCGTTCTCGATCCCCGTGCTCTGGTACTTCTTGGCCACGTGCGCAACCAGGCGCAAGTTGTGCTCGATGAGCGTGGAGCGCGCCTCTTCCTCCCCGCGCAGCATGCGCTCCACGCAATCCTTCTCCTGCTCCGGCGTCAGCTTTGGCGGAAAGGCGTTTCTTCCCGACATGTAGGATAGGAAGAAATAGCATTCCGACAGCGCGATCAACAACAGATCCAACATAAAACTCCCTCCCGTGCGGAAAACTCCTTTTCTCCTAAGGATATGCTTGCCAAAGCCAAAAGCGCACAGGACCCGCCTCTTGCCGTCCTTGCCAAAACCCGGTATACTGTACAGAAGAATGCGAAGAAGGGGGAGAGCCATCGTGGTGGAAGTCGTCGCGGCCCTGATTGCGCGGGGAAGCCGCTTTTTGATCTGCCAGCGCCCGGAAAACAAGGCGCGGGGCCTCTTGTGGGAGTTTGTGGGCGGAAAGGTGGAACCGGGCGAGACGCGGGAACAGGCCCTGGTCCGCGAGTGCCGGGAGGAGCTGGACGTTTCCCTCGCGGTCGGCGAGAAGTTCTTCGAGGTCACGCACGCCTATCCAGACTTGACCGTCCATTTGACGCTGTTCTGCGCCTCCCTGCGCGCGGGCGAACCCAAGGCGCTCGAGCACAACGCCCTGCGCTGGATTCTCCCCTCGCAGATCGACCGCTTTCCCTTTTGCCCGGCAGACGTGGACATCCTCGCCCACCTGCGCGCGGGACTTCCTAACGCCGTGGATCTTCCGCAGAGCGAGCGGCTGTTCCTGCGCGAGATGACGGAGGAGGATCTCCCCGTGCTGCGGAACATCCTCCAGGACCCGGAGGTCATGACCGCCTACGAGGGGCCGTTTTCCGAGGCCGAAACGCGCGCTTGGCTCGACAAGCAGCTTCGCCGGTACGCGGAGACGGGCGTAGGCCTTTGGGCGGTCGTCCGCCGGGACACGGGAGAGATGATCGGGCAATGCGGCCTGACCTGGCAAGACGTCGGGGCGCAGGCGCCCGTTTTGGAGGTTGGCTATCTCTTTCTGCGCGCGCATTGGCACCAGGGCTATGCCGCGGAGGCGGCGCGCGCCTGCCGGGACTGGGCCTTCTCCGTCCTCCATGCCGACCGCGTCTTCTCCGTCATCCGCGATACAAACCTCCCTTCCCAACGCGTGGCCCAGCGCAACGGCATGACCGTCGTGGGGCGCTTTGTCAAGACGTACAGGGGCGTGGAGATGCCCCACCTCTTCTATGCCGTGGAGAATCCCAACCTTTCTCGCCCTTGATCCCGAATTTCCCGCCGCCGCGAAACTCGCGGCGGCTTTTTTTCGTCTCATGGATGCGGACGGAGCTTTCGCCCGCACAATGCAACGCTTTTGCACAAGGAGGAATTCCCCCATGAAACGGTTCGCCTTGCCTGCACTCTGTGCGGCACTCGCCCTGGCCCTGGTCGGCTGTTCCGCCGCGACTCCTGCGCAATCCCAGACGGACCGCCGTGCCGAATCGGCCGTCAGCTCGGAGACGCTCTCTCTCGCCGCCGCGTCGGAAAGCGAAGCCCCCCTGCGCGCCATGCTGCTCTCCCAGCTCGACGGCGCCTATCTCCTGGTCGTGCAGGAGACGGAGGTTCCCTTTACCTCTCCCCTTTCGGCGGAGATCTACGGCCTGAACGGAGAAGAACTCGCGGCCAGCGACCTCTCCGCCGGCGACATCGTGGACGTCTACGGCGACGGCGCGATGACCCGCTCCTATCCCGCCCAATATCCCGGCGTGCAAAAGGTCCAGCTCGTCTCCGAGGGCACCCCGGAAGACGCGGCGCCCTACCAGTCGCTCCTCTCCCCGTCCGCTTCCGCGAGCCCTGAGGCGGAAACGAGCGATGCCGGCGTAGTCAATCGCGCCATGGTCATCCCCTACGGAGAGGACGGCATCCTCTTTGTGGATCAGGACACCGGCGCGCCCTTTACCGCGACGCTGCCCGAGGCGATCTACGGCCTGGACGGCGCGGCCATCTCCGCCAAGGACCTTGCCCGCGGCAACATCGTGGAGATCACGGGCAACGGCATTTTGTTGGAGTCCTATCCCGGACAGTACCCCGGGGTGACAAAGATCCAGGTCGTCTCTGCGGGCGCGCCCGAGGACGCCGACCCCTATCAGGAGATCGTGGACTCCTTCTACGCAGAGCCGGATCCTTCCCAGCCCGCCTCCCTCCAGCTGGAATATCGTGTGCCCGGCGCCGCGGTTGTCGCCAACGCCACGCGGGGTTCGTATGAGTGGGAGACAGCGTCTCCGGACGATCCTTCTGCCATTCTCTCCAGCTGCGGCGCACACGTACTGCAGTGGACCGACATGCTCACGCTAAATTTGGAGGAACCCACCGAGGTAACGCTCCACTTTTTCCCCAGCGCGGCGACTTCGGTGCGCGTCGTCCGCTGGCCGGAATCGCTTTTCGGCACGCAAGACCTCTCCGCAGCCGGGGAGGGCGAGGCAGTCCCCCTGTCCGATGGCGAGGGGGTGTTCACCCTGACGGCAGAGCCCGGTTTTCTCTACGGCGTGTACGCGGACTTTGCCCTGGGCAGCGTGGAATACGGCTTTGCCTCCGGTTCGCTTCCGGAT
>JBMNOF010000110.1:0-6253 GCA_050942925.1 Candidatus Spyradocola sp.
CGCGCTCCCCCCGCGCGCGCCTAGGGTTCGACCTGGTCCGTGAGGTTGAAGAAGCGGGTAAAGCGCGCCTCCCAACCCAAGCGCACGGTGCCCAAGGGGCCGTTGCGCTGCTTCTGGACGATGACCTCGGCGATGTTCTTGTCCTCGGTTTCGGGGTTATAGTAGTCCTCGCGGTGGAGGAACATGACGGTATCGGCGTCCTGCTCGATGGCGCCGGAGTCGCGCAAGTCGGACAGGATGGGGCGATGGTCCTGGCGCTGGGCGGCGCCGCGGGAGAGCTGGGAACCGACGATGATGGGGAGCTTGAGCTCGAGCGCCAGGAGCTTGAGCTGGCGGGAGAGCTCGGAGACCTCGTTTTGGCGGCTCTCGTTGCGGCCGGTACCGGACATGAGCTGCAGATAGTCGATCAAGATGAGGTCCAGGCCGTGCTCCATCTGCATCCGGCGGCAGCGGGAGCGCATCTCCGGGATGGTGATGGAAGAGGTATCGTCAAAGTAGATGGGCGACTGGGCCAGGGGGCCCATGGCCTCGGCCAGGCGGAGCCAATCCTCGTCCGAGAGGCTGCCCTGGCGCACGGACTGCATGTCCACGTGCGCCTCGCCGCAAAGCATGCGGTTGGCCAACTGCTCGCGCGGCATCTCCAGGGAGAAGAAGGCGACGGTCTTGCGGGCGACCATGGCGGCGTGCTGGGCGATGTTGAGCATAAAGGCGGTCTTGCCCATGGAGGGGCGGGCGCCGACGAGGATGAACTCGCCGCCGTGAAAGCCGGTGGTGAGGCGGTCCAACTCGACAAAGCCCGAGGGCACGCCCTGGATGCGGCCCTTGTTGAGGTAGGTCTCCTCGATGTTGGCATAGGTGTTCATCAAGGTGGGCTTGATGTGGACCAGCGCGTCCGAGGAGCGCTTCATTGAGATGTTATAGACCTGCTTTTCCGCGTCGTCGAGGATTTCGGGGACGGTCTTATCCTGCGCATAGCACGCGCCGGAGATCGAGTCGCAGGCGCGGATCATGCGCCGCAGCACGCTCTTCTCCTCCACGATGCGCGCATAAGCCTGGGCGTTGGCGGCCGAGGGCATGGACCGCGACAGCGAGGTCAGGTACGGCAGGCCGCCGATTCCCTCCATGCGCCCGGTGCGGTTGAGCTCCTCGGTCATGGTGACCAAGTCCACCGGCCGGCCCGCCGCGTACAGCGCGCACATCGCCGAGAAGATCGCCCGGTGCACGGCGGAATAGAAGTCATCCGGGACGAGGGTTTCCACGGCCATCATCACCGCCTCGCGCGAAAGCATCATCGCGCCAAGGAGCGACCGTTCCGCGTCCTCGCTGTATGGGGGCACGCGGCCTTCCAGTTCCATAGCGTCTCTCCTTATCTCCAGTCCTTGGGGGAAGGGCTCCCCCGCATGCAAAAAAGGGCGAGGGGCGCCAAGCCCGCTCGCCCAGTATACCATCATTCCCCCAAAAGGACAATACGGGACGATTTACGGATGGAAGGCGCGGTCCGCGGCGATGAGGGCGTCGATCTTGCGGTTCCACTCCTCGTCGATGACCTGGAGCTCGGGGTGGGCGCGGAAGTAGTCCACCGAGCGCTGCACGCCCTGCCGGAAGGGAACCGTGCAGACGAAGTCCGGCACGAGCGCCTTGATCTTGCTGTTGTCAAACACCGCGCAGGTGGACTTATCGCCGAGCAGGTCGCCCTCCTCCTCCGGCATGAAGCGCGCGATCTGCTGGGCGGTGCAGTGGACCATCTTGGGCACGACGCCCACGGCCGCGCCGATGGCGATGGCGATCTCGTCCCAGGTGAGCACCTCATCGGAGGTGATGTGGTAGGCCTCGCCGATGGCCTGGCGCCGGCCCATGAGCCCGACAAAGCCCTTGGCAAAGTCCGTGTTGTGGGTCATGGTCCAAAGGCTGGTGCCATCGCCGTGGACGACGATCTCCTTGCCGTCGAGCATGCGCTGCACGAGCGACCAGGGCTTGCTCCAGCTGCCCATGGCAAAGGGGATCTGCGTGTCGCCATAGGTCAGGGACGGGCGGACGATGGTCACGGGGAAGCCCTTTTCGCGGTAGGCGGCAAGGGCGGTCTCCTCGCAGACGCGCTTGTCCCGGCCGTACTGCCAATAGCGGTTGTTGAGCGAAAGGGATTCCGTGATGTGCCAGGAGCGCATGGGGCGCTCATAGGCGGCGGCCGAGGAGATCAGGATGTACTGGTCGCACTTGCCCAGGAACAGCTCGATGTCGCGCTGGACGCGCTCGGGCTTAAAGGCGATCCACTGGGCGATGACGTCGTAGTGCTTGCCTTCCATGGCGCGGCGCACGGCCTCGTCGTCGTTGATGTCCACGGTGACGATGTTTGCGCCCTCCGGGATGCCGTGGACGTGCTTGCCGCGGTTAAAGAGCGTCAGGTCCCAGCCGCGCGCGATGGCAAGCGCCGACACGGCCGTGGAGATGAGCCCCGTTCCTCCGATGAACAATGCCTTCATGATTGCACACTCCCTCAATATTTGTTTTCCATTATTATACGCGTTGCCCCGGTACCTTGCAAGAGCACAAAAACCGCCCGGCGGGAGAAAATTCTCCCGCCGGGCGGTTTTTGCGTCAGGTTTCGTGGACGTCCCAGTCCAGAACGACCGGTTCGCCCGTGCGCAGGGACGCGGGCACGTCCAATATGCGCTGGTTGGCGGAACCGCGGAAGTTCAGCGCCAAAGAGCGCTGATCCTTGAGGAAGGGGCCGTCCACCAGCACGTCCACGTTCTCCAGCAGCGGCCGGACCTCGGGCATCTTCAGCAGCTGCTCAAACGTGTAGCCGGAGTAGGCCATGACGTGCAGGCCCTGCTCCTTGGCGCCGCGCGCGAGGGCGGCCATGGCCTCGGGCTGGGCGAAGGGCTCGCCCCCCGAGAGGGTGATGCCGGAAAGCAGCGGGTTTTCCGCGGCCTTTTCCAGCACCCAGTCGGTGTCGGCGTCGCGGCCGCCGGCGGGGTCATGGGTCTGGGGGTTGTGGCAGCCGGGGCAGTGGTGCGGGCATCCCTGCACGAACACCGTCAGCCGGAAGCCCGGCCCGTCGACGATGGAGTCGTTGACCAGGCTGGCAAGTCGGAACTTCATCGCTTAGTCCTCCACAAGGCTGTGCTTGACGCGGTCGCGCTCCTCGGCGCGCTTGGCGTTGTTGAACTGATCCAGGGTGCCGACCAGGTAGCCGGTGATGCGGCGGATGCGCTCGAAGGGGCGTCCCTCCTCCTCCTTGCGGCCGCACTTGGGGCAGGTGTCGTCGATGATGCCGTTGTAGCCGCAGATGGGGTCGCGGTCCACGGGGTGGTTGACCGAGCCGTAGCCGATGCCCGCGTCGTGCATGCAGCGGATGACCTTCTCAAAGGCGTCCAGGTTCTTGGTCGGGTCGCCGTCCAGCTCGACGTAGGTGATGTGGCCGGCGTTGGTCAGCTCGTGGTAGGGCGCCTCGAGCTTGATCTTGCGGAAGGCGGAGATCGGGAAGTAGACCGGGATGTGGAACGAGTTGGTGTAGTACTCGCGGTCCGTGACCCCCGGGATCACGCCGTAGCGCTCGCGGTCCATCTTGACAAAGCGGCCGGACAGGCCCTCGGCCGGGGTGGCCAGGAGCGTGTAGTTGAGGTGGGTCTTCTGGCTCTCGGCGTCCAGGCGCGCGCGCATGTGGCCGATGATGTCCAGGCCCAGGTTCTGGGCGCGCTCGCTCTGGCCGTGGTGCTCGCCGATGAGGGCGACCAGGCACTCGGCAAGGCCGATGAAGCCCACGGACATGGTGCCGTGCTTGAGCACCTCGCGCAGCGGCTCGTCCGGGTCGAGCTTTTCGGAGTCGATCCACACGCCCTCGCCCATCAGGAAGGGGAAGTTGCGCATGGTCTTGTTGGCGATGATCTCAAAGCGCTCGTTGAGCTGGTCGATGACCAGGTCCATCTTGCGGTCCAGGTCCTCGAAGAAGACCTCGATGTCGCCCTTCGCCTTGATGGCCAGGCGCGGCAGGTTGATGGAGGTGAAGCTCAGGTTGCCGCGGCCGTTGCAGATCTCGCGGGTCGGGTCGTAGACGTTGCCGATGACGCGCGTGCGGCAGCCCATGTAGGCGATCTGCGTCTCCGGACGGTTGGGATCGTAGTACTTGAGGTTGAACGGCGCGTCCTGGAAGGAGAAGTTCGGGAACAGGCGCTTGGCGCTGACCCGGCAGGCGAGCTTAAACAGGTCGTAGTTCGGCTCGCCGGGGTTGTAGTTGATGCCCTCCTTGACGCGGAAGATCTGGATCGGGAAGATCGGGGTCTCGCCGTTGCCCAGGCCCGCCTCCGTGGCCAGCAGCACGTTGCGCATGACCATACGGCCCTCGGGAGAAACGTCCATGCCGTAGTTGATGGACGAGAAGGGGATCTGCGCGCCCGCGCGGGAGTGCATGGTGTTCAGGTTGTGGATCAGGGCCTCCATCGCCTGGTAGGTGGCGCGGTCCGTCTCCTTTTCGGCGTGGGTCTGGGCAAAGTGCTGCACCTTGTCGATGAGGTCCGCGTCCAGGCCCTGCGCGAGCAGCAGCTCCTTTTCGCGCTTGCAGTAGTCCTCGCTGCCGGACAGCTCCGGGTGCAGGCCCTCCTTGGCCAGCGTCTCCATCGCGCTGCGCTCCATCGCCTCGTAGTCCTTGCCGTCGCCCTCCATCAGCTCCAGGCCGCGGATCACGTTGTCGCGGTAGCGCTTGCGGAAGGTCTTCTTGACGCCCGGCGCCAGGCCGTAGTCAAAGTTGACGATGGACTGCCCGCCGTGCTGGTCGTTCTGGTTGCTCTGCACCGCGATGCACGCCAGCGCCGAATAGCTGGAGATGTCGTTCGGCTCGCGCAGCGTGCCGTGCCCCGTGCAGAAGCCGCCCTTGAACAGCTTGAGCAGGTCGATCTGGCAGCAGGTCGTCGTCAGCGTCAGGAAGTCCATGTCGTGGATGTGGATGTCTCCCTCGCGGTGGGCCTGCGCATGCTCGGGCTTGAGCACGTACATGTCGTTGAACTGCTTGGCGCCCTCGGAGCCGTAGCGCAGCATCATGCCCATGGCCGTGTCGCCGTTGATGTTCGCGTTCTCGCGCTTGATGTCGGAGTCCTTGGCCGGCTTGTAGGTGATGTCCTCATAGATCTTCATCAGCCGGGTCTGCATGTCGCGCGCACGCGTGCGCTCCGCACGGTAGAGGATGTAGGCCTTGGCCGTGCGCACATAGCCGTCCTCGATCAGCACCCCTTCCACCAGGTCCTGGATCTGCTCGACCGTCGGCTTCGTGTAGTGCTTCTCTTCCTCCGCCTCTCGCACCACCTGCTGCGCAATCTTGGCGCAGGTCTTCTCGTCCTTGTTCTGGCCCGTAGCCTCGAACGCCTTGCGAACCGCCTGGGCGATCTTCTCGCTTTCAAAGGGCATCTCTCGCCCGTCACGCTTGATGATGGTGTCAATCATTGCCTCTCCCGTCCTTTCATGCAAGGGGTATTATAATACACCACATATTGTATGTCAAGCAGAAATCATCCACAATCCCTGTCCCTTTGCTTTCTACTATATACCCAAAAGGGCGCCGTTGGAAACCCCCGCGCGCGCAAAAGATGCACGGGAAAAACCGACCGCGGAGGCGGTCTGTTTTCTCCCGTGCGGGGGGAAAGCCCGCCGCGCCGCTATTTTTTGGCTGGCGGCAAACGAGCGGTCTGTTTGGAAATTTTTTTGCGGAAGCGCAAACCTGCCGGCGTCCCGCTTTCGTTGGCGGCGCGAAGCGTCGCCGCGTATGGGAAAGATTCGCCGCAAGGCGAATCTCTCCGGTTCGGCGGGGAGGTTGTTAGGAGGGGTCTCCCCTCCTAACGCCTCCGCTCCGCAGCCCCTCCCGCCCGCGGCGCAGGCCCCGGGCGCGCTCCGGGGGATTGTCAAGGGGGCGGCGAGCCCCCTTGACCCCTCCCCCCTCTCGGGCAAAAAAAGGGAGACGACAACCGTCGTCTCCCCGCTAAGAACAACCGCCTTGTCCAATCGGGCGCGCGTCAGCGCTTGGAACGGTACCGGGCGGTGCTGTCCAAGATCTTCTTGCGCATCCGGATGTGCTTGGGCGTGATCTCGACCAGCTCGTCGTCGTCGATGAAGTCGAGGGCGCGCTCCAGCGTCATCGGGCGCACAGGGCGCAGGCGCATGGCGTCCTCGGCGCCGGCCGCATTGCGGATGGAGGTCAGGTGCTTGGCCTTGCAGACGTTGAGCTCGATGTCGCCGGGGCGGGTGTTGGCGCCGACGATCATGC
>JBMNOF010000002.1:0-119147 GCA_050942925.1 Candidatus Spyradocola sp.
CGCGGTGCGCACCGCGCTCGACCTGCGCTCCACAAATTTCACGATCGACTACGAAGGGGACGAGGCCGTGCTCTCGACGTTGGGCTACGGCCACGGCGTGGGCATGAGCCAGGTGGGCGCGAACGTCATGGCCGAGCAGGGCAGCAGCTATCGGGAAATCCTCCAGCACTATTACACGGGCGTGACGTTTGCGCCCCTACGGGAGGCGGGCGTATAGCGCGCGCCCCGGCGGGGAATCTTACCTCCCAAGGGGAGGTGACGCATCTTGCGCGAAAAATGGAAGCGATTTTGGGACCGGTTTGGGTACTTGTGTGTGTTGAGCACCTGTCTTGCGCTGGTGGCGGTCACGGCGGTCTGGACGCACCCGCCGAAGGAGACGGCAGAGGCGCCGGAGGTGACGCAGTACGCATCGCCCGCGCCCACGCCCACGCCGCGGCCCGCCTCGGTCGAGGTGACGATCGAACCGGCGGAGACGCAGGAACCCTTTATCTTCCCGTGCGAAGGCGAAATGGGCATGCCGTTTGCAGTGGAGGCGCTCCTCTATAGCGAGACCCTGCAGGAATACCGCACCCACGAGGGTGTGGACTTCCTCGGCGAAGAGGGAGATCCCGTTCGCGCGGCCGAAGAGGGAACCGTCACGCGCGTTTGGGAGGACCCCCTGATGGGGAATTGCATCGAGATCACGCACCGCGAGGGCTATATCACGCGGTATTGCTCGCTGGCAACGCCTGGACTCGTGGAAACCGGCGCCAAGGTCGCGCGCGGACAGGTCCTGGGCACGATGGGAACCTCCGCGGCCATCGAGTGCGGGGAAGGGCCCCATCTGCACTTTGAACTCTGGCAGCTCCAGGAGCCCCTGGACCCCATAAAATTTTTGCGGGAAGAGGGGAAATAAAAGTTTGCAAACCCACTTTCTGTGGTATAATGAGGGAAGCAAACAATGAGGAGGTTGAACCCCATGAAGAAGGTTTATGTCTGCGATGTCTGTGGCTACGAGTACGATGGAGACGTTCCCTTCGAGGAGCTCCCCGATGATTGGACCTGCCCCATCTGCGGCGTGGGCAAGGATCAGTTCTCCGTGCGCGAAGAGTAAGACGCAAAAAAAGCGCGGCGTCCGCTTTCCCGTGTTGGGAAGTGGGCGCCGCCTTTTTTTGTGCGCTGGGGAGAAAAAGGAGGCCGTTGGATCGCAAAAGTGAGGAATTGGGACGCACAGCTTTGACAGAGATGCAAGCCTACGGTACAATGGAGGCAGCTTCGGAGAGGAAAGGAGAGCGACATGGTACCACTTTTCACAAATATTGCGCGGCAGTGCGCGCGCTTCTTCCCCGGGATTCGGGATACGGCGCTGCTCTCGGCCCTGCAGGGCTACATGGGCGGCGTGGAGGCGGATGACCCGGAAGACATCCGACTGATCGTCGCCCGCTGCGGGGGCTATCTCTACTTTGGCGGAGATCCGGCGCACCCACAGGCCGGGACCGTGATCCGCGGGGCGGAGGCAGGAACCCACCTTGTCTCCCTGGAAAAGGCCTGGGTCGCGCGCTTCCACGAGGAATTGGGCGAGCGCGGCGTGGGCGAGACGCGCTACCGCGTCAAACGGGAGATGTCCCGCCTCGACCCGGCGCACCTGCGCGCCCTCTGTGCGCTGCCGGAAGGGTTTTCCCTGGTGCAGGCGGATGAGACCGTCGCCCAAGCGCTGTGGGACGCGGATTGGTCCGGCAAGTACGTCCGGCAGTTTGCCAGTGCGCGGGACCTCGTGGAGAGAGGGTTCGCCTTCGCCGTGCGGCAGGGACGGGACATCGCCAGCATGGGCTGCACGTTTTCCATCTATGACGAGGGAATGGAGCTGGGCATTGCTACGAATCCCGCCTATCGCCGCAGGGGCCTTGCAACGGCCGCGGCTGCGCGCACGGCGCTGGAGGCTTTGCGCCGGGGCTGGGAGCTCAACTGGGATGCGGCCAATCCCATCAGCCTGCACTTGGCCGGCAAGATCGGGTTTGAACCGGACGACGAATATGAAGCCGTCCTGGTGAAAGAAACTTTGGAGTGAATTTGGAGAAGGAGGAGTTCGACATGTGGACGCGTGCGGAACTCAAGCAGAACGCCAAGGACGTTTTGCGCGACAATTACTGGATGGCCTTTGCGGTCTCCCTGGTGTATTCCCTGATTGCGGGCATCGGCTCGGGCAGCGGGTCCTCCGTCAGCAACTCGACGGCCGGGTCTTCGGACATCCTCAACCAGGCGATTACGCTCACGCCGGAGGCGGTGGGCGCGCTGGTGATCGTGGGCCTGCTCGGCGCGCTCATGGGGATACTCATCAGCTTTGTGCTCTCGTTCTTCGTATTCGGGCCGCTGCGGGTGGGCATGGTTCGCTACTACGTGGAGAGCCGGAGCTTCCCCTCGAGCTTTGGCAAGCTGTTCTATGGATTTCGGCGGAACTACATGAACACCGCGGCCGCAATGTTCCTGACCAATCTCTTCATCGGGCTGTGGTCGCTCCTGCTGATCATTCCCGGCGTCATCAAGAGCTTGGCCTGGTCGCAGGTCCCCTACATCCTGGCCGAGAACCCGAACCTCTCCGGCAGTCGCGCCCGCGCCATCTCTGAACAGATGACCGACGGGCAAAAGTGGGAGATCTTTGTCCTGCAGCTCTCGTTCCTGGGCTGGCTGCTGTTGGGCGCGCTGCTCTGTGGCATCGGCTTGTTCTTTGTCGAGCCCTACATCCAGGCGACCCAGGCCGAGCTCTACGCCCGGCTCCGCGACCGCGCGCTGTCCGAAGGCTTTGCCACGCTGGAGGAGCTACCCGGCATTGCGGCGCAGGCGTAAGCGCCATTCCCTTTTGCCGTCCCCTGTGCACGAAGGCGCACAGGGGACGGCCCTTTTTCTTCTGCGCGGAAATTGCTTGACAAGTTCTGTTAGGCGGACGTAAAATTAAAGAGAAGATTTGACGCAAACCGCGAATGAGGAGGAATGAAAGATGCTGACGACTGCGCAGCCCATTGTGGAGATCGCCAAGGACACCTATGAAATCGATGAGTTCGACTGCGGCTCCATCTTCGTGCTGGTGGGCAAGGACAAGGCCATGGTCATCGACACGGGAACGGGCATCGGCGATTTGCACGCCGTCATCCGCAAGATCACGGATAAGCCCATCGTCCTGGTCATCACCCACGCGCACGGCGACCACACCGGCGGACTTGGGTGGTTTGACGAATACTACATGAACGCCGCGGACGAGGGCAAGTACGACATGGATGGCGCGGACTTCCGCCGCAACTATGCGCGGTCCATCGCCCAGCGCTCGGGCAAGACCTATCCCTACGACCCGGATACGGACATCCGCCCGTGGCCGGCCGATGCGCACCCCGTGCGCCACGACCTGGAGGATGGGCAGAGCTTTGACCTGGGCGACCGCGTGGTCACCGCCATGCGCGCTCCCGGCCACACGCCGGGGTCCATGGTCCTGCTCGATCCCAAGACGCGCATTCTCTTTGCGGGCGACGCCTGCAACTGCAATACGCTCTTTGGCTCCCTGCCCGGAGATCCGACCTTTATCAGCGTGGAGGAAGCGGGCAAGGCCCTCAAGGCGATCTATGCGCTCAAGGGCAAGCTGTGGGACAAGTGCTACAACGGCCACCACGACTTCCGCCCCTTTGGCGAGCCCCTGGACGACGACGTGATGGGGAACCTCATCGACTGCTGCGATGCGCTGGTCTCCGGAAACTACCAGGCAGAGACCGTGCCCGGCATGTTCCCCGGCATGCCGGAGCGGACGGTCGTCAAGAAGGGCACCGTCATGGTCACCTTTAAGGAAGGCGGCATCCACGAGCCCAAGGCAGAATAAACAAGACAACAAGAGGGCCCGAAGGGAAATTTCCCTTCGGGCCCTCTCGCTGTTTCCGGTCAGCGGAGCGTTCCGTCGATGCCGACAACGCGCACCGTGAGCGGAATGTCCCGGCCAGCGGCCTCCAGCGCGCGCTGCACCGCCGCCGTGAGTCCGCCACAGCAGGGCACTTCCATGCGCAGAACCGTGATCGAGCGGATGTCGTTCTGCAGGAAGATCTGCGCGAGCTTCTCCGCATAGTCCACGCCGTCCAGCTTCGGACAGCCCACGAGCGTCACATGGCCGCGCAGGAAATCGGCGTGCAGGTTGGCATAGGCGAAGGCCGTGCAGTCCGCCGCGATGAGCAGATCCGCCCCCTCCAGATACGGGGCGCGCAGGGGCAGCAGCTTGATCTGCACGGGCCAGTTCCCCAGCTGGCTCTCCTGCCGTGCGCCGTCTTCATGGGTGGCCGGATGGAGCGTCCGCGCGGCAGAGGAGGGGCATCCGCCCGCCGCGTGCGCATGCCCGTGCGCGGCAGACTTGGCGGCCTGCACCGCCGCCGCATCATAGGGCGCGGCTTCGCGCTCGGTAAAGGTGATGGCGCCGGTCGGGCAGGCGGGCAGACAGTCGCCCAGTCCATCGCAGTAGTCCTCGCGCAAGAGCTTGGCCTTTCCGTTCACCATGCCGATGGCGCCCTCGTGGCAGGCCGACGCACAGAGCCCGCAACCGTTGCACTTTTCCTCATCAATGACAATGATCTTGCGAATCATGAATTTCATCCTTTCTTCTTGCGTTTCTGTAATGAGCATATTATACTGAATGCGAAAAGTCTGTTGGATTTCCAACGAAGGTGTGAGAAAATGGACTGTGCGCTCTTTGAAGGAATCGGCCCTGCGGAGCGGGAAGAAATGCTCCAATGCCTGGTTGCACGGCGCGTTCGGATGGAGCGCGGACAGGCGCTGCTCGAACAGGGTGGGCCGGTGCGGGAAATCGGCGTCGTGCTCTCCGGGGCGATCCAGGTGCGGAGCACGGATTTTTTCGGCAACCAGACCATCCTGGCGCGCCTTGCGCCGGGCGACCTCTTCGGAGAGGTGTTTGTCTGCGCCGGACTCTCGCGCTCGCCCGTGGAGGCGGTCTGCCAAACGGCGGGCGAAGTTCTGCTGCTGGATTACGCCAAGATCCTCGGGGCCTGTCCGCGCGCCTGCGCCCACCACAGACGCCTTGTGGAAAACATGGTGACGGTGCTTGCGCAGAAGAACCTCGTCCTCATGCGCAAGACGCGCATCCTTTCGCGCCGGAGCACGAGGGAGAAGCTGCTGAGCTATCTATCCGCGTGCGCGCGGGAGGCCGGGGGCGGACAGTTCGACATCCCCTTCACGCGACAGGAGCTCGCGGATTACCTGTGCGTGGACCGCAGCGCGATGACGGTGGAACTCATGGCGCTCAAGCGCGAGGGCCTGGTGGAACTCAAGGGCCGCACCGCACGCCTGAACGCGAGAAACGAAAAAAGAAAGGTGTGATCTTCATGGCATACGATGCCTACCTCTATGGCATGATCCTGCGTACCAACAGTTTCCTCCTCAAGGGAGACTACCCCAAGGCTGATACCTATGGGGAAATCCTGAAGAAGTATACCCTGCCGGGCGGAGAAACCGGAACCTGCGCCACCGTTCTCCTTTCCTTGGGGTGCTCGGTCAAGATGGATGGCACCTATATGGGCCGCACCACCATGCCCTTTATTCAGGCGTTTTACAAGGACAAGAAGTGCGACCTGTCCAGCCTGCACTTGGACGAAAGCTTTGACGGGCTGGAGGACAACGTGCTGGTGGCGGGCAATACGCGCACGCCCCTGGGACAGTTCCAGGCGTTTTACGCAGACCCCAATCACCGCTGGAGCACCCCGAAGGAGGAGGACATCCGACAGGCCAAGGTTGCAGCCGTGGACCCCTATTTCTTCGAGGATTCGCTTCGCGCGGCAGAGATCTGCCACGAACTGCAAAAGCCCTACGTGACCATCGACTGCGCCTACGACAGCCCCCTGCATCGCTACTCCGCCATCAACATCGTCAGCGACGAGTTCTACCGCGAGCATTACCCGCAGGAAGCGCGCGACGACGTGCTGCGCCGCTACATGGACGCCTCTGAAGGCCTCACCATTTTTACCCTCGGCGCGCGGGAAATCCGCTTTGGCAGAAAGGGCGGCGAGATTCGCTCCTTCGCCCCCTATAAGGTGGATGTCGTCTCCACACTTGGCGCGGGCGATACGTTTAAGGCCGGCTGCGTCTATGCGCTCTGGGCAGGCATGGACGATCTGTCCACCGTGCGCTTTGCCGCGGCCATTGCTGGAGTGGCCTGCACGCGCTTCCCGCTGCCGCTGAATCCGCCGCAGCTGGCGGAAGTGCTGCAGCTCATGGCCACAAGATAGCACCAAAGAAGGGAGAAAAATCCCATGCAGGAAACCATCCAACGCTTTCAGGAGACCATCCGCAAGATCGACGCCTACAACCATGCCATGGGCGTCATGCAGTACGACTTTGAGACGGCCATGCCGCGCGCGGGCGCGGCCGGATATGCCTCGGCCATGGGCACGCTGTCCGAGGAGCTGTACCGGATACAGACCTCCGAGGCGTTTAAGGGCATGGTCCACGAACTGCTCGACCGCAAGGAGGAGCTGGACGAGATCACCCGGCGCGAGGCGGAAGTCCTGGGCGAGGACATGGCGCGCATGGACAGCGTTCCCGTGCAGGAGTTCGTGGAGTACCAGACGGAGCTGGGGCTGGCCTCCAGCGCCTGGCGCGAGGCCAAGCAGAAGAGCGACTACGCCCTGTTTGCCCCGCACCTGCAAAAGCTCCTGGACATGCTGCGCCGTTTTGCGCGCTACTACGCCCCGGAACGCGATCCGTACGACACGCTGCTGGACACGTATGAAAAGGGCATGACCACCGCGGAGCTGGACCGCTTCTTCGGCGACCTGCGCGCGGCCCTGCAGCCCCTCGTGCAGCAAGTGCATGCACATGCGGATCGGGTGGACGACCATTTCCTCTTCGGGCATTTCCCGGTGCCGCAGCAGCGCGCGCTGGCGGAGACCGTCATGGAGGTTATGGGCCTGGACCGCAGCCGCTGCGGATTGGGCGAGGTCGAGCATCCCTTTACCACGAACTTCTCCAAGAACGACGTGCGCATCACCACCCATTACCATGAGGAAAGCCTGGCAAGCTCGCTCTATTCCGTCATCCACGAGGGCGGCCATGCGCTCTATGAGATGCACACCGGCGACGAGCTCATCGGCACTCCGCTGGCCGAAGGCGCAAGCATGGGCATGCACGAGTCCCAGTCCCGCTTGTACGAAAACCTCATCGGCCGCAGTGCGGGCTTTACGCGCTTCCTGTTCCCCAAGGTCCAGGCGCTCTTCCCCGAGCAGCTCAAGGGCGTGACGGCGGAGGCGTTCTACCGCGCGGTCAACCGCAGCGCGCCCTCTCTCATCCGCATCGACGCGGACGAGTTGACCTACCCCTTCCACATCCTGATCCGCTATGAGCTGGAAAAGCGCCTGGTCGCCGGGGAGCTTTCGATTTCCGACCTGCCGGCGGAGTGGAACCGACTCTACAAGGAAATCCTGGGCGTGACCGTGCCGGACGATGCGCACGGCGTCCTGCAGGACAGCCATTGGTCCGGCGGCAGCTTTGGGTACTTCCCGAGCTATGCCATCGGCAGCGCGTATGGCGCGCAGATCCTCGCCTCGATGAAGAAGGACCTGAACGTGGAGGAGCTGACGGCAGCGGGGAACCTCGCGCCCATCACCGCGTGGCTCGCGGACAAGATCTACCGCTTCGGCAAGCGCAAGACGCCGGCCGAGCTCCTGCAGAGGGCCTGCGGCGCAGCCTTCGACCCCGCGTTCTACATCGAGTACCTGACGAAGAAATACACCGAGCTCTACGCGCTGTAAGGGCAGGAGGGAGACGCCATGCAGTTCTTTTCGATCGTGGACTACGGAGCCCAGCCGGGGAAGAAGAGCACGCAGGCCATCCAGCGCGCGCTGGACGCGGCGAGCGAGGCCGGCGGCGTCGCGGTGATCCCGCGCGGCACGTTCTTTACCGGCACGCTGAACCTGCGGGCCGCCTCGCTGTGCCTGGAAAAGGGCGCGGTGCTCAAGGGCTCGCCGGACTTTGCGGACTATCCGGAGATCGGCTATGACCACAACGAGATGGGCCAGGTCCGCTCCCTGCTCTACACCATGGACGAGCAGGACGTGCACATCTACGGCGAGGGCACCATTGACCTGACCGCAGAGGCCTTCTACGACATGGACAAGCGCACGATTCCTCCGAGCGCTGCGCCGCTTACCCCGGCGCAGATCGCCGAATGCACCGCGACCTATGTCCACCGGCCTAACCAGCCCCTTTTCTTCCTGCGGTGCCGGCATGTGCGCGTGGAGGACGTGCGCATCACGGGCGCGCCCTGCTGGACGATGGCCTTTATCGAGTGCGAGGACGTGCGCGTGCGGAACCTCACCATCGACAACGACCGCCGCATCCCCAACAACGACGGCATGCACTTCTGCTCCTGCAAGGGCGTGATCGTCCGGGGCTGCAACATCTCCTCCGGGGATGACTGCATCGCCCTGTCCGGCATCACAAACTGGGACCGGCCCTGCGAGGACGTCGTCATCTCCGACTGCATCCTGCGCTCGAGCTCCAAGGCGATCGTCGTGGGGTACATGCACTCCATCGTGCGCAACGTCAACATCTCCAACTGCCAGATCCTGGACAGCAACCGCGGCCTGTGCCTGATGTCCAGCACGGCCGGCCTAGTGGAAAACGTCACCGCCGCGAACCTTCGACTGGACACCCGCTGCCGCGCCGGCAACTGGTGGGGAAACGGCGAGGCCGTGTGCGTCATGGGCACCTTCCACAACCTTTCCAACTACCGCGACCCCATCCCGCAGCGCGAAGCGCATGCCTGTATCCGCAACGTGGTCCTGCAAAACCTCTGCTGCACCACGGAGAACGCCCTGGCCGTCGTCGGGGAACAGGGCAGCGTGGAAAACGTGCACCTGGATCACTTGACCGTGCAGCTCAAGGACAGCGAAAACCTCTGCGTCAAGGGCCGCGTCATCGACATCAGCCCCGCGCCCAACACCGCCCGCCTGCCGGAGGAGCCCACCTGGCTCTACCTGCGCGGCGTGCGCGACGTCACGGTGACGAATGCCTTTGTCGCTCCCTTCCACGGCAAGATGCCCATCGCCTATGCCGAGGACGTGGAGAACGTGCGGTTTTGACGGAGGGAGCGCCGCATGGAGATCGAAATTCGCGCCCTAACGCCGGAGCTTGCTCCGGACTACTTCGACTTCTTTGAAAATCGGGCCTTTACAGATGATTCGCCCTACCGCTGCTACTGCCAGATGTACCAGACGAATCGGGACGAGGCGGAGGCGGCCTATGCGGGCGTCGCGCCCGAGGACCTGGGGCGCGCGGCCCGGCGCGAGGCCGAGCGCCAGATCCGGGAGAGACGCCTGCGCGGATACCTCGCCTATGCCGGAGGACAGGCCATCGGTTGGTGCAACGTCAACGACCGGGCCAACCTGCCCGAAGACCCCTGCATCGGCGCCTGCCGCCACGCGCCCCGCGCCGCGCGGGAGAAGGCCGTGCTCTGCTTTGAGATCGCGCCCGAGTGGCGCGGCAAGGGCGTTGCCACGGCGCTACTCGCCCGCGCGCTCGCAGACGCCGCAGCCGAGGGCTATGCCGCGGTCCAGGCGTACCCCCAGCGGCGCGAGGAGCACTACGAGTGGGACTATGCCGGCCCTGTCCGCCTGTACGAGAAGGCCGGATTCCAATTCATCGCGCAGGAGCCGGACGGAACCCTGATCCTGCGAAAAGCACTGTAGGGCAAAGAACGGAGCCGCTTCCCAGCCGGGAAGCGGCTCCGTTTGCTTCATTCGGGGAGAAAGTCCAGGCGGCCAGCGTACCAGCCGCAGACGCCATCCCGCTTCACGCGGCGGCCCAGGGAACACGGCCGGCGGTCGATCACGGAGACGACGTCCCCGGCTCGCAGGGGCAGGCGGTAGTCCGATACATCCCGGCAGCGGGTTTCTCCGTCGCGGAAGAGGAGCAGGCTGCGCGGGACGGCCATCTCGTAGCCGGTGCGCTTGTGACGGATGCGCGCGACGTCGCCGGCTTCGGAAAGGATGTCGACGGCGTTGTCGATCCAGCGCAGGTAGAAGGAGTGGGCGCTCTCCGCCTGCGCGTCCAGAACGCGCGCCTGGGGCAGGCCGTCGTAGGCCGCAAAGGCGAAGTCCTCGCGGTTCAGGTCCGGCAGGAGCAGCGCATTGAGCTGACCGTCCTCCTTGAGCACGTTGCCGCCGTCGATGCTGAGGATGTGCGTTTCCCGGCTGACGAAGGGATTGTGGTTGGGACGGTCCAGCCGGTAGAGCGAGACGGGCCAGTGGCCGGCCACCACCCACTTGGAAAAGGAGAGCCCCCGGCTTTGAAAGTCGTCCAGCTTGGCGCAGGCCTGAACGGGATACGTGGGCAGGGCGGCCTCGTCCGCCGTGGGCAGCCCCGCGTGCACGAAGAGGTGGTGCGGCGCGGTCAGCACCGTGGGCAGGCTGCGCAGGAAGTCCAGCTCCTCGCGGTAACGCTCGTTGAGCAGGCGGATGCAGGGGCGAACGTCCTCCGCCTCGCTGGGTTCGAGGCTTTGTTCCCGCAGCATCTCTTGCAGCACAGTCGGCACGTGCTGCCGTTTCCGCAGGGCGAGAAGGGAGCGAAAGGCCTCCGGCGCGCATTCCCCGTCCAGCGCCTGGAGCACCCTAAGATCGCAGTTGCCGATCACCCCGGTCACGGGCACGCGCCGGCGAAGATCCAGAAGATAGCGCAGCGTTGCAAGGCTCTGCGGCCCCTTTTCGATGATGTCGCCCACAAGAACGAGCAGGTCGCGTTCCTCGAGGGAGAGCTTCTGCAGCAAGCCCTTTAGCAGGGGCAGGTTGCCGTGCACGTCGGAGATGGCGACGACGCGCCGCCCCGGCACGGCCTCCAGGCGCTGGACGGTGGCGTGCATGGGCCGTTATTCCTCCTCGGGCAGATTCGGGTGGTAGAGCTTGCGGC
Organism: Candidatus Spyradocola sp.; assembly: GCA_050942925.1. Lineage (GTDB taxonomy): Bacteria > Bacillota > Clostridia > Christensenellales > UBA1750 > Spyradocola. The sequence continues at coordinate 10,921 of JBMNOF010000002.1, forward strand.
CATCCAGCGCGCGCACGCGATCGGAAAACGCGCCCTTGGGCGTGATGAGCAATGCCTCGTGCATGGCAAACATGCGCGCGTCCATCATGTCCAGCAGGTGGAGCATCTGCGCCTCCGGGAAGAGCGGCGGCTTGGGAGAGCCATATTCCGGAATCTCGTGGTGGGAGAGGATCATGTGCTCCACCAGCAGCAGCGTCTCCTGGGAGAGCTCGAGCTGTGCGCCGATCTCGCGGACGTGCGCCACGCCCTGCACGATGTGGCCCAACAGGTTGCCCTCCTTGGTGTACTCGGAGGCGATGCCCAGCTCCCCGGCGCTGAGCTCGTCGATTTTGCACAGATCGTGCGCGATGACGCCGCAGAGCAGCAGGCTCCGGTTGAGGAAGGGATAGATGGGCAGGAGCGCCTGGGCCGCGCGCAGCATGGTGGTCGTGTGGTGCAGAAGCCCCGAGCGCTCGGCGTGGTGGAAGCTCACCGCGGCCGGCCAGTACAGGAGGCGGTCCTTCTTTTCCACCAGCAGCGCAACGGCAAGGCGGGAGAGCTCCTCGTTTTCCAGGGAGCGGGCGCAGGCCACGAGCTCGTCATACATCTCCTGCGGGGCGCGCGGCGCGGTGGGCACCAGGTCGCTCCACTCGATCTCCTCCTCGCGCGCGGCGCGGATGCGGTCCACGCGCATTTGCAGCTTGCCGTTGAACTCCGTGATCAGCGCCTTGACGCGAACGGGCGCGTTCACCGCCGGAACCACGGCGTTTTCCTGCCAGTTCCAGCACTTGGCGTTCATCTCCCCCGTGGCGTCCATGACCGTCATGTCCAGGTACAACCCGCCGTTGGAGGACTTGCGCACGTCCACGGTCTTGACCAGGAGCACGCCGTCGAGCTGGTCGTCCTTGCGGCGGTAAGCCAGGTTGATTTTTTGCATGTTTTTTGTCCTTTCATATTTCCCAACGGGATGGAGGTATGCTATACTTTTTTCTGTCAGAAGGGGCGTCGGCTGCCCGAAAGGGGCGGCCGATACAATACCATTTTACCACAAACCAAGGCAAAGGACAAAGAGGAGTGCAAATTTTATGAAGTACATACTCGTCATCGGGGACGGCATGGCCGACTTCCCCGTGGAGGAGCTGGGGAACCGGACGCCGCTGGAGGCGGCGAACAAGCCGAAGATCGACAGCCTGGCGCGCCGCGGCGTCGTTTCCGAGGTCAAGACCGTGCCCGACGGCGTGCCCGCCGGCAGCGATACGGCCATCCTTTCCATCTTCGGCTATGACCCGCGCAAGGTCTATACGGGCCGTTCGCCCCTGGAGGCGGCCGGTTCCGGCGTCAAGATGCAGCCGGGCAACATCTCCTTCCGGTGCAACCTGGCCGCGGTGAGTGAAAAGCCCGGCGCCTATGCGGAGCAGGACATGCTCTCCCACAGCGGCGGCGCCATCGACGGCGAAGACGCCCAGACCCTCATGCACGATCTGCTCGCCGAGCCGTCCTTTGCCGCGCTGCTCCGCAAGTATGGCATGACCTTCACCGTCAACCCCTCCTACCGCCACATCGCGGTGCTGGAGCGCGGCAGCGACCGCGTGCAGACTACACCGCCCCACGACATCCTTGGCCGCAGCATCCGGGAATACCTGCCCACAGGCGAAGGCGCGGACATGCTGCGGGAGATCATGGCCGCCTCCTATGACGTGCTCAAACGGCATCCCTTGAATGCAGCGCGCCGCGCGGCCGGAAAGCTGCCGGCCAACTCCCTGTGGTTCTGGGGACAGGGCAGCGCCGTCGCGCTTTCGCCCTTTGCGGAAAAGTACGGCCACACGGGCGACGTCATCACGGCGGTGCCGCTGGTCGCGGGCATTGCAGAGCTGGCGGGCCTTGCGCACACGCCGGTCGAGGGCGCGACGGGCGAAATCGACACCAACTACGCCGGCAAGGTCGAGGCGGCCCTGCGCGCGCTGCGGACGGACGATTTTGCCGCCCTGCACGTTGAAGCGCCGGACGAGTGCGGCCATGCGGGCGACGCGAAGGAAAAGGTGCGCGCCATCGAGCTGCTGGACAGCGAGGTCTTTGTCCCGCTGTGCAAGGGCTTGGAGGCGCTCGGCCAGGACTATCGCCTGCTCTTCCTCTCCGACCACTACACGCCCATTTCCACCCGCACGCACGACGGCAAGCCCGTGCCGTACCTGCTCTACGACAGCCGCGTGGATACCGGGCGGAACCTGCCCTATACCGAAAAGGCCGCGGCGGCTTTCGGCGCGCGCATGGAGGAGGGCACGGACCTCATGCCCCTGCTGTTCGAGCGCTGAGAGGAGACCGCGGGAGGAGGGATGCGGTTGAATACGCTCTACCTTACGGATCTGGACGGAACCCTGCTGGATGTGCACGGAAGGCTCTCCCCGCGGAGCGCCCGCGGCCTGCGCGCGCTCTACGATGCGGGCGTCGTGGTGTCGGTGGCAACCGGGCGGTCTTGGGCTGCCGCGGTGGGCGTGCTGGAGGGCGCGCCCTTTCGCGCGCCCCTGGTGCTGCTGGGCGGCGCGCGCGTCTGCGACGCGCAGACGGGAGCCATCCTGCGCGAGCACGTTTTGTCGCCGGTCTGCATCCGCGCGGTGCTGGAGGTCTTGCGCGGCGCCGGATTGTCCCCTCTGTTCTACACACAGAACGCGCGCGACGAACAGTGCGTCTATTACGAGCGCCGGGCGGACGCCGCGGTCCACGCCTATGTCGCCTCCCTGCGGGCGCAAGGGGATGACCGCTTCCACGAGGTCGGACGGCTGGAGGAACGCCTGTCCGAAAAGGGGTTTTACCTCACCGCGCGCGGAGAGCGGGCGCGGCTGGAGCCCCTTTTGCCCGAGCTGCTGCCGCTGGGCGCGTACGCCTACCTCTACCACGGCGTGCGCGCGCAGGGGTGCTTTCTGGAGATCACGCCCGTTTCCAAGCGCGCGGGCGTGGAGGAGCTGCGCGCGCTGACAGGCGCCCGGCGCATCGTCGCCTTTGGGGACAACGGCAACGACGCGGGCCTGTTTGCCGGCGCGGAGGAGCGGATCGCCGTGCGCAACGCCACGCCGGAGATCCTCGAAATGGCGGATCGCGTCATTGGCCCCAACACGGAGGATGCCGTCGTGCGCTGCATCGCGGAGATGGAGGGCCTGGACCCCGACCGCCTGTGAGCGAGCGCGCCCTTGCCGAAGCGGCGATCTTCGGCGGGGCACGCACCTTTTGTTGTAACCTTTTCCCGATTCTTGAGCGTCCATATAGGCAAGACCGGTCTGATTTTCTGGAAAGGGGGTTCGCGGCGAGATGGCGGAACCGACGTTGGATAGGGAGCGCTTCACCACCCAGGTGGTGGATCTCCAGGAGACCCTGTACCGCACGGCCCGCAGCATCCTGCACAGTGAACAGGATGCGCAGGATGCCGTGCAGGAGGCCGTTACGCAGGCCTTCTCCCGGCTGCACACGCTGCGGGACCCCGATAAGTTCAAGCCTTGGCTGCTCCGCATCCTGGTCAATACCTGCTACGATGCGTGCAGGCGCCGCAGAAACACGGTGTACTTGGAGGCTGTGGAGGAAACGCTGGCCGCCCCGCAGGCCGATTGCGAGGAGCGCATGAGCTTGTGGAGCGCCGTGATGCGCCTGCCCGAGGAGCAAAAGGCCGTGGTCACGCTGTTCTACTACGAGGACTTGCCCATCCGCGCCATCAGCGAGGTCCTGGGCGTCACGCAGGGAACGGTCAAGACCCGGCTCTCCCGGGCAAGGGGAAAGCTAAGGCAGATGCTCGACCATTAGGGAGGAGTTACAAGATGGATCAGTGGGATCAAGAACTCAGGAAGCGGGCGCATACGGAGCCGTTTCCCTTGCCCAAGGGCTATGCGCAGCGCCTGCGCGCCACGCTGGCCGCGCTGCCCGAGGGCGGAGAGCGCAGGCACAGGTCTTGGCAGCGGGCGGCGGCGTTCGCCGCGGCTGCGGCGCTCGCGGTCTTTCTCGTGCTGCCCAACGTCTCGCCCGCCGTGGCCCACGCCATGGAGGACGTGCCGGTTCTCGGGGCGATCGTGCGGGTCATCACCTTGCGCAGCTACGAGCAGGAGGACGGGACGCACAGCCTGCATGTAAAGGTGCCGCAACTGCAGGACGCCGGAGAAGCGGGCGCGGCGATCAACGAAGCGGCTCGCAGCACCATCGAGGCGCTCCTGGCAGACTTTGAGCAGGATTGCAAGGACGAGGGCGTCCATGCGCTGAACGTGTCGTACGCCGTCGTGACGGATACGGAAGATTGGTTCACCCTCCGCGTGGACGCGACCCTGGCTTCGGGAAGCAGCGAGGAGATTGCGCGCTACTACCACATGGACAAGCGGAGCGGAAAGAGCGTGCAGCTCTCCGATCTGTTCCCCGCGGGCGTCGATTACGTGACGGCCCTGTCGGACGAGGTGCGCAACCAGATGCAGGCCCGCCTCGAAGCGGGCGAGGACTTCTTCCCCGAGGACTTTACCGCCATTGCCCCCGACCAGAACTTCTATTGGGCAGAGGATGGTTCGCTCGTGCTCGTCTTTGACGAGTACAGCATTGCCCCCGGCTCCATGGGGATGCCGGAATTCTCCATCCCCGCCTCCGTCGTGGAGGCCCTGCAGAACGGCTGACGCCGGGCTGGGCTTCCGACGGCGCCGGACCGGTCCCAGGAGGACCGTACCGGCGCCGTTTTTTGCGCCTGCGGCAGGAGAATGCGCGCAAAAGGGAGAAGTAAAACTCCCGGATGAATGCGCGGAGCGCGGGAGAGAGATCTCCCGGCGCGCGGCGAAACCCGCCGGTGCATTCGGGCAATGGAAAATGCAAGCCTTTTTGGAGGGAAGCGAGTGGGAGACGACATTTTGATCCTCGGCGGCGGGGCGGCGGGACTCTTGGCCGCGATTGCAGCCAAGCGCGCCGCGCCCCGCGCGCGCGTGACCGTGCTGGAGGCGGGCGAGCGCGTGGGCAAGAAAATCCTGAGCACGGGCAATGGCCGGTGCAACCTGACGAACCTGCGCGCGGACGCGGGCGCGTATGCGCCTGCACCCGTGGAGCCGGTTTTGCAGCAATTCCCGCCGGCCCGCGCGCTGGAGGCGTTTTCCCGCATGGGCCTGTGCTTCCGCGAGGAGGAGGATGGGCGCGTCTATCCCGCTTCGGATGCGGCCTCCTCGGTGCTGGACGCCCTGCGCCTTACCGGCGCGCACCTGGGCGTGGTGGAGCGCACAGGCTTTGCGGCCGTCCGCGCGCGCCATGGCAGGGACGGCTTTGTGGTGGAGGCCGAGGACGGCGCGCGGGCGAGCGGTGCGCGCCTCCTGCTAGCGACGGGCGGCAAGGCCGCCAGCCGCTTTGTGGGCTATGACATCGCCGAGCAGTTGGGGCACAGCGTCACCCGGCTCTCGCCGGGCCTCGTTCCGCTCAAGACGGATGGCGCCGGGCTCAAGGGCCTGAACGGCGTGCGCTGCCGGTGCGCGGTCACCCTCCGGCAGGGCGCGCGCAGCCTGCTGCGCGAGGAGGGCGAGGTCCTCTTCAAGGACTACGGCTTGTCGGGCATTGCGGTCTTTCAGCTCTCCCGTGCGCTGGCGCGGGCCGCAGGGCCCTGCGAGGTGGAGGTAGACCTGCTGCCGGGACAGACGCCCGCCCAGGCGGCGGAAGGGCTCCGCGCCCGGGCACGCCTCCTCGCCTGGCGCGAGACGGACGCCTTTCTGCTGGGCATGATGCACAAGAACCTGGCGGCCAACCTTCTGCGCGCCTGCGGCATCGGCACCATGCGCGTGGGGGAGATCCCGGACGAAAAGCTCCGGCGCCTGGCCGAGACGATGAAGGGCTGGCGGCACCGCGTGACGGGAACGCAGGGCTTCCAGAATGCGCAGGTCACCGTGGGCGGCGTACCGCTGTCGGAGGTGGAGGGCGCAACGCTCGCCTCCCGGCGCTGCGCCGGGCTCTTCCTCGCGGGCGAAGTATTGGACGTGGACGGGCCCTGCGGCGGATACAACCTGCAGTGGGCTTGGGCGTCCGGCGCGGTCGCGGGGAAGGCGGCTGCGCAGTCCCTGTACGGAAAGGAGGAAGGCGCTTGATTCGCATTCACAACCTCAAGCTCGGCCTGGAAGAGGGAGAGGAGCGCCTTCGCGCCCTGGCGGCGCGCGCGCTGCGCGTGGAGCCCGCCCGCATCCGGGAGCTGCGACTCGTCAAGAAGTCCGTGGATGCCCGGGAGAAGCAGAACCTGCACTACGTCTGCGCGGTGCAGGTCGCGGTGGAGGGCGATGAAGCCCAGATCCTCCGCCGCGCCAAGAACCGCAACGCCGCCCTCGCCGAGGCGGAAACGCCTCTGACCGTGCCGCACCTGGCGCCGCCCGCTCGCCGGCCGGTCGTGGTGGGCTTGGGGCCGGCGGGACTATTTGCGGCGCTCTATCTTGCCCGGGCCGGGCTTCGCCCCATTGTCCTGGAGCGCGGACGGGATGTGGAGAATCGCAGACAGGACGTGGACCGCTTCTGGCGCAGCGGCGAGCTCGACCCCGCGAGCAACGTCCAGTTCGGCGAAGGCGGCGCGGGGACCTTTTCGGACGGCAAGCTCACCACCGGCATCTCCAGCCCGCTCTGCCGGCAGGTTCTGGAGATCATGGCCGCGCACGGCGCGCCGGAGGAGATCCTCTGGGAGGCCAAGCCCCACATCGGCACGGACCGGCTCACGGGCATGGTCCGATCCCTGCGCGAGGAGATCGTTTCCCTCGGCGCGGAGGTGCGCTTCGGCGCGCGGCTGACCGACCTCCGGCTGGAGGACGGCCGCATTGCGGCGATCGAGATCGAGCAGGAGGGGGAGAGAAGCGTCCTCCCCTGCGAGGCGGTGGTCCTGGCCTGCGGCCACAGCGCGCGGGATACCTTTGCCATGCTGCGGGACCGCGGCGCGGACATGGAGCGCAAGCCGTTCTCCATCGGCGCGCGCATCGAGCACCGGCAGGAGTGGATCTCCAGCGCGCAGTACGGCGCCGCATGGCGCAAGCTCGGCGCCGCGGACTACAAGCTCTCCTGCCACCTGAACAGCGGGCGCTCGGTCTATACCTTCTGCATGTGTCCGGGCGGGCAGGTGGTCGCCGCCGCCTCGGAGGCGGGCGGCGTGGTCACAAACGGCATGAGCGCCTTTGCCCGTGACCTGGAAAACGCCAATGCCGCGCTGCTGTGCAACGTGACCCCGGAGGACTTTGGCGAAGGGGACGTCTTGGCGGGCGTGGAGTTCCAGCGCCACTACGAGCGCCTTGCCTTTGCCCTGGGCGGGCGCACCTATCGCGCGCCGGCGCAGACCGTCGGGGATTTCCTCGATGGGCGCGCATCCACCACCCTGGGCCGCGTCGCGCCCTCCTACCGGCCGGGCGTGCAGCTGACCGATCTGGCCGGGTGCCTGCCGGACTTTGCCGTCGCCGCCCTGCGCGAGGCGCTGCGGATCTTTGACGGCAGGCTGCGGGGCTATGCGCAGGAGGACGCCGTGCTCACGGGCGTCGAGACGCGCTCCTCCTCTCCCGTGCGCGTCAAGCGCGGGGAGGACCTCCAATCCAACCTTCGCGGCCTCTACCCCTGCGGAGAGGGCGCAGGCTACGCAGGGGGAATCATGTCCGCCGCGGTGGACGGCCTCCGCTGCGCCGTCGCCTTGGCCGAGCGCTATGGCGGCTAGAAAAGCGGACCGCGGTTGCCCCAAAATACGGAAAAAGCCCAGCTTTGCTGGGCTTTTTCCGTATCCTGCGAACTTAGTTTCGCCCGATTCCGCTTCTTGCGCGGGGCCCTTGCGCAAAAAGGAGAAAAAGAGGTATAATTTCAGCAGACAAGGAAGAAAGGCTGTGAGAAGAGATGCTGATTGATTTTCATGTGCACATGTTTCCGGATGCGTTGGCGGGCAGAACGCTGTCCAAGCTCTCCCACATCTCCGGGCAGGACGGACAGGATGCCCCCTATTTTACCGATGGAACGCATTCGGACATGCTGCGCAAAATGGACGAGTGGGGCGTTGACCGGGCCGTGAGCCTTCACATCGCCACTTCCGTGCACGCCATGCACAAGGTGAACGACTTCGCCGCCTCCGTAAAGAGCGAGCGTCTCTACAGCTTTGGCTCCGTTCATCCCGATGCGCCCGACGCCGTCGAGGAGCTGGACCGCATCAAAGCCCTGGGCCTGGATGGCGTGAAATTCCACCCCGACTACCAGGATTTCTTCGTGGATGATGAAAAAATGGCCCCCATCTATGAAAAAATTCAGGCGCTGGGCCTTCCCGTGACCTTCCATGCGGGATGGGACCCCTATTCTCCGGACGTGGTGCACGCCGAACCCGAGCGGCTGGCCCAGGTGCTGGATGCCTTTCCGCGCATGACGGTCATCGGGGCGCATCTGGGCGGCCTGTGCCGCTACGACCAGGTGGAAAAGTTCCTGCTCGGCCGCAAAAACCTCTACCTGGATACCGCCATGACCTCGCCCTACCTCAAGGACGAGGCGCAGTACGTCCGCATCCTGCGCGGCCATGGCCTGGACCGCGTCCTCTTTGCCACGGATTGCCCCTGGTCCACGCCCCTGCGCGAGCTTCCGCTGCTGGAGCGCGCGGGCTTCTCTCCCGAGGAGGTCGAAAAGATCACCTGGAAGAACGCCCTTCGCCTCTTGGAGGGGGAAAACTAGGCCTCGGTTCCTCTGCCTCAACATACCAGAGCCCGCGGTCATAGAATAGATCGATTTCTCGCCCGCCAACCTGGCAGGTGTATTTGAACCCTTTCGCCCCACGCCGCGTGGGGGAAACACCCAGGATTCGCTCAATGATACAGACGGCGCCTCCGGCTTCCCGAAACTTTATCGGCAGAATTCGGCCGCCGATCTCGTGATCCGCCCGTACCTTGACGAAAAACTTGCGCGCGCTTGGATGCCTTCCGATCCCCATTTGCTTTTCCCTTCCTGCTAAATACGAGAATACACGTTCGTGTGTTATGTGCTTTGAGCATACCACAAGAATGCACGTTCGTCAATAGAGGGCGTGGGGGCGGGGAGAAAGGGCAGCGCGCGCCTTTCCGCACCGGGAGAGGAGAAGGCTCTCCCGCAAAGGAGGCGAAGCAGATGGCAGAGCACGATGGGCATCGGGAACGGATGCGCCAGCGAGCCCGGGAAACGGAGATGCGCGGTTTTCAGCCGCACGAGGTTCTGGAGTTTCTCCTGATGTACACCATACCGAGGAGGGACGTCAATCCCCTCGCGCATGCGCTGATCGATCACTTCGGGTCGCTTTCGGGCGTCTTGGACGCGCGGCCGGAGGAGCTGATGCAGGTGCCGGGCGTGGGGGAAAACGCGGCGACGCTGCTCTCCTCGCTGGTCAGCATCTTCTCGATCTATCAGCAGGACCGGTGGCGGGACCGGCCGGGCCTGAACACGCGCCGGGAAGCCGGGGAGTTCTGCACGACGCTGTTTGCGCGGCAGAAGGTGGAGTCCATGGTCCTGGTGTGCCTGGACGTGCACAAGGCGGTCCTGGCCAGCGAGACCCTTTCGCAGGGAACCGTCAGCGAGACGCCGCTCTACCCGCGCGAGGTGATCTCCTATGCGCTGCGGCACCACGCGCATTCCGTGCTCCTGGCGCACAACCATCCCAGCGGGGACACCCGGCCGTCTGCGGAGGACGTCGCCATCACGCACGAGATTCGGGACGCGCTTCGGCCGCTGGGCATTGCGCTGGAGGATCACTTCATCGTGGCGGGAAGCAAGTTCACCAGCCTTTGGCAGATGGGGCTTCTCTCCCGGCCGATCGCGGAGATCCTGTCGGCACAGGGCAGGCAGGAGCGCGCCGCCGACGAGGACGGACCGGGGGCGGCCAAGGCCCCTTCGCGCAAGAAGAAGCCGCGGTCTTAGGGAAGGTCTCCCTGCAGCCAGCGCAGCGCGCGGTCCGCGCCCTCGGCGCCGAACGCGGCGAGCAGCTCCCCGGGCGGCGCCACGGAAAAGAGGTTCTCTTCATAATAGCGCCGCAGCGCGCCGATGAAGGCCTCGTTGCCCAGGCGGGCGCGCAGGTCGTGCAGCATGGCCGCGCCCTTGCGGTAGACCAGCGCATCGTAGAGCGCCGAACTCTCGAACCGGTCCAGGGATTGGGAGACGCCGACGCCCTGTAGCGCCGCGCTCTCGGTGGCCGGGCGGATGCGCGCCGCGTAGAGCGAGTCAAAGGACGGGGCGCCGTAGAGGGACTCGTAGTACAGCAGCGTGGAATACTCGGCCAGCGCCTCATCCTGCCAGGGATAGAGGACCTGGTCGCTGCCCACGCCCGCGTACCACCACTGGTGCGCGACCTCGTGCGCGATGGCAAACTCTAGCTGGCCGTCTTCGGTGTCGTAGAGGGAGGAGCCGATCAGGGCCAGGGCGGGGTATTCCATTCCGCCCGGATAGAACTCCGCGGCGCAGACCGTGAAATCCGGGAAGGGATAGTCGCCGAAGAGGCCGGCGTAGACGGAGAGCGCGCGGACGGCACAGTCCAATGCCTGCTGCGCCCCATCCTGCGTAAAGGCGAAGGAGCGGACGGTGACGCCGTCCCATTCGGTCTGCGCGACGCAGTAGTCCGGGCTGAGGACCAGGGCAAAATCGCGCAGGTTTTTCGCGGAGAACGTCCAAACTCCGTCCGAGACGGAAATGAGGCCCGGGCCCGCCGCCACAAGGGAGGTGGGCGCGCGCAGGCAAACCTCCCAATCGACGCAGTCGGAGACGAACGGGTCGCCAATGGCCCCGTAGGGGTCCTCCCGGAACGACTCGCCGTCGTGCGCGCAAAGCGTGGCAAAGACGTTGCACAGCCGCGCATCCCGGGCAGAGATGCCCGTGCGCAGGCGGTTGTCCGACAGCGTCACCGAATAGGTGAGGCGGACTTCCACGCCGCCCTGCGGCCGCAGGCGGAAGGGGAGCTGCACGCGAAGGACGGTGTCGTCCTCGCCTGCGAGCTTCCAGGGCACGTCCCGGCCGTTGACCTGCACGCCGGAAACCTCTGCGCCACCCGGAGAAAATCCGTTGGGATAGGCGGCTTCCCGGTCCTGCGGGAGCGCGGGTGCGCTCTCCTCCCGGGAAAAGGCGTTGGCATAGAGGTGAAAGTCCAGGTGGGAAAGGGGGAGGCCGGTGCGGTTGGTGAGCAGCACCGTTTCCTCGACGCGCAGCGTGTGCGCTTCCGCGTCCCATTCCGCTTCCACTGCATAGTGGTCCGAGCGCAGGCTGACGCGCACAAGGAGCGCGCACAGCGCGAGAAAGAGCGCGGTACTCAAGAGAAAGGCCTTGTGCCGTTTGCAGAAAGATCGAACTTTGGCGGGCATTGCCCTCCCTCCCTCCCCATGGATTCGGGCGTCATCCGCCCCTTCTCCATGCGTATGCCGAGGGGGGAACCGCCATTCAGGATGTTGGAGGAGAGAAGTAACGCATGGCCATGTGTTCGTTTGCCGATGGATTCTCCATGTTTGACGTGACGCCCCTGGAGAACCTGTTTATCGAAGAGTATATGCTGCGCGCACCGGGGGACTTTGTCAAGGTCTACATCTACGGCCTGCGCCTGTGCTATCATCCGGTCGAGGGCGCCACGGTGCCCACCATCTCCCGCGCGCTGGGCCTGGAGGAGAAGACGGTGCTGGACGCCTTTGCCTATTGGGAGCGCGTGGGCGTTCTGCGCCGCATTGCGGACAATCCCCCGGCCTACAGCTTCTTCAACCTCAAGGAAGCCATGCTCACCGGCAAGGCGGAGGGGGAGATCCCCAAGGCCGACCGCGACTTCAACATCGCCCTGCAGGACTTGTTCGGCACGCGCCTTCTGCAGGCGCAGGAGTATGAGCGCATCTATAAGATCATGGAGGAACTGGGCTTTGCCCCGGAAGTCGTGCTGATGCTGGTCAAGCACTGCATCGACCGCAGCGGCAAGGGCACAGCCGTGACCTTTGCCTCCATCGAGAAGGAGGCCGCGCGCTGGGCGAAAAAGGGCGCCACGACCCTGCGCTCGGCCGAGGACTATCTGCGCACGCTCTCCGCCTCCTACGAGGGCGCGCAGAAGGTCCTTCGCCAATGGGGCCTGCGCCGCGCGCCCACGGTCGCGGAGGAGGCGCTGTACACCAAGTGGAGCGGGGAGTGGGGCTTCTCCCTGGAGGCCATCCTCTACGCCTGCGGGGAAACCACCAAGATCTCCCAGCCGAATTTTGCGTACCTGGACAAGGTGCTGGAAAACCGGCACAAGAAGCAGCTCAACACCAGCGCGGAAATGGCCAACGCGCAGCAGGCGCGCGAGGACGTCATGCGCCCCGTGCGCGAGGTGCTGGACGCCCTGGGCGTGCGGGGCGTCGCCCCGACGGAGGACCTGGCCATGCTCTACGCCGCCTGGCTCAAGATGGGGTTTGCGCACGAGGCCATTTTGCTGGCGGCGCGCTATACCCTGCGCCAGGGCAGCAGCCGCTTCGAGGACGTCGGCGTGCGGCTGCAAGCCTGGGCGCGGCAATCGCTCTATACGCCCGAGGCCATCGACGCCTTCCTCGCCCGCCGCAGGCAGGATGCCCAGACGCTGCGCGCGGTCTTTGAAGCGGCCGGCATCGGCCGGCAGCCCGCCGCCGCAGACTTCCGGCTGGCCGAGCAGTGGCGAGTCAAGGGCTACCGCATGGACGTGCTCCTGGTCGCCGCGGAAAGCGCGCGCAACGCCGCAGACCCCTTGCGCTACATCGACCACGTTGTGGGAAATTGGGCGGAGCGCGGCGTCACCACGCCCGAGGCCGCGCGCGCGGAACGCGAAAAATGGTCGGAAGCCCATGCCCGCGCGCGCCAGGGAGAGCCGCAGGCCGCCGCGCGGCCGGAAGCGCCCGCCAACAGCCGCCCCTCAAAGGAAGTGGGCGCACACCGCTTTTCGCAGCGCTCCTATACCGACGAGGAGCTGGACGCGCTGCTGTACACGGATCTGGACGACCTGAAGCCGTAAAGGAGGGGGAAAGATGGACATCGTCTCTCGCAAGGAAATCCTTCGGGAACTGCTGGCGGAGTACCGCGCGCACAAGGAGCAGGCGGAGCAGGACGCCGACCGCGTGCGGGAGCGTATCGCCAAGGAGGTCCCGGTCTACGCAGACCTGAGCGGCGCGATTTCCGGCATCCTGCTGGATGTATCCCGCCGCGCTCTGGAGGAGCCCCAAAACGCGCAGCAGATCGCCCTGGAGGGCAAAGAGCGCGTCCTGCGCCTGAAAAAGGACGCGGAAGGGGCGCTCGCCGCGGCGGGGTACTCGCCGGAGATGCTCAAGCCCCACTACAACTGCACCCGTTGCAAGGACACCGGCTTTGTCGGTTCGCCCGTGCACGAGTATTGCTCCTGCATCAAGGTCGCGCTCATGCGCCGGCTCTATGACGCGGCAAACATCGGGGACGAGACGTTTGCCCACTTTGACCTGCGCATCTTCTCCGACGTGCCGGACCCGAAGACGGGCAAGTCCCAGCGGCAGATGATGGAAACGTACCGCAACTTCTGCCAGGGGTATGCCGATGCCTTCCCCGACGTCCGGCGGAGAAACATCCTGCTCACCGGCCCGACGGGCCTGGGCAAGACCTTTCTGCTCAACTGCATCTCCGCGCGGCTGCTGGAGCGGGGCAAGGCCGTTCTGCGCCTGACCGCCTACCGGATGCTGGACGCCATGCGTCGCTACCATCGCGGGCAGGACGACGGCGGACTGGAGCTCATGACCACGGCCGAGGTCCTGGTCATCGACGACCTGGGCACCGAGCCCATGCTGGAAAACATCACGATCGAATACCTCTTTACGCTGCTCAACGAGCGCCGGGCGAACCGCCTGCCCACGCTCGTGGCGACAAACCTCACGCCCCGGGAGCTGCAGGCCCGCTATACGGAGCGCATCTTTTCGCGCTTGGTGGACCGCAGCGAGACGCAGGTGCTCGCCTTCACCGGGGAGGATGTGCGCCTGCACGATGAAACGCGCGCGGAAAAGAGCGAGCCGCACAAGGAATGATTACGAGAAAATGCCCATATCCATCTTCCGGGAGGAGGTTTGGATATGAGCATTTCCATTTCCTGGGAGGTCGTGCTGTTCTTTGCGCTGGGCATGGCGCTGCTCTATGGCGTGGGATGGCTGCTCTTGGTCCCGTTTAAGAAGGGATTGTACTTTCTGTTCAACTCGCTCGTGGGCGGGCTTTTGCTGTGGGTGGCTTCCCTTATTGGGGGGAACTTTGGCCTGGTCGCGGTGATCAACCCGTTTTCCGCGATCCTGACCGGCTTCCTCGGCATCCCGGGCGTTGCGCTCACGCTGCTCATCCAAAACCTGCTGTAGAGCGGGAACCGCCCTTGCGGAAGGAGGCAATGGCCTTGTTGGAGGAAATTCGTCCGCCGCGGCCCGAAGAGCGCGCGGCCTTTCTCGCCATTGCGCAGGAGTATTTGCCGGGCATTGCCCCGGAGCGCATCGCGGACATGCCCCTTTCCCTGTGCATCGCGTGCGGGGATCGCCTCCTCGGCGTGGCGTATGCCGAGGAGCGGACAAAGGACGAGCTCTGCCTGCAGGGCATCGCCGTCGTGTACCCCTATGCCGCGCAGGGCCGGGGCAGCGCGCTGCTGCGCGCCCTGGAAGAAGAAGCCCGCCGGCGCGGCTATGCGGCGATTTCCCTGGGCTCCGCGGACGGCTACGTCGAGCACTTTTACCAAAAAAACGGCTATGTGCCCACGGAATTGAAGATCTTCTCCAAGTCCGGCGTCACCGTCCTTCCCGTCGTGGACTATGACGCCATGGACAAGCCCCGGCTCACCGCGGAACACGGCGGCGAGCACAGCTTCTTTGTCTTTCGGAAGGAATTGTGACGAATTTTAACACGAAAAGACTGCATAACTGTCTTTACACCTGGCACGACATGGTGTATACTCCTGCCTGATGGAAACAAAGCAGGAGGTGGAGCCCCATGGCGAATACGGGGACGGAAGAAACGAAGAAAAAGACGGTTTGGCAATGGCTGTGCTGGGCGGGGGAACGGTACTTCATCAAGGCCATGTCCTCCATGGCGCTGGGGCTGTTTGCCTCGCTGATCATCGGGCTGATTCTGTCACAGCTGGCGCAGGTATCCTGGTTGAACTGGCTGCAGCCCTATGCGGACATGGTGGCCTCGTCCTCGCCGGTGGTGGGCTCTGCCATCGGTGTGGCGGTGGCATCCGGGCTCAAGGCAAAGCCCCTGGTGGTGTTCACGTCGGCCGTCACGGGCGCCATTGGCTACGACCTGGGCGGACCGGTGGGCGCGTTCCTTGCGGCCGTGGTCGGCGCGGAACTGGGCAACCTGGTCGCGGGGCGGACGCCGGTCGACATCGTGCTGGTGCCGATCGTGACCATCGTCTGCGGAGGACTGACGGGCACCTTTGTCGGGCCGCCGATCTCCGCGCTGATGACGGCGCTGGGTACGCTCATCAACAATGCGACGATGCTTGCGCCCGTACCCATGGGCATTGCGGTGTCCGTCATCATGGGCCTGTGCCTGACGGCGCCGATCTCCAGCGCCGCCATCGCCATCTCCCTCGGGCTGGAGGGCTTGGCGGCCGGCGCGGCGGCGGTGGGCTGTGCGGCGCAGATGGTCGGCTTTGCCGTGGCCTCCTATCGGGAAAACAAGGTCGGCGGGCTGATCGCGCAAGGCATTGGCACCTCGATGCTGCAGTTCGGCAACATCTGCCGCCGTCCGCAGATTCTGCTTGCGCCGACGTTGACCAGCGCCATCCTGGGCCCGATCTCGACGGCGGTCTTTGGCATGGTCAACAACTCCATGGGCGCAGGGATGGGAACCAGCGGGCTCGTGGGACAATTTGGCGCCTACAGCGCGATGACGGCCGCGGGCTTCTCTCCGGCATACACGCTCTTTTTGATCCTGCTGATGCACATTCTGCTCCCCGCGGCGCTCTCGCTGGGGATCAGCGAGCTGCTCCGCAAGATCGGTTGGGTCCGGTTTGGAGACCAAAAGCTGGATTTGTAAGGTTTGCATAGCAAAAGGGATTTTTTAGAGCCGCGGGTGGAACAAAACCCGCGGCTCTTTCGTCGCATACATAGTGAGATCGTTGAAATGAGGTGAAAATGTGACGAAAAGGGGAAAGGAAAAGAATGGAAAAAAGACGGTTTGGACGGTGCTGGCCGTCCTTTCGGTTCTGATTTTGGTTGTGTGCGGGGTGAGCATTGCCCGGCAGGTCTTGCAGATCCAGCAGCAGCGCCAACTGGACTCGGAGATGTCCCAGATCGCCCGCCCCTCCCAGGACCCGGATGCGACGCCCGCCCCAACGGCAACGCCCGATCCCGCCCAGACGCAGGAGGCCGTGCCCTCGGAGACGGTGGCGCCGGTAGCACAGGAGATCGACTTTGACGCCCTGCACGAGGAGAACGAGGAGATCATCGCGTGGATTACGCTCGACGGCACCGTGATCGATTACCCCCTCCTCTGCCGGCCGGAGGACGACGCGTATTACCACACGCACAACGTCAAGGGCCAGGAGGCGGTCGCAGGCTCCATCTACATCCAGGGCAGTTACAACAGCACGGATTTTTCGGACTTCCACACGGTGGTGTACGGCCACAACATGCGCGACGGCAGCATGTTCGCCGGGCTGCACAAATTTGAGGACAAGGACTTTTTCGATCAGCATGACACGGTCGTCCTCTATACGCCCACCCAGCGCCTGACGTATACGATCTTTGCTGCGTATGCGCGCGATGACGCCCACCTGATGCGCAAGTTTGACTACAGCACCGAGCAGGGCCGCCAGGCCTTCTTGGACGATATTTTCACCCATTCCGGCAACTTCCGCGACGTGGAGCTGACGAACGACAGCCAGATCCTCACGCTCTCGACCTGCATCGGGAGCGCGGCGGATCAGCGCTATGTCGTCCAAGCGGTTTTGACGGAGGCCGCGCCCGTGGCGAACGCGTAAAGGACGAAAAAAGCAGATAGGGCCGCCGCAGAAGGAATCTCCCTTCCGCGGCGGCCCTGTTCGTTGCACTTACCGCAGGCCCATGGCTCCAATCATCGTGGTCATGATGAGGATGGAGAGCAGGATCGACGTGCTCCCCGTGAAGGAGGACAGCGCCGTGTCGCCCTCGAGCTTTTCCGTGAAGGCGGGGGACATGGCGGAGCAGGGCGCAAAGGCCACGATGGCCAGCACCTGCCGGACCTCCAGGGAGAAGGGCAGGACAAAGTAGAAGACCGCGGCAAACGCCGCCGCCATCGCGTAGCGCGCAACGAGGATCGTCAGCGCCTGGCGCAGGAATGCCTTGTCGGGATTGAATTCAAACATCGTGCCCACCATGAGCATGGCCATGAATCCGTTTGCATTGCCAATGGTCGTGGTGATGGGCTGCAGAAAGGCGGGAATGGAAATCCCCGCGATGGCGAGAAGCAGCATGAGCATGTAGGTGCAAAAGGGCGTGGAGAAGAGCTTCTTCAAGCTGTCGCGCAGCGTGGGACGCACATCCCCGCCGGCAAAGCGCGACGTCAGCGCGTAGCTGCCGCCCGTGCACATGATGGCGTTGCCCGCGTCGAACAGGCAGGTGACGACCACGCCCAGCGCCCCGAGAAAGCCCTGAATGTAGGGCATGGTAAAGGAACCGATGTTGTAGCCCGGGAAGTTCAGCGGGTAGAGAATCTTTTCCCCGCGCCCTCTGCGCAGGGAGAAGAGGGCGCCCAAGCCCCACATGATCAGGTTGCACGAAAGCCCCAGCAGCGTCACGTAGAGGAGAGAGATGTCAAAGTCGAAGGAGGCAAAGTTCGTGATGACGGCGGCCGGCGTGGTGATGTTCAGCACGATCTTCATCAGGAGTTTGTAGTCGTTTGGACCGAAGAAGTGGAGCTTTTTGAGAACATACCCCAATGCGATGACAAAGACGTACGCGGATGCCTTGAGCAGTACCTGTCCCATGCGTTTTCCCCCAGCATTCTCTTTTTTTTGCAAGTGACAGTATAGCACTTTTTGGGGGAATTGTACATTGTGCCCGCGGGCTTTTTCCGATATACTGGTTGCAAGGAGAAAAAAAGAGGGGGGTCTCGACATGGAGATCTACAAGGGCATCGCGGCGGGCCACTGCGGCCACGAAGAGCTGATCGACTTTCTCAACTATGTGTTCGGCATGAACGGCGCGGAAAGCGGGTTCTATCGCCTGCTGCCCAAGCTCTATAAACCCGAATACCGGCCGGAAGACTACAATTACGTCGTCCTGGAGGAGGGCAGGCTGCGCGCAGCCGTGGGCGCCTATCCCATCGAGATGGAGGTCGCCGGGCAGATCCTGCACGGCGCGGGCATCGGCAACGTCGCCGTGCACCCCTTCCACCGGCGCAAGGGCTACATGAAGGACGCGATGGGGCTGGCCATGGATGCCATCCTCACCAGCGGCGCGGATTTCGCCGCCCTGGGCGGCCAGCGGCAGCGCTATTCCTACTTTGGCTTTGAACCGGCGGGGCTCCATGGCGCGTTCTCCCTCAACGCCTCGAACATGCGCCATGCCCTGCCCGGTGCGGGCCAGGGGTATGCCGCGCGCGAGATCCATCCGGAGGATGCCGCCGCCCTTGCCGCCATCCGGGAGATTGTGGAGCGCCAGCCCAGCCATCCCGTGCGGCCGCCGGAAAAGCTCTACGACGTCCTGAACAACTGGGAGAGCCGCGTCTGCATCGTGGAGGGTCCGGATGGACGGATCGCGGGCTATTTCCTGGCCAAGGACGATGGGGTGGTGGAGATCGACTGCGCCGCGCCTGCCCACGCCCCGGGCGTCCTCTGCGCGTGCTATGCCTTCCTCGGACGGGGAGAAATCCGCCTGCACGTCCCCTTCCATGCGCGGGCAATGTTCCGCCTGCTGGCGGATGTGGCCGAGAGCCTTTCTATCGAGACGAGCGAGTGCTACAACGTCCTGTGCTACGAGCGCGTGCTGCGGGCCTGCCTGGCGCTCAAGGCGCAGAGCGCGCCCCTCCAAGATGGCGCGCTCTCCTTTGCCATCGAGGGCTACGCCGGGCCGGAGCGCCTGCGCGTCGCGGTCTCCGGCGGCAAGGTCGAGGTCGAGCCGGCACAGGAGGGCGAGGCGCTGCCGCTCACGCACCGCCAGGCCATGAACCTCTTCTTTGGCCCCTGGTCCGAGGAGCGCCTCCGCCTGCCCGCCTTTGCCGCCGGTTGGTTCCCGCTCTCGCTCTTCGTGCCCGAGGTGGACAACGATTAGACGTCAAATTTTATCCATAAAGATTTTACGCGCCCGCGTGCGACAGCGGGCGCAGACCGAGATACAATAAGAGCAATCGTTTTGGAAGAAAGAGGGTTGCGCACATGCAGTGGCTGCAAAAATTCATGATGGGGCGCTACGGAGCGGACCAGCTCAACATGGGGTTGATCGTGCTGGCGCTGGTGCTTTCCATCGTCTGTTCCTTCGTGCCGCTGGGATGGATCGGCACGCTGATTGCGATGATTCCCCTGGTGCTGGCGGTGCTGCGCATGTTTTCGCGCAACCGCACCAAGCGCGCGCAGGAAAACCTGGTTTTTCTCAAACTCTGGAACCCGGTGCGCAACTGGTTTCAGTGGCTGTACCTGAGCATCCGCTATTACAAGAAGAACCGCTACTTCCTCTGCCCGCACTGCGGGCGCATCGCCTGCGTGCCTAAGAAGACGGGCCGCGTCACCATCACCTGCAAGGGCTGCAAGACGCGCTACGACCGCAAGGCGTGACAAAACGGCGCGCGGGCCAAGGCATCTGCCTCGGTCCGCGCGCTTTTGTATGCTTTAAGTGTAGTCCTGGTAGTCTTGCAGAAAGACGGCGATTTCGACCTGCTGCGCGTCCGGGTCCTCGCCCATGCTGCTGAGCACCAGGCAGGCCGTCTCATTCCAGAGGAACCAGCGCGTGAGCGCCGCGTCCTCGACGAGGGGGAGGAGCTCGACGCCGTAGTCGCGCTCCAGCGCCTCGCGCACGGCCTGCACCTGCCCGGCCGTGACTGCGCCGTCGGAATGGCAGGCGGCGAGCAGCAGCACCTCGTCCGAGCGGATGCCGGCGTAGAGCCGGGAGCAGAGGCCGCCGGTGAAGTCCAGCCCGGCATATTGCACGGGCGCGCCGGCCTCCTCCTTCCAGGCCGCCGGAACCTCCGCCATGGGCATGCCCACATGGAGCGAAGGGTCGGCGAAGAGCTCCCCCGCGTCCAGGTCGCACCGCGGCGCGGCGCAGGCCGTCAGCAGCGGCAGCAGCAGGAGCAGCGATAGAAGTTTCTTCATCCTGTTCACACCCATTCGTAGCCCGGCATCTCGGGCAGGTAGTAGATCCGGAAGGAGAGGGAGCGCCCGGCGCGCAGGTCGACCTGCACGCTGTGGCGGTTGCGGCGGAAGGCATAGGTGAGGAAATCTCCCTTGTCGTACGTCTTGACCAGCTCGATGCCGTAGTCCGCGTTCAGCGCCGCAAGGAGCGCGTCCACGTCCTCGCGCGACGCTTCCCCGCAGGAGGCGGAAAGGCTCGTCAGTTCGCCGTCCGCAAAGCTCGCCTCGGCGGCAAAGTCCAGGCCCGCGTACTCGATGTCCGCAAGGCTGGGGTCCGTGTCCGTCCACGGGTCGGGCAGTTCCGCCTGCGGCATGTGCAGCGTCAGCCCCTCCGCCGCGGCGATCTCGCCCGCGGAAAGGTCGAACGCCGGCGCTGCGGCGGCGCAGCCTGTCAGCAGGAGAAGGAGAACCAAAGACAGAACAGAAATGCAACAAGGATGGGTGTTCTTCGTGAGTTCCCCCTTACGAGCAAAACGCATCATTTGTGAAGGGAAACAGGAGAGATAGAAATCGCTTTTTCATTGCCGAAGCTCCTTTCGGTTTGTCGAGACGAAGTCGGACGATCGAAATTCCCCACGGGTATCCCCTCCCTTTCTTAACCACATGGTAACAAACGGAACCGAACGCGTCAAGAAGAATTTGCAAAGAAAAGGCAAAGGAAACGAAGAGAATTCCTCGTTTCCTTTGCCTTTTGACTGTCTTTTTTGGTTTACTCGGCCTGGATGCCCTTGTTCTTGAGCAGGACGTCGTGCGAACCGCCCTCGACGATGGAGGTGGAGGACACGACTGTCAGCCGCGCGTTCTTCTGCAGGTCCGGGATGTTGGTCACGCCGCAGTTGCACATCGTGGAGCGGACCTTGTACAGGGAGGTGGAGACGTTGTCCTTCAGGGAGCCGGCGTAGGGCACATAGGAGTCCACGCCCTCTTCAAAGGAGAGCTTGGCCGCGCCGCCCAGGTCGTAGCGCTGCCAGTTGCGCGCGCGGTTGGAGCCCTCGCCCCAGTACTCCTTCATGTAGTTGCCGTTGATGTTGACCTTGTTGGTGGGGGACTCGTCAAAGCGGGCGAAGTAGCGGCCCAGCATGAGGAAGTCCGCGCCCATGGCCAGGGCCAGCGTCATGTGGTAGTCGTGGACGATGCCGCCGTCCGAGCAGATGGGCACGTAGATGCCGGTCTGCTGGTAGTACTCGTCGCGCGCGGCAGCCACTTCGATCAGCGCCGTGGCCTGGCCGCGGCCGATGCCCTTGGTCTCGCGCGTGATGCAGATGGAGCCGCCGCCGATGCCGACCTTGACAAAGTCCGCGCCCGCCTTGGCCAGGAACAGGAACCCGTCGCGGTCCACGACGTTGCCCGCGCCGATCTTGACGCTGTTGCCGTAGTGCTCGCGCACCCAGGCCAGCGTGCGCTTCTGCCACTCGGTGAATCCCTCGGAGGAGTCGATGCACAGAACGTCCGCGCCCGCCTCGACCAGCGCCGGCACGCGCTCGGCATAGTCGCGCGTGTTGATGCCCGCGCCCACGACGTAGCGCTTGTGCTTGTCCAGCAGCTCGTCCGGGTTCTCCTTGTGCTGGGAGTAGTCCTTGCGGAAGACCATGTAGACCAAGTGGCCCTTTTCGTCGATCAGGGGCAGCGAATTGAGCTTGTGCTCCCAGATGATGTCGTTGGCGATCTTGAGCGTGGTGTCCGCCGGCGCGGTGACCAGCTTGTCAAAGGGGGTCATGAACTCGGAGACCTTCGTGTCCAGGCTCATGCGGCTGACGCGGTAGTCGCGGCTGGCCACGATGCCCAGGAGCTTGCCCTCGGCCGTGCCGTCGTCGGTGATGGCGACGGTGGAGTGGCCGGTCTTTTCCTTGAGGTTGAGGATGTCCTCGAGCGTGTTGTCGGGCTTGAGGTTCGAGTCGGACTTGACAAAGCCCGCCTTGTAGCTCTTGACGCGGGCCACCATGGCCGCCTCGTCCGCGATGGACTGCGAACCGTAGATGAAGGAGACGCCGCCCTCCTTCGCCAGAGCGATCGCCATGTTGTCGTCCGAAACGGACTGCATGATGGCCGACACCAGCGGAATGTTCATGGTCAGCGGGCACTCTTCTTCGCCCTTGCGGTACTTCACCAGCGGCGTCTTCAGGCTCACGTTGGACGGAATGCATTCCGCAGAGGAATAGCCGGGAACCAGCAGGTATTCCCCAAAGGTGCGGCTCGGCTCAGAATAGTAAAATGCCATGGCGCTTCTCTCCTTCATCGGTCAATTTTTAGATTAGTAGCATTATAGCAGAAACTTTTGCAAATACAACGATTTTTCTGAAAAAATCCGGAATTTAACATCGGATTTTTCGGCGAAATCCGGATTTTGCAGGAAAAAACCCGAACAAATGCAAACCCCGACTCTTGGAACGTTCACAAAAGTCGGGGTTCTTCGCGGAAACGTGCGCGGGCAATTCGTTGGTTTAGCAGACTAAATTGCAGGGTTTCCTGCAATTTCATCCAAGGCGAGCTTGTGCAGGCCCAGGACGACGGAGGCCTCCGGCTTTTCCGCCAGGCGGATCTGCGGGTGGCCCCAAGGGGTCCAAGCGTACTTGTCGATGTGCTCCTGCAGGGGACGGCGCAGGTCCTCGCCCATGCGGGAGATGCCGCCGGAGAGCACGATCACCTCCGGGTCGTAGGCCACGATGAGGTTGCACAGGTTCGCGCTCCAGCAGTCCAGGGAGCGGCGCAGGAGCTTTTGCGCCAGCGCGTCGCCTGCGTCCGCACAGGCCTTGAGGTTCTTGTAGTCGATGGGGTCCACGTGCGAGAGCATGCTCTGGGGGAACAGGGGGTCCTTGTGCGCGAAGAGGGGCAGCGCCCAGGAGCTGGCGTTGGCCTCCATGCAGCCGATGTTGCCGCAGTTGCAGGGCGTTGCGTCCGGACCCGCCTCGATCACCATGTGCCCGCCAATGCACGCCGCCTGGAAGTGCTTGCCGCGGATGAGCTTGCCGTCCATCATGGCGGCCGCGCCCACGCCCGTGCCAAAGATCATCATCACCACGTCGCGCGTGTCCTGCGCGCAGCCGTAGGCGACCTCGCCCACGAGCGCGGCGTTGGCGTCGTTGTCCAGGATAAAGGGGCAGGCGAACGTGCGCGCAACCCAGCCCTTGAGATCGTATCCCACCGCGTCGACGAACTTGCCGTTGGCGGCGACCACGACCTTATCCCGCGGATTGACCAGGCCGGGGAAGGCGATACCCAGGCCGTCGATGCGGGGAAGCCCGAGCTGCGCCATCATGGCCTTGCCCTCGCGCTCCGCCGTGTCCAAGTTCTTCTGATACTTGTCGTCGCGGTAGGCCTCGACCATCCGCTCTGCCACGATCTTGCCGTCCTGCAGCAGCGCAAGCTTCATGCGCGTGCCGCCGATGTCCAGAGAAAGCGTTACCATTTGTTTGTACCCCCCATTTGTGTTTGTGTATAGGCCCGGCTGCTTAGATCAGCAGCAGGCTCTTGAGAGAGAAAATCCAGATGAACATGGTCAGGACCGCGAACAGCGACCCAAAGACCACGAGGCCCCCGGCCAGCTCGCTGTCGCCCTCCATTTGCTGGGCCATTGTGAAGGAGGAGACGGCCGGCGGCGCGGCAAGCATGACCATCAGCGCGATGAGCTCCTCGCCGCGGAAGCCCAGGAGCACGGCAATGGTCAGAAAGAGCAAGGGCATGACGATCAGGCGGCCCGTGACGCCGATGACCAGCTGCCGCAGGCAGGAGCGGACTTGACGGAAACTGAACTCCGCGCCTAGAATCACAAGCGCCAAGGGCGTGGCCACATCGGCCAGGTCGGAGAGCGGCTTTTCGATGACCTGCGGGAGCTTGACCCCGAGGGCGAGAAGCAGAATGCCGAGCAGGGAGCTCAGGATCAGCGGATTGGACGCCACGCTCTTTGCGATCTTCCAGAAGTTCAGCTTTCCGCCGCGGTAAACTTCCAAAGCGATGACGGAAAACGCGTTGAACATCGGCACCACCACCGCAATCACCAGGGAGACCGCCCCCGTATTGCTGTTTTCCCCGCAAAGGGAGACCAGAACCGGCAGGCCGAAGATGACGAAATTGGAGCGCATGATGCCCTGCACGAGCACGCCGCGGCGGCGGTTCTCCTTTTCCAGAAGCGGCACAAAGATCATGCACAGCGCAAACTCCGCAATGACAAAGCAGACCGCCGTCAGCAGAAGAGGGCCGTTGAATGCCGTGGAAAGGTCCGTGGAAATGACGTTGTGGAACAGAAGGATGGGCAGAAACACGCGAAAGACGATGTTGTTCATCTTTTTGTAGGTGTCCGCATCCCCTAGCTTAATCAAGCGGATGAAGTATCCCAGCGCCATCATCAGGAACAGGGGCATGACCACATTAAAAGCCAATACAAGATTTTCCATAGGCGGCGTCCTTTCCACAGTGGATTCTAAAACCAGTATAGCACATCCCCCATTCGCCTGCACGGAAAAAATCGCGAGCAAAAAGGAGATCGCCCCGGATCGGAAACCCGATCCGGGGCGATCTCCTTACGCGTGGAGGTCGAGCACGTTCGCGTCGGGCAGGACCGTGCGGTCCTGGCAGGTGAAGAGCAGCACTTGTCCCCCGGCCGCCGCGGCGTCCTGCAAGACGCCGAGCGCCTCCCGGCAGCGGGCGTCGTCCAGCAGCACAAAGGGGTCGTCCAACAGCGCGGGGAGCGGACCGCTGTGCTTTTCCAGCATGCGGATCAGCCCCAGGCGAAGCGCCAGGTACATCAGTTCAATCGTGCCGCCGCTGAAAAATTCCCAGGGCTGCAGGGCGCCGCTGTCCGGCTGCAGGGAGATCTCCAGACTCTGGGAGACCGCTGCGCGCGCGTATTTTCCCGCCGTCACCCGCGAGAGGATGCGCTCCACGTGTCCGGCCAGTTCCGGCGCAAACCCGCGCTGGCGCTCCCGCGCCGCCTCGCCCAGGGCTTCCTCCGCAAGATCCAGGGCGGCAAGGCGCTGCTGCAGGGCGGCCTCCCGGGACTGCAAGGCGGCAAGGCGCACGCGGAGGGCGGCGGGGTCGCCCGCGCGCTTCTCCAAGGAGTCCAGCTCCACGCGCGCGGAGATGAGCGCCTCCCGGCGGGCGGGATCTTCCGGCTCCATTTCCGCGTCGATGGCGGATTCCATGGAGGCGATTTGCGCGGCGAGGCGCTCGCTCTGCTGCACGTACATGGCGCGTTCCCGGCGCGCTGCCGCCAGCTCCCGTTCGGCATCCGGAGCCGGGCCCCGCGCCGGAAGCGCGGCGGAAGCCTCGCGCGCGTCCTTGGCGCGCATGTAGAGAACGCTGCACCCGGCCGTCAGGAGAAGGCCCGCAAAGGCATAGTTGGTAAACAGCAGGCCGCACGCGATGCTGACGGCCGCCGCCAGCATCGCCAGCGCGAGGAAGAGCAGCTCCGGCGCGCGGCTGCCCGCCCGGGGGGCGGGAGGGGGAGGCGAAACCGGCGCCTCCAGCGCGGCAATGCGCGCGTCCAGCGCATCCACCTGGCGGCGGTAGTCCGCAAGCCGCAGGGCGGCCCGCTCCTTTTCCGCGATCCGCTCGCGCAGGGCGTCGCGGCGCGCGGACTGCTCCGGCGCGCCCTGTGCAAGCGCCTGTACCCGGCTGCGCAGGCGGCGCAGTTCCTCCTGCTCATGCGCGGAGGCGAGCAGCGCGGATTGCACCGCGTCTTCCTCCTTGCGGACGGCGGCGAGCAAACCCTTGTCCTTTGCGCGGGGGGCGATCTCGTTTTTGGCGGCGTGCAGGCGGTCCAGGACGGATTTGAGGTCCACATCCTCCGAACCCGTGCCCACCAGGTTGCGGATCTTGTCCGTCAGCGCCGCGCCATCCCCGCCGGGGCGGCTGCCCTGGGAGGAGACGTAGAGCGTATCGGCGAACACCGCCTCGTCAACGCCCAGCAGGACGCGGCCGGGCTCATCCCCTGCGGGAAGCTCCACCGGCTCGCCGCTGGCCAGGTCCGTCACGCGCAGGGTGTCCTGCTTTTTCGTCTGGCCAAAGACTCGCGCAATTTCCCACGCGGTGCGGCCGTCGGTCAGACGCAGGCTTCCGCCCATGCTGGTTTCGCCCCAAGGCATGTACTTGCGGCGGTCGTTCTGGGAGATGGAGGCGGACTTGCCGTTGAGGCCGTAGAGCATGGCGCGCAGGAAGGCGAGGATCGTGGTCTTTCCGCTCTCGTTGCCGCCGCGGACGATGGTCAGCCCATCGGGAAACGCCAGGTCAAAGGCGCGGAGTTTGCCGAATTTGTCGATGTGCAGGGATTCAATCCGCATCCCGCGTCACCTCCCCCTCAAAAGCGGAAAGGCCCAGTTCCAGCGCGAGCTGCGCGGTGCGCGCGTCCTGGCCTGCGGCCTGCGCCGCCTCGATGCGGCGCTGCATCTGCCGCACAAACGCGCCGCGGAGCGTATCCTCCCGCGCGGCGGCGGTAAAGTCCAATTCCGGCCGGGATTCGTCCTCGATGCGGACCTTGGCGGCGCGGTCCGCCAGCAGGCGGGCGAGCGCGTCGGCGTCCACGACGAATCCGCTGGGGGCCCCCGTCAGCGTCAGCAGCAAGCGGTGCCCGGGCAAGGGGCCGATCTTGCGGTCGTAGAGCAGCGCAATCTCCGTCAGGCTCCGGCATCCGGTGATGTTGAGCGTTTTTTCCAGCGTCATGGACCCGCAGAGCTTGACAAAGGAGAGCGAGAGCCCCTCCGCGCCGACCTCGCCCAAGTAGGCGCCCTTTTCGCCGATCTCGTCAAAGCCCAGGCCCTGCAGGCAGCCGCTGTAGGCGTAGAGCGTCTGCCCCGCCCGGCGGACTTCGCTCCGGGCGTGGATGTGCCCAAGGCCCAGGTAGCGCACATGGGTTTCCGCGATGCTCTCCGGACGCAGGGGGCGGTAGGGGCTGTCCGAGGAGGTCAAGTCCCCGTGCAGAACGCCCAGGTCGTAGAGGCCGGGCGTCAGGCGGCGCTTGCGCGCAGCCGGCGCAAAGGGGGGCTCCTTATCGGAGGCAAAGCTCGCGCCCCATACCCGCACGCCGTAGGCCGGAATCTCCACACAGGACCAGTCCCGCGGGAAGACGTAGACGTTTTCCGGCAGGCCGCCGTCGTAATTGCCGCCCGGGCCGATGGGGTCGTGGTTTCCCGCGGCGATCAGGACGCAAAGGGCGGGGTTCTCGGCCAAGGCGGAAAAGACCTGGCGTCGCGTTCTCTCGTCGGCGCGCGGGGACTCGAACAGGTCCCCCGCAAGGAGCAGAACCTCCACCTTCTCGCTCTTGCAGAAGGCCAGCATGTGGGTAAAGGCGTGCATTCGCTCTCGGCCCCCGGGACAGCCCAGGTGCAGATCCGCACAGTGCAGGAATTTCATGTCGCTCCTCCTAGACGCATGGCTTTTGTTGCACTCAGTATATCACGTTTTCGTCCATTGCGCCATTTTTTGACAACCAAAGAAAAGGCGGCGCAGTCGAATGGCTGCGCCGCCTTGTGCCAGGCTCATTCTTCCGGAATCTCAAAACCGCTCTGGCTGCCGTCCGCACTCTCTTCCGGCAGGAAGCCGCTGTCGCCGCCGTCCTGGGTGCTGCCGCCCTCCTCCGGAATGTTGGGGGCGGTGTTGGGCAGGGCGTTGGAGTTGATCGCCACCACCGGCGCCTTGGCCGGGTAGGTGGAGGTGTGCTGCACCTTGCGGTCGATCTCCTTGCCGTCCTTCAGGGTGACAAGGTAGGTGGTGACGCGGCTGCCCTCGCGGCCCTCCTCCACGGTGAGCTGCTCGCCGTAGAGCAGGTTCGGGTCCTCCTGATAGGTCGGCTCCGGCATCTCCAGCGTCGCGGTGACCTCGCTCTCCAGGTCCAGGGTCACGCCGTCTTCCAGAATCGGAATGCCATAGACCGAGGCGGTGAGCTTCTTGTTGCTCTCGTCAAAGCTCATCACGACGGCAACCGGGCCTTCCGAATTGTTGCGGAACTTGAAGTCCTTGCCGGGATAGTCGATGGTCGCATCCTCGCCCAGGGGAACATACGAGGAGGCGATGGTGTGATTATGGCGCTCCGTGATCTCCAGGCCCGCCCGAACGACCGCGTTAAACAGCGTAGAGGAGACCTGGCACACGCCGCCGCCCGGCTCGTCGATGTAGACGCCGTTCTTGATGACGGCCGCGTCCTTATAGCCCTTGGCCGCTGTGCGCTCGCCGGTCAAAGTGTTGATGGAGAACTCCTCGCCCGGCTGCACGACGGCCCCGTTGATGGCGGCGGAGCACAGGCGGATGTTGGTGTTGCGGTTGGAGTTGGAGGTCGTGGTCGTGGTAAAGGTGGCAAGGCGCTTGAACTTGGACTTGAGCGTCGCTGCATCCATGTCCGGCGCGACCTCGGTCACGACGATTTCCACCGTGGCGTCTAGGTTTTCCGCGTCAACCGCGGCCTGGGCAGCAGCAAGCGTCGCCGCCTCGTCCACCGTGCGGCCGGCCTGCCCCTCGGAGAAGGTAAAGGACGTGCTGTCCACGTCAAAGCCGGTGACCGTGGCGTTGACGGGGTCCGAGTTGATGTCCGTGGAGCAGGAAGCCAGGATCTCCGTCATGTCCGGCAGAGAGTACCCTGCCTCGACCGTGAAGTCCACGGGCGTACTTGCCAGGCTTTCAATCGTTGCCAGGTTTTCCTCGCGGGTGCCGGAACGGCCGACCTGATAGGCCTGCTCCACCACAGACGCAAGATCCGAGCCGGTCAAAAGCTGCACCGGATAGGTCTTGTCCTCGTAGGAGAGGGTCAGCGTGTGCTGCTCCATGCCAAGGCCTGCTTCCACAGCGCTCACTGCCTGTTCCTTGGTCATTCCGCCAAGGGCGATGCCGTTGATGGAAACCCCATCATAAATGGTGTCCTGCGACAGAACCATGTTTTCCTGGTCCTGCTGCTCCTGCGCCTCGGCCTGCAGGCGGAGCTGTTCCTCCTCCTGCTGCGAGGTGAAGTACTGGACGCCGGCCACCACGCCGATGACAACCAGCAGAACCAGCAGGAGCAGCGGGAGGAGATTCCGGCCTTTTTTCTTGTTGCCGCGGCCGGAGCCGCGGTTGTTCGCGCCCGAGGAACGCCCCCGCGCGTTGTTGTTTCTTCTGGGCTGCGCAATGCGGCCCCGTCCATCATTGTAGTAGTTTGACATACCCCATCCTCCTGCCAGATTTCCCATGAAAATACCAATAATTATCACGATGCAGAACCTACAAATGTTGCAGCGCTGCGCCGGGGAAAGCCGCGTTTTTTGTCCCGGAAAAGGAGGCGGCAGATCCGCCTCCTTTTCCAGTATGCCATCTCTCCGAGCACACTAGTATTATAGGTCGCACGGCGAAAAATGGCAACGGGAGAAGGAAGGTGACCGGAAAGAGAAAATTGTTAAATGTTTTTGCTGCCAAGGGGCGAATCCGGCCAAAAGAACGGTGCACAAACCCCCGCGGTGTGGTATACTGTTGGGCAGAAGACCGAGGGGAGGTATGCATGCATGGCAATGGAACTGGTTTGGCTCGGCCAGGGTGGCTTCCTCATCCGCTGCGGCGGCGCGTCGATCTGTTTGGACCCCTATCTGTCCGACAGCTGTGAGCGCAGCGGCGGGCACACGCGCATCGCGCCCGCACCCCTGGACCCCGCTTCGATCGATGCGGACGTCTTTGTCATCACCCATGACCACATGGACCATTTGGACGAAGGCACACTGCGCAAGGTGGATCTTTCGGCGCACCTGTTTGCCGCGCCGGCCACCTGCCGCAAGCACCTTCGAGCGCTGGGCGTGCCGGAGGACCGGCTGCTTCCCTTTGATCGGGGAGACCACTTCGGCATCGGCGACGCGGAGCTGTACGCGGTCTTTGCGGACCACACGGAGGACAGCATCGGCTTGATCGTCCGCGCCGGGGGACAGACCGCCTACTTTACGGCCGATACGCTCTACAACCCTCGCCTGCAGGCGGAGGCCGCCCCCTTTGCTCCGGACATCCTGATCCCTTGCATTAACGGAAGGTGGGGCAACATGGGCGCCGAGGAGGCTGCGCAGCTGGCCAAGTCGCTCGGCGTTGCGCTCGCCATCCCCACGCACTATGGCATGTTCGCCGAAAACACGGCGGACCCCATGGACTTTGTCCGCGCCATGGGGGGCAAGGGCTGCCGCATCTTGACCCAGTACGAACCGACCATCCTGAACACGAAAGGAAACCCCTAGAGGAGAGACGATGAAACTGCCACAGTTCAAACGCATCAAGGACATGACCCCGGACGAAAAAAAGATCCTGAGCCAGCGCATCCAGCTCTATGGCGGCGTGGCGCTGATCTTCCTCCTTTGCGCGCTCTTTCTGCGCGTCTACAACACCCGCCTGATCCAGAACAGCGGAATCCAGCCCACGCCCCGCGAGGTCGTGGAGCCCATCGCCGTCACCTACCGCGCGCAGGACGACGCGGCTTGGGCGGACGACCCCCTGGGCGATACCGGCTACACCATGGCGCAGGAGGGAAGCCTGTTTTGCAGCCTTTCCATGGTCCTGGAGACCTGCGGCGTGGAGGTGGACCCGGGCGCGCTCAACCAGGCCTTCATGGACAACGGGCTGTACGTAAACGGCAATGCCGCGGATTTGACGCGCTTGCCCGAGCTCTACCCGGAGATCACCTTCTCCGCGCCCGAGGACTTTGACGGCGCGGACATGACGCGGGCGATCCAGGACGGAAGGGCCTGCATGGTTCGCGTAAAGAGGGGAGAAAGCGCGCACTGGCTCTGCGTCGTGGGATCGACGGAGGACGACTTCCTCGTGTTGGACCCCGCGGCGGGCAGCAGCGAACTCAAGAACCTGATGGACTTTGGAAACGTCTTTGCGCTGGCGCTTCTGGACGAGGCCTAGTCCGACGCAGCAGGAAGGAGGAACGGCGATTGGCCGAGCATTACTTTACCGGCGCGCCCACTTCCCGCCATGAGGAGCGGACGGTGCGCGTGCAGGCAGGCGCCCGCGCGCTCGCCTTTGAGACGGATGCGGGGACCTTTTCCAAGACGAGGTTGGACCCCGGCAGCCGGCTGCTGTTGGACGCGCTTCCGCCCCTGACCGGCCGCTGCGCGGACATCGGCTGCGGGTGGGGCCCCATCGGCATTTCCCTGGCCGCGCAAAATCCGGATCTCTTTGTGGAGATGGTGGACGTAAACGAGCGCGCTGTGGACTTGGCGCGCCGCAATGCGGAGGCCAACGGCGTGCAGAACGTACGCGTGCAGGTGAGCGACGGCCTTGCCGCCGTCGAACCCGGGCTGGACGCCTGTGTGACCAATCCGCCCATCCGCGCGGGGAAATCCGTTGTGTACGGCTTTTTTGCCCAGGCGGCGGAAAAGCTCCGGCCGGGCGGCTGGCTGTTTGCGGTGGTGCGCAAGCAGCAGGGCGCACCGTCGGCCCTGAAATACCTGGGAGAGATCTTCGCCGTGGCGCGCGTCCGGGAGAAGGACGCGGGGTATTGGATTCTGGAGGCGCAGAAGGCGGAGTGACCCGCCGCGCCGCCCTTGCAGTGGGCGGGAAAGTCTGCGCCGGGATGTTAAACTTTTCGCAAACTTTGCCGGCGGGCAGCGGAGCGAGGGCGTTCCGCGCGCCGGGCAAACGGAAGGATGAGAAGAATGAGGGAAGAAAATGGGCGCGCATAGGATTTCTGACGCCGTGATTCGGCGCTTGCCGGGATATTACCGCTATCTGCGCGAACTGGAGAAGGTGGGGATCACGCGCATCTCCTCCCAAGAGCTGGGCGCGCGCATGGGCTTGACCGCTTCGCAGATCCGCCAGGACATCAACTGTTTCGGTACCCTGGGCCAGCAGGGATATGGGTATAACGTCACGGAGCTGCGCGCGCACATCGGGGGAATCCTCGGCCTAAACCGCAAGTACGAGATGGTGATTGCCGGCGCGGGCAATATCGGCCAGGCGGTGGCGTGGTATCCGGGGTTTTCGCAGAGGGGCTTTACGCCTGCCGCCATGTTTGACGTAAAGCCCGACCTCATCGGCCGGGTGATCCGAGGGATTCCGGTCTACAACATCACGGAACTGCGCGCGTTTTTGCAGGAGCATCCCGCGGACATCGGCGTCATCGCTACGCCGGCGCGCGTGGCCCAACAGGTCGCTCAGCAGATGATCGAGGGCGGCGTGCGCGCGCTGTGGAACTTTGCACCCATGGACCTCAAGGTTCCGGAAGGGGTCGTGGCCAACAACGTCCACCTGACGGACAGCCTGCTGGTGCTGACGTACCGCTTGCAGCAAATGGAAGCGCAGGAAGATGCGCCACAGAACAATCCGGAGGATTGATTCGTCTAAAATACGCCGGAATTCTGCGATGGAAAAAGAAGGGAAACGGGCGAATGCGCGCCTTCCATCTTTTGCGGAAGAAGGGAAAAGCTGACGCCGCCCCATACTTGATTCCGGGCTTTGGGATATGCTAAAATGGAACGCAGAGAAGCCGGCCGATGCGCCGAAATAAAGGAAGGTCGAAAACATGGCAGAAGAGCAGAATACCCGCAAAGATGAGCAGGGCGCGCCGGACGCCCAGCCGCAGAGCGAAGAAAATACGGAAAAAAGCGCGGAGGCCGAGGCCCAGCCCTTGCCGCAGGACGGCTCCGTCGACGGCGAAGAGACACCGGCGCCCGCGGCGGAGGAATCCGCTCCCGCGGAGGAGGACGCACCCAAGGGCGGCGGAAAGAAGCGCCGCGGCAAAGGCGTCGTCGTCCTGCTGAGCATCGCCATCGTACTGTTCGTGGTGGGCGGGCTGTTTGGGCTCCTATATGCGCACTCCTACAGGACACTGGAGGAAATGAAGGCGGCGGTGGATGTGCAGGGATTCTATCCCGGCATCACCATCGACGGCCAGGACGTCGGCGGACGCGCGTATGACGAGGTGCGGGAGGAGATCATCGCCCGCCAGCAGCAGGAAGCGGACGCCCGCGTCATCACCGTAGAATACGAAGGGCAGAGCTTTACGCTGCCCCTCCTTTCGAGCTACGACACCGATCAGGTGATCGTGGAGGCGTACAACTACGCCAAGGAAGGGGAGCTGCAGGAGCGCTACGATAAGGTGGCGGCGCTGCGCGAGCAGCCCCTGGACTTTGCCACGACCTGCGTCGTGACGGCAGACGGCGTGGACGCCTTTGTGCAGAAGGTCGCGCAAGCCCTTGACGTCCCGGCAAAGGACGCCACGGTCGAAAAGTTCGACCCGGAGACAAAGACCTTCACCTTTACCGACGAGAGCACGGGACTTGCCCTGGACACGGAAAAACTTCGCCAGGACATCGAAACGGCCGTGGCCGACGGAACCTACGAAACGCCCATTGTGCCCACGATGACCGTGACGCAGCCGACCGTGACCAAGGAGCAGCTCCAGAAGGAGAACACGCTGCTGGCCTCCTTTACCACGGAAACCACCTCTTCCACTTCGAGAAATACCAACATCCGCCTGTGCTCGGAGGCCTTTAACGGCTATGTCGTGGCGCCGGGCGAGGTCTTCTCCCTGAACACGCTCACCGGACCGCGCACGACCGATAAGGGCTACAAGGCCGCGGGCGCAATCCAGAACGGCATCATGGTCCAGGAGCCGGGCGGCGGCGTCTGCCAGGTCTCCACGACCCTCTTTAACGCGGTCGTTCGCGCGGGCATGGAAATCGTCGAGCGGCACGGCCACTCCTGGCCCTCCGACTACGTCAAGATCGGCATGGACGCGGCCATTGACTACCCGGCCAAGGACTTCAAGTTCCGCAACGTCTCCGACGCGCCGATCTACCTGGTCTCCACGTTTGAAGACCGGCAGCTGACGGTGGAGGTGTACGGAAAGCCCGTCCTGGAGGAAGGCGTGACCATCGATCTTCGTTCCACGACGGATTCTACCATCCGCCGCGGATCGGACACCATGGTCTATGATCCCTCCCTTGCTCCCGGCACCACGGAGACCGTGCGCAAGGGCCGCGATGGCAAGAAATCCACGACCTACATCCAGTACATCAAGGATGGAGAGGTCATCGAGGAAAAGGTGCTCTTTACCACCACCTATCCCGCCATTCGCGCCATCATCAACTACGGGCCGGAGCCCCTCTATCAGGAACCCGATCCTGCGCCCGAAGAAACGACCGTCCCCGAGGAAGAGGACAACATCTGGTAAAGCATGCAACCGGCCCCGCCTTCATGGCGGGGCCGGTTGCGTTTTGGCCTTGCGCACATGAAGCGCGCACCTCTGCGCCATACTAGGGAAAAGGAAAAAAGAGGAGGTGCGCGTGAATGGAACAACTGGTTGCGGAGCTGGCGGAAAACCTGGAAACCTTCCGGAAACGGTTCCATGCCCCGGAGAATTGTGACTTTGTCGTGCGCGAGCTCGCACCCCATGGCGTGCGCATGGCGGTTCTGTACATCGATGGAATGGCCAACCGCATGAACATCGAGGACATGGTGCTCCGCCCGCTGATGGGCATGCGCCCCTTTGGCGGCCTTGCGGCAGAGGACCGCTGCGCCGCCCTGGCCGGACAGGTCCTGCCCACGGGAACGGGAAAGCTCGAGAGCGACTGCAAGAAGATCGCGGATTTTGTTCTGGACGGAAATTGCGCCGTGCTCTGCGAGGGCTGTGCGCAGGCAGTCCTTGCCGAGATGCCCGGCTTTGCCACCCGCGCCGTGGACCAGCCGCCCATTGAGAGCGCGGCCTTTGCCCCGCACGAGGCTTTTAACGAGGCGATCCGCACGAACCTCACCCTCTTGCACCGCATACTGCGCACGCCGGACTTCGTCACCGAGATCCTGGAGATCGGGGAGACCTCCAAGACCAAGGTGGCGATCACCTATCTGAGCGGGGTGGCCAATCCCGCGGTGGTCGCGGAGGTGAAGCGCCGCCTCCAAGGCTTGCAGGTGGATCGGTTGCTCTCCATCGGCCAGCTGCAGCAGCTCATTGAGGACCGGCCCTTTGGTCTCCTGCCGCAAATCCTCCAGACGGAGCGCCCGGACCGCGTGGCCTCCTTCCTGACCGACGGCATGGTGGCCATCGCCTGCGACGGCGCGCCCTATATGCTCGCCGCGCCCGCGACGTTTTGGAACTTCCTGCACACGCCGGATGACCATGCCCTGCGCTGGCAGTACGGCACGTTCATGCGCGTGGTGCGCGTCCTGGGCTTTTTTCTGTCCCTGCTCCTGCCCGCGGTATACAATTCCCTTCTGCTCTTTCACCAGGAGCTCTTGCCCACAGACATGCTGACTTCGATTCTGGAGGGGTATACGCTGGTGCCCCTGTCGGTCACGCTGGAGCTGCTGCTGATGGACTTTATCTTTGACCTCATCAACGAGGCAAGCCTGCGCATGCCCGGCAACATGGGCTCGACGCTGGGGATCGTGGGCGGTCTGGTGTTGGGCCAGGCGGCCGTGAGCGCGAACCTGATCTCGCCTCTGCTCATCATTGTGGTCTCCATTGCCGGCCTGGGGCTGTTTGCCGTGCCGAGCTATCCGCTCTCCCTGGCGGTGCGAATTTCCCGGCTTGTGCTCGTGCTGGCCTCCACGCTGGCGGGCTTTGTGGGGATGACGGTCGCGCTGCTGTGCATTCTCTGCGCAGGCGCGGCCATGGACAGCTTCGGCACGCCGTATTTCGCGCCCGTCGCCCCGCACATGCGCCACAATCCGGACCTGTTCTTGCGCCTGCCCGACCGCTGGCAGACGCGGCGGCCAGGCATGGCGCGCCCCGTAAACGAGCAGACCCCGACAAATCCCCGGGGCTGGGACAAGGGAGGGCGATGAGATGAACGACGAAATTCGCTCGCCCGAGATGGTGGGAATGCTGGGCGTCATCCTCGCGGCCCAGTGGTTTTCCTCCACGGCGGACGGCTTTTTGGAGGCCTGCGGCAACGCCGTCTTTCTGCCCATGCTGGTCTGCGGCCTGGCGCTCGCGCTCCTGACGTGGGTCCTTTCCGCGCTGGCGCCGCGGCAAGGGCTGTGGGAGGTCTGCAGGGAGCGGCGGGGATTTGCGGTCTTTCCGGTGCTGGGCGCGCTGCTGTTCACCCTTCTTTCCGCCACAGCCCTGCGGGATGCGCTGAACGTGCTGACGCTGTTCCTCCTGCCCGAGACGCCCCGCTGGTTTCTCGCCCTGATCCTGCTGCCACTGCTCGTTTGCATGAGCGCGCTGGGGATTGCCTCGGTCTCCCGAATGCTCAAGCTCTTGGCGCCGGTGCTGGGGGTGCTGTATCTTGTGGTGCTGGTGCTCTCCGTCTGGAACCAGGCGGACGTCTACAACTTCTTTCCCATCCTGGGCAAGGGCGTTCCCGCATTGGCGGGCACGGCGGTTTCGGGCCTGAGCGTCGCGGCCTGGCTGCCCATGCTCTGGATCGACCGGCCGCGCCTTGCGCGCTTTTCCGCCGTGGGATGGAAAGGGTGTCTGCTCGGATGCGCCATCTGCGTGACGGGCTATGTGTTCTACGCGCTGCTCTTTCCCAACGGCGCGGCGCAGGGAACGAATTTCCCCCTGCACCGCCTCAGCGCCTCCGGCGGGTTTTCCCGCGCGTTCCAAAGGACGCATGCGCTGTTCATCTTTGTGTGGCTTCCCGCGCAAATGACCGCTGTGGGGGCAGGACTCTGCTACGCGGTGCGCGCCCTGCGCGCGGTCATTCCGGCCAAGAACCCGCGCGTGCTGGTGCCCCTTCCTTTGCTGGTGGCGCTGGCGCTGAGCTTCCCGGACAGCGACCACAGCCCGACGGCGTTGCTCTATCTTCTGCAGACCAACACGCAGGCGCTGCTCTCGGTGCCGCTGCTCGTGCCGCTGCTGGCGGGAAAGGTGCGGGAGATTCGGCGGGAAAGGAGGGAGCAGCATGCGTAAGAAAATGCTCGTCGGTCTTTTGCTGCTGGCCCTGCTGCCGCTTTCCGGCTGCTTTGACGCCATGGACCTTGGCGACCAGATCTTCGCGGTCAACCTCGCGCTGGACACGGGCGAAAGCCGCGCGCTCCGGCTGACGATGCAGTTTCCGCAGATCACGCCCGTGGGCAAGGAGGCGTCCTCTGCCGCCGGGCAGGACAGCGAGCTGAGCCGCGACGGATACACGATCGAACAGGTCGAGGGCGACAGCCTGAGCGAGTGCCTGACGCTGATCGGGCTGGTGACGCCCCGGCACGTCGATCTGATGCACCTGCGCGGCGTGTTCCTGAGCGAGTCCCTGACCAAGGAGCGGAGCCTGCTGTGGAGCTGCCTTTCGGAATTGTTGGGCACGCACGAGGCGCGGCCGTCGGCGTATGTCTTCGTCACGAGAGGGCGAGCGGAGGACGTGCTCTTGAACCAGGTGCCCCTGTTCGGCGCGCGGCTCTCCAAGGCGCAGTCGGCGCAGGGACGGGAGCTCATCGCGCGGGGCGTCGTGCCGGCCGTGTCCTTGAGCGCGTTCCGGTACGACTTGTCCGACTCGGACCGAAACGCCGTGGCCATGCTCTGCGCGGTCAACGGGATGCAGTACATCTCCTCGCCCGCCCCCCACGGCGAACAGGAGACGTCCTACCTCGCGGGTGATCTTCCCCGCAACACCATCGGCGCCATCGACTACTGCGGCAGCGCGGTCTTTGGAAAGGAGGAGCTGCTGCTCCTGGACGGGTATGAGACGCAGCTGTACAACCTGCTCATCGGGAAGCTGGATTCCCTCACCCTCTCCGTGGAGGGAAGGCCCGTGGAATTGACCTTTCCCTCGTCCGTGCGCATCCGCGTGGATCTCTCGGGAGAGACGCCCTGGATTCGCATCCGGGTGCCGGTGCAGCTGGACACGCCCGACAAGACGCCCTACCTGGAACGCCTCAAGCAGGATCTTGCCGCCCTGCTGCTCAAGCTGCAGCAGCAGGGCCTGGACCCGGTCTATTTTTCCAAGTACGCGCGCATGCAGACCCTCACCTTTGCGGATTGGGAGGCGCTGGATTGGCGCGATCTCTACCGCCGCGCCAACTTCGACATTGACGTCGTTTGACGCAAAAAGGCGCTTTACGCCCAGCGCATGGCTGTGCTACAATGGGTGCGGAAGCGGAGCGCGTGCGCTCCAGGAAGGGAGGACCTTGGATGAAGAAACTTCTTTCGGTTCTGCTGGCCGCCGTCTTTTTGCTCTTGTTCACGGCCTGCGCGGCGGATGCGGGCCCGGCCCAGATGCAGCTCGAGCCTGGGAACCTCTCCGATGAGGAAAAGACCCTGCTCTCCCTGGTCGGAGCGAGCCAAACAGCGTCCCTGATGTTTGAATACCGGGTGGACGATACCGTCAAGACCGTGAGCGTGGAGCGCTATGAGCTGGACGAAAACGGCGCCTGGCGCTCGTTTGGCGGCGGCAGCTTCCCGGTTACCGGGGAGGAGGGCCGCATTGCGCTCGCCCTGGAGCCCAAGAGCAACAAGATGCGCTTTGCCGTGCAGGACGAAAGCGGAACCAGCGCCATCCAGAGCGAGTATCCGATGACAAACCTTGCGGGCCTGGGCATTGCGTCTACGGCGCTGAACGAGGCGACGGAGATCGTGCTCGGGGAGGAGATCCCCCTGGTCATCCAGATCCTGGCGGGTAACGACAAGGAGATCTTCGCCTATGACGTTTCGGAATTCTCCAATCCGGATTCCTTCGCGGGCCACGATTACGAGCACGTCTACGCCGTGACGGTGACCTTTTCCGGCGACGAGTTGTCCTAAAGCGAACGCGCCACAAAAAAACGAACCTGCCGCTATCCGGCAGGTTCGTTTTTTTGTGGATCAGCCCTCGATTGTGCGCAAAACGCGCGCGCTCGTCTCGTCGATGGCCTGCAGCTCGTCGGGAAGCAGCTCCAAATCGGCCGCCTGGATGTTGTCCAGGAAGTGCGCGGGGTTCTGCGTGCCCACGATCGTCGCGCTCACGCCCGGGCGCGCAAGGCTCGCGGCGATGGCCACCTGCGCAAGGCTCACGCTGTGCGTCTGCGCAATGTCGCGGAGAAGCTCGATCAGCGGCAGCTCGTCCGCCAGCGCCTTTTCCTGAAACAGGGGCTTGGCCGTGCGGAAGTCCGTGACCTTTGCGCCGCCCAGGTGGAAGACGCCGGAGAGAATGCCTTTTGCGATGGAGTTGTAGGTCAGAACGGAGATGTGATTTTCCTCACAGTACGGGAGCACATCCGCCTCAATCCCGCGGCAGAGCAGGTTGTATTCCGGCTGGAGCGCATCCAGCTTCGCATAGCGCTCCGCCGCCTGCATCTGCGCAACCGAAAAGTTGGAGACGCCGATGGCGCGGATCTTTCCCTGCTCCTTGAGCAGAGAGAAGGCCTCCATGGTCTCCCCGATGTCGATGTCGGGATTGGGCCAGTGCACGTAGTAGAGGTCGATATAATCGGTCTTCAGGCGGCGGAGGCTGCCCTCGCAAGCCGCGATCACGTCCGCCTTGTGCAGGTGCTCCTTGGAGACCTTGGTGCACAGCACAACCTTGTCGCGCACGGGCGCGAGCGCCGCGCCCACCACCTCCTCGGAGTGGCCGCCGCCATAGCTTTCCGCCGTGTCAAACGCCGTGACCCCGTGCTCCAAGGCCGTCTTGAGCAGGGAGATGTTTTCGCCGTCCGGGCGCACCTCCCAAGCGCCGCCGCCCAGCTCCATGCAGCCGTGCACGATGCGGGAGAGGCGGATATTCGTGGAACCCAATTTCGTATCCTGCATGTTCATCCTCCTCAAAGAACAATTCTTCGGACAAAAGCGCGCGTTACGCGCGGTTGTAGGCCTCGATCACCAGGACGCGCATCTCCTCGTCCCCTTCGCCGTCGTTGATGATGCCGTGCGTGCCAAAGGCGGGATTGACCAAAATGTCGCCCGTCTTGCAGGGAATGGTCTCGCCGTTGCAGGTGTAGTGGCCGTTGCCGGAGAGGAGAATGTAGAGCTCGTTGTCGTCCCCGTGCTTGTGCAGCCCAAAGCTGGCGCCCTTGGGCAGAATCGTATAGTTCAAAAAGCGAATGGGCGCATCAAATACGTCCGCCGGCAGAATCGTGGCGTGGTGGCAGAGGCCTTCGCCCTCGTGAATGCAGTCGTCGTGCAGAGGCGTTTCCAGAAAATTGCGAACGGTCAGCATGAGAATTCCTCCTTTTTATGATGGATTAAGAATAACACAGCCCGCGGCAGAAAAAAAGCCCCGGGCATTGACAGACCGGGCATTGTTCCGTACAATGAAATTTGGTGAGAACCCGGAGGGGAAGAGGAGAGATGACGATGGAAATCCAGCTTCAACAGGAGAGCGTTTTTTCCGCACAGTTTTCCACCGCGGAAGAGGGATGGAAGAAGATTCGCCTGCGCTACCGCTCGACGCAGCCGCGCAACCTCTATGGCGTGGAACTGGATGGCGAATGCCTTTCGGGCGTGTTCCTGCCCGCGGGCGGTCAGGTGCGCGACGCGGTGACGCTGCGGCTGCCCGCCGGCGCGCATGTGCTGCGCCTTTCGCGCCGCGAGGGCGATGCGCAGATCCTTCAGGTTTTGCTGGAGAAGGCGGAGCCCGAGGTCCTGCCGCCGGCCCGCACGCGGCTGAGCGATCCCGACGCGTCGCCCGAGGCGCGCAAGCTGCTGGCGCTGCTCGGCACCCTCTACGGCAAGCGCGTGCTCCTGGGGCAGCACACCAAGGACATCCCCATGGGCGAGATCGCCTTCCTCGAGCAGATCACGGGGAAAAAGCCCGCTGTCTGCGGTTTTGAGCTCCTGGGCTATTCCCCCAACATCCAGTGGGAGACCTCGGACGAGCCGACGGTGACCGAGGCGCGGAACAACCAGAACACCATCCCCTGCGCCGTTGCCTGGGGCGAGGCGGGCGGCATCGTCGCCTATTGCTGGCACTGGTTCTCCCCGCTGTCGGGAAACAACAAGGCCTTCTACACCGAGCACACGGATTTTGACGTGCGCAAGGCCGTGCAGCCGGGAACGCCGGAACACGAGGCCGCGATTCGGGACATGGACGCCATTGCGGAGCACCTCCGGGTCTTTGCGGAAAAGGACATCCCCATCCTTTGGCGCCCCCTGCACGAGGCAGAGGGCGGTTGGTTCTGGTGGGGCGCCAAGGGTCCGGAGCCGTGCAAGGCCCTCTGGCGGGAGATGTACGACCGCTTTACTCGCGTCCACGGCCTGCACAACCTCATCTGGGTGTGGAATTCCCTGGACCCGGCCTGGTATCCCGGCGACGACTGCGTGGACATCGTCGCCGCGGACCTGTACGCCCAGGCCGGCAACTACGGCTCCTGCAAGTGCGACTTTGACTACGCCCGCGCGCTGTGCGGCGATGGCAAGATGATCGCGCTGAGCGAGTGCGGAACCAATCCCGATCCGGAGCGCTGCGTGCAGGCGGGCGCACCTTGGCTGTGGCAGATGACCTGGTGCGGCGGATTCTGCACGGGCGGGGAGTGGAACAGCATCCAGCAGTACCGCCGCGCCTACGAAAGCCCCTATGCCGTTACGCTGGAGGACATTCAAAGCCTGCGCAGCCAGAACTAGAAATCTGCGCCCCGTTTCCCTGCGGGGGAAAGCGGCGCAAAGGAGTTTTATTGCCATGTTACGATTTGTACCCAAGGACGC
Organism: Candidatus Spyradocola sp.; assembly: GCA_050942925.1. Classification (GTDB taxonomy): domain Bacteria; phylum Bacillota; class Clostridia; order Christensenellales; family UBA1750; genus Spyradocola. The sequence goes on from JBMNOF010000002.1 coordinate 52,632, forward strand.
GCAGTGCTTTGTCGTGATGGACTTGGAGTGGAACCAGCATTCGAGCCGGCCCAACCACGCCATTCCCCACGAGATCATCGAGATCGGCGCGGTCAAGCTCGACCGGGACTTGCGGCTTTTGGACGAGAGGCAGTACATCATCAAGCCCGTCGTCTACCCCGTCCTGGACAAGCACATTCGCCAGGTGACGGGCATCGATCCCGAGGAGCTCAAGGGCGGGCAGACGTTTGCCCGCGCCTTTTCCAGCTTTCTCAAGTGGTGCGGGCCCGGCGCCTGCCTCTGCACCTGGGGGCGGGACGACTATCCCGTGCTGCTGCGCAACGCGCGCTTCTATAAGATGGAGCTGCCTTTGGACCCTCCGCTCAACCTGCAGATGGTCTATGCGCACCTCCTGACAGATAAGCCCTCCACGCAGGTCGGGCTCTCCGCCGCCATGGAGGAGCTGGGCATGGCCATGGACCTGCCCGCGCACCGCGCCCTGAACGACGCCCTCTACACCGCCCGCCTCATGGCGCGCCTGCAAAAAGCGCTGGATGCCGCCGAGCCGGAAAAGGTCGAGGCCCTGCGCCGCGCCGCGGCGGAGGAAGCGCTCGCCGCGCGGTCGGCCACGCGCTCGGTCCCCACGGGCCTGACGCGGTATGACGACGTTTTGGAAAACGCGAGCTACACGGCGGTGCGCTGCCCAGTCTGCGGGGGGCCCACGCGCTTGACGCTGCCCTGGTTTGATTCCGGTCATGGGCGCTTCCTGGCCCTGTGCGAGTGCCCGGTGCACGGCACGGCCTTTGCGCAAATGCACTTTAAGCGGTTGTACAACGAGAAGCTCGTCATGCACCAGCGGGCCTATCTGGCCACGCCCGAACGGATTGCGGACGTCATGGCGCGCCGCAACGCCGTCCGCGACGCGCTGCCGCGCGGCGCCCGCCGCGCCCAGCGCCCCAAGCGAGAAATGGAGGGAAGAGAGTGATCATTCGGCCCGCAAAAGAGGGGGACGTCCCCGCGCTCGCGGCCATCGAGCGCACCTGTTTTCCCGCAGCGGAAGCGGCGGGGGAGGAGCAGATCCGCGCGCGCTTTGCCGCCTTTCCGGAGAACTTCTTTGTGGCGGAGGAGGGCGACGCTGTCGTGGGCTTTATTAACGGCTGCACGACCGACGCGCCCGTCCTGCCCGACGAGCTGTACCACGATGCGTCGCTGCACCGGCCCGGCGGCGCCTACCAGACGGTGTTCGGCCTGGATGTTCTGCCCGATTTCCGCCGGCAGGGCATCGCCGCAGCGCTGCTTACGCGCCTGATCGATACGGCCCGCGCGCGCGGCTGCCAAGGCGTGGTGCTCACCTGCAAGGATCGCCTGAAGCCCTATTACGAAAAGTTTGGCTTTGTCTGCCAGGGCGTCTCCGCCTCCACGCACGGCGGCGCGACCTGGAACGACATGCTGCTGCGCTTCTAAAAAACCAAGGCCCCGGCCTCTGGAGAAATCGTCTCCAGAGGCCGGGGCCTTGTTGCGGGAAGGGGCGGCGTCACGAGCGCGCAAAGTCCATGCGCACAAAGAGCGATCCGCCGGGGGCGGGATAGGAGAGCACGCGGCGGAGGGCGTAGCCGCTTCCCTCCATGGCGCGAAGGAGCGCCGAAGGGTCTACGTTCTGGCGCTGCTTTTCCACAGGGGCAAAGGCCGGGGCAAAGCGTTCGTCCAGCGCGCTACCGCCGGGCAGAAGCACGCAGGAGACGAGCGACGGCGCGCTGGCGGAAATTTGCCGGATGAAGGCGGGGAGCCCCGTGTGCTCCACCACGAGGTCCGCCAGCACCAGGTCCGCATGCGGCAGGCAGGCGCTCGGGTCGCGCAGGTCCAACCGCAAAAGGGTGAGGCGGGACTCCAGGTGCGGAAAGCGCTCGCGGCAGGCGGCAAGATAGGCCTCGCTCACGTCCACGCCCAGTATGTGCGCGTAGGGAAGAGTCGAGGCAAAGGCCAAACCGTTGCCCCCCGAAACGCCCAGAAGACAGACGCTCTTGGCGGGCAGGTCGCGCATTTGCTCCGCCAGGATGCAGGAAAGCGTCTGCTCGACGCCCTGCGCAGACGCGGCGGCCTCGTAGACCGAAAGGGGGAGGTCCTCCCAAGGGCTGCGGGCCGGGGGCTTGGGCTTGTAGGAGCGGCTGTATACCGCGGTGACCGTCTCCCGGATGTAGGTTTCGAGCATGGGCAGGTCCGGCGCGTGCAGGGCCAAGGAGATGGCGCGCGCAAGGTCATACGGCACGCGAACATGCTCGGAGGAGAAGACGCCGTTGCGATCGTGCAGAATCAGGTAGCTCGCCTGGGGGATGCGGTCGCAGGGATTGCCCACCGCGCCCGTGTTCATCAGGAAGCGGCCCTGGTGCGTCAAAAGAAAGGGATGATGCGCATCCCCCATGATCGTCACGTCGTGCGGACCAAAGCGGTACATGGCCATCTCCACGTTTTCCCGCTCGTTGTTGAACATGGGCGTGACCACCCGGTCGATGGAAAAGCGGCCGTGGTAGCAGAGCACGCGCTTGCCGGCAAAGTCCAGCTCGAGCGTCTCGGGCAGGGCGGAAAGGTACGCGCGCTCCCCCGCGGTCAAGCGCTCCCGGTAGTACGGCGCGCCAAAGCGCTCCCCCTCCGGAGAAAAGAGGACCAGGCGGTCCCAGTTGCCGTACACCGCCCCGCGGCAGCGCCGGCGCAAAAGGTCCAGAACCTCGTGTACGGAAGGCCCCTTGCCCAAAACGTCGCCCAGAAAGTAGATTTCGTCAATCCCGCGCTCGTCCAGGTCGGCGAGCACAGCCTCCAGCGCCGGAAGGTTGCCGTGGACGTCGGAGAGAAAAGCGGCGCTGCGGCTCATGCGGGGTCCTCCAACTTTTCATAGATTTCGCGGATGCGGCGATGGAGCTGGTTGCGAAGCGCCAGGCGCGAATAGCGCTCCAGCGCGGTCTCAATGCCCTCGGACTCGATAAAGCGCATAAAGGCCACGGTCCGCGGATCGTCGGAGGCCGGGTAGCGGTAGGCGTAGGCGATGACGCGCGCCAGGGTCGCGGGGTCGCCGCCGTGCTTCAGGCAGAGCAGCGCCGCGCCGACCAGGCGGTCCTGCGGGCCGACCTTGCGCGGCGTATCCGAGCCCAGGCGGTTGATCGTATCCCCCAGGAGCGGGTTGTCGATGACCGCGAGAATCCGTTCGTTCCAGGCGGCCATCTCTTCTTTTGTAAAGCCGTATTCGCCGCAGAGGCCGATGGTGGACTCGGCCAAGGCGGACAGGACGCTCTGCTGGATCTCCGGGTCCTTCATCGCCTCCGTCGCCCAGACGTAGTGCTTGGGGCTGGACAGGTACGCGATGGAGGCGTAGGCCGTGTTGAAGGTGTACATCTTGCGGTGCGCTTCCGCGGCAAGGTGGTAGGTCAAGCGGATCTTTTCCGAGCGGGGCGGCTCGCCCTTGAAGGCGGTGGCGTCCATGGGCATTTCGGGGTAGCCATTGGTGAGCACGCCCAAGGGATCGCGCTCCGCCAGGTTGTCCGGCAGCTCCGGGCACATGCAGATGGCGACCGTCTCCACGACGCCCACACGCCGCTGTGCGTATTCCAGCGCGCTGCCGCCCAGCATTCCCTCGAAACAGCGGATAAGGCGGCGCTTGGCGTCGATTTCGTTGATGCAAAGGAGGATGTCCAAGGGTTCCTCCGGCGTCTCCATGGCCTTGCGGGCGATGCAGACGCACAGGAGCGAGGCCACCTTTTCGATCTGCTGGGAGGGGACGGCGACCATCACAAGAACGCCCCGCCGCGCAACCAGGTCGGAGATTTCGCCCTCGCGGCTCAGAGACAGCACGTCAAACCCCTCGATCGTGACCGTTTCAAAGTAGGTCTTGCGCGCCTTATAGATGGTGTAGCTGCCTGCGCGGAGCAGGCGTTCCACGCGGGTCTCATCGTTGTCTACAAACGTCAGGTGACATCCAGCGCTGTCCAGAATCTCGGCGCAGAACCCTCGCCCCATCTTGCCCGCGCCGATGATGACAGCCTCTCTTTTGCTTCCCATGCTTCCCCTCCGTCCGCTTCCACATGACTTCATTATTTATTCATTATATCTTCCACTCTGCTGTTTCGCAAGAACAAGACCGTAAAGTCGACAGTTTTTTTCATGGGACACCATTGTTCCATAAAGCGGAACGGCGTTTCAAAAATGGTTGCAGGTCCGGTGGCTGTGTGGTATACTCAAAATGTTGAAACGGCGTTTTGCATAGCAGAACACCGCGCACGGGAGGAAACACATCATGGAAAAAGCCACCGTTCAGTCCATTGACCGCGCGCTGTCCATCATCGAGACGCTCGCGGGGGAAAAAGAGGGCCTGGGCGTTACGGAGATTTCCACGCGCGTTGGGCTGCACAAGTCCACGGTGCATAGACTCCTGTCCGCCCTGGGCGAGAGAGGATACGTGGAGCAGCGCAGCGGCGGAGCCTACCGGCTCGGCATGAAGATCGTCGAGCTGTCCAGCCTCTACCTCAACCAGGTGGAGCTCAAGACGGAGGCGCAGCCCTATCTGCGCAGGCTCCTGCAGTTGACGAAGCAGCCGGTGCACCTGGCGATGCTGGATGGATTGGAGATCATCTACATCGATAAGATCGAAACGATCCATTCCGTCCGCATGTATTCGCAGATCGGCAGGAGGTCCCCTGCGCTCTGCACAGCCACAGGAAAGGCCCTGCTCTCCGGCTTGCCGGACGCGGAGCTGTGCGAAAAGATCCGCTCGACCAAACTACCGACCTACACATCGCGCTCTATCACGGACCCGGAGGCGCTCATCAAGGAAATCCGCTTGACGCGCCAACGCGGCTGGTCGCGGGATGACCAGGAGCACGAGCCGGGCATCCGCTGCATTGCGGCGCCCATTTACGACTACCGCGGCAACATCATCGCGGCTGTGTCGACCTCCGGCCTCAAGCAGATCATCACCCCGGCAAGGGACGAAGAGATCGCGGGCTTTGTCATGGACGCGGCGCACAGCATCTCCCAGCGCATGGGCTACCGCGACTAAAAAACCTTGTATCCCCAGGCGCAAGGCAGTGGGGAGCGCCCTGCATAGTTTTGCGCCCACACAAATACATTATGCGTTACCGCATAAAGAAGGAGTGTACCTCAATGGCGAAAATCGTTACCTTCGGTGAAATCATGCTCCGCCTGGCCCCGCAGGGCTATCAGCGCTTCCAGCAGGCGCATTGCTTTGACGCAGTGTACGGCGGCGCGGAGGCCAACGTGGCCGTTTCGCTGGCCAACTACGGCATGGACGCGCACTACGTCACGGCCGTTCCCTCTAACCCCATCGGCGATGCCGCGATGAACGCGCTGCGCACCTTCGGCGTGGACGTGTCCGACGTTGTGCGCTCCAACAAGCGCCTGGGCATCTACTTCTGCGAGAAGGGCGTCTCCATGCGTCCCTCCAAGGTCGTCTACGACCGCGCGGATTCTGCCATTGCCAACGTCAAGCCCGGCGACTTTGACTGGGATAAGATCTTCGAGGGCGCGGATTGGTTCCACTGGACCGGCATCACGCCCGCTCTTTCCGACGGCACGGCGGCTGTCACCCTGGAGGCCTGCAAGGCGGCCAAGGCCCGCGGCGTCAAGATCAGCTGCGACCTCAACTACCGCAAGAACCTCTGGTCCCGCGAGAAGGCCGGCCAGGTCATGGGCGAGCTGGTTCCCTACGTCGACGTTCTGATCGCCAACGAGGAGGACTCTGCGGACGTCTTCGGCATCCACGCCGAGCACACCGACATCAACAGCGGCAAGCTGGATGTCGAGGGCTACAAGTCCGTTGCCCGTCAGCTGGTGGAGCGCTTCCACTGCGAGAAGGTCGCCATCACCCTGCGCGAGTCCCTCTCCGCTTCGGACAACAACTGGTCCGGCATGCTCTATGACGGCAAGTCCGGCGAGATCTCCATCTCCAAGAAGTACTCCATCCGCATCGTGGACCGCGTCGGCGGCGGCGACAGCTTCGGCTCCGGCCTGATCTACGCTCTGCTCTCCGGCTACGACAACCAGGGCGCCGTGGAGTACGCGGCGGCTGCCTCCGCGCTCAAGCACACCATCGAGGGCGACTTCAACATGGTGTCCGTCGCCGAGGTCAAGAGCCTCATGGGCGGCAACGCTTCCGGCCGCGTGCAGCGCTAAGCGCAAACGCAAACAACAATGCCCAGCGCTCTCCGATAGGGAGAGCGCTGGGCATTTTTTCTGGAGGAGGGAAACGGATGGATGCAATAGAGCAAAGGCGCAGCATTCGAGCCTACCAGCCCAAGGCCGTGCCGCATACCGCGCTGGAAGACATCCTTCAGGCGGGAATGTTGGCTCCGTCTGCAAAAAATGCGCAGCCCTGGAGATTTATCGTCGTGCAGGGCAAGGAAAAAGAGCGCTTGACCGCCGCGATGCGGGCGGGGATTCAGCGCGAAAAGGAAACGCCCCTTTTCCCGGATCTGGCGTTTGGTTTACAGAGCGCGGAGCAGAGCGCCGCCATCCTGGAACAGGTGCCGGTCGCGATCGTCGTGCAGGATACATTGGCGCCGACCGGTTCGGAGACGCTCTCCGCGCCTGCGCGCGCGCTGGAGACCAGCCGCCTGCTGTCCATTGGCGCGGCCATGGAGAACATGATCCTTCGGGCCACACAGCTGGGACTGGGCACGCTGTGGATTGCGGACACCGCCTATGCGCGCCCGGAGATTGAGCAGTGGTGCGAGCTGCCGGGACGGGTGGTATCGGCACTTGCCATCGGCTACCCGGACGAAAGCCCTGCCCCCAGACCGAGAAAGCGCCCGGAAGACGTGATCCAATGGAGAACCGGGGTGCCCGACGAGGAAACCCGTTCCTGAAACAAGAAGCAAGGGCGCCGGTCCAAACGATTGTTTGGACCGGCGCCCTTTTGCATGCGGAAAATGCGGTCATTCCTGCATCTTGGCAAAGATCATGCGGCCGGCAGAGGTCTGTAGGACGGAGGTGACGAGCACGGTCACGGTCTGGCCGATGGCGCGCTTGCCGTTTTCCACCACGATCATGGTGCCGTCGTCCAAATAGCCCACGCCCTGGTTCAGTTCCTTGCCCTCCTTGACGACGAGAACCTCCCGCTCCTCGCCGGGGAGCGCCACGGGCTTGAGCGCATTGGCCAGGTCGTTGATGTTGAGAACCGGAATGCCGGATACGCCGGCGACCTTGTTGAGATTGTAATCCGTCGTCAGCACACAGCCGTCGCGCAGCTTGGCGAGCTTGAGAAGCTTGACATCGACCTCTTCATCCGGGAAGTCCTGGTCGTCCACCTCGACCGGCACGCGCAGTTCCTTTTGAATGCGCGCCAGCACGTCCAATCCGCGCCGGCCGCGGTTGCGCTTGAGCGCGTCGGAGGAGTCGGAAATGTGCCGCAGCTCGCGGAGCACGAAGTTCGGGAGAACCAGCGTGCCCTCCAGAAAGCCCGTCTTGCACAGGTCAAAGATGCGGCCGTCGATGATGACGCTCGTATCCAGAAGCTTGGGCCGCGCGCCGCCGGCCGAAGTGGCGGCAGGGGACGGGAGCGCCTCGTCCTGCCCCGTGCTGCGCGCCGTCTGCTGCTGCAAGCGGCGCACCCAGGCAAAGTTGAGCTCGCGCCAGCGCTTCATGCCCAGCGTCGTGCCCAGGTACCCGAAAAGGAGGTAGACCGCTACCCCGAGCACCGTGTAGAGCAGCGAAGCCTGCCCCCGGGCGAACATTGCCATGATGAGGAAGGAGAGCAGGACGCCCAGCAGGAGCCCCAGGGTGCCGAAGATCAGGTCCATCACCGGCACGGAGGACAGACGGCTTTCCACGCGGCGCATCAGGCGAAGGGCTGCCTGCCCACAGGGAATGGAAAAGAAATAAAATGAGGCCGCAAAAAGGCTCGCGCCCAGAATGTACGTCACGAGGGAAACCCAGGGATAGATGTCCGCGTGATCCGGGGAGAGCAGCTTGCTTTCCACCAAAAAGGAGAGCAGCTCGCTGACCAGTCCCACGCCCAACAGCAGGCCGACAACCGTCAAAAACCAGCGCAGGAGTTTTTTCACGGGAAGCCTCACCTCCACATTCCGTTTGATCTTGTTGTTCCTCAGAAGAGGAGCGAGAGCGCCTCGCGCAGCGTCGAGACGCCGTGCACATCCAATCCGTCGGGGATGCGCAGCGAGCGCAGGTTGGTCTTGGGCACGACAAGGTGCGTAAAGCCCATGCGCGCGCATTCCGTGAGCCGGCGGTCCATCATGTTGACCGCGCGGATCTCCCCGGTCAGGCCGATCTCTCCGATGAGCGCCCAGTCCGGCGGAAGGGGCGTTCCGCGCAGCGAGGAGACGACCGCCGCCGCAAGCGGCAGGTCGCAGGCGGGTTCGTCCAGCTCCAATCCGCCCGCAACGTTGACATAGGCGTCCTGGTTGTAGAGCGAAAAGCCCGCGCGCTTTTCCAGCACCGCAAGCAGAAGCGCCATGCGGTTGTAGTCAAAGCCCAGCGCCTGGCGGCGCGGCGTGCCAAACGCCGTGGGCGCGATGAGGGCTTGCAGGTCCACCAGGACCGGGCGCATGCCCTCCATGGACACGGCCACCGCCGAGCCCGCCGCGCCGGGAATGCGCCCGGACAGCAGAAACTCCGAGGGGTTTTCCACCTGCTCCATGCCCGTTTGCTCCATGCGGAAGACGCCGATTTCGTTGACGGAACCGAAGCGGTTCTTGGCCGCGCGCAGGATGCGGTAGTCCTGGTGGCGGTCGCCCTCAAAGTAGAGCACCGCGTCCACCATGTGTTCCAGCACGCGCGGCCCGGCCAGCGCGCCCTCCTTGGTCACGTGCCCGACGAGAAAGATCGTCGTCCCCGCCTGCTTGGCCGCGCGCATGAGGATGCCCGTGGCTTCGCGCACCTGGGAGACGGAGCCGGGCGTGGAGGTCTTGCCCGGAACGTAGACCGTTTGGATCGAGTCCACGACCATGTAGTCCGGGGAGAGCGCCTCCCGCTGCGCCTCGATTTCGTCCAGGTTCGTCTCACTCATGACGTATAGGCCCCTGCCGTCCAGGCCGAGGCGGCGGGCGCGCATTTTGATCTGGCGCGTGCTCTCCTCGCCCGAGGCGTACAGCACGCGCGCGCCCTTCTGCGCCAGAAGCGCGGAGACCTGCAAGAGCAGCGTGGACTTGCCGATTCCCGGGTCTCCGCCGATGAGCACAAGGGACCCCGGCACGATGCCGCCGCCCAGCACCCGGTCGAACTCCTCGATTCCGGACCGGCAGCGCTCCTGCTCGCCCTCCTCAATTTCGGAAAGCGTCTTTGCGGGCACGGTCGGCGCTTGCACCGTGCTGCGGCGCGCAGGCCCGGCGGCGGGCGCCGGGGCAGCCGGGGCCTGCTCCTCCATCTTGTTCCAGGCGCCGCAAGAAGGGCAGCGGCCCATCCACTTTGCGGACTCGTACCCGCACTCAGCGCAGACATAGAGCAGCTTGTTCTTTGGCATGTGTTCCTCCGCAAACATTGGACGTTTTGACGCAAAGCAGGGGGCCGGGCGCAAAGCCCCGCCCCCACCCTACACGACGAAGGGGGAAAAAGTGTTTCTGCGGGAAAGCCTACGCCTTGCAGACCTCGTCCCAGGCCGCGCGAACCTGCGCGATCAGCTGCGCCGCGCCCGCGTCCAGGTACCGCTGCCCCAGTTCCTTGTCCCCCTTGCGCGGGTCGTCCGTTACGGAGAACTCCGCGTTGGCGTGGCCGGCAAAGGCGCTGCCATCCGCCATGCCGGTTTTCCACATGAGGATGGGCTCGCCCTCGGGCGGAAGCTTGCTCAGGTCCACGCTGTCCGTCAGCGCCATGGCCTGGGAGATCTCCGCGCGGGTGGCGTGGCCCGGGTCCTCGCCGGGGAAGCCCAGGGACGCGGCCGGGAAGCCCACGAGCACGCGGGTCTTCGTCTCCCCCGTGAACTCCGCGGCAAGGCGGAAAAGGGAGTTCATCTGCCCGGTCGCGCCGTGCCCGTTGACCAGCACGACGAGCTTATAGCCCTGCTTGACGAGAAGCCGCAGGTACTCGCGCACGGTCAGGGCAAAGATCTCCTCGCGGAAATAATAGGAAGGGGTGCTGTTGTCCGGAAAGTCCATGCCGATGATGTACTGGTGGGTGTCGGAAAAGCCGAGGTTGGCCAGCGTCTCGGGATCGCGCTCGCGCTCGGTGCCGATGAAGAGGGTGGGCAGCACCACGCCGCCGACCTCCTGCGCACAGCGCATGGCGCCCGCCTGGGCGATGAGCGGATCGGTGCCAAAGGGCGCCGCAGGCCCGTGCCATTCCAGCGGCCCGATGGGCAGGTAGGCAATGGAGCAGCGCTCCTTCTCCGCCTCGATTTGGTCGGGGCGCATCCTCTCCAAACGAATCTCGCGCATGCAAAGACCTCCTTCTCGGTTTCGTATACTCTTAGGATAACATGAATTTTCCAGACTGTAAACACGCGTTGAAAGGAGCGCCCGAGAAAACGCCGAAGAAAGTAACGCGCATTTAACAGAGTTCCGGCCGCATTTTCCCGAGCGCGGCGTTGTGCTTCCCCGAAAAAAGACCTACAATGGGAAAGAAGAAAAAAGAATGTCTAGGGGTGGTTCTTTCTGTGTCCAGTTATGTAAGCGTAATCCTCAACCAGGTGCTGCTCATGCTCATCCTCGTGGTCGCGGGCTTTATCAGCTTTAAGACCCGAATCATCACCACGGAGGGGAACAAGCACCTATCCAACCTCCTGGTCCTGTTGGTCAATCCCGTCGTGATCTTCGTCTCGTATCAGCGGGACTTTTCGCCGGATCTTCTTGTGGGGCTGGCGGAGGCGTTCGGGCTCTCCCTGCTCGGCTTCGGCATCGCCATGGTGGTCGCCTATCTCTGCCTGCGCAAGGGCGGCAAGTTCGACGAGGTCATCGAGCGCTTTTCCGTCATCTACTCCAACTGCGGGTTTATGGGCATTCCCCTTGTGATGGCGATGCTCGGCACGGAAGGGGTGTTTTACCTCACGGCGGTGATGACGGCCTTTAACCTCCTGGTCTGGACGCACGGCATGATCATGTTCACGGGCGCGGGACAGTTCAACATCAAGGGACTGCTGCGCGCGCTCTGCTCGCCCGCGATCCTGGCGGTCCCGGTGGGGCTCGCGTGCTTTCTCCTGCAATGGCGCGTGCCGCAGGTGCTCTACGAGGCGCTGGAGTACGTCTCCAACATGAACACGCCGTTGGCCATGCTCATCGCCGGGGCCACGGTCGCGCAGACCAACCTGCTCAAGGCCTTTGCCCGCGGACGGATCTACTACGTTTCGGTCCTGAAGCTCCTGGTCGCGCCGATCCTCATCGTGCTGGCGCTTTCGATCTTCCCGCTCCCGCAGATCGTGCTGCTGACGGTCGCGGTGGCCATGGCTTCGCCCACGGCGACGATGGGCACGCTCTTTGCCATCCGCTATGAGCGCAACGCGGTCTACGCCTCCGAGCTGTTCGCGGTGACGACGATCCTGTCGGCCATCTCGCTTCCTGTGGTTGTCTACATCGCCGAGCGCTTGCTCTAAGAAAGGAGAAACTCCCATGCCTACTCCCACCCATTCGGTTTTGCCGGCGCTGTTCGCCGATTTTCCCGCGCTCCTTCCGCTGGAGGAGCCCCTGGCGCGCGCCCACGACCTGCTGCGCGAGGCTTTTGCCGGCGGCGGAAAGCTACTCGTCTGCGGAAACGGCGGCAGTGCGGCCGACAGCGCGCACATCGTGGGCGAGTTGATGAAGGGCTTCCGGAAGCGCCGCCCGCTCCCGCCCAAGGAGGCGGACGCGGTGCAAGCTACGCCCCAAATGCCCGCAGGCTTTGCCGCGCAGCTCCAGCAGGCGCTGCCCGCCATCGACCTGACGGCGCAATCGGCGCTGCTGACCGCCTTTTCCAACGACGTCGCGCCGGACATGGTCTATGCCCAGCAGGTCTATGGCTACGGCGCGCCGGGGGATGCGCTGATCGCGCTGTCCACCTCCGGAAATTCGCGCAACGTCGTCAACGCGGTGCACGCCGCGCGCGCCAAGGGCGTGCGCACGATCGGCATCACGGGAGAAGGGGAGAGCGCACTCTCCCGGCTCTGCGACGTCTGCCTCCGCCTGCCCGCGAAGGAAACCTATCGCGTGCAGGAGTACACGCTGCCCGTCTACCACGCCCTCTGCGCCTTGATCGAGGACGATTTCTTTGCGGAGTGATCCGTTTCCCCATAGACAAACGCGCCCTGCCTCCATTGGAGGCAGGGCGCGTTTGTCTATGCGCGGGAGAGCAGCGCCGCGGCGCGGCGCCGGACCTCGCGGCAAAAGGCAAAGAGCAGGCGGTAGGCGGCTTCCGCGTCCGGGGATTCGCCGCGGCGCAGGGCGGCGTCGAGTTCCCACACGGCGCGGTCCGTGCCGGAGAGCAGCGCCCGAAGCGACGCGCGGTTCGGCGCAAAGTCCCCCGTCTCCAGCGAGTGCAGGTCCTGGAGCAGAAAGAAGGCCGACTTGCACAGCCCCGGAAGCGCGGCAGATGCGCGGTCCGCACGGCCGTGCACGGTCCGGTGGCAGAGCTCGTGGAAGAGGTTGTCGGCGCTGAGCTGGAGATACTTCACGGCGTCCGCACGCGCATAAGGGGGAACGAGCACCGCCAGCTCCCCCACCAGGTCCTGGGTCGAGTGGAGAAGATGGTAGATCTCCAAGGGGTTCCAAAGCCGCAAGTCTTCCCGTCCACAGACAAAGCCGCAGGATCTTTCGTACTCTCCGCAGGCTTGCAGGAGGGACCGATAGGTCAGAAGGTCGTCGTAGGAAAGCCCGTCGATCACCAGCATAACGTCGATGTCGCTGTCCGGCCCGGCTTCGCCGCGCAGGTGGCTTCCCTGCAGCCCCGCATAGAGCAACCGCGGCCCAAAGGCTTCCCGCAGCCGGGCGAGGAGTTCCGTCAAGTAGGCGTCTAGGTCAACCATGTTCTTCTCCTTTGGGGTCGGCAGGCGCGCCCAGGTAGCAGAGGGCGCGCGTGCGCACGCGGACCCGGCCGCCCTCCTGCCAGTCGTCAAAGAGCGCCCCGAGCGCCGCAACGAAGTCCGCGTAGACCGCATCGTCCGGGCGAAGCGCGTAGGAGCTGGACAGCGTGCGCCGGATGAACGCTTCGCGGTCCTGCACGGCATCCGCGTCAAAGGCGCGCGTCTGGTAAGAGGCAAAGAAGCGCGAAAGGCGGGGCAGGCACTCGTCGTGTCCGTGCGCAAGGCCGGTGAACCCCGGGCAGAACGCGCGGAGCAGTTCGGCGTGCGCGCGGTTGAGGGGCGCCAATTCGTCGCGCACCAGCCAGGTCAGCAGTACTTGGCCGCCGGGACGCAGGATGCGCCGGCACTCTTGCGCAAAGGCGTCCGCGTCCATCCAGTGGAAGGCGGCGGCGCAAGTCACAAGGTCGACCGAGGCGTCGGGAAGCCCCGTCGCCTCCCCGCGCCCAAGGTGGGGATAGAAGTCCGGGTGCGCCAGGAGGCGGGACATGGCCGTCTCCAGCATCTCCGCGTTGGGCTCCACGGCATGCACCGTGAATCCGCAGTCGAGCAAGGACTCGGTGAATTTCCCCGTGCCCGCGCCCACGTCCGCAACGATGGCGCCGGGGGCCAGGCGCGCCGCCTCCGTCAGCCAGAGGAAGAGATCCCGTGGATACCCCGATCGCGCCGCGGCGTAGTCCTGCGCGCGGCCGGAAAATACCGCTTCCGGACGCGGTTCCGCGGGGCTCATCCGTGCAGGCCGGAGGACTGGCGCTCCATGTTCTCCACAACGATGTCGTGGATGTCGCCCAGGGATGCGCAGTACTCCAGGACCTTCCAGGGGGTGTTGGTGTGGTAGTGGATCTTGACGAGCATGTCGTCGCCTACGGCCAGCAGGCAGTCGCCCTCGATGTTGTTCTCGATGTAGTCGTGGATGGCGGTTTCGTCCAGATCGTCGCCCTCGATGAGGAGCTGGGTGTCAAAGCGGTATTCGAGCATGGCAGATTCTCCCTTCTAAAGTGGAAAAAGGAACCGCGCGGAAGGCGCTATGCGTTCCCCCGGCGGGGTTTCTCGATGGTGTAGGCGGGGAGTCCCCGTTTGCAGCCGTTCTTTTCGTAGAAGGCCTCCGCGCCCGGCTGCGCGCCAAAGTAGAGCAGGGTCGGCGTGTGCGCGCGGGCCAAGCGCAGGAGCGCGCTCCCAATCCCGCGCCGCTGGTAGGCGGGGAGCACCAGCAGCTCTGTGATGGTTCCAAAGTAGTAGCCGTCCGTGAGGATGCGCAGGCAGCCCACGAGGAGCGCCCCATCGTAGGCGGTCAGGTTCAGCGTTCGGCTAAGCGCCTCCTGCGTCCGGGCCGCGTCGTATTCTCCCGGCCAAACCTGCTGCACAAACTCCAGAAACTGCGCGGCAGACAGCGCCTTGTCGTCAACGCGAAAGTCCATGGCGTAGACCCTCCCCGTCGTCCCCATAGGCGCGGATGGCGGAAAGCGCCGGAACCCCGCGCGAGGCCGTGACCAGCAGGCGCAGCTTGCGCATGCTTCCCGCGGAGTCATCCGTCAGCGGGTTTTGCAGGGCAAAGGGGTTTTCCAGCCGACAGAGCCGGCGGTTGCCGACGGTCGAACCCTGGTAGAGCGGGAAGTGCGTGCCGCCGCTCTCCTCGCAAACGATCTTGAAGCTCTCCACGCGCTGGCCGCAGGAGAGGTCCTCCGAAAGCTCGAGCGTCCGCACCGGCGGCGTTCCCTCCGGGAAGGTGAGCTCCCACTCGCCCTGCCAGCGGTCGCCCGCGTCCACGCGGCGGACGCGCAGCGGCAGCGGGTCGCCGAACGCCCGGCGCAGCGCCTGCCCCAACTCCCGCAAGCGGCGCACGTCGCGCTCGTCGATGCGGCCCTCCCGGTTGGGCGGCACGTTGAGGTTCAACCCCGCGTTTGCACCCACGCTCGTGACATAGGTGCGGAAGAGGCGGTCCAGACTGTGCGGTTCCTCGCTTTCGTGAAAGAACCACCCCGGGCGGATGGACATGTCAAACTCGCAGGGGCAGAAGGCCAGCCCGCGGGAGTAAAAGATCTCCGGCTGTGTGCCGATGAAGGCGTCCGTGTTGTAGAGTGCGGAAAGATCGCCTTGGTCCGCCAAGGGACCGGGTCCGGTCTGCACCGCCGCGTACGGGCAGAGCTCCGTGGGCACGACCGCCCATTCCGCCTGGCGAGGCGCGCCCGCTTCGTTCCCGCACCAGCGCACGTCCGGGCCGTAGTCGTTGAAGATGACGGCGTTCGGCTGGTACTTGCGGATGAGGGAGATGTAGCGCGGAAAGTCGTAGACCTGGCGCTTCCCGGTCGGCCCCTCGCCGCAGGCGTTGTCAAACCACACGCAGAAGATCTCTCCATAGCCCGTCAGAAGCTCGGTCAGTTGGTTGCAGAAGTAGTCGTTGTAGGCGGGCGTGCCGTAGAGCGGGGAGTTGCGGTCCCAGGGCGAGAGGTAAAACCCGAAGGGAATGCCGGCGCGGGCGCAGGCCTCGGCCGCAAGCTTGACCACATCCCCCTCGAACAGGCTGTTCTTGACGCTGTGCTCCGTGTACTTGGAGGGCCAGAGGCAGAAACCGTCGTGGTGCTTGGCCGTGAGGATCAGGCCCTTCATCCCGGCGGACTGGATCGCCGCAACCCACTGGTCGCAGTCCAGGCGCGTAGGATTGAAGAGGGATTCGTCCTCCGTTCCGTCGCCCCATTCCCGGTCGGTAAAGGTGTTCATGCCAAAGTGAACGAAGGCGTAGAACCCCACGTCGAACCAGCGCCTCTGCCGCGCGGAAGGAACCACGCGCGCGGCGTCCAGAAGGAATTTATCCATAAAAGTCGGATACCTCCTCAGTTGAGATAGGCGCGCAGGGCCTCGCGTCCAGGGCCGTAGGCGGCGCGCGCCTCGGAGAGCAGACTTGCGTAGAAGTCCTGCGCCGCGCGCCGGCGCCCGGCGGCGACCTCTGCGGCGTAGGCGGTGAAGAAGCGGTCGTAGACCTTTTCGAGCTTGAAGCGGTACTCCTGGAAGAAGGAGGGCGGCGCATCGCCCGATCCGTCGCAGACGTCGCCCTCGGGCGTGCAGGTGTAGAGCGTCTCCCCCACGAGCGCCCGGTAGAGGAGCGTGCGCGCAACCCCCATGGCGCCGGTGGCGTCAAGCTTGTCTGCGTCAAAGAGGATCTTGGCCTCCGGGCTCGTGGGCGGCGCGTCGGAGCGGTAGCGGTGCGTGCGGATGCAGGCGGCGACGCGCTGGGCGAAGTCCTCGCCCCAGCCCTCGTCCCGAAGAAAGCGCAGGGCCTTTTCTGCGCCGACCTGCGCGTGGTCGGCCTCGGGATCGCGGATCTGCTCCGCGCGGCCCACGTCGTGCAGCAGGCACGCGGCGATGAGCACGTCTGCGTCTACGCCGGGCTCGTGCGCGGCGATGTCCAGGGCGGTGTAGAGCACGCGGTAGACGTGTTCGCGGTCGTGAGCGCTGTCGTTCATCTGGGTGTGCATGTAGGCCTCCAGCCGGTCATAGGCGGCGCGATCCATTGGCAGTCCTCCCTTTTTCTGGTGAATTTCATTATAGCACGGCGGACGCGCGGAAGGGAAGAAGTTTTGCTTGTGCGCGGGAACGCGGGGCCGTATAATGTAGGCAATAAGGCGAAAAAAACGGAGGATGGCAGATGGAAACCGAAAAGATCCTGCAGAACATTCGGGAGGTCGTGTCTCGCGCGGTGGTGGGCAAGGGAGAGGCCGTGGATCTGATCCTGGCCGCGCTGCTGGCAGGCGGACACGTGCTGATCGAGGACGTGCCGGGCGTTGGAAAGACCACCCTTGTGCGGGCGCTCGCCGCGGCGCTGGGCCTTTCCTTCCGGCGGATTCAGTTTACGCCCGATCTCACACCTTCCGACGTCACGGGCTTTACCCTGGTGGATTTGCGCACGGGCGAAACCCGCCGCGTCGAAGGAGCAGTCATGCGCCAGCTCATCCTGGCGGACGAGATCAACCGCACCGGTCCCAAGACGCAGTCCGCCCTCCTGGAGGTCATGCAGGAGGGACAGGTCACCGTGGACGGCGTGAGCGAGCGCGTGCCGCAGCCCTTCCTCGTGCTGGCGACGCAGAATCCCCTGGGCCTTGCGGGAACCTACCCCCTGCCGGAGGCGCAGCTCGACCGCTTCCTGCTCTGCGTCCACATGGGCTACCCAGAGCCGGGCGAGGAGGTGCGGATTCTGGACCTTGCCAGCCGCGGCACACGCCTGGAGGACCTGCCCGCCGTGACTGGGCCGGAGGAGATCCTCGAACTGCAGGCGCGCTGCCGGGAGGTCCGGTGCGCGGAGGCGGTCAAGCAGTATATCGTCCGCATCGCCGAGGAAACGCGCCGCGACCGCAGCGTCAGCCTGGGAGCCTCGCCGCGCGCCTCGCTCATGCTGCTCCAGGCCTCCATGGCGTGGGCCCTGCTCCATGGCCGCGATTACGTCCTCCCGGACGACGTGCAGCACCTGGCCGTGCCGGTGTTGGCGCACCGCCTCCGCCTCAAGGCGCAGGCCGGCTACCAGCAGAAGAGCGCGGAGGACGTCGTGCGCGCCATCGTGGGCAGCCTGCGGGTGCCCACCGGGCTGTGAGGGCTGTGCGCGCGGGCTGGTTTGCGGTGCTGGGGCTGTCCCTCTTGGGAGGCCTGGCCAGCGGCCTGCGCGAGTACTACCTCGTGTTCTTCTCCATGCTGTTCCTGACGCTCTGCTGCGCGGCGATGACGCTGTGGACCTATGTGTCCTTTTCCTATCTGCAAAAGGCCGAGCGCGAGGTCGCCGTCCGCGGCGAGACGGCCGCGCTGCGCATCGGGATCTACAACGACAAGCTCTATCCCTTCACCCGCATGCGCATCGAGGTTGCCTGCGCGGACCCGGCCCAGGAGATCCGCTTGGCGCTGGACCTCGCGCCCCGGCGGGACAAACAGTTCGACCTCACGCTGCGCCTGCCCTATCGGGGCGTGTACCAGGTGGGGATGACGAAACTGCGCGTCTGCGACTGCTTCGGCCTTTTGCCCATGCGCTTTGATTTGCGCAACCTCGCCTATTACCGCCTGGTGGAGCTGACGGTCCTGCCCGCGTTTGCGGTCCTTCCGCCGCCCAAGCAGGCGTCCTTTGATGCGGCGGCGTTTGCGCGCGGGGGCGTTGCGGACGCGGGGGACAGTTTCTCCATGGTCCGGCCCTATGCGCCGGGGGACCCGCTCAAGACCGTGCACTGGAAGCTCAGCGCGCGCCGGGGCGAGGCGCTGGTCCGACAGTACGACGTGCCGGAGGAGCAGACCTGCTGCATCGTCGTGGACGCGCGCCCCTTGCCCGGCGCGCAGGGCGAGGACGCCCTGCGCTATGCGGACACGGCCGCCTCCTGCGCGCTGTCCCTGACGGACCAGGCGCTGCGCGCGGGGCATCCGATCCGCCTCACGGACGGCCGCCAGGAGCTGATCGCCGCGACGGAGCGCGAGTTTGAGGAGGCGCGCTTCTTCCTCGCGCGGCTCCGCTTTGACGCGGAGGATTCGCCCGAAGGCGCGCTCGCCGCCCTGGCCCGGGCGGGCGCCTCCGGCCTCCTGTACGTGGTTTCCGGCCTGGCGGGCGCGGAAATCCAGCCGGCCATGCAGGCCGTTTCCCCGGGAAGCAGCGCCCTCATCTACCTGGGCGAGCGCGCGCCGGAGGGATTCACCCTGCCCTGCTATGCCGTGCGCACCGCGCCGGACCTGGCCGCGGCCATGGGAGGAGGGGCACAAGGATGAAGACTCCCCTCCGCTTTGATCCCACAATCCTCTTGGATGCGCTCACGGCTGCGCTGCTGGCCGCCGGCGGCATCTGCCTGGCGCTCTTCCTTGCCGGGCAGGCGCAGGGCCTGCCCCTGTGCCTGGCGATGGCCGCCGCGCAGGCGCTCCTGTGCCTGCTGGTCGGCCGCCGGTGGTGGGTGGCGCCCGCGCTGCTCCTGCTGGCGGGCGCTGGGCTTGGCGTTTGGACGCTGCGCGCCGGCTGGGAGAGCGTGCGCGAGGCGCTCCTCCAGGCCGGAAGCTGGGTGGCGTCCGGCATGCCTGCGGGCACGGAACAGGAGATTTGGCGCCTGCCCGTGCTCGGCTTGTGCACATTGCCCATCTCCCTGGCCTTCTATGCCCTGGCGCGGCGATGGCTGCCCGCGGCGCTCCCCGCGCTCTACGCCTTGGCGTTGGGCGTGGCCGCATACTTGGCCGGATTGCCGGATTCCGAAGGCGTGTTGCTGTGCGGCCTTGCAGGGACCATGCTCTGCCTGCCGCGCGCCCTGTCCAGCCTGGGGCGAGACGGCCTGCCCCGGCGCTATGGGCAGGCGCTCGCGCTGCCGCTTGCGGCGGTTTGCCTAGCGGGGGCCTATTTCTTCGTTCCCAAGGAGGACGGCGTCTGGCGTTCGGAATCCGTGCGCGCGATGTTCTCCGACGTGGAGGACCTCTACGCCTACTACATCGGCGGATCGGCGGGAAGCTCTGCCCGCGGCCGCGCCGAACTCAATCCCTTGGGCACGCGCCTGGGCGGTGACCTGCACCGCACAAAGGAGATCGTGCTGCGCGTTCGGTCGGACAATCCCTTCCCCGTCCTTGCCGGCGCAATCGAGGATACCTACAACGGGAGCCAGTGGTACCAGGGCTGGCGCAACGGCCGGTTCCGCTTCGACAGCCTGCTCTGGCGCGGGCGGCGCGCGTCCGTCTACCTGGATGGGCTCCCCTTGGGCGGAAGAGAGGGGATCGAGCTCTATGCGCGCATGACGCGCGAGGCCGAGATGGAGGTCACGGTGCTTCGGTCGGATATCAGCCTGTTCTCCTCCGGCAGCCCTTCGGGCATTCGCTTGAACAGCGATGCGCGCGTCCTGCCCTATTTCAACCTCTCGGGCGAACTCTTCACCGACACTTGGTATCCGCGCCGATTTTCCTATTACGTCACCAGCACCCAGTTCTGCCGGGAGATGGCGGACTTTGACGAGAACATGGCGCGCCTTTTGTCCCTGACGCAGGCGCAGGAGGACCCCTATGAGGAGGAAGTCCGCGCGCGGTATACGTATCTTCCCGATACCCTGCCGCAGAGCGTCTTTGCTCTCGCCCAGGAGATCGTGCAGGGCAGCGCCAACGACTATGAGGCCATGTGCCGCATCGAGACCTGGCTCCGGGAGAATTGCACCTATACAGAGACGCCGGGCGATCCGCCCGAGGGCGTGGACTTTGTCGCCCACTTCCTGGAGACAAGGGAAGGGTATTGCACCTATTACGCTTCGGCCATGGCGGTCCTGGCCCGCTGCTGCGGCCTGCCCTCGCGCTACCTGACGGGATATGGCCTGGCCCGCGACGGCGAGAGCTCGGTCTACTACGTGGCGCGCGGCACCTCCGCGCATGCCTGGACCGAGATCTACTTCCACGGCGTTGGCTGGGTGCCCTTCGATCCGCTGGCCTGGAGCGTCGAAACCCCGGACGAGGAGCCGGAGATCCAGTACATCGGCCCGTCTGTGTCGCCCACGCCCACGCCCGCCGCCGCGCAAACCAGCCCGGCCGCCCCCACGCCGCAGCCGGAGGAAGAATCGGCGCCGCAAGTGGACGCCTCGGGATTGGTGCGGGTGGTCCTGCGCGCGCTGGGCGTTGTCCTGGCCGTGTTGCTGCTTCGGCTGGCGGTGCGCTTCCTCCTGGGGCGAAAGGTTCGCGCCTTCCGCCTGGAGCGCTTGGAGAGAAAGCTCGGCCGAAGCGGAGCGGGACGGGCGCTGTGCGCGGACCTGGAGCGGCAGTTGACGCTGTATTTCCTCGATCGCCAGCCCGGGGAGACGCTCGCGGCGTGGGCGCTGCGCGTGGACAGAAGCCTTCCCCTCGGCGAGGAAATCCCCACCTGTGCGCAGGCCGTCGCCGTGTGCGAGCGCCTGCTCTATGCGGAGTGCACGCCGAGCCGCGAGGACCTCGAGGTCCTGTGGACCTATCACGACGCGGTGGAGCGCGCCCTGCGCAGCGCCCTTGGGCGAAGCTATCTGTGGCGGCGCGCCCTGCGCTGAGCGCAGAAACCACCCCCGCCGCCGCCTTGCGCCCGGCGGGATTTTCCCGTACAATAGAGAAAAGAACCGGAAACAAAGGAGGGCCCGAGGATGGCTTGGTGGCTCAAGAACAACCTGTGCATGATCCAGAACAACCTGCGCGACATCGATGCCGGCATGGATGTGGACGCCTGGTTTGCGGAAATTGAAAAGTCGCACTGCAACTGCGTGATGGTGGGCGCAGGCGGCATCACTTCCTTCTACCCCACGAACCTCCCCTACCAGACGAGGAGCCCCTACCTCAAGGGGGACCTGCTGGGCGACATCGTGCGCGTCTGCCATGCGCACAACGTCCGCGTCATCGCGAGATTCGACTTCTCCAAGACGCATGTGCGCCTCCTTGCGGAGCACCCGGAGTGGTATTACGTCTCGGAGGCGGGCGAGCACCTGCACTACAACGATACCGCCGCCACCTGCGTCTGCGGGGAGTATCAGCAGCGCCTCTCCATTGAGATTCTGCGCGAAGTGCTGGAAGCCTACCCGGTGGACGGCATCTTCTTCAACATGTTTGGGTTCCAAACCAAGGATTACTCCAACGTCGAGCACGGCATCTGCAACTGCCCGTCCTGCAAAAAGGCCTACCTGGACTATTGCGGCCGGGACCTCCCCCAGGGAGAGGATTGGAAGACGGACGAGACCTATGCCGCCTTTAAGGAGCAGGTGGTGGGCGACCTGCTGCTGCGCATCCGCCGCGCGGTCAAGGCGATCAATCCCGAAGTCGCCATCTGCACCTACCACCACAAGGGCGTGGACATCATCCGCGAGGAGTCCAATTCCGCGGTGGACCGGCCGCTGCCCTTCTTCCTCTATTCCGCTTCGGATCATTGCCAAAGCGCCGTGGGGTCCTGGGGCGGGGAAAAGACCATGCTCAACTGCGCCATCAATGCCGTGGACATCTTCTACCGCTTTCAGGGCGTCTCGCCGGAGCTGACCAAGATTCGCCTCTATGAAAACATGGCCGCAGGCTCCCAGCTCGACTTCTGCATCATCGGCAATTTCGCGGACTACCCGGACCGCGCGGGCGTTGCGGCCATGCGCGAGGTCTTTGGGGTGCACGCCCGAAACGAGAGCGTCTACGGCGGATTCCAGTCCATGGCCCGTGCGCTCCTCTACCGCCCTCGAAAGGACGACCCCGAGTATATCGGCTGGTTTACCCTCCTAAAGGAGGCGCACGTGCCCTTTGACGTGTTGGACCACCCCGCTGCCGTGGAACACCCGGAGCGCGCGGCGGGCTATGCCGTCCTTCTCGTTCCGGACCCGGCGCGCGCTCCCGCCGCCATGCTCCGCGCGGCAAGGGAGAGCGGAACCAAGCTCCTCTTTTCTGCCCTGGTGGACGGTGAGGCGACGGAGGCATTGCGCTTGCTCGGTGCCTCGCATCGGGAGACGATTCGCCATACCCGCGCCGCCTACCTTTCCACGGAGGATAAGGCGCAATTCCCTTCCTTCCCCGAGCGCGATTGGGTGATCCTGGATCGCGAGTTCGGCGTTTTTTCCGCGGCTCGGGGCGCGTTGCCCCTCGTGCGTCCGGCCATGTTTGGCCCGCCGGAGCGCTGTTTCGGACATCAGAAGGGCGAGGAGTGCGGTCTCCTTGCCAGTGCGGACGGCGCCTGCCAGGCGTTTTCCTTCCGCTTGGGCCGGTTCTATCACGATTACGGCTACGCGGACCATCGCCTGCTGGCCGTGGACGCCTTGCGCGCCTTGGCGCCCGAGGCGTTCCTGCTGCAGACCAATGCGCCCACATGTGTCGAAATCTTTTGGCACGGCCTGCCGGATGGGCGGACCTTCCTGCAGCTGCTCAACCTCTCTGGGTTTAACGGCGTGACCGTGGAGCCCTGCATCCCTGTGCCGGATGTGGAGGTCGTTCTGCCATGCACCGTCACGCGCGTGCGCGCGCTGGAAGGCGCGCCCGAGCCGGAACTCCGCCCCGGCGCAGACGAAACCACCGTGCTGCGCTTTGCACCGCTTGCGCGCTACCAGGCCTTCCTCCTGGACGCCTGATAGGCTTGGCGGAAGCGCTGCCCCCGGCCTCGCGCGGAAGGCGCCCCTGCGCGTCGGGCAAAGCCCGACCTTTTGCGGGCTTTGCCCGCAAAAGCCAATTTGGCCGTCGGCCAAATCGGGCGCAGGGGCGCCCTGGGCGGTGGGCGCATGGCGCCGGCGCGGCGCCATGCAAAAAGGGACCTCGCAGAATGTACCATTCTGCGAGGTCCCCTGTACTTTTGGCTCAGTCTGCATCGCAAAGGCCGGTGGGGAGCGATTGGGTAACGGCCTGTAGAGCGGCCGCCTGTCCGGCGGGCAGGTCGAGCATGGCCGTCCCGCGGAAGCAGATCTTCCCGGGCAGACCGGTCACGTCCTTTCCAAATACCCCGCGCAGGATGCTCAGCGCGATCAGGTAGGACCCCGCGGGCGACGCGTGATGCCGGTCCGGTCCGTATAGATCGATTTCTGGGCAGTCCACTGCCGCACGGGCAAAGGCGTCCCCCGCGCGGGCAACAGGCAGGGAAAAGCGCTTGGCCCCCGCCAGCACGGACGGCCGCATGGCGGAAAGCGGCGGCGTGTCGCAGGGCGACGCAAAGTTCATGTACAGCGCGCATCGGCTCCCGCCTGCCACGCAGAGCGCGTGGATCGCGCCGAGATCGCGCAGGTAGTCCTCCAAAGGCGGGAAGGCGCTGGTCACTTCCTGCACGAGGACGAGATCCCATCCGCCGTATAACAGGTTGAAGCGCGTCTGCTCGTTCCGCAGATGGCCGGCAAGGCTCTCCCCGCCGCGCGTGAGCATGGCGATTTCCACCTCTTCCCCGGTCGCGCGCAGGAGCTCCGCGCAAAGATAGGGCATGTCGTTAAAGTAGGTGTGGCTGTTCCCTAGAAAGAGCAAACGCATGAGATCCCTCCGTTTTTTCGCGCGCCTCTACCGCACAAACAGCGAGATGCGGCTCAAAAGGTCCTTGAGCTGGAGCTTTTGAGCGAGAAGCTGCTGATAGGTGGCGCTCCGGGTTCGATCCGAGGCCCGCAAAGCCTCCAGCTTGTCCAGGACGGAGGCCAGCTGGGCTTCCAGCGAGTCCTGTAGATCCTCGTATTGCGCAAGGCGACGCAGCGCTTCCTCCGGCGCTGCGCCGGGCAGCAGCGCGCCGCCGGGAGCCGTCAGGCGCTTCATGCCTTTTCCCGGTGCTGCACGGTCTGTACCGCATCCACCAGGCCCTTGAGGTACGAGGTGAAGAACGCCTCACACGTGTAGTGCCCGCCCACCATGTCGATCAGGTGGTCGTTCATGATGCAGCCGTCAAAGCCCACTTCGTCCAAGGCCGAGATGACGTCCGCCAGGTTGTAGTAGCCCGCATCCGGGAAGGTCTCGTTAAAGCCGCCGGGCGCGGACAGCGGCGCCGTGACGTTGCGAACGTGGAGCTTGAAGAGCTTCTTGCGCTCCGCCAAATAGTGGATGAACTCCACCGGCGTGCAGCCCATCAGGTCACCGCCCTCCAGCCAGCAGCCTACGCACAGGCAGACGCCGATGTTGGGGCTGTCCGCGATTTCCAGCGCGCGCTTGTAGCCCTCAAAGGTTCCGAACACGCAGCGCGGAACGCCCGCCATGGTGTAGACCGGCGGATCGTCCGGGTGAATGCCAATGTAGACGCCCGCCGACTCCGCCACGGGCACTACCTTTTTGATGAAGTATTCGTAGTTTTCCCAGATCTCGTCCTCCCCAAAGACGCGGCCGTGGGAGAGCGGCCAGTCAAAGGGGCCAAAGGCGGTGGCGCGGTTGGGCGCGTCAAGGTCGAGTCCGCCGGCGGTCGCACCGCCGCGAACCTCGCGGCGGATGTCGCCGCGCCAGATTCCGTTGCCCATGTGCGCATATGTCGCATAGTGGATGCCCGCTTCGCCCAGGTCCGTGATGTATTGCAGATACCGGTCGATCATGCGGTCGCGGTCCGGAAGCCCCAGCGTCACGGCGGGCATGTTGTGCAGCGCAATGTTTTGCAGGCGGTAAATCTTCAAGCCCCGCTCCTCGAGCTGTTCGCGGACCGCTTTGTAGGTCTTTGCGTTGTGCTCGGGCACGTCGCCGACCATCACCCAGTCCACACCCATCTGCTTGAGGAAGCGCACGCCCTGCTCGTCAAAGACGTAGCGCCCGTCCGCGCCCAAGCGGATCTCGCCCTCCATCTTGGTGCCGACCTGTATGCCGGGCTTTTCGTTGTAGTAGCCGGGAATGGTCTTCATCGGGATCGACATGTTCTGTACCCCCTATATTTCATTTTTGTTGGGATGCCTTCATTATAGCGCAGCGCGGCGTCGTCCGCAAGGCGCTCCCTCAAAGTCCCTCGCCCAAATCCAAGCCATAGAGCCGCGCCGCGTCAAGAAGTCCCTGTTCGACTTCCTGCAGGGAGAACCCGCACGCGTGCAGCTGCTCCTCCGGAAGGCGGCGCAGGCGTTCGTAAAAGTCCAGCGCGGCGAAAAGCCCCTTGGGATCTTCGGGGTCCAGCTCCGCAAAGAGCAGGTTTTCCGCGCCGTTGATGTCCCCCGCCTCCAGGCGCTCGAGCACGCGCGCGTACCACATCGTGCTGGGGAGTTCGCTGCCCTGCAAAGCGGCCGGGGAGGAGGGTTCCTGCTTCCCAAAGAAAACGCGGCGGATGCCCTGCACCAGGATCTCGATCTGCCGGAGAATGTAGTCCTGTTCATAATACATAGAAGCGCCTCCTAAGCGGCAGACGGTGGCCTGCCGTCTCCAGCATAGCATAAGTTTCCCAAACCGGCCAGAGGATTTTGCGTTGCGCTGTGCGGGGATTTTGTGGTATCATGCGCATATAGGCTTTTTTTCGCTATGGAGGAATTTTGTTATGAAACTCGTATTCTTTTCTGACTTGCACGGTTCCGCATACTATGCCCGCATGCTTCCCGAAATCGACGCGCGCGAAAAGCCGGAGCGCATCGTGCTGCTGGGCGACCTGCTCTATCATGGCCCCCGCAACGACCTGCCCCGCGACTATGCCCCCAAGGAGGTCACGGCCATCCTCAATGCGATGAAGAACCGCTTCCTCTGCGTGCGCGGAAACTGCGACGCGGAGGTCGACCAGATGGTCTTGGACTTCCCCATTGCATCGGATTCCCTGGTCCTGTTTTTGAACGGCCGCATGGCCTTTGTGACCCATGGCCATCTGTTCAACACCGAGAATCCGCCCAAGCTCTGCCCGGGCGACCTGCTCATCCACGGCCACACGCATGTCAAGGCGATGGAGCCCTTTGGACAGGACAACCTCTACCTCAACCCCGGCTCCGCCGCCCTGCCCAAGGATGGGGACGAGCCCAGCTACATGACGTATGAGGACGGCCTGTTTGTCATCAAGACCCTGGATGGCCGCCCGGTCCGCAGCACGCGCATCTAGCGCGGAAAGAGCGGCTTGTGCGCGAAACGAGGAGGTGGCGCAATGTACAAGATCATGCTCGTAGACGACGAGGACGAGGTCCGCGAGGGGATTACCGCAACCGTGGACTTTGAGGCGTGCGGGTTCACGCTCTGCGCGCAGGCGACAGGCGCCATTGACGCGATCGAAAAGGCGGCGCAGTTTCAGCCAGACGTCGTCTTTACCGACGTGCACATGCCCTACATGGACGGGATGGAGATGATCTCGCGCCTGCAGGAGATGTACCCTACAATGAAGTACATCGTGCTTTCGGGCTACGACGACTTTGTCTACGTCAAGCAGGCGCTCCAGCGCCAGGTGTTGGATTACCTGCTCAAGCCCCTCTCCGCGCAGGGGATCATGAAGGTGCTCTGCCGCGCAAAGGAGCAGCTCGACGAGCAAGCCCGCCAGCGCGTCAATTTGGAGATTCTGCGGGACAAGGTCGCGCAGAATGCCCAGCAGCTGCGCCGCGGCGTCGTGCTGGAATACCTTTCCGGCAGTTTTCGCGGGGACGCGCACGCGCTGTGCGCGTATCCCCAGCCGGCGGACGAGCGCATCGCCTTCCCCCTGCGCCTGGCGGTGCTTTCCCTGGAACGCACGGAGGAAAACTTGGAG
Organism: Candidatus Spyradocola sp.; assembly: GCA_050942925.1. Taxonomy (GTDB): domain Bacteria; phylum Bacillota; class Clostridia; order Christensenellales; family UBA1750; genus Spyradocola. Next base: position 79,652 of record JBMNOF010000002.1, read on the forward strand.
GTGCTGCGGCGCGACTTCGACAGCCAACCCATGCTCTTGGGCGCGTCCGTGGAAGAGGTGCTCTCCGAGGTCTTTAAGCGCAGGCAGGGCGAGTTCATCCAGTACCGGAGCCAGTTCCTTCTGCTCCTGCCGGCCTCCCAGGAGGAGGCGATCTCCGCCTGCAACGACGCCATTCAGTCCCTGCGCCATTACCTGCACCTGACCGCCACGGCGGGCCTCTCCGACGAGATCGCAAGCTATTCCGCCCTGAGCGAGGGGTACCAGAAGGCCATGGCCGCCTTGGATAAGCGACTGATCGCCGGCCAGGGCCAGGTCTATACCGCAAATACCAGCCCCGAAAGCCAGCGCAAGGACCTGGAGCTGGACGCATGGCTCACGCAGGTGACCGCCCTGTGCCGAAGCGGCAGAAAGGAGGAGATCCGGGCGTTCTGTGGGGAGCTGGCCCAGCGCGTCGCCGACGCCGAAATGGACCCCAGCGAGCGGCAGCTCCTGCTCCTGCAGGTGCTCTCCTCCATCCTGGCTGCGGCGGGGCGCTCCGGCGTGGACGTCGCGCCGGCGTTCCCCGGCCTGCACATGGAGTGGGTCCTGCGCCCGGCGGACATCACGGCCGGCGTGGAGCAGCTGGGCACGCTCATGCAGTTCGTTTCCGACGCCGTGCGGCGCGAGGTCGCGACCTCGGGGAGCGAGCTCATCGCCCAGGCCGTGGCCTATACGCAGAGCAACTATGCGGACAAGGACCTCTCCCTGGAGTCGCTGTGCGCCCTCTTTCAAATCAGCCAAACCCAGTTTTCCCTGCTCTTTAAGCGGGAAATGGGAACGAGCTTTTTGCAGTACCTTCTCGACCAGCGGATCGCCGCCGCGCAGAAGCTGTTGCGCGAGACCAACATGAAGATTTACCAGATCGCCGAGGAAACGGGATTTGGCGACGCAAGCTACTTTAGCTATTGCTTTAAGCAGCGGTGCGGCCTTTCACCCAAGGAGTATAGAATGCAGGGAGGGCGAGGCGGATGAAGGGCGTGTCCATCCGCCTCGTGCTGTTGCTCACGGTTGTGGGGCTGACGCTGGGCGCTGTGTTCGTCGTCAGCTCCGTCTATTCGGCAACTGCAACGACCATGTTCAACCAGCTGGGCATGAGCGAAATGCTGCAGGACATGGACAGCGTGTCCGATAGGATTTCTAAATATGTCAGCAGCGTGCGGCAAGTCGCCTCGGAGGTCGCCAGCGACATTGAGGAGGAGGAAAACTTCAATGCCGAAAGATTTGCGCGAAGCGTGCGCTTCTACAGCGGAACCTTTGAAGACATCTCCGCGCTGATCCTTCTGGACGAGTATGGCAGGCCCATCATGGGCCTGCCCAGCGCCAATTTTAAGGAGACCTGTAACCTTCCGGCGCTGGATTGGTACCGCCAGGCCATGGATGCGGAGATCGGGGAAATCCTCCTCTCCCGGCCGCACGTGCAGAACCTCTACCAGGACAGCTATCCTTGGGTGATCTCCCTTCTAAGAAAGGTGCGCTACAACCAGGACGGGGAGCAGAACATCGGAATCCTGATGATCGATATTCGCCTCAAACCTCTGGAGGAGATCTGTCGGTCCGTGGAATTGGGCTCCTCCGGCTGCCCCTACATCCTCTCCAAGGACGATGAAGTCATCTTTCATCCCGATCAAAAGCTCTTGGCGCTGGAGCTCATCTCCGAGGAGAGCATCCGCACGGAGGATGAGGGGCAGGACGGGGACGAGAGCCGAATGGTGCTCTCCCAGGAAATCGCCGGCACGGATTGGCGCTTGGTGGGAACCGTCACGGCCGAGGACATCGCAAAGAACTCCTCGGAGTTCAATTCGCGCATGACCGGGATCGTGGCGGGCCTGGCGATTTTGGTCACGGCTGTGGCCATCTGGCTCTCCATGCAGATCGTCCGCCCCCTGACGGAGATGCAGACGAACATGCAGCGCATCGAGCGGAACCTGGACGACAACCGCATCAGCTTGCCCGAGGAAGGGTTTTCGGAATACGCGGCGCTGTCCCACTCCTACAATGTCATGCTGCACAAGATCCGCGGCCTCATGCAAGAGACCGTGGACCGGCAGGAGCAGCTGCGCCGCATGGAGATCGGCGCCCTGCAGGAGCAGATCAACCCGCATTTCCTCTACAACACGCTGGATTCCATCGTCCGCGTGATGGAGACGGGCCGCACCCCCGAAGCCATCGAGATGGTGCAGGCCCTGGGAAAACTCTTCCGCCTTTCCATCAACAACGGCGACTACTTCCTGACCGTCGCGCAGGAAATGGACTATGCCCGCAGCTACCTCACCATCCAGCAGATGCGCTATAAGAAAAAGTTCCGCTATGAACTGCACATGGACGAGGAAATCCGCGACGCCCTGTGTCCCAAGATCATCCTGCAGCCCTTGATCGAGAACTCCATCAAGCACGGCATGAGCGAGATGCCGGGCTGCACGCTCATCGTGCGCGCCATGCAGGACCCGGAGGGGAGGAAGATCCTCTTCACCGTCGAGGACGACGGGCTGGGCATTCCCCCGGAGAGGTTAAAGGAGCTGCAGGAGATGCTTCGGGATGACAGCAATGCCATCGTCAAGAAGTCCCGCTTTGGCATCGGCCTGCGCAATACCAACCGCCGCATCCACCTGCTCTACGGCGAGGAATACGGCTTGACCATCGAAAGCGAGGTGGAAGAGAGGACATGCGTCACCATCACGTTGCCAAAGCGCTTGTCCTGATTCTGCTCTGCCTGCTGGTCGGGTCCGGATGCAGGCAGAACGCCGAGCCCACCCAGATCGCGCTGCTCCTTTCTGACGCGGAGGGCCACTATTGGGAGAACATCGTCGATGGCGCCAAGACCGCCGCCGAGCGCATGGACATCACCTTGATCTGCTACATGCCGGACGAGGAGGCGGGCGTCCGGCTGGCCAACCTCCCGCAGCAGGCCGTTGAGGACGGCGCAGACGCCATCATCGTGGCAAGTCAGGGCCAGGAGGAACTTCTGGAGGCGCTGGAGAATATCTCTTTGCCCAAGATTGCAGTGGGTGCGCAGGTGGATGGAGCTGTCGCAACCATCCTCAACGACGACGCCCAGATGGGCCAAAGCGCCGCGCAGGCCTTGGCCGTCTCCCTGTCGGAAGGCGACAGCGTGCTGATCCTGGCCGACAGCGCGGAGTACCGCGAAACGGATTTGCGCGAAAAGAACTTGCGCGACAATCTCGCGGCAAACGGTGTGACCGTCCGCGGCCGCTTCTTCAGTGGGGACAACCGCGAGTGGGCGTACCGTCAGACCTTGCAGCAGCTCTACCTGTGGCCGGATCTGGACGCAATCGTCGCCTTCTCCGCAAAAGCCACCGTCGGCGCGGCGCAGGCGGCACAGTACTTGGACCGCGACATCCCCATCGTCGGCACGGACATCGTGACGGAGCTCATCGGCTGCGTCGAGGATGGGTCCGTGGATGCGACCATCGTGCGCAATTCCTTTGGCATGGGGTACTTGGGCGTGGAACGCGCGGCCGACGTCTTGGCGGGCGAGGAGTTTCCCGCCATGCAAACCCTTTCCAGCGTCGTGGTGACGCGCGATAACCTCTTCACCCCGGAGATCGAAAAAATCGTCTTTCCCTATGACGAATAAAGAAAAAGGAAGGTAGAAACCATGGCTCTTCAGACCAATCCCAACCTCAATTCGCAGATCATCTACGAATTGAGCGTGTACAACCACACGGAAACCCATGACTTTGCCGGCATCATCCGGGACCTGGACCGCATTCGCAGCCTGGGCGTGGACGTCGTCTGGCTCATGCCCATCCATCCCCGCGGAGAGAAGATGCGCTTTGGCATCTGCGGCTCGCCCTATTCTGTGCGGGATTTCCGCGCCATCAACCCCACGTATGGCACGGAGGAGGACTTTGACCGCCTGGTGCGCGAGGTCCATGCCCGCGGCATGAAGCTCATGCTCGACATCGTCTACAACCACACCTCCCAGGATTCCGTCCTTGCCGTGGAGCATCCCGAGTACTTCTACCAGGGCCCAGACGGCAAGCCCATGTACCGCTTCTGGAACGACGTCTACGACCTCGACTACCGCAATGCGGATTTGTGCCGGTACATGGTGGAGACGGCCTTGCTCTGGGCCAAGCGCGGCGTCGACGGCTACCGCTGCGACGTGGCGCCCATGGTGCCCATCTCCTTCTGGATGCAGGCGCGCGCGGCCATGGACGAGATCAACCCCGACTTCATCTGGCTGGCCGAGACGCACCACTATCCCTTCCTGGTCAACATGCGCGACCGCGGCTGGAACGTCCACGCCGATGCGGAGATGTATCAGGCCTTTGACATCACCTATGACTACGACGTGCACTACTTCTACGAGGACTACCTCAAGGGCAAGGGCTCGCTGGAGCAGTACGTCGACGGCCTCAACCGCCAGAAGGCCATGTATCCCATGAATTACATCAAGATGCGCTTCCTGGAGAACCATGACCAGGCGCGCGTCTGCTCCCTGGTGCACACGGACGAGCAGCTGCGCATGTGGACGGCCTTCTCCTACTTCCTCAAGGGTCCGGTGCTCATCCATGCCGGACAGGAGTTCAAGGCCGAAACGCGCACGAACTTCTCCGGCCCGGACGTCATCGCCCGCCAGGAGGTCCCGTGGCTCTCCGAGCTCTTTGCCAAGCTCCGTCAGGTGAAAAAGCTCCCCATCGCCACAAACGGCACCTTCTTCCTCGAAAAGCCCGCACAGGACAGCCTGCTCGTCGGCCGCTATGAGTGGAAGGACGAGCTGCTCATCGGCGCGTTCAATTTCCACATGGTCTCCGGCGAGATCCAGCTGCCCTTGGCAGACGGCCAGTACGAAAATCTCCTCGGCGGCACCGTCACCGTCAAGGACGGCCGGACCGCTGCCCCCCTGACGCCCATCCTTCTGCACGTCCAGGGTCAGCGCCATGCCCAGGCCGCCTTTAAGGAGCACGAGGGCTGATTCTTTCAAAACCCATTCACCCTGTTAGCACTCGGCTGAGCCGAGTGCTAAATTTTTCTTGACTTCTTTTTCTGCCGTGCTATAATATAACTTGTAATGGAATTTATATAATTTCAGCTACGGAGGACTGAACAAGCATGAGCATGGAAAAAGGACAGCTTTCTATACATACGGAAAATTTTTTGCCCATCATTAAGAAGTGGTTGTATTCGGATCGGGATATTTTTGTCCGCGAGCTGATTTCCAACGGCTGTGATGCCGTGGCCAAGCGCCGCATGACGGGCGAAGTGCCGGAAGGGTACGCCCCGCGCATCACCGTGCGCGTGGACAAGGAGCACCGCATCCTCTCCTTTACGGATGACGGCGTGGGCATGACGGCGGACGAGGTCCGCAAGTACATCAACCAGGTGGCCTTCTCCGGCGCGAACGACTTTTTGGAAAAGTATAAGGACAGCGGGGAGCAGATCATCGGCCACTTTGGCCTGGGCTTCTATTCCGCCTTTATGGTTGCGGATAAGGTCCGCATTGACACCCTCTCCTGCATGCCGGATTCCAAGGCCGTGACCTGGGAGTCGGACGGCAGCGTGGAATACACGATGGAGGAGAGCGAGCGCGAGGAGGTCGGCACGACCGTCACCCTCTACCTCAACGACGAGTCCGACGAGTTCCTCGACGGTTACCGCATGAAGGACATCATCCGCAAGTATTGTTCCTTCATGCCCACCCCGATCTATTGCGAGGTGGCTGAGGACGAGAAGAAGGAAGAGGAGCACCACCACGAGGACGGCTGCACCTGCGAGGACCACGACCACGAGCACGAGGAGGCCGAGAAGAAGCCGCCGGAGATGCTCAATACCCCCAATCCCCTCTACCTCAAGGCGCCCAAGGACTGCACCGAAGAGGAGTACAAGAAGTTCTACCGGGATACCTTCCACGAGTGGGAGGAGCCGCTGTTCTGGATTCACCTCAACGCGGACTATCCCTTCAACCTGCATGGCATTCTCTACTTCCCGCGCCTGAAGAACGAATTCACCGCCAACGACGGCCAGGTCAAGCTCTACAGCAACCAGGTCTTTATCGCGGACAACATCAAGGAGATCATTCCGGAGTTCCTGCTGCTGCTCAAGGGCGTCGTCGACTGCCCGGACCTGCCGCTGAACGTCTCCCGTTCCTTCCTGCAGAACGACGGCTATGTGCGCAAGCTCTCGGACTACATCACCCGCAAGGTCGCCGACCGCCTCACTGGCCTGTTCAAGAACGAGCGCGAGCAGTATGAGAAGTATTGGAAGGACATCCATCCCTTCATCAAGTACGGCTGCCTGCGCGACGAGAAGTTCTACGACCGCATGAAGGACGCCATCATCTACAAGACCAGCAAGGGCGAGTATGAGACGCTGCAGGAGTACCTGGATAAGGCCAAGGAAACCCATGCCGGCAAGGTCTACTACGCCAACGACGAAGACCGCCAGGCCAACACCGTGGGCCTGTACGAGGAGCGCGGCATCGAGGTGCTGGTCATGGGCTCGCCCATCGACATCAGCTTCATGCAGTTCATCGAGAGCAAGAATTCGGATGTGCACTTTGCCCGCATCGACGCCGACATCGCCGACGCCCTGCGCGATACGGATGCCGCCATCGACGCCAGCCTCACCGACAAGCTCGAAAAGATGTTCCAGTGGGCCGTGGAGGAGGGCAACCTCAAGATCCGCGTCGAGCCCCTCAAGAACGCCGATACCGCCGCGGTTCTCCTGCTGGACGAGAACATGCGCCGCTACCAGGAGGCCATGCGCATGTGGGGCAACGGCGGAATGCCGGAGTTCCCGCTTGAGCGCACGCTCGTGCTCAACGCCCAGCACCCGCTGGTCAAGAATCTCGCCGCCCGCCCGCAGGACGACACCGCCAAGGACATCTGCCTGCAGCTGACGGACCTGGCCGAGATGGCCCAGCAGCCCCTGCCTGCGGAGCGCATGAACGCCTTCCTCACCCGCTCCATGCGCCTGATGACGGAGCTGGCCACCGAGGAAAAGCCCGCCGCGCCGGAAGAAGCTCCCGCTGCGGAAGACAAGCCCGCGGATGCGCCGGAGGAGAAGTAAAAAAACACGGCGCTGCCCGCCCCGCTTTGCGGGACGCGGCAGCGCCGTGTTTTTTTCCATCATACAGAGAAAAAAGGAGGAAGTCCCATGGCCAGCGCGCCGTTTTGCACCTGCAAGGACCACAACTGTCCCCTGAATCCCCATAACCACGACAAGGGCTGCACGCTCTGCGTCGAAAAGTGCCTGAAGCTCGGCGAGATCCCGAGCTGCTTCTTCAAGCTCGTGGACGAGGACATCTCCGGAAATTCGGACTTTACCCTGGAGGGCTTTGTCCGCTTCTACGAGGCGCATGCCGGGAAAAAGGATTGATGTTTATCAGCCCTCCTCCCTGCACAGGCGGAACCGGAGCGCCCCTTCGCAATGCGCCGTTTCGCCGACTCACTTCGTGGAAAAACAGAGCACATAGGGTAGGGACCCGTCCGCATAGGGCGAACGTCCCGGCAGCTCCCGGATGGCTCCGGCCGCATGCCTTTGCGCGGCCCGGCGCCAGAAGGCCGCTGCCGGGGCGTTTTTTTCGTAAAAGGCGATCTGCCAAGCGCCTGGATGGCGGGCAAAGACCTGCGCGATCGCCGCAGAGGCCACGCCCTGCCGGCGATCGGGCGGGGCCACAAAGAACTCCGCAATCGCGTGGTCCAGCGGCGCGTCCGCCGCAGGATGTTGGTTGACCAGGCACAACCCGGATAGCCGCCCGTCCGCGCGGATCAGATAGGGATAGCGCCCCTCCTCTTCCCAGTACGCGGCCAGATAGGGGTAGCCGAAGCGGCCGTCCTCCTGAAAGACCTCACCGTCAAAAAAGGAGAGCTCATAGAGGTATTTTTCCAGGAGGTTTTCCAGGACGATCTTTTGCGCGGGGAACGCGGGACAGAGCTGGATTTGCAAACGCAAGCCTCCTTTTTCGTTTCGCTCAGTCAAAGAGCGCGCGGATGTCCTTGGGCGTCAACGCGCTGGGCAGCACTTCGCCCGGGGTCACGACCAGGTCGATCAGCGCCTTCTTGCGCATCTGCAGCTCGGAGACCTTTTCCTCGATCGTGTCGTGCGCGATCAGGCGGATGACGTGCACGGCGCGCGTCTGGCCGATGCGGTGGGCGCGGTCGGTCGCCTGGTCCTCGACGGCGGGGTTCCACCAGGGATCGTAGTGGATGACGGTATCGGCCGCGGTGAGGTTGAGGCCGTACCCGCCCGCCCGCAGCGAGATGAGGAAGAGGGGAACATCGCCCTTGTTGAACTCCTCGGTGAGCTTCAAGCGGTCCTGCGGCGGCGTGTTTCCGTCCAGGTACAGCGATTGCAGGCCCGCGGCGGTGAGCTGTTCGCGAATGATGCCGAGCATGGCCGTGAACTGCGAGAAGATGAGGATGCGGTGCCCACTCTCCACCTGTTCGCCCACCAGCTCCATCAACAGCTCCAGCTTGCCGCTGCCGCCCTCGTATCCTTCGAGGAACAGCGCCGGGTGGCAGCAGATCTGCCGCAGCCGCGTGATGGCGGCCAGCATCCGGAAGTGCGCCTTTTCCCAGCCCTCGTTCTTGACCGTCTCGTCCAATTCGCGCTTGACCTGGGCGAGCGTCGCCAAATAGACCTGGCGCTGCTCCGGCGTGAGCTCCGCCACGATCCGGTGCTCGATCTTCTCCGGGAGCTCGGACAGAACTTCCTTTTTCAGGCGGCGCATGAGGAAGGGGCGGATCTTCTTGGCCAGCAGGTCGCTGTCCGAGCCATCGCCGTGGCGCTGCATGAACTCGTTTTGGTCCATGAGGTAACCGGGCAGAACGAAGTCGAAAATCGACCAAAGCTCGCCGGGATGGTTCTCCATGGGCGTGCCGGTCAGGGCAAAGCGGGACTGGGCCTTGATGCGCTTGACCGCGCTCGCACCCACGGAGGCCGCGTTCTTGATCTGCTGCGCCTCGTCCAGGATGCAGAAGCGGAAGTTCACCTGCTCCAGCCACTCGATGTCCCGGCGCACCTGCGCATAGGAGGCGATGAGCACGTCCACATGCTCCACGTCTTCGGCCTGACGGCGGCGGTCCTCCTTTCCGCCGGAGAGCACCACGGTGCGCATGTGCGGGGTGAACTTCTGGATTTCCGCCTGCCAGTTGTAGACCAGCGACGTCGGCGCCACGACCAGGCTCGGCATGCAGCCCATCGTCTCATACCCCCACTGGATGAGGGCCAGAACCTGAATGGTCTTGCCAAGGCCCATGTCGTCGGCGAGCACGCCGCCCATTCCCAGGCGCGCCAGCGTCTTGAGCCAGGCAAAGCCCCGCTGCTGGTACGGGCGCAGACCCTTGATCGGCGCCTTTCCCTTGTCCGGATGCTGTACGGCCCGCGCAAGATCGGTCACGGATTTGTCCTGCTCGATGTCCAGGTTGGAAGCCGCCATGAGCTGGGAAAGGTAGACCGCGCGGCAGCGCATCATCTCGACCACGCCGCCCTTGACCTCGCCCACCTCGTCCAGATACCCGGCCAGCTCCGACCAGCCGTCGTCCGGCAGCAGCGAGATGAAGGAACCGTCCGTCAGGCGCACAAACTTTTTCTTCTCGCGCAGGGCCTGCAAAACGCCGTCGTATTCCTTCGGGTCGACGCCGTCCAGCAGGAGCTCGAACTGCAGAAGATCGCCGCCCGGGCTCATGCGCAGCTTTCCGCGCGGCCGAGAGCGGCGGGGCCGCATCCGCAGCAGCGCTTCCGAACAGTAGACGTCCGCGCACGACTGCAGCAGCGGAACCCCATCCTGCAGAAAGTTGTAGATCGCATCGTTCCCCGAGAGGTAGGCTTCCTTGAGCCGCACCTTGAAGCCGTGCCGGCCAAGCAGGTCCAACACCACGCGCTCCGCCTGCGCATCCCGCAAGAGCAGGACGTTTTCCTGCCGTTCCTGCGGCGGGGAAAAGGGATCGATTCTCGTCTTGCCATAGATAAAGGCCACTTGCGCCACGATGCTGCCGGAAACGGCGTCCAGCGTCACGGTCGTCATGAGCTTTTCCGTCACAATGCGGGACGAGACGGTTTCATCCACCGTCACCGACGCGACTTCCCGAAGCAGCGGGAGCACTTCGGACACGAGCTGTTCCCCCTCCGGCAGCGTAAAGCGGCAGCGCGTGATCCCCTCCTTGCACAAAAAGGGAATCAGCGCGTGCTGCTGTGCCGCGGAAAGGCCCAGCACCCGTCCCTCCATCAGGATGAACTGCCCCTCGCGCGTCAGCTTGACGCACTCCGGCGGCAGGCGGGCCTCCAGCTCCAGCTCCTTTCCCGCCGCCCGCAGCGTGAACGCCGCCGGCACGTTCGCCGCCTGAATGCCGCGAATGGTCGAGGTTTCCCCATCGACGACGAGCTGAAAGATGCTCTGCGCCAGGAGCTGCAGCACCCGGCGCAGCTGTTCGTTCGTCAGGGGAAGCTGGCGCTCGCGCAGGACGGGACGGCCCAGCGCAAGCTCCCGCGAACAGACCACCTCCCGCAGAAACGAGAGCAGCCGCTCCTGCGCCGGCCCGAAGCACTGCCACTGCGCTTCCACCGTGAGCCCCTTGCCAAAGGGAATCTCTTCCCCGGCCGCATAGGCCTTTACAAAAGAGGAGAGGTCCTGTACCACGTACATGCGCTTGTGCCCCACGCGCAGGGAGAGCAGACCCGCGGCCGGCCCTGAAGCGGAGATCTCCACCGTTGCCAGCAGCTTCAGGGACTGCTCGCGCGCGGCGGGCGTCTCAAACCAGCTCAGCACGTCCAGGCCCGCTTCCCGCCGGGCGCGGCTCAGCAGCACCTGCGTGCGCCCCTCTTTGGACAGCTCCAGACAGAGCGCGCCCACGTGCGCGCACACGCGGCGGCTCGCAACCGGTACGCCGCAGGTGCAGGTGCAGGCGGAGAGCTCTCCCCCCGCGAAGGTGACCGAGGCGGCGTAGGTATAGGGCGGGTCTTCCACCGTGGCGGAAAAGCTGTGCTCCCCCTCCACGCGGATGTTTTTCACCCGGCCGTCCGAGAGAAGTTGGCAGGCATATCGATACGCGCGATCGTCGCGCGCGATTTTTTTGAGTTCTTCCGGTGTCATCCCGTAACCCCCAAGGAATTCCGAATTTGCAGATCCGGCGCGCATGGACACAATTTGTTCGAAATTGCGCGCTCATTTAGTTTGAGTTCTACATCCCCCGGAAAAATTCCTTCCGAAAGAAAAATCTCGCCCCGGCCATTTACACACTCATAACGCGCCTGTATAATAGGAGAAAAAGGAATTTGGGAGGCGGCCAACGTGGAAAAATTGCAGAAAGTGGACGAAATTCTCAAAACCTATGAAGCGGAAATGACGGAAACCCTGCGCGATTTGGTGCGGATTCCAAGCGTAGACGGCGAGGCGCTGCCGGGCAAACCCTTTGGCGAAGCCTGCGCCCGCGTCCTGGACTATGCCCTCAAAAAGGCCCGGGAATTCGGCCTGGAAACCTATAACGACGAGAATTATGCGGGCCATGCCGCCTATGGCGGGTCCGAGGGCGGAAAGACGCTGGGCATCCTGGCGCACCTGGACGTCGTGCCCGAGGGCAGCGATTGGACCCTTCCGCCCTATGAGGGCATCATTCGGGACGGGTTCCTCTATGGGCGCGGCGCTTCGGACAACAAGTGCAGCTGCGTGTCCTGCCTGTACGCCCTGCGCGCCATCAAGGAAGCCGGCATCCCCCTGCACGACCGCGTGCTGCTGATCCTGGGCTGCAACGAGGAGAAGGGCAGCGCGGATATGGCGCACTATATGCAGCACGTGGGCATGCCCGATTACGGCTTCTCGCCGGACTCCAGCTTCCCCGTGTGCTACGCGGAAAAGGGAATCCACCGCATGGAGCTGGAGGCGGACTTCGGTGCGGAGACGCCGCTGCTCGCCTTTACGGCCGGCGAGGCGGTCAATATCGTTCCCAATCGGTGCAGCGCCTCCGTTCTGGGCACGCCGGAGCAGGCGGAAGCCATGCGCAAGAAGGCCGAAGCCCTGCAAATCCCCTGCCGGGTCGCGTGCGCAGACGGAAGAATCGACGTGGAAGTCGAGGGCGTGGCCGCGCACGGCGCCTTCCCCGCGGGCGGAAGGAACGCCATTTCCCTGATGGCGGAGCTCCTTTCCTGCGCATCCCTGAAAGAGGCAGAACCCGCAGTCCGCTTCCTGCGCGAACGGCTCAACGTGCAGGATTGGGACGGCAAGGCCTTGGGCATCCAGATGGAGGACGAGCCCTCCGGCGCGCTCACGGTGAACCTGGGCGTAATCCGCGCGGATGCGCGCGGGCTGCGCGTGCAGCTCGACATCCGCCAGCCCGTCACCGCGGACTTTGACGACGTGCTCGCCCGCGTGCAGGCCGCCTGCGCGCCCTATGGGCTCACCGCCCACAGCACGCACGTCTCGCCGGCACTGTATGTGGACAAGAACTCCTGGCTGGTCACGACCCTCATGCGCGTTTACAAGGAGCTCACCGGGCGCGACGATCCGCCCTTCTCCATGGGCGGGGGAACGTATGCCCGCAGCATGAAGAACGCCGTCGCCTTTGGTCCCTCCCTGCCCGGCAACAAGAGCGGGGGCGCGCACGGCCCGGACGAAAGACAGTACCTGCCCGAGATGTTTGAGGCGGCAAGACTGTACGCGCACACCATCGTCGCCCTGGCCGGCAAGGGCATGGAAGCCTGACCGGCCGCAAAATTGAGACGAAAGAAGGAATATGCAATGCGCTTTTCTTGCGCGAGAATTTTTTCCGATCACATGGTCCTGCAGCGGAACCGGCCCATCGCCGTCTTTGGCGAGGGCCCGGAAGGCGCGAGCGTCGAGGCGGAGCTCCTGGGGCGCTCGGCGCGCACGACCTGCGCAGACGGCAAGTGGCTCCTGTACCTGCCGGCCATGGACGCGCGCGGTTCGCTTCAGCTCCGCGTGCGCTGCGGGGCGGAGGAGATCGTCTTTTCCGATGTGGCCTTGGGCGAGGTTTGGCTCGCCGGCGGACAGAGCAATATGGAGCTGATCCTGGAAAACGCCAAGAGCGGCGGCAAGGAAATCCCCGCCGCCCTGGACCCGGATCTGCGCTACTACCACACCGTGAAGACCGCCTCGGAGGCGGATCGGGCAGCGGCAGAGGCTCAGGTCCCCGCGGGCTGGGTGACCGCGTCGCCGGAGACGGCGGGACAGTTCTCCGCCGTGGCCTATCATGTGGCCAAGCGCCTTCGGGCGGCGCTCGGCGTGCCCGTGGGCCTCATCGGCTGCAACTGGGGCGGCACCTCGGCGTCCTGCTGGGTGAGCCGGGAGGCGCTTGCAGCGGAGCCCAGCCTGCGCGTCTATTTCGACGATTACGACCGCGCCGTCGCCGGAAAGACCCCTGCGCAGTTTGAAAAGGAGAAGGCCGACTATGCCGCCGCCCTGGAGGAGTACGCCGCCCGCATGGCGCGCGTGACCGTCTCCAAGAACGACATGGTCGCCTATCGCGAGGCCACCAAGGACATCGTCTTCCCCTGGCCGCCGCCCATGGGCCCGGATGCCTACCGCCGCCCCTGCGGCCTGTACGAGACCATGCTCCGGCACGTGACGCCCTACGCGCTGCGCGGCGCGCTCTGGTACCAGGGCGAAGAGGATTCCGGCACCCATCCGGATCTCTACGCCACCTTGCTGACGACGCTCTTCGCCCAGTGGCGGCGAGACTTCCGGGAGGAGGACCTCTTCTTCGGCGTGGTGCAGCTCCCGGGCTTTGGCGGCGAGGACGCCCAGGGCGAGAGCTGGGGCAAGATTCGCCTGGCGCAGGCCGCGGTTTGCGCGCGCGATGCACACGCCGCGCTTGCCGTGATCTCCGACGTGGGCGAAAAGGACAACGTCCATCCCATCGACAAGGAAACCGTGGGCAATCGCTTGGCCGACCAGCTCCTCTGCCACGCGTATGGGCAGGACCTTGACGTCCGCCTCGCGGCGCCGCAGGCGGTTCAGCGCGAGGGCCAGACTCTGGTCCTGCGCTTTGACGCGGAACTGCACGTGGACGGCGGGGAGGCAAAGGGATTCCAGATCCGCGGCGCAGAGGGCGCATGGAAGTGGGCGCAGGCGGAGGTTGCGGGAGCGACGGTGCGCTTGTGCGCGTCGGAAGTCGCGGAACCCCTCGAGGCGCGCTATGACCTGACCAACTGGGTCGAGGGCAACGTCTACCAGGCGAACGGCATTCCCCTGCCGCCGTTTGCCGCCAAGGTGTCGTGATGCGGTTCCGGGAGGCGACACCCGCGGACGCCGCGGAGATCTTTCGGCTCTACCGGTCGCTCCTCACGATGGAGGGCGTGACCTGGGACGAGGAGTATCCGGACGAAAGCTTCGTGTCCGGCGACCTCCGCGAGCACGGGCTCTTCGTCCTGGAGGAGGACGGGTGCATCGCCGCCGCGGTCTCCGCCGTGCGCGACGAGGACATGGAGGACAACCCCGTGTGGGATCGGGCGCTGCTCCCCGCGGTGATGATCGAGCGCGTGGCCGTTCGCCGGGACTTTCAAGGAAGGGGGCTTTCCCGGCAGGCCATCTGCTCGGCCATGGAGGAGATGAAGAAGCGGGGCTTCCGCGGGGCGCGCTACCTCGTTGGGCCCAAGAACCTTCGCGCCCGGGCCGCCTACCGCCCCTTGGCATTCCGCTTGGCCGGGGAGGTCGACGCCTACGGCGAGCATTGGCTCTGCTACGAAAAGGAACTGTGAGCAAACGCGCCGCCCGGATTGCCGAGGCGGCGCGTTCGTGGTATACTGGGAAGGAGAAACGGAAAGGAGGGCGCGCATGGGCATTCACGAGTCCGGAGAGAACTACTTGGAGACAATCCTGCTTTTGCAGCGGCAAAATGGGTTTGTGCGTTCGGTGGATGTTGCCGGCGCGCTGAACTATACAAAGGCGTCCATCAGCCGCGCGATGCGGATTTTGAAGGAACAGGGCTTTGTCGAGATCGCGCGTTCCGGGCAAATCACGCTGACGGAGGAGGGACGGCGCCGCGCGGAGGGCATTTACGAGCGGCACCTGTGCATCACCCAGTTCCTCATGCAGGTGCTGGAGCTGGACCTGCGCACCGCCGACGCGGATGCCTGCCGCATCGAGCACGTCATCAGCGAGGATACCTTCCAGCGCATTCGCGCCTACATTCAAAAGGACGACCGCATTGGATAAGACCGGGAAGGGGACCGCAGCCCATGCGCTGCGGTCCCCGATTTTGGTTTTTTGTGAAAAGGGGCGGGCGATAGTGGCATAGGCCGTCCGGACGTGATATACTATATTCAAACTGTCCGCCGACGCGGCGGAATTCGGGGGAACCATGTACCCCGAAGCGGGAGGGGGGAAATGAAGATGGCTGACAGAAGGGTGCTCTCCATTCAGCCGGAGTCGGGTTTTTATCATAAGCGCGCCATTAAGTCCATTGACAAGGAGGACTTTCCCGCAGCGCTCAGGCATTTGCGCAAGGCCATCGCCATGGAACCGGAGAATTTGACCTATCGAATGGATCTGGCCAACACCTATGCCCGGATGGGGCTTTATGAACGCAGCAACCTGGAAATTCAGCTCATGCTCCACAAGGCGTCGATGCCCGCCGAGGCGCTCTTTGGCATGGGGAGCAACTTCATGGCCATGGGCGATTACGACCAGGCGGAGACCATGTTCAAGGCCTATGCCCACGTGGAGCCGGAGGGAGAATACATCGATCAGGCCGAGGATGGGCTGAGCTACATCGCCGAGTGCGACTATGAGACGGACCTCGACCGAGAGCTGGACGAGCTCTCCATGGACGGAAAGGCCGCCCTGGACGCCGGGGATCTGGACCACGCCATCGACTGCCTGGAAACCGCCCTGCAAAAGGACCCGGAGATGACCTATGTGCGCAACAACCTCGCCGTGGCCTATTACTGCATCGGCGACATGGACCGCGCCTGGGAAAACCTGGACATCGTCCTGCGCGAAAGCCCATTGGACGTGCACGGCCGCTGCAACGAGTCCATGTTCCTCCTGTCCGAGGGCAGAAAGGACGAGGCCGTCGAGGCGGTGCGGAAGCTGCGCCTGGACCGCATCGAGGAGGTCGACGAGCTGTTCAAGTATTGCCTGGCCCTGGCGGACGTGGATTTGGATCAGGAGCTCTATCAGGCCCTCAAGAAGATATTCCTCTCCAGCCCCTATGACCCCTCGATGCTCTATCTCTTCGGCGTGTGCCAGTACAACCTGGGAAAGCCGCAGGAGAGCCTTCGCACCTTTGAAAAGCTCGCGCAGACCGATCCGGATAGCCTGCTCGCCCTCTATGGCGCGCGGACGGCCGCCGCAGCCCTGCGCGGGGAGGACGCGCCCAAGCGCCTGCCCTATACCTTTGACTTTCCCCAGGAGATGGAGCGCGAGGTCGACGCAGAGCTGGAAACCCTGGCGCACGCCGCGCCCGAGGAGGCGGCAAAGGCCTTGCAGGACCCGGAGGTCTGCGCGCGCGTGCGCGCAGCGCTGACCGGGAGCGACGCCCAGATGAATCGCGCCATCCGCCTGCTGGCCAAGCTGGGCGGACCCGTTGCCGAGAGAATGCTGCGCGAGCTTCTGCTCTCGCCCACGCACAACGCCTACTTTAAGCAGAAGACGCTCGATGCGCTGCACACCATGAATGCGCCGGAGCCCTTTTATTCCCTGCAGGATGGAAAGCTCGTCCTGGTCCGCAGCCGGAACTTCCCCTTGGACCCCAAGCTGCCCAAGCCCTATCTGCGGGTGATGCGGGATGTCATCAACCGCATGGCGCAGCGGTATGGGGAGTCGCAGGCCGTGGAATTCACCGCCGGGATATGGGCAGCCTACATTCTGTACCTGGATGGGCATTTTCCCAAGATCCGGAACGAGAAGGCGTGGGTATTGGTCCTGGACGGCTTGTATCGCGAGCGGCAGGGGAAGAGCGTGGATTGGCGCGCCCTTGCGGACGAAGCGGGAACGACGCTGCGCACCATGCAGACGCGCCGCGCAAAGCTGGCGGAGGCCGAGGAACGGGTCCAGGCGGAGGAAAAGGAAGGAGAGGAAGAAAAATGAACTGCGTGGATTTTGACAAGCACTTTGAAAGCTATATCCGCCAGTGGAGCAAGGACAACATGGCCCGCTACAAGAACGTCGACGCCATGGAGGCCGATATTCCGGAGGTCTATCTGCGCTGGCTCAACGAGCCCTGCGATTGGCTCAGCGGGCGCACGCCGGGCAATTACTTCGCCCAGTTTGACGACGCGAAGTTCCTGTGCAAGTGGCTCTGCGACTATGTGAAGAAAAAGGTGCCCGTGCCGGACCAGCTGCTGGAGCGCATCACCGAGCTGGGCGAGCAGAGCGTGCCGCACCTGCTGGACATCGCCGCGCGCAAGGAGGCGGCCAGCGAGGTCCGCATGACGGCCATCGGCCTGCTGCGCGAGATGGAGCGCGTGGAGCCGATGGACCTCTACGTCTCCTGGCTTGCATCCGGGCAGGAGATGGACGAGCTCGCGGAGAACGGCGCCGAGTCTCTCAAAAACATGGGCGGGCGCGTCATCGAACCCCTGCTCCAGGCATATGAAACGGCAAGCCCCAGTGCAAAGGAGTGCATTGCAGACATCCTTTGCGACTATCCGGAGGAAAAGCGCGTGTTGCCCCTCCTGCTTGCGCTCATGGACACCTCCAAGAATGCCGCGCTCATCGCCTCCTACATCGCGAAGTTCGGCGATCCGGAGGCCCTGCCCCGGATGATGCAGGCGCTGGAAGACCCGAGCATCAATTACCTGGACTATGTAGAGATCGCCAACGCCGTCCGCGCGCTGGGCGGGGAGATCGGCGAGGAGCGCAGCTTTGAGGGCGATCCCTACTACGAATCCATGAAGCAGCTCGGCTGACATAAGGGGAGACGGAAGGAGACCGCGATGCAGGAAACCCGCATTACCGTTGAGGACGTAAGAAAAAACAAGAAGCTCTCCGTGCTCATCGACGCCGCCAACCGCATGCTGGAGGTCATCGGCTATACGGAGCACGGGCCGCGGCACGTGGGCTTTGTCAGCCATACAGCCCGCGACATCCTCGAACAGCTCCACTACCCGGAGCGCATGTGCGAGCTGGCCGCCATCGCCGGCTGGGTGCACGACGTGGGCAACGCCGTCAACCGCGTCAACCACGGCATCACCGGGGGCGTTTTGCTCTTTCCCCTCTTGCAGGAGATGGGCATGCCCATGGACGAGGTGGTCACCATCATCGGGGCCGTGGGCAACCACGAGGAGCAAAATGGCAAGGTGGTTTCCGCGATTTCCGCCGCTCTCATCATCGCAGACAAGTCGGATGCGCACCGCACCCGCGTGCGCCGCGCTTCCTATAATCCGGACGACATCCACGACCGCGTGAACTACTCGATCGCCGAAAACGCCGTACAGGTCGATCCCGTGCGCCGGATCATCCGCTTTGCGCTGTCCATGGACGAGAGTTCCTCGGTCATGGACTTTATGGAAATCTACCTGACCCGCATGCAGATGTGCGAGGAGGCGGCCAATTTTCTCGGCTGCCGCTTTGAACTGGTGGTCAACGGCGTCAACATCAACCGCACGAGGAGAGACGTTCCCCGTGAGACGCAGGGGGAGGAAAAACGATGAGCGAGAACTTTCAGCTGGGCGCAACGGCCGCCTTTGGCTTGGAGGGCGTGGTCGCAGGGGAGCTCAAGCGGCTGGGCTACGAGGCCAAGGGGTTCCTCGGCGGGGCGTCCTTTTCCGGCACGCTCGAGGACGCCTTTCGGGCCAATCTCTGGCTGCGCACGGCGGACCGCGTGTTGATTTACGTCGCGCGCTTTCGCGCGGAGACCTTTGACGACCTGTTTGAGGGCGTGCGCGCCAAGGCGTGGGAGAACTTGCTCCCGCGCAATGCCGAGGTCTATGTCACCGGCAAGTGCGCCCGATCGACGCTCATGTCCGTGCCCGACGTGCAGTCCATCGCCAAGAAGGCGATCGTGGAAAGGCTGAAGGCGGCCTACCGGCTCCACTGGCTGCCGGAGGATGGCGCCCGCTACCACATCGACGTCCACATCCACGAAAACGAGGTCGCCGTGACGCTGGATACCAGCGGCGCAGGGCTCGCGCGGCGCGGCTACCGCACGCTGAACGCGACCGCGCCCCTGCGGGAAACGCTCGCCGCGGCCATGCTCATGGTCTCGCCCTGGCGCACTGCCTTGCCGTTTTACGATCCGCTCTGCGGCTCCGGCACGCTGCCCATTGAGGCGGCCCTGATCGCGCTGGACCGCGCGCCAGGCCTTCTTCGCCCCTTTGACATGGAGAAATGGGAGGTCGTGGACAAGCCCGCCTTGGAGCAGATCCGCCAGGAGGCGCGGGACCGGTTTGAGACGGCCAAGAGCAAGCGCACCGTGGAGGTGTTTGGCTCGGACATCGACGAGCACGTCCTGCGCCTGGCCGCAGCGCACCGCGCGCAGGCCGGGCTCAACGGCTTTGTGCACTTGGAGCGCAAGGCCCTGCGCGACGCGGAGTTCCCCGCGCCGCGCGGCGCCATCGTGACCAATCCCCCGTACGGCGAGCGCCTCGGGGACGAGAAGGAGGCGCGCCGCGTCTGCGCGGAGCTCGGCGAGCTCCTGCGCAAGGGCGACGGTTGGACGCTGACGGCCATCACTTCCCGCCGCGACTTTGAAAAGGACTTTGGGCGCCGCTGCACCAAGCGCCGCCGCGTTTACAACGGCCGCATCGAGTGCGAAATCCTCTCCTTTGATCCCGCTTCCGAGCACCTGGCCAAGGAAAGGCGCGCGCCGCGCCCCGCCGCCAAGCGCGGATGAACCCCGTTGCGCCTCCGGCAAATGCCGGGGGCGTTTTGTGCGGCAAATGTGTCGGCGCACGCAAGAGAAAGCGAACGAAACCGGAACGATTGCGGGAAAGAATGAACTTCCCTTTGCTGTAGTGGAAATTTATTGTGAAAACTCGCCTAGACCATTTGACAAATGCGCCGCAGTCTGTTACATTGAAATTGGCACAAAGGTTGTGACCGAAATACCGTCCCTGTGCAGAGGGAGACTGCGTGGAGGTTCGGCGCGTTCCGGCGCGGAAGGGCATGCCGATGTGCGAAGGGCCGCCGTCGTTTGACCCTTTCCGACGGCAGCGCCGCGCCTGTGTGCAAACGCGGACACTCGTCCCGTCTGCCTTGCCGGCGGTTGTTCGCAGCCAAGGGTGGCGCGCAGTCTTTTGCAGGGACTGTCCGCATTGGGCGAAAGAATGGAAAAATGCCCCCGGACCGCTTTGGTTCGAGGGCATTTTTCCATTCTTTTTAGTTGAGAACTTGCTTGTTCTGCCACCGGCCGGAGAAGTAGCGCCACACGAATAGGATCGCGCGCACCAGCCAGTCCAGCGTCATGGCGATCCACACGCCCTTGAGCTCCAGGTGGAAACCCAGGCCCAGCACGTAGGAGAAGAGGATGCGGCACAGCCACATGGAGACTACGGACGTCAGCATCGTGAAGCGCACGTCGCCCGCCGCGCGCAGGATGTTGGGCAGCGCAAAGGACGCGGGCCAGATGACGATTGCGCAGAGGCTGTGGTAAACGCCCAGCCAAATGGCCAGCTGGAACGTCTCTTCCGAGGGGTTGTAGAGCCGGGTGATGGGCACGCACAGGAGAATGAGCAGAACGCTGATCCCCGCCATGAACAGGTAGGTCATCTTCATCAGCTTTTTGGCGTAGAGCTTGGCCTGTTCGTAATCGTTTGCGCCGACGCAGCGGCCGATGACCGTGATCATCGCAAGGCCGAGCGCGTTGCCCGGGATGCACTCAAAGGAGGCCAGGTTGCTCGCGATGGCGTTGGCGGTGATGGCCGTCGTGCCAAAGAGGGCGATGAGCGAGGACACCAAGACCTTGCCCACCTGGAACATGCCGTTCTCCAATCCGTTGGGAACGCCGATGCGCAGGATGCGCTTGATCATCTGCCAGTCCGGACGGTAGCGGAAGAGGTGCTCGACGTAGATGAGGTTGTGGCGGTTGCGGAGCAGCCACATCATGACCACCGCGCCGGTTGCGCGGGAGATGAGCGTCGCCGTGCCCGCGCCCGCAACTCCCATGTTGAACCCGTAAATCAGCAGCGCGTTGCCGCCGATGTTGATGACGTTCATCAGGATCGAGGTCTTCATCGAGATCGAGGAGTTGGACATGGAGCGGAACAGCGCCGCGCCCGCGTTGTAGACCGCAAGGAACGGATAGGACAGGGCGGAAAGCCAGAAGTAGGTCTGCGCATAGGACATGACGTCCGGCTCTACCGAGCCAAAGACGAACCCGAGCAGATGCCTGCCGCCCAGCAGGGCGAGGATGCCCAGCGCCAAGGCGATGCACGCGCTGCTGTAAATCAGCTGTTTGGCGGCAATGCAGGAGCTTTCCCGCTCCTGCCGGCCGAGGTACTGCGATGCGACAACCGCTCCGCCCGTTGCCATGGCGGAGAAGATGTTAATCAGGAGGATGTTGATGCTGTCCACGAGCGATACACCCGAGACCGCCGCCTCACCGACGTTTGCCACCATCATCGTGTCCGCCATACCGATCGTCACGGCGAGGATCTGTTCGATCATCAGGGGCACAATGAGACGGCGAAGTTCTTCCTTGGAAAATAACATAAATTTTCCTCACCCTTTGCCGATTTGATAAGATCTCTTTTATTGTGCGACATTTTGTGCTAAGATGCAAGAGCGATCACGCTTTGTTAACAAGAACTTCGGGTTCGCAGGAAGGAGAAACGACATGAGAAGTCAGGAAGTACGCAAGTTGGCGCCGGAGATGGACCCCTTGCGCATCGGGATGGGGTGGAGCATAGAGGACCTGGAAAAGCCGCAGATCCTGGTCGAGTCCACGTTTGGCGACAGCCATCCCGGCTCGGCGCACCTGTTGGAGTTGGTCAACCTCGCCTGCCAGGGCGTGGCCGAGGCGGGAGGCCGCGCCGCGCGCTATTTTGCCACCGACATCTGCGACGGCATGGCCCAGGGGCACGACGGCATCAACTATTCCCTGGCCTCGCGCGACACAATCTGCAACCTCATCGAGATCCACGAGCGCGCGACGACCTTTGACGCGGGCGTCTTTCTCGCCAGCTGCGACAAGGCCGTGCCCGCGCACCTGATGGCGATCGGGCGCACGAATCTGCCCACCGTCATGGTCACGGGCGGCGTCATGAGCGCCGGGCCCAATCTGCTCACGCTGGAGCAGATCGGCATGTATTCGGCCATGTGTGCGCGCGGCGAGATCACCGAGGAGGAGTTCACCTATTATAAGCACCATGCCTGTCCTTCCTGCGGAGCCTGTTCCTTTATGGGCACCGCGTCCACCATGCAGATCCTTGCCGAAGCCCTCGGGCTCATGCTCCCGGGCACCGCGCTCCTGCCCGCCCTCTGCCCGGATCTTCGGATGGCGGCCCGCCGCGCCGGGGAGCAGGCCCTGTTCCTGGCAAAGAACGATCTGCGCCCGCGCGACATGGTGACGCTGAAGAGCTTTGAAAACGCCATCATGGTCCACGCGGCCATCTCCGGGTCCACAAACGCGCTTCTGCACATCCCCGCCATCGCCCACGAATTCCACGTGGACCTGGACGCGGATACCTTTGACCGCATGCACCGCGACGCGCACTATCTGCTGGACATTCGCCCGGCCGGGCGCTTCCCCGCGGAATACTTCTACTATGCCGGCGGCGTGCCCCGCGTCATGGAGGAGATCAAGTCCATGCTGCACTTGGACGTCATGACCGTCACTGGCAAGACCTTGGGCGAGAACTTGGAGGATCTGCGCAAGAGCGAGTATTACGAAAAGTGCGACGAGTACCTGCGCAAGACCGGATGCGCGCGCACGGACATCATCCGCACGTTTGACGCGCCCATCGGCAGCCACGGCACCATCGCGGTGCTGCGCGGGAATCTCGCGCCCGAGGGAGCGGTCATCAAGCACAGCGCCGTCCCCAAGGAGATGCACCGCGCGCTCCTGCGCGCCCGTCCCTTCGATTGCGAGGAGGACGCCATTTCCGCCATCTTAACCCACAAGATCCGCCCAGGCGACGCCGTCTTTATCCGCTACGAGGGCCCGAAGGGCAGCGGCATGCCCGAGATGTTCTACACGACCGAGGCCATCTCTTCGGACCCGGAGCTCTCCGCCTCCATCGCCTTGATCACCGACGGCCGCTTCTCCGGCGCCTCAAAGGGGCCCGCCATCGGCCACGTCTCGCCCGAAGCGGCGCAGGGCGGTCCCATCGCTCTCGTGGAGGAGGACGACCTCATCTTCATCGACGTCGAGGCAAGAAAGCTCGAGATCGTCGGCGTTCGCGGGGAAAAGCGTCCGCCGGAGGAGATCGAGCGCATTCTCCAGGAGCGCCACGCTCGCTGGACGCCGCATCCGGCGCGCTACACCGAGGGCGTGCTGGGGGTGTTTACGCACCTGGCGGCTTCGCCCATGAAGGGGGGAAGCATGGTCGTTCCCGACGGAGAGGAGTAGCGCGCGGGCGGAGAGTTGTGGTATACTTTAGACCGTAAAGGGGGTTTTTGCATGGATCCGATGAGAAAGGCACGCTTGGACAGCGTCCTGAAAGAGGCGGTGGACAGCGGAGAAATCGCTGGCGCCGTTGCGATGCTCAACCTGCATGGCCAGGAGATCTATTACGGGGAGAGCGGACTTGCCGACCGCGAGGCCGGGCGCCCCATGCGGCGGGATACCATCTTCCGCCTGTTCTCCATGAGCAAACCCGTGACGGCCTGCGCCGCCATGATCCTGCTCGAGCGCGGGCAGATCGATCTGCTCGATCCCGTGAGCAAGTACCTGCCGGGCTTCCGCAACCAGGTCTACTGGGACGGCGCCGCCCTGCGGCCCGTCGACGTGCCCGCCACGATCAAGGACCTTCTGGGCATGACCAGCGGCCTGGTCTACGGCGGGGAGATCGGCTTTGCCGAGACGCGGATGCAAAGCCTGTGGTCCGAGGTGCAGGCGGGCCAAGCCCGCGGCGAGGAGACGGGCACGGTGGACTTTGCCAACCGCATGGGGCAGATGCCCTTGGCCTTTGCGCCGGGCAGCCGCTGGCAGTACGGCGTTTCGGCGGACGTCATGGGCGCGGTGGTGGAGGTCGCCTCCGGAAAGCGCTTCGGGGACTTCCTGCGGGAGGAAATCTTTGCGCCGCTGCACATGACCGATACCGGGTTCTGGATTCCGGAGGAGAAGCGCGAGCGCTTTGCGGCCGTCTACCGCCAGCAGGGCCCGGAGCTCGTCCGCTGGACGGGCGCGCACCTGTGCATCCTGCCCCTGTATGACCGCGAACCGGCCTTCCAGTCCGGAGGCGCGGGCCTGGTTTCCACGCTGGACGACTATGCGCGCTTTGCGCAGATGCTGGCCCGCGGCGGGGAGCTGGACGGCGCGCGCATCCTTTCCCCGCGCACGGTCCGGTTTATGCGGCAGAATCAGCTCACGCACGCCCAGCGCGCCACCTGCACGTGGGATTCGCTCCGCGGCCACGGCTACGGCAACTTCATGCGCGTGCTCCTGGACGAGGGACAAGCCCCGAGCCTGGGCAGCAAGGGCGAGTTCGGCTGGGACGGCTGGCTGGGCACCTATTTCTGCGTCAGCCCGGAGGATGACCTGGTGCTCCTGCTCATGCTGCAGAAGACCGATACCGGCACCATCGACGTCACCCGCAAGTTCCGCTCCGCCGCGTTTGCGGCCTTGGATTGATGGGCGCGAATTCGGGCTGCCGCACCTGCCGGAAGGCGGATTCCCTCCAGATGGGGCTGCTGTTGGCCGCGACGGGTGGGTTCCTGGACGCGTATACCTATGTGGCGCGCGGGCGCGTCTTTGCCAACGCCCAGACCGGAAACCTGGTGCTGCTCGGACTTCGCGCCTTTGAAGCTGATCCCCAGGCCCTGCGCTACCTCGTGCCGGTGTGCGCCTTTGTGCTCGGCATACTGCTTGCGGAGTTCCTTCGCGCGCGCAAGCGGGTCCTGCGCCCGGTGAATTGGCGGCAGGCCGTGCTCGTCGTGGAGGTGCTGGTGCTCGTCGCCTCCGCCTTCCTGCCGGAGAGCTGGAACAACCTGGTGAATGCGAGCATCTCCTTCGTCTGCGCCATGCAGGTCAATGCCTTCCGCGCCTTTGAGGGAAACCGCTATGCCACCACCATGTGCACGGGCAACCTGCGCAGCGGCACGGAACACCTCTGGCGCTATGCGCAGGAGCGCGATGGCCACCACCTTCGCGTGGGATTGCAGTACTTTGCCGTAATCGGCTGCTTTATGCTGGGCGCAGGACTGGGCGGTCTGCTGACGCAGATCCTGCAATTGCGCGCGGCGCTCATTCCGGCGGGACTCCTGTTGGTTGCCGCCCTGGGAATGTGTCGGGAGGAGGAAGAAGGTTGATCTTTCTGGCGATTTTGTTTGCCCTGGGTACGCTCATGGGGCTTGGCGCCATCGTCTGCGGGATCGTGATGCGCAAGACCGTGGGAGTGGGCGGCATGCTTTCCATGCTGATCGTGGGCGCGCTCATCGCATTGGTCTGCGGAATCATGCTGCGCGCCATCCTGTATGCACTGTAGAGAGACAACAAGAAAGGAGAGGCTGTTGCCTCTCCTTTTTTTGTTTTGTCCGTTGGGTTAGGGCAGATCTTCTTCCTTGTGATCCAGTTTTTCCTCGAGAAGAGAAGGATCGCGCAGGTATTTCCGGAACAGGCGCATGGACCGGGCGAAGTAGAGCCCGTCGCAGAACCGCTCGTCCAGGGAGATGTGGAGGTTCATCATCCTGCGCACGTCGCTGGAGCCGTCCGGCCGCGCCACAACCCCAAGGGATTCCTTGCCCATGGAGACGAAGATGCCGTTTGTCCCAAACTCGTATTGATGGTGATAGACCGAGTCGATGGACAGGGATTTTAGGTTCGTCAAAAAGATCGTGGAGTGGAAGGGGCTTGCCTGCAAGACGGCTTCCGGCAGCAGGTTGTAGCGGTCCAGCCCCATCACGAATCCGATCAGCGGGCGCAAGAGGAAGGCCGGAAGGCGCATAAAGGCCTCCGCCATGTCGTCTGTGGCGTTGTGTACGTCCAGGGATTGCGTTTCGCGCGCAATGCAGGCGTTCACGGCCTGCACGATGTCCGCCAGGCTTTCCGTTCCGTCAAAATCGAGCTTGATGGTGGTTCCTCCATCCTCCAGGCGCAGGGAGCGGTGCACCACAAAGCTGACGGAGATCTTGTGCCGCGCATAGATCCGGCTGTGCATGACAAAGCGGTTGAGCTGCGGACGCAGCGCAATGGTCCGCACCAGCGCCGCGATCAGAATGTGCATGGTGTTGACGGTCCGGCGGCCCTCGCACTCATGTGCGGAAATGTAGGCGTCTATCGGCGTGCAGTCCAGCCGCTCCTGAAAGAGATTCACGGACGCGGCACGCGAACGCATAATATAGGGAATGATTTTCTGCATAGCGGGAAGAGAACGCACGAGGCGTCCATCGCTGCGAAAAAAGAACATGGAAGTGCCTTCCTTGCCAGTTGATTTATAAGGTAAATTGTATCACGCGGAAACAATATATGCAAATAAAACTTTCCGGAGAGACGCACCCAAGCAAATGGGTCCGCATGGCGGAACAAAGTTGCGTTTTGCGAAAAGCTATTGTATACTGTAAACGATTACGCAGAAAGAGGCAGGAGGGGCAAAATGAGAACCTTTACCAATCCGGAAGAAAAACGGAAGTATTTGACGGAGGAGCCGATACCGCGGCTCATCCTGACGATGGCGCTGCCCGCCATTGTCTCGATGCTGATCTCCTCCTTTTACAACATGGCGGACACCTATTTTGTGGGTCAGATCAACACGGAGTCGACCGCGGCGGTGGGCGTCGTGTTCCCGCTGATGAGCATCATCCAGGCCCTGGGCTTTACGTTTGGGCATGGCTCCGGCAACTACATCTCCCGCGCGCTGGGGCATGGGGATGTCGAGCATGCGCGCAAGATGGCCACGACCGGCTTTGTGTCGGCCTTTATCGCCGGCGCGCTCTTCGGCGCGCTCGGCCTGATCTTCCTGGAGCCCTTGGTCCAGATCCTGGGCGCTACGCCCACCATTGCGCCCTACGCCCGGGATTACGCCCTGTACATCCTGATCGGCACGCCGTTCATGGCTTCCTCGCTTGTGCTGAACAACCAGCTCCGCTTCCAGGGCAGCGCGTTCTTCGGCATGATCGGCATGGGCGCCGGCGCGGTGATCAACATCGGCTTGGACCCCTTGTTCATCTTCGTCCTGGACATGGGCGTCAGCGGCGCGGCGCTGGCCACGATCCTCAGCCAGATCGTCAGCTTCTTCCTCCTCCTGCGCGGCTGCACGCGGGGCGGCAACATCGCCATTCACCTGCGGGAGTTTGCCCCCAGCCTTTCGCGCTATAAGGAAATCCTGCGCGGCGGCCTGCCCTCTCTGTTCCGGCAGGGCCTGGGGTCCGTCGCGAGCATTTGCCTGAACTTTGCCGCGGGCCTCTACGGGGATGCGGCCATTGCAGGCATGTCCATCGTGACGCGCGTTCTGCAGTTTGCCAACTCCAGCGTCATCGGCTTTGGCCAGGGCTTCCAGCCGGTTTGCGGCTTTAACTACGGCGCCAGGGAGTATAAGCGCGTGCGCCAGGCCTTCTGGTTCACGGTGATCGTGGGCTTCTGCGTGCTGGTGGTGTTCTCCACTCTGGGCATCGTCTTTGCGCCGGATGTCGTCGCCATCTTCCGCCGCGAGGACCAGCAGGTCATTGAGATCGGCGCGCTGTCGCTCCGCCTGCAGTGCATCGCCTATCCCTTTACGGCCTTTGTCGTCATTTCCAACATGATGATGCAGACCATCGGTAAGCCCCTGAAGGCGTCCATCACCGCGGCGGCGCGCAGCGGCATCTTCTTCATTCCGGCAATCCTGATCCTGCCGCAGTTCCTCGGCTTGCTCGGCGTGCAGATGAGCCAGGCCGTGGCCGACGTCTGCTCGCTCATCCTGACCATTCCGCTGACCTTCTCCGTCCTTGCGGAGATGAAGCGGCAGGAAAAGGTCGAGGAGCCCCTCTTTGGGGACCACTGAGCGCCCGCGGGCGCAGGACCGGAGAGGAGGGAAAATGCCCAAATGAAATCCGAAGCGCTGTTTCCCAACCACAAGAACATGGACCTGCCCTTTGTCATCCACGCTATCGGCGCGGCGCAGAAGCAGTCCCGGCGCCGGCGCGACGAGGGCGCGGTCAATACCCAGGTCATTTATGGCGAGGAGGGAGAAGGGCGCCTGACGGTGGACGGGCATACCTACGACATCCACCCCGGCACCTGCTTTTACCTTCCCCAGGGCGTTCCGCACGACTATTGGCCCCTCACCCCGGAGTGGAAGACCAACTGGCTCTGCTTTGACGGCAACTGCCTGGAGGAGACGCTCCGCAGCCTGAGCCTGCAAAAGGCCTGCGTCGTGGATTTGCCGGACCCCACGCGCTTTGACGCGCTGTTTAAGAACATCTTTCTCGAACTGCACGCCGACCCGATCTGCGGCCAGCTCCGCGCCAGCCCGTACGTCTACCGCATCCTCGTGGAGTTTTACATGATCCGCAAGGAGCAGACGGGGCAGCAGACCCAGCGCGCGCACAAGCTCAAGCCCGTGCTGGACTACATCGAAGCGCATATCGCCGACGTCATCACGCTGGAGGAGCTGGCGGGATTGATGAACCTCACGCCGCAGCACTTCTGCCGCGTGTTTAAGGACGGCATTGGGGAAAGACCCTTTCAGTACATCCTCAAGCGGCGCATTCAGCGCTCCAAAAGACTACTGGTCAAGTCCGAGTACCGCGTCTCCGAGGTCGGCCAGCGCGTCGGCATCGAGAACAGCAGCTACTTCTGCTACAACTTTAAGCGCCTGGAGGGCATGACGCCCACCGAGTTCCGGGCCATGTACGCGGAGTGAAACGACAAGGCGCCCTGCGCGAATTTCGCGCAGGGCGCCTCCTTTTGGCCTCACCGCAGGGTCTGCGTGTCGTAGACCTCCTTGGTTTCGGCGTCGTAGGCCTGGATCGTGAGGGAAGCCGGGAGTGCGTCGCTCGCGGCGAGCGCGCCTTCCAGAGTGAAGCGTCCATCCGCCGGGTCGCTCCTCTGGGAACCGATGGAGGCGGCCAGGGGAATCGCCTCGCCGTCCGCATCCAGGAAGCGGAAGAACAACCCCTCTTCCACGGCGGCAAAGGCCGCTTCGTCCGTCACGGTGCACTCCATCGCGTAGTAGATGCCCAAGGGAGAGGCGGTGAACTCCACGCGCTCCACCGTCACGCCGCAGCCCGCAAACGCGACCGGCGTGGAGAAGGAACGGGTGTCCTGGCCGGCGTCCGTGCGCTCCAGCGAGAAGGAGAGATCGGTCTGCGTGCCGTTTTCCACGTCGTAGTTGCCGTCCGCCAGGAGCGGATACGTCAGGCAGACGAGCTCCACGGGCAGCGAGGCCGTCCCCTCCGGGGCGGCGCCGCTGGCGAGAAAGACGAGCGTGCCGTCGCCCTCCAGCCGATACGAAAGGGACTGCACGACGCCCTCTCCGCCCGTGGCCGCACTGGTATCGACGATCTGTACGCTGCGGATCTCGGTCTTGCCGTTCGCCTTCGCGTAGTCGGCGATGGTTTCCTCACTGGAAAGGCCTAGGCTGGAGGCCGGGTCCGTCAGCAGGCAGTCCGGGCCGATGAGCAGAACCTCGTCGCTGGCGGGCCGGGCCTCCACAACCAGGTGCACGGCGCCGCCGTCGTAGACCGCCTCGCGCAGGGAGAACGAGGTTTCGGCGGCGGGACTTCCGGCCTGCGGCGCTTGGGTCTGCGGCACCTGCGTCTGCACGAAGGCCAACGCCTCGGAAAGCTCCTCGGGATCTACCTGCAGAAAGTCAAACAGTCCGTACCGCCAGCTTGCGGCGGCGACGCCGATGGTGGAAAGCAGAAGCACAGCGGCGGCAATGAGCACGCCGACGCGCAGGTGGGGGCGTTTCATGGGAAATCTCTCCTTTTGTGCGTCCTCTTGGGCCAGGGCGTCCAGCGTGTGGCGGACGCAGGCTTGGAACCTTGCGTCCGGTTCCGGAAAGGCGTGGCGCAGTTCATCCGACGGGATCACGGGATACACCTCCTAGCGGTGGTTGAAGAAGGGCCTTGAGTTCCTCGCGCCCCCGGCGCAGCCGGGTCTTGACGGTGCCCTGCGGAAGGCGCAGGGCCGCCGCAACGTCGGCAACCGAATACCCCTCCATGTAGTGCAGCACAAGGGGCATGCGCAGCTTCTCGTCCAGTTCGAGCAGCGCCTCCCCTACGCGCGTGGCCCCCATGGGCTGCGGGGCGGCCGCGCGCTCGGGAAGCCTAGCGGAGGGCTGGGTGCGCGCGGAACGGCGCTGGATGTTGTGACATTCGTTGAGGAGCACGCGGATGACCCAGGTTTGCAAATAGCGCGCATCCCGAAGCTGTCCGCGCTTCTGCCAGCACTTGCGCAGCGCCTCTTGCACGGCGTCCTCTCGGTCGCAAGCCTGCGCGAGCTGCGCGTAGCAGACGCGGTACAGCGTCTGGGTCATCGCGGTGACGCGCTCTGCGAATTCTTCGTCCGTCATGGGCCGCAACTCCTTTCGTGGATTTCTGACCGGTCCTCTGTTAGACACACAACCCCCGCCGGAGGTTTTTGGGCGCAAAAAAAGGACGGCGAGATACGCCGTCCCTCCAAAACCTTCTTTAGCCCGCGGCGAGCAAAAGAAGGGAGAGCGCAATCAACGGCACGAGCAGCACCACGTTGAGCAGCGTAAAGACCGCCAAGTACCGCCCCGCCTGCGCGCCCTCTGTCCGCGCGTAAAACTTGTAGGAGATGAGGGAAGCGAGCGACGCCACCAGCGTGCCCAGGCCGCCGACGTCCGTGCCCAGGATCATGGCGCGCGCATTGTCCGTAAACGGCGCCAGCAGCAGGGCCGTCGGCACGTTGCTGATGACCTGGCTCGTCAGAAGCGAGGCGAAGAACGCGCTCTTTTCCATCAGCCCGGTCAAGAGCTCGCGCACCGCGGGGATGCGGCTCAGGTTTCCGGAAAAGAGGAAAAAGCACAGGAAGGTCCCCAGCAGCGCGTAGTCCACGCGCCGGAAGACCGGACGGTCCCCTATCAGCAGCGCCACAAGCACGATGGCGAGCAGAATCCGGTAGTCCAGAACCGAAAACACCGTCAATAGACACAGCACGAACAGCGCGCCGTGCAGGAGGAGCCGACGGCGGTCTGGCGGGTCCACCGGCGCCGTTTTTACGCTGAGGGACCCGCGCAGGCGCAGCGCAAACACCGCGCCCACCACCAGCAACAGCGAAACCACCGTAAGGGGAACCGTAACGGAGAAGAATTCCCCCGCGCCCATCGAGTATGCGGAGAAGAGATAGAGGTTCTGCGGGTTCCCCACCGGCGTAAGAGCGCTCCCCAGGTTCGCCGCGATCGTCTCCAGCGCAATGATCGGGATGAGCAGCTGGGGAAGCGCCGCTTCCTGCAGAACGAGGATCGTCAGGGGCACAAAGGCCACCAGCGAAACGTCGTTTGTCATCAGCATCGAGGAGAAGAAGCACAGCAGCGTCATCAGCAGCGCGAGCATCCCCTGCGACCGCGCCCGGTGCAGCAGCGCCGAGGAGAGCAGCCGCATGAGCCCGGACTCCCCAAGCCCCGCCACCGACGCCATCAGGCAGAACAGCAGGCAGAGCACCCGGTAATCCGGAAAGGTGAGCGTCTCCCGCGAGGGGGGCAGAAAGAAAAAGGAAAGCAGCGCGCACAGCAGGGAAACGCACAGCACCGGCTCCCGCTGAAAACAAGATTTTAGTGCCTTCACGTTGGAGGACCTCCGATCGTCAGATGGGATTTTGCAAGCTATTTTCGAACTTGCGTTTGCATTAATGAAAGTTTAACAAAAAGAAAACCTCAATATCACATTCTAGAGGCGGTTGTCAAGGGAGTTTTCGAATTCTTAACAGAAATTCTTGCTTTTTGGGCACAAAAAAGCTCCCGACCGAATTGACGGTGGAAGGCTGAAGTGTTACAATTATAATCTGCATAATGCGGAAAAGGGCGTCTTCACACCCTTCCGATCCGATTTCATGCAATATTGTACAACGTTTCCTTCCAAATTGCAATGCCTTTTTTCGGCTTTGTCAAAAGAACAAGAAATCGCGCCGACAATCCCTTACGGCCCTTCGGAGCAGGTCCGACCGGCTTGCCCGCGGAAATCTACAGGAGAGGTGAGTGCTTACATGGTCCATGCGGTTCAGATGGGAAAGCGCACGAGGATGAGTTTTTCCAAGATCGAAGAAGTCCTGGAAATGCCCAACCTGATCGAGGTGCAGAAGAACTCTTACGAGCGCTTTCTGAAGGAAGACCTCCGCGAGGTGCTCAGAGACATTTCTCCCATTACCGACTTTTCGGAAAACCTGGTGCTGGAGTTCACCGACTACTCCCTCGATGAAACGCCCAAGTACACCGAGGAGCGCTGCAAGGAGCGGGACTACACCTACGCCACGGCTCTTCGCGTGAACGTCCGCCTGATGAACAAGGAGACGGGCGAAATCAAGGAGCAGGAGGTCTTCATGGGCGATTTCCCGCTCATGACCGCCTCGGGCACCTTCATCATCAACGGCGCCGAGCGCGTCATCGTCTCCCAGCTCGTGCGTTCGCCCGGCGTGTACTACGCCAAGACCATCGACAAGACTGGCAAGCCCCTCTACGCCACCACCGTCATCCCGGGCCGCGGTGCCTGGCTGGAGTATGAAACCGACTCCAACGACGTGATGTGGGTGCGCATTGACCGCACGAGAAAGCTGCCCATGACCGTCCTGCTGCGCGCCCTGGGCTACGGCACGGACAACGAGATCCTCGACCTGCTGGGCAACGAGGAGCACCTGCTGGCCACCATCGAGCGCGATACCGCAAAGAGCGTGGACACGGGCCTTCTTGAGGTCTACAAGAAGCTGCGCCCCGGCGAGCCGCCGACAGTGGAGACGGCCAATTCCCTGGTCAACGGCCTGTTCTTCGACCCGAAGCGCTACGATCTTGCCAAGGTGGGCCGCTATAAGTTCAACAAGAAGCTGGCGCTGTCCGCGCGCATCGCGGGCGGCATTGCCGCCGAGGACGTCGTCCACCCCGACACGGGCGAAATCCTCGTTTCCGCCGGCAACACCATCTCCCGCGAGATGGCCGAAACCATCCAGAACGCCGGCATCAACTGCGTCGTTTTGCACGTGGAAAACGAAAAGGGCGCCTTTGACATCAAGGTTCTGGGCAACAACTTTGCCGACGCTTCCGCCTTCCTCTCCTTTGACCCGGAGGAAGTGGGCATCACCGAGAAGGTCCACGTCCCGACCCTTCGCGCCCTCATGGCCGAAAACGAGGACGAGGAGAGCCTGAAGGCCGCCATCCGGCAGAACATCGACAACCTCATCCCCAAGCACATTTACGTCGACGACGTTGTGGCGTCCATGAGCTATGTCATCGGCCTCAACTATGGCATCGGCACCATCGACGACATCGACCACCTGGGCAACCGCCGCCTGCGCTCGGTGGGCGAGCTCCTGCAGAACCAGATCCGCATCGGTCTGTCCCGCCTGGAGCGCACGGTCAAGGAGCGCATGGCGATCACGGATCTGGACGTTGTCACGCCGCAGGCCCTCATCAACATCCGCCCGGTTTCCGCCGCCATCAAGGAGTTCTTCGGCTCCTCCCAGCTCTCGCAGTTCCTGGATCAGCCCAACCCCCTGGCGGAACTGACGAACAAGCGCCGCACCTCGGCCCTGGGCCCGGGCGGCCTCAACCGCGACCGCGCCTCCATGGATGTCCGCGACGTGCACCACTCGCACTACTCGCGCCTGTGCCCCATCGAGACGCCGGAAGGTCCGAACATCGGTTTGATCGGCGCGCTGGCGACCTACGCCCGCGTCAACCGCTACGGCTTCATCGAGGCGCCCTATCGCCGCGTCGACCAGGTCGCCAAGCGCGTGACGGACGAAGTCCGCTACATGACGGCGGACGAAGAGGAAAACTACATCATCACCCAGGCCAACGAGCCCTTGGATGAGAACCACTGGTTCGTCCACGAGCGCGTCACCGCGCGCAGCCGCGAGGACACGGTCGAAATCGACCGCAACCAGATCGACTACATGGACGTCAGCCCGCAGCAGCTGGTCTCCGTCGCGTCGGCCATGATCCCCTTCCTGGAAAACGACGACGCGAACCGCGCTCTGATGGGCGCCAACATGCAGCGCCAGGCGGTTCCGCTGCTGACCACCGACGCCCCGGTCGTCGCCACCGGCATCGAGTACCGCGCGGCCTGCGACTCCGGCGTCTGCATCCTGGCCAAGCGCGACGGCGTGGTGGAGAAGGTCGCCGCCGACCAGATCATCATCCGCGGCGACGACGGCGTGCGCGATACGCACAAGCTCATTAAGTTCACGCGCTCCAACCAGTCCACCTGCATCAACCAGCGCCCCATCGTTTCCGCGGGCGAGCGCGTGGCAAAGGGCCAGGTCATCGCCGACGGCCAGTCGACGGACCAGGGCGAGATCGCCTTGGGCAAGAACGTCCTGATGGCGTTCATGACCTGGGAAGGCTATAACTACGAGGACGCCATCCTGATCTCGGAAAAGATGGTCAAGGACGACATCCTGACCTCCATCCACATGGAGGAGTACGAGACCGAGGCCCGCGACACGAAGCTCGGGCCGGAGGAGATCACCGCGGACATCCCGAACGTGGGCGAGGACGCCCTGCGCGACCTGGACGACCGCGGCATCATCCGCATCGGCGCCGAAGTCCGCGCCGGCGACATCCTCGTTGGCAAGGTCACGCCCAAGGGCGAGACGGAGCTCACCGCCGAGGAGCGCCTGCTGCGCGCCATCTTTGGCGAAAAGGCCCGCGAGGTGCGCGACACCTCCCTGCGCGTGCCGCACGGCGAGTACG
The DNA here is from genome assembly GCA_050942925.1 of Candidatus Spyradocola sp. Taxonomy (GTDB): domain Bacteria; phylum Bacillota; class Clostridia; order Christensenellales; family UBA1750; genus Spyradocola. Next base: position 114,557 of record JBMNOF010000002.1, read on the forward strand.
GCACCATCGTGGACGTCAAGGTCTTTACCCGCGAGAACAAGGACGAGCTCAATGCCGGTGTCAACATGCTGGTTCGCGTCTACATCGCCCAGAAGAGAAAGATCTCCGTCGGCGACAAGATGGCGGGCCGCCACGGAAACAAGGGCGTTATCTCGCGCATCCTGCCCGAGGAGGACATGCCCTTCCTGCCCGACGGCACGCCGCTGCAGATCGTGCTCAACCCCCTGGGCGTTCCCTCGCGCATGAACATCGGTCAGGTGCTCGAGACGCACCTGGGCTACGCCGCCATGGCACTGGGCTGGCGCGTCGCCACCCCGGTCTTTGACGGTGCCAACGAGGAAGATATTGCCAACTGCCTGGAGATGGCGGGCCTGCCCCGCGACGGCAAGACCCAGGTCTTTGACGGCCGCACCGGCGAGCCGTTTGAGAACCGCGTCACCGTCGGCTACATGTACATGCTCAAGCTCCACCACCTGGTCGACGATAAGATCCATGCCCGTTCCACCGGCCCCTACTCCCTGGTCACCCAGCAGCCTCTGGGCGGCAAAGCGCAGTTCGGCGGCCAGCGCTTCGGCGAAATGGAGGTTTGGGCCCTGGAGGCCTACGGCGCGGCGCACACCCTGCAGGAGATCCTCACCGTCAAGTCCGACGATGTGGTCGGCCGCGTCAAGACCTACGAGGCCATCACCAAGGGCGAGAACATCCCCGAGCCGGGCGTGCCGGAGTCCTTCAAGGTCCTCATCAAGGAGCTGCAGGCCCTGGCGCTGGACATCCGCGTCCTGACCGACGGGCAGGAGGAGATCGAGCTGCGCGAGATGGTGGACGACGAGGACGATGCCGATCTGGGCCAGGCGCCCGTCGACGATCGCCGCGAGGCGCTGGAGGGCGAATCCACCCTCGAGGGCGAGGGCGACGATGACGACATCATCGAGGTCGATGATGACGACAAGCTCGACATAGACGACGACAACTTCGAAGAGATCCTTTCGGACGACTTCGGCGATTTCGGTTTGCTTGATGACGACGACCTCTAAAAATCGGACTGCGGACCCCTCCCGGGTCCGCGGGCCGGTGGCCATGTTTTGAAGAGAAGGGAGAGGACCTCTTTGTTTGAACTGAACAATTTTGATTCGATAAAGATTGGTCTGGCTTCTCCGGAGAAGATCCGCGAGTGGTCCAGAGGCGAAGTCAAAAAGCCGGAAACCATCAACTACAGAACCCTGAAGCCCGAAAAGGACGGCCTCTTCTGCGAGCGCATCTTCGGGCCCACCAAGGACTGGGAGTGCCACTGCGGCAAGTACAAGCGCGTGCGCTATAAGGGCATCGTCTGCGACAAGTGCGGCGTCGAGGTCACCCGCGCCAAGGTCCGCCGCGAGCGCATGGGCCACATCGAGCTGGCCGCGCCCGTCTCCCACATTTGGTACTTCCGCGCCATCCCCTCCAAGATGGCGCTGCTGCTGGACATCCCGCCCCGCGCCCTGGAAAAGGTGCTCTACTTTGCCGCCTACATCGTGCTGGACCCCGGCGCAACGCCCCTGATCCGCAAGCAGCTGCTGACGGAGACCGAGTACCGCAAGGCCGTGGAGGACAACAGCGACCTGCCCGTCATCGAGGGCACGAACCAGACCTTCATCGCAAAGATGGGCGGCGAAGCCATCAAGCAGCTCCTGCTGGAGCTGGACCTGGATAAGCTCTCCCAGGAACTGCGCGCCGAACTCAAGGACGCCTCCGGACAGAAGCGCGTCAAGGCCGTCAAGCGCCTGGAAGTCGTCGAGTCCTTCCGCAAGAGCGGCAACCACCCCTCCTGGATGATCCTGGACGTGGTCCCCGTCATTCCGCCGGAACTGCGCCCCATGGTGCAGCTGGACGGCGGCCGCTTTGCCACCAGCGACCTCAACGACCTCTACCGCCGCGTCATCAACCGCAATAACCGCCTTAAGCGCCTGCTGGAGCTGGGCGCGCCGGACATCATCGTCCGCAACGAGAAGCGCATGCTGCAGGAGGCTGTCGACGCCCTGATCGACAACGGCCGCCGCGGCCGCCCGGTCACGGGCCCCGGCAACCGCGCGCTCAAGTCCCTTTCCGATCTGCTCCGCGGCAAGCAGGGCCGCTTCCGTCAGAACCTGCTGGGCAAGCGCGTCGACTACTCCGGCCGTTCGGTTATCGTCGTGGGACCGGAGCTGAAGATGTACCAGTGCGGTCTGCCCAAGACCATGGCGCTGGAGCTGTTTAAGCCCTTCGTCATGAAGAAGCTCATCTCCGCGGGCTATGCGCCCAACATCAAGGCGGCCAAGCGCATCGTCGAGCGCGTCAAGCCCGAGGTCTGGGACGTCCTGGAGGACGTCATCCACGACCACCCCGTGCTGCTCAACCGCGCGCCTACGCTGCACCGCCTGGGCATCCAGGCCTTTGAGCCGGTTCTGGTCGAGGGCAAGGCGCTCAAGCTCCACCCCCTGGCCTGTACCGCCTACAACGCGGACTTCGACGGCGACCAGATGGCCGTGCACCTGCCCCTCTCCATGGAGGCGCAGGCGGAGGCCCGCTTCCTCATGCTGGCGGCGAACAACATCCTCAAGCCCCAGGATGGCAAGCCCGTCGTCTCGCCCTCGCAGGACATGGTCATCGGCGCGTACTACCTGACCATCATGGGCGACGAGGACAAGAAGCATCCCAAGGCCTTTAAGGGCGACGGCCGCGCCTTCATGGACGAGAACGAGGCGCTGATGGCCTACCAGCTGGGCGAAATCGCCCTGCAGGCCCGCATCAAGGTCCGCATCACCCGCGTGATCGATGGCGAGCCGCGCAAGAAGATCATCGAGACCTCCATTGGCCGCATCATCTTCAACGAGGCCATTCCGCAGGACCTGGGCTTTGTGGAGCGCACGGTCCCCGAGGATGCCTTTAAGCTGGAGATCGACCGCGTCGTGGACAAGAAGATGCTCGGCAAGATCGTCCACGCCTGCTACCGCGTCCACGGCGTGACCGAGTGCTCCGCCATGGCCGACCGCATCAAGGCCCTGGGCTTTAAGTACTCCACCAAGGGCGCCATCACCGTGGCCGTCTCCGACGTCGTGGTCCCCAAGGAGAAGCCCCAGCTCCTGCACGAGGCAGAGGAGCAGATCGGCGAGATCCAGGAGGCGTTCGAGGATGGTCTGCTCTCGGACGAGGAGCGCTACAAGCGCGTCATCTCCGTCTGGGACGACACGACCAACAAGGTCACCGACGCCCTGAAGGCGTCCCTGGATACCTTTAACCCCATCACCATGATGGCCAACTCCGGTGCTCGTGGTTCCATCAACCAGATCCGCCAGCTCGCCGGCATGCGCGGCCTGATGGCAGACCCCTCCGGCCACATCATCGAGCTGCCCATTCGCGCGAACTTCCGCGAGGGCCTGACGGTGTTGGAGTTCTTCACCTCCTCCCACGGCGCCAGAAAGGGCTTGGCCGATACGGCTCTGAAGACCGCAAACTCCGGTTACCTCACCCGCCGCCTCGTCGACGTCTCCCAGGATGTCGTCGTGCGCGAGGAGGACTGCTTCGCCTCCCGCGGGGAGCGCGTGCGCGGCATGGAGGTCACCGAGATCGTCTCCAACGGCCAGGTCATTGAGACCCTGGAGGACCGCATCCGCGGCCGCGTCGCCGCCGAGAAGGTATTCCACCCGGAGACCGGCGAGCTCCTGTGCGACGTCAACCAGGACATCGACTACCGTCTTGCCGAGAAGATCGTCAAGGCCGGCGTCAAGAAGGTCACCATCCGCACGGTCCTGACCTGCCGCAACGAGACCGGCGTGTGCGCCAAGTGCTACGGCGCCAACATGGCGACCGGCGAGCCCGTGGACATCGGCGAGGCCGTCGGCATCGTCGCGGCCCAGTCCATCGGCGAGCCCGGCACGCAGCTGACCATGCGTACCTTCCACACCGGCGGCGTCGCGCAGGCGGCGGACATCACGCAGGGTCTTCCCCGCGTCGAGGAGCTGTTCGAGGCCCGCAAGCCCAAGGGCATGGCGGTCATCACCGAGATCAGCGGCACCGTGCGCATCGGCCAGAACAAGAACAAGCGCGAGATCATCGTCACCAGCGACGACGGCGAGACCGCGGCCTATGCGATCAACTACGGCTCGCGCATCAGCGTCACCGAGGGACAGCACGTTTCCGCGGGCGACGCGCTGACCGAGGGCTCCGTCAATCCCCACGACATCCTCAAGATCAAGGGCGTCAAGGGCGTCCAGGCGTACATCACGCTGGAAGTCCTCTCCGCCTACCGCATGCAGGGCGTGGATATCTGCGATAAGCACATCGAGGTCATCGTCCGCCAGATGCTGCGCAAGGTCCGCATCGAGGAGAACGGCGACACCGAGATGCTCCCCGGCAGCCTCGTGGACATCTTCCAGTTCGAGCGCGAGAACGAGGAAGTCATCAAGAACGGCGGCCGTCCGGCGGTGGCAAAGCGCGTGCTGCTGGGCATCACCAAGGCCTCGTTAGCCACCGAGAGCTTCCTTTCGGCAGCCTCCTTCCAGGAAACCACACGTGTGCTGACCGATGCGGCCATCAAAGGCAAAGTCGACCCGCTGGAAGGGCTGAAAGAGAACGT